>CAZJQD010000049.1:0-24350 GCA_964548165.1 uncultured bacterium
CGATCCAGTGCGAGGTCGGTTTCGCGGCAAAGACCTCCGAGAGGATGGGGAAGAGCGTGTTCCGGACGGCGACGCGCTTCGGGTTCGTGGCGAAGCGTTCGTCGGCCTTCAGGTCGGGGCGCTCGATGAGGTCGCAGAAGGCGAGCCAGAGCTTGTCGTTGCCGACGGCGAGGTTGAGATAGCCGTCGGATGTGCGGAAGGTCTCGTAGGGGCAGATGGTCGGGTGCTGGTTGCCCTTGCGGGTCGGCGCCTTGCCCTCGGCGAAGTATATGCCGGCCTGGTAGGTGAGGAGGGAGACCTGGCCGTCGAGCATCGAGACGTCGATGCGCTGCCCCTTGCCGGTGCGGTTGCGGGCGACGAGCGCGAGGAGGATGCCCTGGGCGGCGTAGATACCGGAGGTGATGTCGGCGATCGAGGTCCCGACCTTCATCGGGGGGCCGTCCGTCTCGCCGGTCAGCGACATGAGCCCGCCCATGCCCTGGATGGCGAGGTCGTAACCGGGCTTGAGGGACCACGGCCCGGTCTGGCCGAACCCGGAGACGGAGCAGTAGATGATTCCGGGATTGAGGGCGCGGGCGGATTCGTAATCGAGCCCAAGCTTGTCGAGTGTGCCGGGGCGGAAGTTCTCGATGAGGACGTCGGCCTTAGCGGCGAGGTCCCGCACGAGCGCGATGCCGTCGGGGTGCTTCATGTTGACGGTGATGGAGCGCTTGTTGCGGTTGACGGAGAGGAAGTAGGCGGACTCGCCGTTCTGGAACGGCGGCCCGAACGCGCGCGTGTCGTCGCCCTTGCCCGGGATCTCAACCTTCCAGACCTCGGCGCCGTGATCGGCCAGGATCTGCGTGCCGTAGGGACCCGCGAGCACTCGCGAGAGGTCGAGAACCTTGATGCCGTCGAGTGCGCCCATGTGATCCTCCGGTGAGCGACCTCCAGGGCCGCAGCGGGGAATGATAGAAGATGTGGAGGCACGGCGGAAGAGCGTGAATCGGCTGTGATCACCGCCGTGAATCCGAAGGTTCGACGGGCGAGTATCGTGTGTCGTGAAGTGGTATCATCATACAGTTCGTGAATCACAGGCAGGGCGCGAGGTGGGTAGTGAAGGCATCGATACCGGGAGAGTTTCGTCTACGGGTAAGTGCTCGATGATGGGGCGCGCGGGGCTTGGTAGCGCACCGGTGTGCCTCGCGACCGGCCTCTTCGTCCTGACGTTGCTGCTTGTCCCGACTACGGCGTTGCCGGCTTGCGCGGAGACGGCGCGCCCCTCCCAAACGCCAGGCGCCGCCACGCCGGGGCCGGTCCTGGGGCGGTTGGCGACGCTGTTGTGCGAGCTCGAGGAGCATGTCCGAGTCGACGCGCAGTTTCCCGGGTGGAGCGATTCGCGGACCGTGTGGGTCATCCAGCTCGCCTACGACGACCCATCACCCGTCGTGTTTCGGAAAGCCCTGCAGGAGCTCGAGCTCTCGGTGAGAGCCTCGAGGATGGCCGAGGGCTGGAGCACGCGGCGAATCGCATGGTACACCGGGCTCCGGGCGGCAACGTTGCCGGCCCAATTCGCCGACCTGATGAAGCAACTGGAGATGGCCGTCGCGCGGACGGCGTTCGTGGATGCATGGGCGGCTCGCCGACTTGGTTGGCACGACGCCGTCACCGCGGCGTGGAGAGCCGGCGCGACGGGTCGCGACACGGTGCCGCTGACCACGCCGACGACGAGGTCGACGGTGGGCCCGCCTGCCGCCGGCGCCCGCGAAACCGTGGCCCTCGTGGCAGAGCTGATCCGCAACCTGGAACCGTGGATCAAGCCCGGGGGCATGAGCAACGAGTGGAGGACCGACAGCGCCTCGTGGCGCCGCGCTCTCGATCGCGCTATGAACGTCTCCGACCTGAGGGTCGGCCTGAAGACGCTCGAGATGCATATCCGCGTTGATGCCCAGATCCCGGAATGGTCATCCCGAAGACGGTCGTGGCTGGCCGAGCTGGAGGCGGCAACCACGCCGATGCAGGTCGCCCGGCAACTGAGGCGGTTGGAGGAATCGATCAAGGCTGAGTCGATGACGACGTTCTATGCCATGGCGCAGGGTTCGTGGCGCGTTCGTGTCGACGCCGTGACGGGAGGGGCCGCCTCGACCACTGTGTCCCCGCCGACGACGCCGGCGGCGACGCGCCTGATGCCGACGGACGAGCCCGAGATCTCGAAGCTGATCGCGTATCTCCTCGACCTGGAGAACCGCATCGCGTCCGACGCTCAACGAGACACATGGTCGAGGAGCAACTGGCTTGCGCATCTCATCATCGCGAGGGCGGAGGAGGAGATCGGCGAGGGGCTGATCGGACTGGATGCCGGTCTCGAGCCCTTCGCCTTCATGCCTCATTGGGCGGCGCGCCGGGATCGGTGGCGGAACGAGGTCCGGGCCGCAGACACGACGGCCAAGTTGAAGTTATTGGCCGTCGAACTCGAACGGTCGCTCGCCGGCGCGGCCTGGAGCACGTACTGGGATTACAGCGACGATTGATCGGCGTTTCGCGTTGCGTGCTACTTGGCGGCGATCAGGGCTTGTCTGATTCGAAGAGATCCCTCAGGACGCCATAGGTCAGGGACAGGCCGAGGCATGCGGTGATGCCCAGGATGCCGCTCATGATGAGCGGGAAGCCCAGCTCCTTCGTCTCCATGAGTCCGGCGATGATGGTGAGCGCGCTGGAGACCGCCACGGCAATGGCGGCGGCGCCGATGCCCTTCGTCTTCTTGGCCAACTTCTCGCGTAGCGCCTTGTCCATGACTCAGACCTCCTGATGGGATGCGGCATTGTAAAACGCGCGAGCGAGGGTGGAAAGGGTGGTTCTCGTGGCCGCGTTATGGGTTTTCTGGGATGCGTGCTTTGGGAGCGCCATGCCGCTGGGCTATAGTCTTTCCCATGCCTCCGGAACCGGCCGCTTTCGTGACCTTGACGCTCCTGACGTTGAACCTGCACACGTGGCAGGAACCGGACCAGCTCGCGAAGTTCGCTCGCATCGCCGAGTTCATCATCGCGAACCGGGTGGACATCGTCTGCTTCCAGGAATGCGCCCAGCACCGCGACAGTGCCTTGATCCCGGGAGGTGCGGCGCTCCGCGAGGACAACGCCGCGGTGCTCATCATGGAGAGGCTGGGCGGTGAGCGTGGTTCCTGGCACGGCCCGGCCTGGGACTGGGCCCACTACGGCTGGGACGTCTGGGAGGAGGGCGTGGCCGTGATCGCGCGCCATCCTATCCGGGGATCCGGGAGCCGCTGGCTCTCGACCAGCCAATCGCGCACCGATCACGCGGCATCCCGCAAGGCGATGCGCGCTCGCATCGATCTGCCGGGCGCCGGACCGATCGACGTCTACTCCGCGCACCTCAGCTGGGAGAGCGCCGGCCTGGTCGAACAGGTGGACGCGTTGAACCGGTGGATTGCCGAGACGGAGACGGGCGCGCGCGCCGTCATCGTGGCCGGGGATTTCAACGATGGGCCCCTGGGTCGGGGTTCTGCCGCGATGCGGGCCGCCGGATTCGAGGACGCCGCGACGGTCGTGGATACTGCGTCGATGCGTCTTCCGACCACGACGTGGGGCACGCACATCGACTACGTCTATTTCCGGAACAGGGTCCCGATGCTTCTGCCCGAGGAGGCGCGGATCGTCTTTGCCGGGGACTCGGAGCCGATCGTGTCCGACCACTTCGGTGTCCTGACCCGGTTTCGCCTGGCGCCGCGCTAGAGTCCTGGCCCAGAAGCTAGCAACCTCCGACGGATTTCCGATTCAGGACGTTAGCTCCGCGTGAGGGCGACGAGTTCGTCGTGAAGAGCCGCATTCGTGGCTACGACCGACCCCGTGGCGAGGATCTCTTCACCTTCGCGGATCGGGGAGACACGACCGCCGGCGCGTTCGACGATGAGCATCCCGGCCGCGACGTCCCAGGGTGAGAGGTGTTCCTCCCAGTAGCCGTCGAGCCTGCCGGTAGCGACGTAGGCGAAGTCGAGGGTGGCGGAGGCGAGCCGGCGGATATCCTCGCACGCCTTCTGCGCGCGCTGGAAGACGAGCATGGGTTTAGGGCTGAGCGAGAACGGTTCTCTCAGTGGGAAGCCGGTAGCCAGGATGGAGAGATCCATGGCGGCAGTCTCCGAGACCCGGATAGGCGTTCCGTTGCAGGTCGCCACGTTGTCAGCGGTTGCGGTGAAGAGTTCATCGAGAATGGGATCGAAGATGACGCCGACGCAGACGTTGCCGGTCGACGTTCGAGTGGAGCGATGGTCGACGACTCCGATGGAGACGGCGAAGTGGGGAATGCCTCGCGCGAAGTTCGTGGTGCCGTCGAGCGGATCGACGATCCAGGTGAAGGGGGCTTTGCTGTCTCGGGCGCCCTCGCTACCCTCCTCGGCGAGGATGGCGTGGTCGGGAAAGCACTGCCGAATATGGCCCGTGATGATCGCCTCGGCCTCCGTGTCGGCCTCAGTTACGAGCGACCGCGGGCTCTTGTAGCGACGCTCCCCGATCCGGCCTTCTCGGAATCGAGCTGCGAGCGAGCTGCCTGCCTGGCGTGCGGCGTGGACGGCCAGTGTGAGCAACTCGTCATCGGTCGTCATGGGTGTCAGACGCGCTTGAGCTTGATCTTGAGCTTGCGGGCGGCTTTCTGAACGCGGGGGTCGAGGTGGTAGGCCTCGCGGTACCAGATCTCGCGGATGCCGGCGTTGACGATCAGCTTGAAGCAGAGCCAGCAGGGGGAGGCGGTCGTGTAGAGGGCGGAGTCCTTGACGGCGGTGCCGTGCTTGGCCGCCTGGGCGATGGCGTTGGCCTCGGCGTGGACGGTCGCGACGCAGTGGTTGTTCTCGAGGTCGCAGCCGCCCTCGTCGCAGTGCGGCATGCCGGGCATCGATCCGTTGTAGCCGGTCGAGAGGATGTTGCGTTCACGGACGATGACGGCGCCGACCTGCTTGCGGGTGCAGGTCGATCGCGTGGCCACCTCGCGCGCGATGTTCATGAAGTAGGAGTGGATCTCGGGACGGGACATGCCTGGATGATAGGGGCGCGGCGGCGTTGTGGCCAGAATCCGGGTGGCCAGAATCCGCGTTGTCGCTCCGGAGATTCCCTGTTACGGTCGCCGCCGTGCGAGGGTGCGTATGGTTGATTCCGCGGTGGCGAGGATGAACTTCGCGTGAGCGACCAGGACTCGCCGGGTTCCCTGCTCCAGCCGGAAGGGCGCTGTTTCCACTGTGGCGCCGACCTGCCCGGTGATGCCGCCGTCTGCTCGGGGTGCGGCGGCGCGCGGACGCTCTCGGCGACCGAGGAGCGGGGCGCGATCGCGTATCTCCTCCAGGCTCTCCAGGTCGCGGTGCGCGAGCGAAAACTGAATCCGGGCCAGGCCGAGGGCATCGCAGCCCGCTACCGTTCGCATGCGGGATGGGAGCCTCCACCGAGTGCCGCTCCGGCGCCGACGCCTCGACCGCCGCGGAAGCCTCTCAATCCGACGGTGCTCTGGGCCAACGGGCTCGTCTCGCTCGGCGCCTTCTTTGTGCTCATCACGGCCGCGCTTTTCCTCCTGAGCCTCGGCGGCCTGGGACGCACGATCCTGACGGCGCTCGGAGCCGTCTCCTTCCTCGTGGCGGGATTCGCCTGTCGCCGTTTCGAGATCGTGCGGACGGCCGGCAACGTCTTCGTCGGCACCGCGGCCCTGCTCCTGCCCTTCATCTTTGTCGCGCTCGCCTCGTATCTCGAGGGACGAGGCCCGATGGCGCTCCGGTTCCTCTGGTTGGCCGCCTCGCTCGCGTGCGTCTTCGCCTACGCGTCGATGACGCTGGGAGGCCTCGGGAGGTTCTACGCCGTTCTCACCGCGCTCGCGATCTCCAACGCGTTCCTGGCGCTCCATCATGCCGCGCAATGGCTCGAAGAGTGGTACGCGCCACTCTTTGCCGCGCAGGCACTCTTCCTGGTCACGATCCACGCGACAGGCGGCGGTTGGCTTCAGCGGAGATTTGGCTGGATCCTCCTGGGATGGGGGTGGCTCTGGGCCCTGGCTGCGCTCGCGGGTTGGTGCGTCGTCTCCGCCTGGGGAGTGACCGGCGCGGGCCTGATCACGTTGGCGTGCCTCATCGCGGCTGGCTGGCTGACTCACCTCCGCCACCCGAACCCGGTCTCGCCCCCCTTCGCCGCCGCGCTTCAGCTCGTCTTTGCTGCCCAGGTCGTGAGGTACTGCGACGGGCCGTGGTGGGGAGTCGGGATGGTCCTGGCCGCCGCATCCGTGATCTACGTGGTGGTCGGTCGTCTCGGCCGGGGATGGAGTGGCGCTCGATCCTTCCTGCCACTGGGCGTCCTGGCGGCTGTGATCGCGGCGCAGCCGAACTTCTATGCCGCCGGCCCCGGCCTCTGGCATGGCGCCCTCGCCGGCTTCCTCGCGACCGCGTCCCTCGTTGCGGCTGCTCTCCTGAGCCGCTCCTGGATCCTCCTGGCGGCGGGATGGACGGTGGGCTCGGGCTGGTTTTTCCTCGTCTCTCTCATTCCGAATGACAATCCCACGGTGGCGGACCTGGGGCTCGCGTTTCTCCCGCTCGTCGTTCTGCTCGCGGCCGTCTCTCTTCTCCTGAAGACCGGTTGGGTGCGTTGGCGATGGACCATCGTGATCATCACCGTCGCTCACCTCGCTCACGCGATCATCCTGACGGTGGGGGAGAGCGGGCCGGCCAGTGTCGCATTGCTGGTGGCGACGGCTGTCGGCGTCGCCTTCACGGCCCGGTGGAGGGAGCCGTGGCTGCCGGCGTTTCCCGCCGCGACGAGCTTCGGCCTCGTCCTGACGAACCTGGACTGGATGGGCGCGCCCCGACCCTCGTTCGGCCCGAGCGCGCTCACGCTCGGCCTTGCGCTCTGGTCGCTGGGGCTTGCCGTCCGGAGCCGGTTCAGCCTGGTGCTTCGCGTGAGCGGCGCCGTCGTCGCCGTGGCAGCATTCGCGGTCGGCTGCCTGGCGCAGTTCACATACGAGGGAACGGGCACGAATTGGTCTGCGCACCTGGGAACGCTGACCCTCTTCGCGCTCGCTCTCTGGATCGCGTGGGAGTCATGGGAGCGGCGGCCGCTCCTCTACCTCGCGTCGTTCGTGGCGCTGGCCTCGGGGCTCTGGGAGCTTGCGGCGTTCGAGGTCGAGAACCTCCAGGCGTACGCGGTGCCCCTCGGCCTGTACTTCATGGTTGCCGGCTTCGTGGCCGGTCGCCGGGGAAGACAGGGCACGCTCGCCGATCTCCTGGTGACGTCCGCGTGGATTCTCTCCGCGATCGCGTTCTGCCTGCCCACCTTGCTTCAGACAATGGGCCAGAGTCCGATGCTTTACGCGTCCCTGTTGTTGGCCGAGTCGGTCTTCCTCGTCGTGCTGGGGCTCATTGTGAAGCGTTACGGCATGATGGCTTCCGCCTCGGGTTTTGCCATTCTCGCGGGACTCCGGATGGTCTTTCTGAATCCCATCCTGACCCTGCCCGCGCTCGTCCTCGCCAGCATCACGTTCTTCGCCGTCGGGCTGGGCGTTCTCGTCTATCAGGGTCGCAAGCGTGCCCGGGTGTCAGGCGCCTAGTCTCCAGAAATTGGCTTCCCAAGGTCGCCCTCCGGCCTAAAACCGCCGGGACAGGGCCCCTTCGGTCGACCCTGGGAAGCTAGCCCGGTCTATTCGCAAGTTTTCAACACGGAGACCACGGGGACCGCGGAGAAGACCAAGGCAAGGCATGGATTCAAGGTATGGGCGCTACAGAACCATCTCTTCATCACAGGCAAATTGCGGCAAAGTAGTCGGCATTCATTCTTCGTCTGGATTAACATCTTTTGTCTCGCTCCGTGGTCCCCGTGGTCTCCGTGGTGTGAATTCATGAATAAATCAGGCTAGCGGACGCTTCCTTACGCGCTCGGCATCCCGAAAGTCTGCGAATAGATCTCCCGGCCCCGGCAGAGGGTGTACGATCTCACTGTTCTCCCATCCCAATTCGCGAGGCGACCTATCACAACTTTGACCGATCCCGATTCCGCGCACGCTAGCGATACTCCTCTTCTGCATCCCTTCCGCCCTCGACTCGTGCGCGCGGGGCTGGCGGGCGTCTTCATGGTCGCCATGGCGGTCCTGGCGTCGGCCGCCTACGCGCTGGGCGGCGCCGGCGACAGGAGGGCCGATCTCGTCTTCGGCCAGCCGAACTTCACTTCCAACCCCGTTAACAACGGAGGGATATCGGCGACGACATTCCACTCGCCTGCCGGCGTCGCCGTGGATGCCGCGGGTAGGGTTTACGTGGCGGATCGGGACAACCATCGCGTGCTGGTCTACTCGAACCTCGCGGACACGGTAGCGGATGTCGTCTACGGTCAGCCGAATTTCTCGACGAAGGTGGCGAACAACGGCGGGATCACGGCGACCTCGCTTCATACCCCATCCGGTCTCGCCGTGGATGCCACGGGCCGGCTGTACGTGGCGGACGAGGGCAACAATCGCGTCCTCGTGTTCGGCAAGTTTCCGGACACGGTCGCGGATCGCGTACTCGGTCAGCCGGGCTTCCGCTCGAATGCGGCGAACAACGGCGGCGTTTCCGCGTCCTCGTTCCAGTGCCCGACCGACATCGCCGTGGACTCCGCGCGACGGGTCTACGTGGTGGACCTGAGCAATCACCGCGTCCTCATCTTCAACGATCTCGCGGATACGGTCGCGGATAAGGTCCTGGGCCAGCGGAACTTCGCCTCGAAAGCGATTAACGGCGGAGCCGGAACCTCGCGGACGTCGTTCTATCGTCCCAACGGGATCGCGGTGGACGTCGCGGGTCGGATCTACGTCGCGGATCGGCACAACCATCGCGTTCTCATCTTTCATGATCTCGCGGATACGAAGGCGGACATGGTGCTGGGCCAGCGCACCTTCACGGGAAACGGCTGGGGTGCGACATCGACCGGGCTCAACTATCCGAGAGGCGTCGCCGTGGACGCCGCGGGCCGAGTCTACGTCTCGGACTACCTGAATCACCGCGTTCTCGTCTTCCATAATCTCGCGGACACGGTCGCGGATCGGGTCTTCGGCCAGCCGAACATGACCTCGCATGGTTCCAATCAAGGCGGGCTCTCGGCCACCTCGCTGCACATGACCTACGGGATCGCGTTCGATGCTGCCGGCCGGGTCTATGTGGCGGACTTCGCGAATCACCGCGTCCTCGGTTTCAGCGACCCCTTCGCCCGCCTCGACCCGACGGATGCCGTTATCGAGAGGACGGTTCCACGGATCGCGCCGGGGATAGTCGTTCCGCCGCTGGGCGAATTGGATTCCCATGCCAGGTCAATTCTCCGCAGGTCCCGTCCCTAGCAGTACATGGTCATAGTTCCATTCTACGGCTGACATGGCGTCCAGGAACATGCACCGATAATGTGGCGGTCACAGGATTGACCTCATCGAGCGGAAGCAACCGCGATTTGGCAGGTGCGGATCGCCTCGTTCTCATCATGTCGCTCATCATGCGTCGACCCAAACATCCTGAAGCGCTAGGAGCCTGCCTCCATGTCGGACTCGGTCACGAGCGATCGCGGACTCTTGTATCGGCGCTCTCCGATTCGACTTTCCCGGAATCGCGATGCCCGCCAGATGGCGCATCCTCAGGACACGGTTCCCGTCTCAACGCCCATGGGGTAGGCTCCGGGCATGGGGAAGCCATCAGAGCCCGACGTGGAGCCTCAGCCGGTGGAGGCACAGGCACGATTTCGCGTGCTGGCCATCGACGATGACAAGGTCATCCTGCACTTCGTCCGCGAATTCCTGAAGTCCTTGCCCATCGAGGTCGAGACCGCGCTCTCTGGACCCGAGGGATTATTGAAACTGCGCCGCTTCCACCCGCACCTCGTTCTGCTCGACGTCGAGATGCCGGGTGTCGACGGATTCGAGGTCTGTGCGCGGATTCGGGCCCTGGGCACGGGGATTCCCCGCCACCTCTTGAGGGGGGGCGACACGTACGAGGCAGTCGATAGGGCTGATCCCGAGGACCGTGCGCGTGGGACAGCGCCGCTCGATCCGGCGGGGGTGTTGCAGGCGGGGCGCGAGGACGATAAGGGAATTCACGTGATCTTCCTGACGGCTCGCAATACGGCAGATGATGTTGTCCGCGCGCATGATGTCGGAGCGGACGGTTTTATCCGGAAGCCCTTCGAGGTCGAGGAGTTCAAGCGCCGCGTTGCCGACGCGCTGGGACTATCTTCCTAGCTTTCACCCACGGCCTTGCGCTTCAGGCCTGGGCTGACGGCTGACGCAGGTGGCGGCGGATGCGAGCCACGAGCTCGGTTGGGGAGAAGGGCTTCAAGATGTAGTCATTGGCGCCGAGGTCGAGACCGCGGACGATGTCGGTCTCATTGCCGAGCGCGGTGAGCATGATGATGGGCACCCGTGCATTGGCGGCATTGCCCCGGATGCGGCGCAAAACCTCGAATCCGTCCATGCCCGGCATCTGGCCATCAAGGAGGACGACGTCGAAAGTTCCCGTGGTGAAGGCGGCATCGGCGGCCATCCCGTCGCGGCAGTGCTGGACGGCCCAGCCTTCTCGTTGGAGTTTCGAGACGACGATTCCTGCCGTCAGGGAGTCGTCCTCGGCGAGGAGCACGCGCAGCCTGCCGGGAGCGGCTTCGGGGCGAGGCTCAGTCTGGGCCTGAGGCGTCGTGAGTTGACTGGCCGCATGGACGCGATTGCGCCCGCCCTGCTTGGCCTCGTAGAGCCGGCGGTCGGCCTCGGCGAGGGCATCATCAATCGGGGTATTCGGCTCGACTGGAGCCACTCCTGCGGAGAATGTGACGCTGAATCGAGCTCCGTCTCGAGCCGCAAAAGACTCGGTTCTCAGGGCAACCAGGGCCTTCTCGACGGCCTGCCCGGCGTCCGCGACATTCGTATCCGGAAGGAGCGCCACGAACTCCTCGCCGCCGTATCGCGCCACGAGGTCAGACTTTCGGAGCGTGTCCCGAAGCACGCGGGCCACTCCCTTGAGGACCTCGTCGCCCTTTCCATGCCCGTGGGTGTCGTTGACCTTCTTGAAGAAGTCGACGTCGAGGAATGCCACCGAGAGCGGGCTCTTGCGCCGAGACGCAAGCCCCGCGGCGCGGCCGAATTCCTCCCGGAACGCGGCTCGGTTGGGCAAGCCGGTCAGCGAATCCCTGCGAGCCTCCCTCAGGACATTCTCGGCGCGCTTGATCTTCGAAGAAACAGCGGCGGCCAGCGTCGCGAGGTCGATGGGCTTCTCGAAGAAGGTATCGACGCCGAGCGCATAGCACTCGCTGCGCACGAACTGGTTGCCGCGGTGCGTGGCCGTCATCGCGATGATGGGGAGGTTCGACGTCCTGAGATCCTCGCGGGCGCGCACGATGAGATTGCGGCCGTCTCCATCGGGGAGCACGAGATCGGTGAGGAGGAGATCCCAGGAATCGGAAGTGAGCAGACTCTCAGCCTGGGCCGCGGTAGTCGCGACCGTGATGCTTCGAGAACGGGTCTCGAGGTTGGTCTGGTAAAGTCGGGCAGCGACGGGGTCGTCCTCAACGAGCAGCACGCGGGCGATTCTGCCGGATTCGGCTTCATTCGCAGGCGAAGGTCCGTTCGTCAAACGGTTGCCCGAATCGCCGCCGGCGGATTGTCTATCGTCTTGCTCACAGGCTCTGTTTAACGCTTCCAGGAATGATGCATAAACGCTCGTTCGATCCTGCGTACCGGATGCCAGGCACTCCTCGAAAACGCTTGCAGCGACGCCAAGATCAGTGAATCCCAGCATTGGCGCTGTTCCGCGGATCTTGTGAGCGGTGCGGCGCGCGGCGTCGGTCGCGGCGGGGGACAGGGCCAGGACGGCATCCTGCCACTGTTGGAAGTCGGCGGTCTGGAGGCGCAGTGCGGCTATGAACTCCTGCCGGATAGCGCCGAGTTCGTCGTCGAGACCGCTCTCGTCTTTGCTTGTCACGCTTCGAGGATGGAGAGCACTCTTTGGCCGAGGGTCATGGGATCGAACGGCTTCTGCAGGACGCCTTTGGCTCCGAGGGTCAGGCACGTTTCTTCTTCGCCGCGAACCACGGAGGCGGTGATGAAGATGACGGGGATGGACGCGGTCTCCGACGTGGCTGCGAGGCGTCGGAATGTCTCGTGGCCATCGATATCGGGCATCTGGACGTCGAGGAGGATGACATCAGGGCGTTCCGATGCGGCCAGGGCGAGCGCGGCGATCCCGCCATCCGCTTCGACTACGTCGAAACCGGCCACCTTTCGGAGCGCGATCGAGGCGATTCGCCGGACGTTGGGTTCGTCATCCACGAGCAGGATCTTCATGCGACGGGAAGCGTAAACCAGAACGTGGTCCCCGTCTCCGGGGAAGTCTCGAAACCGATCTGCCCGTTCATCTGGGCGACGAGTCCACGGGAGATGGCCAGGCCCAAGCCCGTGCCGCCTTGCTTACGCCGGTTAGAGTCGCCCGCCTGCTCGAACCGGCCGAAGATGCGCGCCTGGAATTCCTCCGGGATGCCGGGCCCGTGATCGTGGATGGCGATCCGGGCACGGTCGCCCTCCAGGCCGGTTCCGCGCACGATCTGGGCGGAGATGTCGACCGTCGCTCCCTTCGGCGAGAACTTGATGGCGTTAGAGACGAGGTTGGTGAGCACCTGAGCGACGGCGTCCCGGGAGGCAATCACCCGTGCCTCCTCGATGGCGAACATGAGACTGACTCCGTGGTTGGTGGCGTACGGTTCGATGGCGGTGAGAGACCTTCTGAGGACAGGCTCCAGGTCAACGGTCTCGAGCGCGATATCGAGACGACCGGACTCCATCTTCTGGAGGTCGAGGACCTGGTTGATCAGCCGTTGAAGGCGCTCGGTATCGGTTGAGGCGATGGTGACGAGCTCCTGGGCGTCCACCGGCAGTTCGCCGACGACGCCTTGTTCGAGCAACTTGAGCGAGCCGAGGATGGACGTGAGCGGCGTCCTAAGCTCGTGGGATACGATCGAGACGAAGTCGCTCTTGGCCCGGCTCGCTGTCTCCGCGGCATCCCGCGCCCGGGCGAGCTCCCGCTCACGTTCCTTTCGCTCCGTGATGTCCATGCTGATGCCCAGGAATCCGGTGAGTACGTCATTCACTCGGACGCCGGTCACCGCGAGACTGACCGTCCGTCGCGCACCGTCCTTGCGGATGTAGGTCCACTCGCGGATATCGACGCCACCGCGCAGGGCGCGCTCGACGAAGACGTCGAAACCCGCGACCAGGCGCCCTGTCTCCGCAGAGAGTTCACGGCTCCGCTCCTCGACCTCGACTGGATCGTGGATGATGGCCGGTGATTGCTTGTTCACCATCTCCTCGGCGGAATAGCCTAGCAACTTTTCCGCGCCGGAGTTGAAGACCGTGATCCTGCCGCTAAGGTCGGTGGCGATGATCGATACCTCGGTAGCGGCATCGAGGACGGCCTGGAGCCTGGAGGAGATCTCGGCAATCTGATCGCGCTGCTGTCGTTCCAACGTGAGATCGCGCAACAGGCCGGTGAAGAGCCTCGCTCCGGCGCCCGCGCGAACTTCGCTGACACCGAGCTGCGCGGGGAAGGTCGCCCCGTTCTTGCGAAGTGCCATGACCTCCCGCGAATGCCCGATGATGCGCGCCTCGCCCGTCTCGGTGAATCGGCGGATGTAGCCGTCATGGGCGTCACGGTCAGGATTGGGCATGAGCATGCGGACGTTCTGGCCCACCATCTCCTCGTTGGTCCAGCCGAACATGCGCGAGGCCATGGCGTTCGCACTCTCGATGATGCCTCGCTCATTGATGACGATGATAGCCTCGATGGCGGTATCGAGGATGGCGCGATTGCGCGATTCGCTTTCTCTCAGGGCCGCCGTTTTCTCGACGACCTGTTGCTTGATGCGGGCACGCGAGGAAGCCAGGAGGTGGACTACGATGAAGAGGAAGACGCTGGCGATCGAACCGCCCAGGGCGACGGCGGCAGGCCGGTCGGTGTGGAGCCTGGCGACGAGTTCGGGTGATGCCGTGCAGACCACGTGCCACGTGCGTCCGGACACGGGAATTTGCACGACGTGGGTAGGGAGCGTGGGATCGGAACTGCTCGGCCGGGCCGAGCCGAAGGCGCGTTCCACGAGGGGTGTATCCCCGTTGCCGACGTCATCCTCGTCCAGGATGCGGACGAAGACATCCTGGTCCGGCAGGGACTCGAAGATGGCGTTGGCGAGATCGCGCATTCGAAAGGCGCCGTAGGTGAACCCGACGAGAGCTTCCCTGCGTTCGATGACGGTGGCCACGGGAGACCCATTTCGGAAGATGGGAAGGTAAAGCAGGGTCCCATACTGGATGTCCGAGTCGATCTCCTGCGCCAGGATGACTCGTCCCGTCAGGGCGGGAGCGTTCTGGTCTCGAGCAAACTCCATGGCGGCTCTGCGTCGACGTTCCGCGTACATGTCGAATCCAAGCGCTCTGATATTGCGAGTATCGGCCGGCTCTAGATATGTGACGGGTACTCGTCCCGTGGTCTGCACGTCCGGCATCCAGGCGCCAAACCCAATCCCCTGGATGCCCGGATAATGGGTGTTCAGGTCGAGGCGTTCCACGTACGTCTTCCACTCTTGGGAGGAAACGCGATCGCTGGCGGCGAAAAGGCCCTGGCAGCCCCTTAGCACCTGCTGATAGTCGAGCATGCGGGAACGGATCTCCGTGGCGATATTTTCTGCACGACGGACGAAGCGCTCTCGAACCAATCCCTCCTCCGACGCGCTGAAGGAGAGCCAGGCGGCCGCGGTGAATAGCAGGGAGACGAAGAGAGTGGCACCGGAGATCATGTGCGCTCGGCGGAGTCCGGACAGCGGTAACATGCGAGGCAGACTATAGAGGAAGCAGCGGCTCCGCTCACCAAAAATGGGTGTAGGAGAAGGTGGGCGAGGCGCCCGGCAGGTTGCGGGGCGTATCGGGACTCAAGGAACTCCCAGGTGAACGGTTGTGCTTAGTGTGCGAGCAGGAAACCGCCGATAGCCCGAAGCTTGGCATCGAACGACGCGGGTGCGGCCAGCAAGCTGACGGCGATGCGGTCGTCGGGGAGGTCGAAGAGCCATCCGGGGTGGACGAGGACGCCGCGGGCGAGAAGTTCCTCGGCGCGGTCACCGGCGTCCTGCTCCGTGGGGTCGGCGTGGTGCGTGTCGCGGAGCACGGCCGTCCAGCCGGCCTCGGGTTCTTCCAGGGCCCAGCGGGATCCCGGAGCGGCGACGGCGGCGCGGAGGGTCGCGAGGTTGGCGGTGGTGCGTGCCTGGATGGCGGCACGGATGCGATCTCCTGCGGCGAAGATGCTGGTGAGCGCGGCCTGGGCGGGCGCAGAGGGCGAAAGGTAGGCGTCGGCGACATGCTCAAGGCGTTGCAGGGCGTCGTCGGCGCCGGGGCCCGCGACGACGATCCAGCCGACCTTGAGCCCCGGGAGGCCGCAGGATTTGGAGACCCCGTCGAGGACGAAGGTGAGGGTATGCGGATCTTCGATGGCCGAGGGGAGAGCGTCGTGCGGCGGCGATGAGAGCGGGTAGCGGGCAAAGACCTCGTCGATGACCACGGCGGCGCCGAGACGTTCAGCAGTGGATTCGAGGGCGCGTCGCTCGGTTCGGCGGAGGATGCGGCCGGTGGGATTGGCGGGGGAGACGGCGGCGACGATCCGGGTGCGTGCCGCGGAGGAAACGCTGCGGGCCGCGGAGGAAACGCTGCGGGCCGAGGAGGCAGCGCCGCGGGCCGCGGAGGAAACGCTGCGGGCCGAGGCGGCGGGCGAGAGAGCGATCTCCAGGCACTCGGTGGTTGGACCCCAGCCCGTCTTCGGATCGAGGTCGTAGAAGGTCGGCTCGACGCCGTCGAGCGGGGCGAGGGTCTCGATGAGCGGGTAGCCGGGGCGTGGGATGAGGACCGAGTCTCCAGGATCGCAGAGCGTCTTGAAGACAAGCGACCAGGCTTCGCTCGTGGAGGCCGTGACGAGGATGCGATCCGGATCGACGGCGATGCCGCGAGCGGCGTACTCGGCCGCGATCGCGGCGCGCGCCGACGGAAGCCCGAGGGGATTGGGCTCATAGGGGGCGGCGCCATCGAGCGGGATGGATTCGTTGCCCAGCGCTTCGGTGACGAGACCGGCGGCGTGTGGGTTGGCGATTGTCAGGTCGACGAGCCCGCGCGCGCGTGCCGCCTCGACGGCTTCGTGCCAGGGCGACGGGGAGAGGTCGCCGGGGACGCGCCGAGAGAAGCGATGAGCGGAGTTCAAGCGGGGGAGTTGGGGGTGAACGCGAGCGAGACGGAGTTGATGCAGTAGCGCTTGCCGGTCGGAGGCGGTCCGTCGTCGAAGACGTGCCCGAGGTGGGCGTCGCACCGGGCGCAGAGGACCTCCTCGCGGACCATGCCGTAGCTGCGGTCGCGGTGGATGCGGATATTGAGCTCGGAGACGGGATTCCAGAAGCTGGGCCAACCGGTTCCGCTGACGAACTTCTGCCCGACCGCGAAGAGGTCAGTGCCGCAGCAGACGCACTTGTAGAGCCCGGGCTCTCGGGGGACGGAGCAGCTATCGGTTCCGGGGCGTTCGGTCCCGTGTTGGCGCGTGACCTCGTAGGCGAGCGGGGAGAGGAGCGCCTCCCACTCGGCGTCCGTGTGGCGGACACGGGCCACGATGCGTTCCTCGTTGGCCGTGGCGTCGAAGATGCGTACGGTCTCGTCGGTCATGGCGCGATCATACGGTGTCGGGCCCTCATAACGCCAGATGCGCTCCTTCTGGGCCGCGACCGACGCGATAACGGCGGCGAGGCCCTGCCACGCGATGAAATTCACATGAAACTTATCGGAGACGAACTCGTCTGATGCGAAGGTTCGGGTTGAAGATTGACGGTGCTCTTCGGACTCTCGATACTGGCGTCCCAGGCGCGCCTGTCCGCCGTCTGGCGAATCGTAGTAAGAATGAGGAGAAGTGCATGAGATTGGCGCGTCTGTTATCGGTTGGATTGGTATTGTTGGCGATGAGCGGGTTGCCGGGTCGGGCGGCTTCGCTGAACGCGCTCGTTCAGGAGCTGGAGACCTCGGTCAAGCTCGAGGCCCAGAGCGAGGACTGGAGCAGCAGTCGTGAAGGTTGGATGCGCCGCCTGGCGGCGGCCAGCACCATCCCGCAGCTGGCGGCCCTGGTGCAGGAGCTGGAGAACTCGGTTTCCTACGAGGCGCAGTCCGACGACTGGCGCACCAACCGCGACGCCTGGGTACGCCGAGCGGGTTCCGTCCGCACCGCGCCCGAGCTCGTCAATCTCGTCATCGAGCTGGAATCGTCCGTGAAGTTCGAGGCGCAGACGTCCAACTGGCGTTCGCGCCGCGACGGCTGGCTCTCCGAGATGCGAGCCGCCGCCTCTTCATCCTCCTCGTCGGCGAATTCATCGTCGGCCGTGTCCCTCTCCGCCGCCGTCCAGAAGGCGGCTCAGTTACTGGTGAAGCTGGAGTCCTCCGTGAAGTTCGAATCGCAGACGGACGAGTGGAAGGCCGGGCGCGACGCCTGGCTCAGGCAGACGGCCGCGGTCACCACGGTGGCCGGGCTGGCTCGCCAGATGCAGACCTTCGAAGAGTCGGTCAATTTCGAAGCCCAGGGCGAAGATTGGCGAACGCGAAGGGCCGCGTGGATCCGCGACGTCGCTGCGGCGACGACGGTTCCGCGGCTGGGCGCCCTCATGATCACGCTGGAGGAGTCCATCAAGTTCGAGTCACAGGCTGAAGGATGGCGCGAGGCCCGGACGGCGTGGCTGGCCGCCGTGAATGCGCTGCCGTCCCCCTCGACGACCGCGCCTTCCTCATCTGCCGCGGTGTCTGGGAGCGCGGTGCAGAAACTGGCCCAGCTCCTGTTGTCGCTCGAGAACTCGGTCAAGTTCGAGTCGCAGTCCGACGAGTGGCGCGAACAGCGAACCGCCTGGGTGAACAGCACGAACGCGGCCACCACCGTGGCGGCGCTTGCCCAGCAGATCAAGGCCTTCGAGGCCTCGGTCAAGTACGAGTCGCAGACCGACGACTGGCGCACGCGACGCGATGCCTGGTCCCGCGCCGTCGGCTCAGCCACCAGCGTCCGGGTTCTTGCCGAGAAGCTCGTGGAGCTTGAGGTCTCGGTGAAGCTGGACGCCCAGGCCGACGACTGGAGCGCGCAGCGCGATGCCTGGTTGAGCGCGGTCAACGCTCTCGCGAGGTAAGAGGTAAGACTCGCTGGTTCCGCGCCTGCCCGTCCTTTCGTGGCGGGCAGGCGCGTGAAACTGGCTAATAGTGCCTCCGGCATCGATAATATCTCGATGCAGGACCATCTTCGAAATCACACGCCCGAGAGCCTGGCGGCCGCGTATGCCGACATTGGCATGACGGTCGACCATGCGAGGCGCATCGTCTCGCGCGTCGTCGGGCTGGACCGCGATGATCTCGACGGCATAAAAAACATGCCCGCGGCGATCGTCGCGGCCCTGAGGGCGCGCGGTCGCGTCGACCGGCTCGAGATCGCGGACCGGCGGGTGAGTCGGTGCGATCCCTTCATGAAATACCTCTTTCGCGCCGGCGACGGCAATCTCTTCGAGTCGGTGCGGATTCCCCTGGAGAAACCACGCTGGTCGGTCTGCGTCAGCTCGCAGGTCGGCTGCGGGCTCGGTTGCGCGTTCTGCGAGACGGGGCGACTCGGGTTCACGCGAAACCTCGAGCCGTGGGAGATGGTCGAGCAGGTGCTGACGGTGAAGCGGGAAGGTCCGGAGCGACCTCTCTGGAGCATCTGCTTCCAGGGGCAGGGCGAGCCGTTCCAGAACTACGAGAACGTGATGCAGGCCTGCGCCATCCTCCGCGATCCTTCGGGCGGGCGGAGCCGCGGGGATCGGATCACGATCTCGACCGTGGGCTTTCCCGCGCTCATCGATCGGTTTCGCGAGGAGAAACATCCGTATCGGATCATCCTCTCGTTGACCTCGACGGTCCCGGAACGCCGCGCCGAGTTGTTGCCGGTCGGAAAGAAGACCAACCTCGAGGAACTGGCGGAGTCCATGATCCGGCTGGCGGAGGCGAGGCGGGAGCCCGTTCCGTTGGCGTGGGTCCTGATCGGCGGCGTGAATACGTCTCCGGACGAGGCGGCCGGGATAGCAAGGCTCTTCCGAGGTTCTAAGGTGCGCCTCTCGATCATCGACGTGAATGATCCCTCCGGTCGATTTCAGCCGCCGGCGGCCGAGGAACGCAGCCGCTTTCTCGACGCGCTCCGCGCGAACGGCATCCATTTCGTGAGGCGATACTCGGGAGGCCCGGACATCGGCGCCTCGTGCGGATTATTGGCGTCCTCGATGAAGGGCGGGAAGGCGATCCAGCCTACCGTGGTTGGCTCCGTTACCGGCTGATCGTCGCCGAGACTCAGTCCTTTTTATAGACGTCGTGGCAGGACTTGCAGGTGGCGCGGAAGGTCTCGAGCTTCGCGTTGAGCGCGGCCGGGTCGGCGGCGGGTGCGCCGGGAGCGGTCGCGGCGGCGAGCGCGGCGCGGTACGTCTCGGCCTCGACGGCGGCGGTGTCGGCGAAGGCGCGAAACCGGTCCGGGGTCTCGCCGTTGAAACCCTGCGCCAGCGCGCGGACGTCCTTCATCGATGCCGCGAGGAGCTCGGCCTGAGCCAGGGCCTTGGCGAGGTCACCGGCGCGGGCGGCGGTTCTCAGGGCCTTCATCTGGTCGCCATTGGCCTCCATGGGCTCGTGGAGCTTATGGAGGTCCGTCCAGGATTCGACGGCGGCGACCGGCGCGGCCGGAGGGGGCACCGGGGCGACCGCGTCGGGCATGGGGGCGGAAGGAGGCGGCGCGGGAGGAGGAGTCTGGCCGCAGGCCGAGAGGGCGAGTACGAACGAGAGGGCCAGGAGCGAGAGTCTGTTCATGCCGGAAACTCTACGACTGTGCGCGGGCTTCGTCCAACGATTCGGCGATGCGGTCGGCTTCCGGGCGGGGTAATCTTGTTGCGGAGACCTGATCGATGAATCGGCGCCGTGCGCTTCAGATTGCTGTCCTGGTCCTCGTCCTGGCGATGATCGGAATCCAGTTTGTTCCGGTAGAACGCGATAATCCTCGGGTTCTGGAGGAGCCGCGCTGGGACAGCGCCGGCACCCGGGCATTGGTCGTCAAGGCCTGCTTCGACTGTCATAGCAACGAGACGCGCTGGCCCTGGTACTCGCGCGTGGCCCCGTTCTCGTGGATGGTCGCTCAGCATGTCCGGGAGGGGAGAGACGCGCTGAACTTCTCCGAGTGGCCGGCCGGCGAGCTCGACGAGGCCGTCGAAGAGGTGAAGACGGAGAAGATGCCGCTCTGGTCGTACACGCTCGCTCACCCCGAGGCGCGCCTGACTGCCGAGGAGCGCGCGGCGCTTGTTCGGGGGCTCGAGAAGATGGATGCCCTGGATCGGATGATTCCGGGCGAATCGGATTCGCCCGTCCTGACGCCCTAGCCCGATCTATGCGCAAGTTTTGAACACGGGGACCACGGAGACAACGGAGAAGACCAATTCAAGGCAAAGTATGGGCGCTAAAGGACCATCTCTTCATCACAGGCAAATCGCGGTAAAGCAATCGGCGCTCATTTTTCGTACGGATTCGTCCCTTTCGTCTTTCTCCGTGGTCCCAGTGGTCTCCGTGGTGTGAATTCATGAATACACCGGGCTAGTCGCTCAGAAGCCCGGGATCGCGAGAGGGGTCTTGCGGCGCGACTTCCCGCGGAACGTGGTCCACTCGCCCTCCTTCGCGCTGGGTAGCGCAGGACCGTCGCCGGCGTCGCGGAAGACGCGTCCGGTCCAGGATCCCTTGCGAGGCACCCGCCATTCCAGGTTGCGCCAATAGGCGTCCTTCGGGATCGCGGAGGTCTTCGCCAGCGGCACGGCATGTCCCGCGCGCAGAAAGACCGGGATGCGATCCAGGGGCGCGTCGACCGTCACGAACCGACCGCCCGTGTAGGCTCTGCCCGTCCAGAAGCACTCCCAGCCGCCCTTCGGCAGGTAGACGGTCTTCGCGTTCCATCCGGGGCGGGTGACGGGCGCGACCAGGAGGGCGCTGCCCAGCATGAATTGGTCGTGCACGGAGGCGGCCACGGTGTCGCCGGGGAATTCCCAGAAGAGCGGGCGCATCAAGGGCGCCGCGGTCTCGACGGCCTCGCGAGCGAGGGTGTAGAGGTAGGGCTGGAGCCGGTAGCGGAATCGGATGGCCTCGGCGCAGATGGCCTCGACCTTCCTGCCGAAGCACCACGGCTCCTGTCGCGCGCTGTTCTTCGCGGCGTGGTTGCGCATGAAGGGGTTGAAGGCGCCGAGCCAGATCCAGCGGGCCAGGAGCTCGCCGTTGGTGTCGTAGGCAAAGCCGCCGAGGTCGGCGCCGCAGAACGGGATGCCGGAGAGGCCCATGTTCACCAGCATCGGGATCGACATCTCGAGGTGTTCCCACGAGGCCGTGTTGTCACCGGTCCAGATCCAGGCGTGGCGCTGGATGCCCGGGAAGCCGGCGCGCGTCAGGAGGAACGGCCGGGCGTCGGGTCGGTGGCGCTTCTGGCCTTCGAACGCGGCCTCGGCCATGCCGGATGCGTAGAGGTTGTGGACGTGCTCGTGGAGGACGGCGCCGCTTGGTTTTCCGGCCGAGCGCTTCTTCGATCGCCCGCGCGGCAGGTCGCCGTGGAGGCGATCGACCGGCATCGTATGCCCGGGGCTATTGAAGACGGCAGGCTCGTTCATGTCGTTCCAGATGCCCGCGATGCCGCGGTCGACGTAGAACTTGTGAAGTCCCTTCCACCACTCGCGGACCTCCGCGCGCGTGAAGTCGGGCCAGGCGGTCTTTCCCGGCCAGACCTCGCCGATGAAGTCGGACCCGTCCGGGTTGCGAACGAAATGCCCCTTGCGCACACCCTCGTCGAAGACGGGATAGCCCTTCTCGGCCTTCACGCCGGGATCGACGATGACGACGGTGCGCGTTCCTCTGGCCTTCAGGTCGCGCACCAGTCTCTCGGGCTTCGGGAAGCGTTTGCGAGAGAACGTGAAGACCTTGTAGGCCTCCATGTAGTCGATGTCGAGCCACATGGCGCCGAGCGGCAGGCGGCGCTTGTGGAACCCGTCGGCCACCTCGCGGATATCGGCCTCCGACTCGTAGCCCCAGCGGCACTGGTGGTATCCCAGCGCCCAGAGCGGCGGCATCGAGGGTTGACCGGTCAGGGCGAGGAAGCGGCGCATGACGTCGATGGGGCGCGGACCGGGGATGAGGTAGAGGTCGAGAGATCCGCTGGCCACTTTCAGCGTTGACTTCCCCTCGTCCACCCCGAGCTCGAACTGCGAGTAGCGGGCGGAGTCGAGGAAGAGGCCGAAGGTGTTCTTGCCGTCCCTGCCGAGGAGAAAGGGCCACGAGACGTAGATGGGATCGAAACGCTCGTGAAGCGAGTTGGCGGGATCGGTGTTCCAGTTCCGCCAGACGCGGCCCTTGCGATCGAGGTAACCGGTGCGCTCGCCGAGCCCGTGCCAGGCGCGGGAGTCCGGCTCGGCCAGGGTCAGGCAGGCACCCGGGCGCTTGTTCCCGGAGATCGGAACCGGGAGCTCCAGCTCGGTTGTCGTAATGCCCCGGCAGGTGATCGAGCCCCAGGAGAAGCCGCCATCGAGCGGCCGGTAGGAGACGGGCAGGGCGCCGGGCGCCGCATGGCGTTCGCCGGCGCGACCGCGCTCGACGCGCGACGCGATCGGTTGAAACCCGATCACGGATCGGTGTTCGGACGCGGAGCCGTCGTTCTTCATCGTGTAGCGAAGACGCCAGACGCCATCGGCATTGGCGGTCACGGAGCAGGAGATGGTCATCGGCGGAGTTTATCCGCGGCGGGGGCCGAAGGCATCATCCACGAAATACACGAACCACTGGATTCGGGGGGTGGGGTATCATGGGGACCTCCATGGACCGGATCGAGCAATGCCCGCTGTGCGGGGGAGTCGAGCTGAAGGCGGTCTTCACGCTTCCCGATACCTGGTTTCGCGCGGACTCGCTGTTGTATTCGATGGTGAACTGCGCGGGCTGCGGACTGCGCTTTCTCTCCCCGCGGCCCTCGGACGCCGAGATCGGCCGATACTACCCCCGGAATTACTACATCTCGGACCGCGATCCGATCGAGCAGTGGGAACCCTACCTGTCTCGTAAGGCCGACCTCCTTCCCTCGGCGCCGGGCCGTCTCCTCGACATCGGGGCTCAGAAGGGGGAATTCCTCGAGGTCTGTCGCCGCAGGGGGTGGGAGATCCAGGGCGTCGAGATTTCCCGGGAGATCCCGAATCCTTATGGCGTCCCGATGGCGTATGGCCGTGCCTGGGAGGTGGAGTTTCCGGAGGCGAGTTTCGACGTCATCACGATGTGGCACGTCTTTGAGCACATCGCCAGGCCGAAGGAGCTCCTCGGCCTCGTCAGCAGGTGGCTCAAGCCCGGGGGAGTGCTCCTCATCGCCGTGCCGAACGCGGCGAGCCTCCAGCACCGCGTGATGCACGTCGAGGACATACCGCGGCATCTCTTCGCCTATTCCGCGAAGAGCATCGGGAGGATGTTGTCCGAGGCCGGTTTCGGGACGATCTCGTTCGACTACTCGGATGCCGTTCACGAGCAGAACATGAGCGGGCTCGTGAGCCTCGTTCTTCAGCGAGACCTGCTTGGGCGTCCCGAGATCGAACTCCTCGAGAATTTCTACTCGAACCCCTCGAAGTTCGAAGGGCTCCTGTGGAAACTGGTGGACCGTCCCGTGACGCGCGCGCTCGGTCTCCTGGCGCCCAGGCTGGGGATCTCCCGCAACTTCCTGGTGCGGGCCGAGGCCACCGGCGAGCGTGCAAAAACACCCGGAATTCGCGCGCGACAAGGCGCGGGGGACCCTGCATAAACTGGGAGCATGACTTGGCGCTCACCCGGCCCCTGGCCGCTCTCTCTCCTCGTTCTCTGTCTCGTCTCGTCGCTGGCGTCTGCCGCTCCCTGGGACTACTCGCCACGAGGCCCGGGTAGCGGCCCCGGAGGGCCGCCGCCGCCGGGCGGTCCGAGGCCGAGCGGGCCTCCGCCGGGATCCCACTCAGGGTCCGGTGCCAGTTCGACCGGCCAGCAGCAGGGGCAAGGGGTAGCGCACGGCGGCGGCGGCAACCAGCTCAGCGCGCACCGCATCTTCACGGCGACGAGCCCGGACGGCCTGCGGTGGACGCTCGATCCCGAGCCCCTTCTCGAGAAGGCCTCGGTGCCTGCGGCCGTCGCGATGCCCGACGGGCGCGTTCTTCTCTACTTCGTGGATGCGCGTCGACTCCCGTCGTCGGTGAACGTTGCCGAGTCCCTCGACGGCGGGCGGACGGTTCGCGTGCTCGACGTGACGATCGCGT
>CAZJQD010000050.1:0-7884 GCA_964548165.1 uncultured bacterium
GGTTCCGGCAAGTCCACGACGCTGGCGGCCATGATGGACCTTGTCAATGCCACCCGCCCCGACCACATCATCACGATCGAGGACCCGATCGAGTTCGTGCACCCGAACAAGAAGTGCCTCGTGAACCAGCGCGAGATCGGCGTCCACTCCAAGTCGTTCAAGGCCGCCCTGAAGGCCGCCCTCCGCGAGGACCCCGACATCGTGCTGGTTGGCGAGATGCGCGACCTCGAGACGATCGCGATCGCGATCGAGACCGCGGAGACCGGGCACCTCGTCTTCGGCACGCTCCACACGACCACCGCGCCCTCGACGGTCGACCGGATCATCGACCAGTTCCCCGCCGACCGGCAGAACCAGGTCCGCATGATGCTCTCGGAGTCCCTCAAGGGCGTCATCTCGCAGACGCTCCTCAAGAAGAAGGCCGGGGGCCGGGCGGCGGCGCTGGAGATCCTGATCGGAGCCTCGTCGATCTCGAACCTCATCCGCGAGGGCAAGACGTTCCAGATTCCTTCCGTGATGCAGACCTCGTCGAACATCGGCATGCAGACGCTCAATGACGCCATCATGCACTTCGTCCGCAAGCGCATGGTGGAACCCCTGGAGGCCTACATGAAGGCGGTGGACAAGGCGGGAATGCTGACCAACCTCGAGGAGGCCGGCATCAAGCTCGACCTCGCCAAGATCGCCGAGAACGCCAAGAAGAAGTCGGAAGAGGACGATCCCTGGCAGGAGTAGCTGACGACGGGCCGCGAGCCGGAAAGGGCCAACGATGACGGAGGATCTCAGGGTTCCCAAGATCGAGGTGACCGTCCGGATGGCGATGATGGACGGCGAGATGTGGGAGGGTGCCCTCTCGCTCGCCCCGCTCTCCGCCCGCCACCAGGGTTCCGAGCAGGTGATGGATCTCCTCCAGCACAAGGATCCCTACCTGCCCGTGCACGTCACCGGCGCCGGCTGGCGCCTGCTCCACAAGAAGCGCATCGTCCTGGTCGCCGTCGACCGCGCCCGCGGGCTCAAGGAACTCGACCCGGCCGGCATCCTGGAGAAGGCGGGGCGGCAGACCCTGGTCCGCGTGCGCCTGACGACGGGCGAGACCCTGCAGGGGTATTGCCCCGTTCTTCCCGAGGGCGGCCACGCTGTCCGCCTCCTCGACTGGATCAACGAGCAGGAGAACTTTTTTCCGCTCCTCGAGGGCGACACCCTGAGCTACATCAACCACGCCGCCGTAGCGTGGATCGAGGAGGAGAGGGAAACGAAACACCGAGACACGGAGACACGGAGAAATCCGAACCCGTAAAGAGAACCGTAACCGGCACTCACTTGACGCGCCCCCGCTACCCACTGTGCTAGATACCCTGGGTTCTCCCGGCAACTCCGTTTTTGACGTTCCCCGTGTTTCGGCGGCTCCGTGTTTAATCGAACCTACGAATTCGCCTTCTGGAACTTCTCCAGGAACTCGACGAACTTCTCGACGCCTTCCAGCGGGAACGCGTTGTAGATCGAGGCGCGGCACCCGCCGACGGATCGGTGGCCCTTGAGCCCGAGGAAGCCCGCGGCCTTGGCCTCCTTGATCATCTTCTCCTCGAGCTCCTCGGTGGTGAGGCGCCAGCAGACGTTCATCCGGGAACGCGACGCCTTGTCGGCCGTGCCGCGGTAGAAGCCGCCGGAGCCGTCAATGGCCTGGTAAAGGAGCGCGGCCTTCTTCTCGTTGACCTGCTCCATGGCCGCCAGGCCGCCGTTCTTGAGGAGCCACTTCATGACGAGATCGATGAGGTAGATGCCCCAGGTGTTCGGGGTGTTGTAGAGCGAGGGCTCCTTCGCGTGCGTCGAATACTTCAGCATCGTCGTCAGGTTCTTCTCGCCCTTCTCGATGAGGTCGTTGCGGATGATGACGACGGTGACACCGGACGGGCCGATGTTCTTCTGGGCGCCGGCATAGATGAACGCGAACTTCGAGCAGTCGAAGCGGCGGCTGACGAAATCCGAGGACATGTCGGCGACCAAGGGAACGGATCCGGTGTCGGGGAAGGACGGAAACTGGATGCCGCCGATCGTCTCGTTGGTGGTGATGTGGACGTACTTCGCGTCGGGCGTCAGCTTGAGCGACGACAGCGCGGGGATGTAGTTGAACCCCTTGTCCTCGGAGCTGGCCGCGACGTTGACCTTGCCGAAGAGCTTGGCCTCCTTGATCGCCTTGGACGCCCACTCGCCCGTGTGGACGTAGTCGGCCGTCCCGCCCTGGAGAAAGTTCATCGGGATCATGCCGAACTGCAGGGAGGCGCCCCCCTGCAGGAAGAGCACGGTGTAGTTATCCGGGATGCCGATGACCTTCTTCATCCCGGCTTCCGCCGACTTGATGATGGCATCGAAGGCCTTGTCGCGGTGGCTGATCTCCATGACCGAGAGCCCGATGCCGGGAAGCGCCAGGAGCTCTTTCTGCGCCTGCTCCATCACCTCGTACGGGAGGATGGCCGGGCCGGCGAACATGTTGAAGGGACGGGTGGTCATGGGGTGTTGCTCCTTTCCAGTTGCGGCGCTTCGCAATCTCGCGCCACGGGAAGAATACCCAAGGACGAACGGCAAGTGAAGAAGGTAACGAACCTCCCCGGGGAGATCACGCACCGCCCACGGCAGGGCGGGTCAGAGCGCTCCGGCGATCGGGATCAGGGATTCTGAAGGAGGAGGATCTCCGCGCGACGGTTTCGCGCCCGCCCCTCGGGATTGTCCCCTCCACGGACCCGCTCGTTGGGCGCAATCGGCTCCGCCTCACCCCGCGACTCCGTCTGGATGCGCAGGGGATTCACGCCATGCTGTCCCGCAAGCCAGGTGCGAACCGATTCGGCGCGCGCCGCGCCGAGCTGCCTATTGTAGCGTTCACCGCCGCGAGCGTCGGTGTGCCCGATGACGCGCACCACGAGGGATGCATCCTCCCTCAGGGACCGAGCGACCTCCGCGAGAGCGGCTATATCCGGTTCCAGCAGCACCGACTGATCGAAGTCGAAATGCACGACGACGGGCGATGCCGGCATCGGCTGGGCAGGGGGAGCCGGCGGGATCGAGGACGCCAGCATCATGGTCACGGTGGCGCTCGCCCGCGCGCTCGCGCGTTCGCCCCGGGCCTCAATCTCGTAGCGACGCGGGCCGTCGGGACGCACGAGCATCTGTCCCTCCGCGTCGACTCGGCGGCCATCAAGCATCACGGCCACGGCGTCACGCGCGCTCCAGATGAGCAGGACCGTGTCGCCGGGCTGGATGCGATCCGGCACGGCATAGAACCGGACGACAGGCGGCTCCGGCGGCGACGTGATGCGAAGCGTGGCCGTGCGCTCCGCGCGACCGGCTTCGCCGAGACCCTCGATCACGTAGTTCGTCGTCGAGGCGGGCGAGACCGGAATGTCGCCGAACGGCGCGATCTCTTCCCCGTTCAGGAGCACCCGGCGGGCGAAACGGACAACCCAGCGAAGCCGCGCCGTCTGCCCACGCTCCACCTCGGCAGGCTCCACCGTGACCGTGATCTCGGGCGGCGGCAGGGGTTCGGGGACCCGTCGGACGGCGTGCGGTTGAAGGGTTCCCGGGGACCGGTAGGGCTGTTCGGCGCGCACCGGCAACCCGGAGGTGACGAGGAGCAGACTGGCCAGCCCCAGGAAAAGGAGCCGCGGGGCGGAGAACGGACGACGCGAGGGGGTGACCAGCGGGAAAACCGAAGCGAGGGCCATGGCTCCATTGAGAATACCCCTTTGGCCTGAGGGGTCAAGCCATCGGCGCTGGTCCGAGAAGGATAACCGGCCCCGGGGTGGCCGGGGAGATCACATCGACGCGTGGCGAGCCCCCGGGCCGCGGGAAGAACAGGCGAAAAGAGCGACGCCGGCCAGCAAATACCACCTCATAGTGCTAGAATGGGGTCGTGGGATCCGCCGGTCACACACTCCGCCAGGGCGCCGCACGCGGCGTGCCATGGTGGCGAACGATTCCGGTCACTGCCTCGCTCTTGATCGGCGCCTTCAGCTTCGCCTTCACGCTCCTCGTGGCCGCCCTGGAGGCGAGGCCTCTCCTTGCCGCCTTGCAGGAAGCGCTCGCGCTCGCGCTCCTCGTGGCCACCGCCGCCTCCTTGCTCCTGGTCCGCCTTTCACGCCGGCTCTGCGCGATGCGGGACGTCATCGAGCAATTCTCCGCCGGCGACAGCAACGCCCGGGTACTGGAATCCCGATCCACGAACGAGCTGGAGTCGACCGTCTCCGGGCTCAACCGCATGATGGAGACGGTCGTCTTCGGCATGCAGGCCCGATCCCGGGCCGAGATGTCCCTGCGCCAGGGCGAGGAACGCTTCCGCAGGATCTTCGACGAGGCCGCCACGGGGCTGCTTCTCGTCGACTCCCAGGGAAAGATCACGAGGGTCAACAGGGCCTTCGCCCGCCTGCTCGGGCGCGAAGCCGGGGACCTCCTCGGTCAATCCCTGGAATCATTCGCGGCGGAGGGGCTGAGCGACTCCGAGTCGCTCCTGATGCTCGACCTGAAGGCCGGCCGGGTGGAGTCCGCGCACATGGAGAGGCGGCTCCGCCACCGGCAGGGACGCATCGTCTGGGCGGAGATGTCCATTGCCCCGCTGGCCGACCAGGACGACGCCGGCACGCTCATCTACCAGGTCCAGGACACGACCTCGCGCCGGGACGCGCAACGCGCCCTGGACGAGACGCTCGAGCTGAACCAGAAGATCATCGACTCCGCCTCCCCTGCCATCCTCGCGTTCCGCTCGAACGGCGCCTGCATCTTCGCCAGCGAGAACGCGGCACGCATCTTCCGCGAATCGACCTCCCTGCTCCTGGGGCGCAACTTCCGGTCGTGGCCACCCTGGACCGATGCGGGGCTCGTTCGAGAGGCGGAATGGGTGCTCTCCCGCGGAGGTTCCCGCAGGTTCTCGGCGGAACTGAATCTGGCAGGCCAGCGGTTGGATCTCGACTGCGTCCTCAGCACCTTCCAGCGCAATGGCGAGACACATCTGCTGGTCATGGCCGAGGACGCCACGGCCCGTCGCCGGGCCGAGTTTGCCCTATTGGATGCGGAGAAGCAGGCCACGATCGGGCAGTTGTCCGCAGGCGTCGCCCACGAGTTCAACAATATCCTCGCCATCCTCCAGACCCAGCTCCAGCTGCTGCGGAACCGGCCCGAGCTCTCGACGGATCCCGCGATCACGTCAACCCTCTCCACCCTGGCCGAGCAGATCACGCGCGGCGGCGCCATCGTCCGGGGCTTGATGACCCTGGCTCGTCCCCGCTCGGCCCAGAAGGTCATGAGGGACGCGGCGGACATCGCCCGGGACGTGCTGGTACTGCAACGCCATCAGCTCGAGACGGAGAGCATCAGCCTCTCCACGGACCTGGCCCCCGATCTCCTGGTGGAGACCGACTCCTCTCAAATTCACCAGGTGCTCCTGACGCTCATCCTGAGGGCGAGGAATGCGATGGCACAGCGCCAGAGCGGGCGCCTGGGTATCCGCGTAGCGCATAGCGGCAAGGAAGCTCTCTTCGAGGTCGCGGACAACGGAGGGGTGATCGGTCCCTTGCCGCAGGTATTCGAGGACGGGCCTCTCAGCGCGGCGAGCGAGCGATCCAGCGCCGAACCTGGACTCGCCATGTGCCAGCGCGTGGTCACGGCCCATGGCGGCCGCCTCTACCTGAGAAGCGGTGGCGACGGCTCCACGGTCTCCTTCACGCTGCCGCTGACCTCGGCCGACACGAGGGCGAGGCACCCGGAATCGGCGGATCCCATCCCGAGCGAGTCCCTCGCGGCGGCCGCGCGTAGCGCTACTCCCGTGCTCGAGCGCATCCTGATCGTGGACGACGAGGAATCGCTGGCGACCGGCCTCGCCCTATTCCTGCGGCAGCACGGCTATATCGTCGACTGCTACACGAAGGCCATCGAGGCGGAACGCGCCATGGCGAGCAGCGATTACGCCGCCGCTCTCCTCGACCAGATGATGCCCGGGCGGTCCGGCCTGGACCTCGCGCGCATGCTCCGGGCGCGGAATCCGGAGATCGCGATCTTCCTGATGACCGGCATGCTCGATCCCGACACGCTCTCGACCGAGGCGAAGGACGTCTCCATGATCTCGATCCTGCATAAGCCGTTCGACCTGGCAGACCTCGCGAACAAGGTGGAAGGCGCCCTGGGGACGCGGCGCCGAGCCTAGACTCGCCGGGAGCCCCCGGTCGGTCCCTTCTGACCCGCCGGCGCTCAATTTCGCCGCGCGTATGCTGGCGCACGCTTTGAACTCTTGCGTTTCCATCGGGCATCGAGTTTGCTGAAGGGCAGGTTGAGCCATGACCACGATCAAGGACGCTCAGGAGGCGGGGACGATGACAGCGGCGCGGACCGGGAGCCTGTAGCCATGCGGTTCGAGGGCTACGATCCCGGAACGTTCTACGACGAGCTCTTCGCCGGCCCCGGGCGTCCGCGCCCGGAAGCGGCCGAGTTCGTGCGCCGCCTCGATGCGCTTCCGCCCGGCGATCTCGAGCGCCGTCAGCGGGCCGTGGAAGCCGCCTTGCTCCGGTCCGGGATCACGTTCACCGTCTACGGCGACACGGCGGGGACAGAACGCATCTTTCCCTTCGACATCGTGCCGCGTTTCCTCGACGGCAGGGAGTGGGATCGCGTCGCCGACGGACTGCGCCAGCGCGTTCTCGCCCTCAACGCCTTCATCGCCGATGTCTACGGAGACCAGCGCATCTTCCGCGACGGCGCGGTTCCCGCGGAACTGATCGGCGCGGGCTCCACGTACCGGCCGCAGATGGCGGGCTTCAAGCCCCCCCGCGGCATCTGGTGCCACATCACCGGGACGGATCTCGTCCGCGACAGCGACGGCACGATCTACGTCCTCGAGGACAACCTCCGGTGCCCGTCCGGCGTCTCCTACATGCTCGCGAATCGCCGGAACATGAAGCACACCTTCCCCCAGCTCTTCCAGGCCTACCGCGTCCGCGCCGTCGACGACTACCCGGATCGGCTCCTCCAGATGCTCCACCACCTCGCGCCGGACAACGTCCCCGACCCCTCGGTGGTGGTCCTGACGCCCGGGCCGTACAACTCGGCCTACTTCGAGCACGCCTTTCTCGCTCAGCAGATGGGCGTCGAGCTCGTGCAGAACAGCGACCTCGTCGTCTCCGACGGGCGCGTGCGGATGCGAACGACGCGCGGGCTCGAGCGCGTCGACGTCATCTACCGCCGCATAGACGACGACTTCCTCGATCCCCTGGCCTTCCGCGCCGACTCGGCGCTCGGCGTGCCGGGGCTGATGGAGGTCTACCGCGCGGGCCGCGTGGCGCTGGCGAACGCGCCCGGGACCGGGGTCGCCGACGACAAGGTCATCTACGCCTACGTGCCGAAAATGATCCGCTACTACCTGGGCGAGGAACCGATCGTGGCGAACGTGCCCACCTACGTCTGCCTCGACGAGAAGGATCGCCAGTACGTGCTCGAGCACCTCGAGACGCTCGTCGTGAAGCCCGCGCATGAATCGGGCGGCTACGGCATGCTGATGGGCCCGGCTTCCACGGCCGCTCAGCGCGCGGAGTTCGCCGCGCTCATCCGGAAGAGTCCCCGCAACTACGTCGCTCAGCCCGTCCTCTCGCTCTCGGTCGTCCCCACGCTCTGCGGCGAGAACTTCGCCGGCCGGCACGTCGACCTGCGGCCGTACGTCCTCTACGGCTCCGACATCTACGTGACCCCCGGCGGGCTCACCCGCGTGGCCCTGCGTCCCGGCTCCCTCATCGTCAACTCCTCGCAGGGAGGCGGGAGCAAGGACACCTGGGTCGTCGACCGCCCGGAGAACGGCGCATGCTGAGCCGCGTGGCTGTTGCCACGTCCGCGCTTGTGGGCGGTGCGTCATGC
>CAZJQD010000050.1:7984-23783 GCA_964548165.1 uncultured bacterium
GTGGCTGTTGCCACGTCCGCGCTTGTGGGCGGTGCGTCATGCTGAGCCGCGTGGCGGACGCCGTCTACTGGCTCAGCCGTTACATCGAGCGCGCCGAGAACGTCTCGCGCTTCATCGACGTCAACTTCCAGATGACGCTCGACCTGCCCGGCGGCATCGACGAGCAGTGGGAACCGCTCGTCACGATCACGGGGGACGAGAAGGAGTTCGCGTCCCGCTACAGCGTGGCGAACTCCGAGAACGTCGTCCGGTTCCTGACCATCGACCCGGAGTACCCCAACTCGATCCTCTCGTGCGTCCGCGCCGCCCGCGAGAATGCGCGCTCGGTCCGCGACGTGATCTCGTCGGAGATGTGGGAGCAGGTGAACCGCATGTGGCTCATGCTCTCGAACTGGGAGTTCACGCCCGGCGACCCGAGCCGGCTCCATGACTTCTGCACGCAGGTCCGCATCGGGAGCCAGCTCTTCGGCGGCATCACCGACGCCACGATGTCGCACGGCGAGGGCTGGCACTGGGCGCGCCTCGGCCGGATGCTCGAGCGCAGCGACAAGACCTCGCGCCTCCTCGACGTGAAGTACTTCATTCTCCTGCCGCGCGTCGAGGACGTGGGCTCCCCCTTCGACCAGCTCCAGTGGGCGGCGCTGCTGCGATCCGCGGGCGCCCTGGAAATGTATCGCAAGGCCCGGGGACGCATCGCGCCCCAGGAAGTGGCCGCGTTCCTGCTCTTCGATCGCGACTTCCCGAGGGCGTTACGCTACTGCGTTTCGCGCGCCGACTGGTCGCTCCACGCCATCACCGGCACGGACCGCGACGCCTACCGCAGCGAAGCCGAGCGGCGCCTGGGACGCATGCGTAACGACATCGACTATGCCCGCATCGAGGATGTCCTGAGAGTGGGAATGCACGAATACCTCGACGGCATCCAGGTCGGCCTCAACGAGGCCGGAGAAGCCATCTTCGAGGACTTCTTCGCAACCAAGGTGACGGGATAGGGCGCGACAGCCCGTCGCGCGTAGTAGGCGCGACCCCAGCGGGATAGCGGCTCGGCTCCTGCCGATCCGCGAATCCCAACGGATGCGCGGCATCCTGCCGCGCAATATCTATGGGGATCTGCGCGTGCTTCGCACGCTTCGACCCCAGCGGGATTCGAACCCGCGTTACAGCCTTGAAAGGGCCGTGTCCTAGGCCTCTGGACGATGGGGTCTGGAAGCGGGGTATTCTGCCACGACTGGGCCTGGAAATGCCAGCGCGTTCCGCCCCGTTACCGCCGACGAAATCTCAGAGAATGAAGTCGATCTGACGGCGTGCGGCCTCGAGGCGCGTGCCCTCCGGCACGACATCGTAGACGGTCTTTCCCGCGGCGTTGATCGCGTCGAAGACCGGGCGATACTCGGCGTCGGTGACGGGCTGGAAGCCGGTGATGTCGGCCATGTCCTTGAGCACCGCCTGGCCCTCGGGGGTCGCCGCAAACTTCATGATCGCCGCGCTCAGGGATGCGCGCTTGGCGTTATCCAGCCCGGCACGGATGAAGAGCGGCTCGTTGGGAATGGAATCCGTGCGCGCGATGATCCGAAATCGCGGATCATTCGCGACAACCTCCTCGTACGTCGCGGCGGCGTCCGCGCGCCCCTCCATGAGCGCCGCCAGGGATCGCTCGTGACTGCCCGTGAAGACGGGCACGACATCCACGCGGGCGTCGGCAAAGAGTCGCACGGGAAAGATGAATCCGCTCGTCGAGAATGGATCCGCGTACGCCACGCGCTCGCCCTTGAGGTCGGCGACCGCCCGGTCGCTGGATTCCGCCTTCACCACGACCACGCCCGCATAGCTCGAGGCTCCGGACCCGCGCAAGGCCTGCAAGGAGGCCTCCACCTTGTACTCGTAGCGCGCCAATCCATACTCGAAGAGGCTCAAGAGCCCGATATCGCCGGGCGTGCCACGCTCGCCGTCGAAGGCGTTGATGGCCTCAAGTGGCGACGCGGCGACGCGAAATTCAAGAAAGAGCCCGCACTCCTTCTCCACGAAATCCGTCAGCGCCCGCAATTGATCCGGCGTCACCTTCTGGCCATGGTCGGGGGCGAGCACGAACTTCAAGGGGACTTCGCGGCTGCCGACCTGGCTCTCTCGGTGTCCGCGCCACAGGTTCTGTGCCACGAGCCCCAGGATGATGAGCGCGGCGGCCGCCAGGGCCAGCGTCCGGATCCGGTTCAAGAGATTGCCCTTGCTCGTCGTCATGTCTCGTTCCTCCTACTTTCGCGGAACCGTCGGTCGTCGCCTGCCGTTCAACTCGGGGGTCCTGGGAAACATCCTATCACCCGGAAAAAGATACCTAAACCCTGAAGGAGCCCCCGCGTCCAATCCCGTAAGCATCCCTCACTGGTGCGAAGGAGCCGGCGGACCGTTGACGCCGCTTCCAGTTTCCGCGGCAACGGCGTCGTTCCCGGGCACCCTCGTGCCTGGAAACCCTCACCCTTTCCGGAGGTTCCATCCATGTCCCTCGTCCCGACCGTCGTCGCCGCTCTTCTTCTGGGTAGCATCGCCCTTGCCGCTGAGGCCGACCCCGGGCGATCCAACGCCTCCCGATACCAGTCCGCTCCCTCGGCCCGAGTTCGCCACGCCGCCCCCGCGGCTCCTACCTGCGCCGAAAACCGCCGCGAGCCGGTTCGCGTGACCGAGCGTCGTAACGAACACGCGCGACCGGGGGCCCAAGCCCCTGCGCCCACCCCGGAATGCCGACGCGACGCCGCCCCCACGCGGGACAAACACGCGCGCAACGAAGGACGACGCGACGGGGCCCGGAACGGGGCCCGGGACGGAGCGCGCCGCGGCGAACGCGACCAGGAGCGTGCCAACCCGCGTAACGAGCGGCGCGACGAAGGCCGCAACGAGAGAAATAACGGGAATTCATCCGGCGGATCCGGCAGTAACGGCAACGGCCATAGCGGCGGAAACAGCGGCAACACCAACACCCACGACGACAACGGTCACGGCAACGATCCGGGCGGCGTCGACCCCTCCAACCCCGGCCGCTCGGAGGGAAGCCGCGGCAACAATCGCCGGTAGACGACCGGCACGCCGCCAGTCCCACCAACCCCACTCCCCATAAAAAAACCGCCGTCCGGATCCCTCCGGGCGGCGGTTCGCGTTTGAAGCTCGTCTACCGGAACGACTCGAGGCCCTTGATCGCCTCCGTCAGCGCCTTCGTCGTGGCCGTCGACGCCAGGGTCAGCGGTGAACGAACGACATTACGGCACCGGCCCTGCAACGCGACCGCCGCCTTCACCGGGATCGGATTGGCCTCCCCGAAGAGGGCCGTGGCCAGGGGCAGCATCGCGTAGTGAATGGCCTTCGCCCGCGCGCAGTCGCCCTTCTCCCACGCCCGCACCATCTCGGCGTTGAGCCTCGGCGCGACGTTGGCCGTCACGCTGATGACACCCTTCCCGCCGACGGCCAGCGTCGGCAGGATCGTGAAGTCGTCGCCGGACAGGAGGACGAAGTCGCTCGGGCACTGGTCGATCACGTCGCTCACCTGCTTGAGGTCGCCGGTGGCCTCCTTGATGCCGACGATGCGCGGGTGCTGGGCCGTGGCCTTCACCGCGGGAGGCAGCATGTTCACCCCGGTCCGTCCCGGCACGTTGTAGAGCACCATGGGGATCGTCGTCGCCTCGGCGATGGCCAGGAAATGGGCCCGGAGCCCGTCCTGCGTGGGCTTGTTGTAGTAGGGCGTAATCGAGAGCACGAAGTCCGCGCCCACCGATTCCGCGTGGCGCGTCAGGCGGATCGCCTCGGTCGTGGAGTTGGAACCCGCGCCCGCGATGACCGGCACCCTCCCCTTCACCGTCGTCACCGTCAGCTCGACGACGCGCTCGTGCTCGGCGTGCGAGAGCGTCGCGGACTCTCCCGTCGTCCCGCACGGCACGATCCCGTCCGTGCCCTCGGCGATGTGCCACTCGATGAGCTCCTTGAGCGCGCCCTCGTCGAGCGACCCGTCCTCGTTGAACGGGGTAATCAGCGCGACGATCGATCCGCGCAACCTCTCCAAGCCCTTACTCATACATCAAGCTCCATCCGGACCATGTCCTCGTACGTCTCCCGCCGGCGGATGACCCGCGCCCGGCTCCCCTGCACCAACACCTCGGTCGCGCGCGGCCTCAGGTTGTAGTTCGAGGCCATCGCCATACCGTATGCACCCGCCGACCCGATGGCCAGCAACCCGCCCGCCTCGGGCACCGCCAGCCGACGCCCCTTTGCGATGAAGTCGCCGGTCTCGCAGACCGGGCCCACGACCTCGCACGAGGCCTCGGCCCGCCCCTCCACCTCGACGACGGGCCAGATCGGGTGGTAGGCGCCGTAGAGCGCCGGGCGCATGAGATCGTTCATCGCCGCGTCGACGACCACGTACTTGTGCACGGGCGTCTCCTTCACGTAATGCACCTTCGTCACGAGAACGCCGGAGGCGCCGACAAGCGATCGGCCCGGCTCCAATACGAGGCGGCACCCCGTCGCCTCCAGGAACGGCGTCAGCGCCTTCGCGAGATCGTCAGGCGTCGGCGGAATTTCCTCGTCGTATGTGATCCCCAGCCCGCCGCCAAAATCGAGGACCTTGAGGTCGATGCCGAGCCCGCGGATCTCGCGGATGACGCGGACGACCTTCTCGGCCGCCTGGACGAACGGCTCGATCTTCGTGATCTGCGATCCGATATGGCAGTGGATGCCGATGGGGTCGATGTGAGGGAGCGACTTTGCCAGGGCATAGACGTCGAGCGCGGCCTTGATATCGAGCCCGAACTTTGACTCCTTCTTGCCGGTGGAGATGTACGCGTGCGTCCGGGGATCGACGTCGGGATTCACCCGGACCGCGATCGGCGCCCGCGTCCCGTTCCTGCCGGCGACATCGTTAAGGAGGCGCAGCTCGGGGATCGACTCGACGTTGAACATCAGGATCTTCGCCCCGAGTCCCTCCTCCATCTCGGCCACCGACTTGCCGACCCCGGCAAAGACGATGCGCTCCGCGGGAACGCCCGCGCGGACCGCGCGATCCAGCTCACCGCCCGAGACGATGTCGGCGCCGCCCCCCCGCTCGGCCACCTCCTTGAGAATGGCCAGGCTCGGATTCGCCTTGATGGCGAAGCAGACGACGGGGTCGAAGGCGCGGAACGCCTGCTGGTAGGCGTCCAGCATCGAGAGGACGGAGGTGAGCGAATAGACGTAGAGCGGGGTGCCGTGCTCGGCCGCCAGGGCCTTCAACGAGACGCCCTCGCAGTGCAGTTCGCCGCGGATTCGGGTAAAGAAAGTGTTCATGGGAGTCGGAAGAGGATATCAGCCGGGACGCAAAGTCGCAATTCGCCCGATGATCCCGATGCTCGATCAAACACGGAGACCACGGGGACCACGGAGAAGACCGATGCAAGGCATGAGTTCAAGATATTGGCGCGACAATGTCATCGTTTCATCACAGACAAATCGAGGCAAAGAAGCGGGTATTCACGCTTGTTCTGGATTCTTCTCCTTCGTCTTGTTCTGTGGTCCCCGTGGTCTCCGTGGTGTGAATTCGTGAACAGGTCAGCCTGGTCGCGCGCAGGCGGGCGGATGTCTCCCAGGTGCTCCTGCCTGTGTTGGGAAAAACTACCGCTATTTCAGGTCGAAGAAGGCCTCGGCCGCGACCTTGACGGTCAGGCGCTCTTCGCCCGGGCGGCGGAACGGGTAGGGCTTGCCCAGGTATTTCTGCGAGAGCCGATCGATGCATTCGTCGGCCCCTTCCTTCGTGATGGAGACGACGCGACCCCGGATCATGGACTGCCGGTAGGGATTCTGGGCATCCCAGATCGCGATGGCGATCCGCGGATCGCGGCGCATGTTCCGGGTCTTGGTGCGTCCCTCGGCCGTGTTGAAGATGATGAAATCCTCGTCGGCCTCCACCCAGACCACGCTGGCCTGCGGAGCGCCGTCGCGCATCAGGGTCGTCACGACCGCGAAGTTCTTGCCCGTCGTCAGAAGTTCTCGCGCCAGTTCCGTCAGCTTCGCCATGGGGTCACCCTCCGTCTGTGATCTTTCGGGGCCGTCGAGCCCCGTGTGCTACAGGTCCCGCAGTTTCCTTCGTCGCACGGCCTCGGCCGGATCGAGCCGGCCCGCGGCGTCCGCCAGCTTCGGGTGCGCGGCCGCCAGCATCTTCGCGTCCGCGCGACCGAGATCGGCGCCCGAGTGCACGAACCGGGCGACGATCTCGTGGGCGTGCCGGAAAGGCACCCCCTTCTCGACGAGGTGCTCGGCGAGGTCGGTGGCCAGGATCGTCGGATCGATCGCGGCACGCGCCCGCTTCGCGTTGAACTTCATGGTCTTGACCGTGAGCGCCATCGCCTCGAGGCTGAGGAGCACCGTGTCGACGACGTCGAAGACGCGCTCCTTGTCCTCCTGCAAATCCCGGTTGTAGGTCAGCGGGAGCCCTTTCAGGGTCACGAGGAGCGAGACCAGCCCGCCGACAACGCGCCCGCTCTTGCCGCGCGCGAGCTCGCAGACGTCCGGATTCTTCTTCTGCGGCATCAGCGACGAACCCGTCGTGACGGCGTCATCGAGCCGGACGAAGCCGAACTCCTTCGAGGACCAGAGGATGAGATCCTCGGAGAGCCGCGAGAGGTGGACCTGGAGGAGCGTGCAGGCGAAGAGGAGTTCGACGGCGAAGTCGCGATCGGAGACGGCGTCCATCGGGTTGGCCGAGGGGCGCATGAATCCGAGCTCGCGAGCGGTGAAGACGCGATCGAGGGGCAGCGAGGATCCCGCAAGCGCACCACTGCCGAGCGGGCAGGCGCGCATCGCCGACGTCTCCGCCGACTCCAGGCGCGTCACGTCGCGGCGGAGCATCTCCTGGTAGGCGCCCAGGTGCGTCTTCAGGAGAACGGGCTGGGCCTGCTGGAGGTGGGTGTAGCCGGGAAGCAGGGCCTGGCCGTCGCGCGCCGAGACGGAACGGAGCGCATCGAGGAGCGATCCGGCGGCGGTCACCAGGCGGCGCGAGGCGTCCGCGCACCAGAGCCGGAAGGCGGTGGCGACCTGGTCGTTGCGACTGCGGCCGGTGTGAAGCCGCGCTCCCGCGTCGCTGCCGGACGAAGCCGCTATGCGGCGCGTCAGCGTCGACTCGATGTTCATGTGGACGTCCTCGAGCGACGGATCCCAGGCGAACGTTCCGGCCTCGACTTCCTTCAGGATCGCCTTGAGGCCCGCCACGATCTTACGACTGTCGGACGCCGGGATGATGCCCTGCCTCCCGAGCATCGTCGCGTGAGCGATCGACCCGCGGATGTCGAACGGGGCCAATCGCTTGTCGTACGATACCGACTCCGTGAACCGCTCCACGACGCCCGCGGTTGCCGCCCCGTACCCGCCGCCCCAGAGCTTCTTGCCCTTCTTCGAGGTCGGTTTCTCCCCTCCCCTGGTCCGGGACGCTTTGCGACGCTCCTTCTTCACAGGTCGCCTCGAAACGAACCCGGACCCACCACGGGCAGGCGCGCCTGGGAGACCATAGAGATCACGGACTGAATCCTGAATGAAATCCAGATTCGGCTCCGCATCATATCCACATTCACTCCTTCTCCGTGGTCCCCGTGGTCTCCGTGGTGGATCTTATTTCCGCTTCTTGACCATCGAGCGGATGCGTAGCCTCAGCGCGTTCAGCTTGATGAACCCGGTGGCGTCGGCCTGGTTGTACGCGCCCTTGTCCGCTTCCATCGTCGCGATGTCGGGACGGTAGAGCGAATTCTGCGACTTGCGCCCGACGATCGAACAGTTGCCCTTGTAGAGCTTGAGCCGGACGACGCCGTTGACGTCCTCCTGGGCCTTGTCGCAGGCCGTCTGGATCATCTCGCGCTCCGGCGTGAACCAGTACCCGTAGTAGACCATCTCGGCGTAGCGAGGCACCCAAGAGTCCTTCAGGTGCATGACCTCGCGGTCGAGCGTCAGCGATTCGAGGGCGCGGTGAGCGATGTGGAGGATGGTTCCGCCCGGCGTCTCGTAGATGCCGCGAGACTTCATCCCGACGTAACGGTTCTCGACGCAGTCGGCGCGACCGATGCCGTTCCTGCCGCCGATGGTATTGAGCCGCGCGAGGAGGTTCGCGGGCGAGAGCTTCTTGCCGTCGACGGCGACCGGGTTGCCGGCCTTGAACTCGATCTCGATGTAGGTCGCCTTGTTCGGCGCCTTCTCGGGAGAGGTCGTGATCTGGTAGATGTCGGCGGGCGCCTCCATCCACGGATCCTCGAGGATGCCGCTCTCGTAGGAGATGTGCAGGAGGTTGCGGTCGGAGGAGTAGGGCTTGCCGGCGAACTTCGGCACGGCGATCCCCTTCTTCTTCGCGTAGGCGATGAGGTCGGCGCGGCCCTGGAACGACCACTCGCGCCACGGGGCGATGACCTTGATGCCGGGCTCGAGCGTGTAGTAGGCCAGCTCGAAGCGCACCTGGTCGTTGCCCTTGCCCGTGGATCCGTGCGAGACCGCGGTGGCGCCCTCGGCGCGAGCGACCTCGATGTGCTTCTTGGCGATGCAGGGGCGAGCCAGCGACGTGCCCATGAGGTAGGTGCCCTCGTAGACGGCGTTCATGCGGAGCGCGGGAAAGACGAAGTTGGCGACGAAGTCCTCTCTGAGGTCGGCGATGATGGTCTTCAACGCGCCCGTGGCCTTGGCCTTGCGCTTCACCTCGTCGACCTCGGGACCCTGGCCGACGTCGGCCGCGTACGCGATCACGTCGTAGTTCTTCTCCTCGATGAGCCACTTGAGGATCACGGACGTGTCGAGTCCACCCGAATACGCGAGAACTACTTTTTCCTTTTTGGCCATGGTCATCACCTCATTAAAGTCAGCGGAAAATGGGGATTACAGGACGCCCTTCGTCGACGGGACGCCGACGATGCGGGAATCGATCTGGGTGGCGTCGCGCAGGGCGACGGCCACGGACTTGAACGCGCTCTCGACGACGTGGTGCGGGTTCGTGCCGCCCACGAGCTCCATGTGCATCGTCACGCCCGCGTTCGTGGCGAACGCCGAAAAGAAGTCACCGGCGAGGAAGCAGTCGAAGGACCCCGTCTTCTCGCGCGGGAAGGCTCCCTTCAGGAAGAATCCCCCGCGGCCGCTGATGTCGAGGTCGACGCGGCAGAGGGCCTCGTCGAGCGGAACGGCGGCCGAGGAGAACCGGCGGATGGAACGCTTGTCGCCGAGCGCCTGGAGGAGCGCCTGCCCCAGGATGATGCCCACGTCCTCGACCGTGTGGTGGTCGTCGATGTGCGTGTCGCCCTTGGCCTTCACGAGGAGGTCCATCAGGCCGTGGCGGCCGAGCTGCTGGAGCATGTGATCGAAGAAGCCGATCCCGGTCTCGACGGAGACCTCGCCGCGACCGTCGAGCCGGATCGTCGCCGAGATCTCGGTCTCCCGCGTCCTGCGGTCCACCCTGCCGATGCGTTCAGCCATGCCGTTCGATCTCCTCGAGTAACCTGTCGATCTCCGCGTCCGTTCCCACCGTGATCCGGATCCCCGGAGCCGTCCGCGAGTCCGAACCGAACCAGCGCACGAGAACTCCGGCGTCCTTGAGCGACCGATACACGCGTTCGCCGTCGCCGCGCGGAGGCACGGCAAAGACGAAGTTCGCGCCGCTCGGCGAGACCTTCCACCCCTTGGCCTTCAGGGCCCCGACGAGACGCTCGCGGGTCGCCGTCACGCGGTCGACGAGCGACTTCGTGTAGGCGACATCGTCGATCGCGGCCGCGGCCCCGGCGTCCGCCGTCATGCTGACGTTGTAGGAATCCTTCAGCAGGCGGAACGCGGCGATGAGGTCGGGGTGCGCGACGGCAAAACCGACGCGCAGGCCCGCCAGAGAATAGGACTTGGAGAGGGTGCGCGCAACGATGACATTGTCGTAGCGCTTCACCAGCGCGGCCGCGGTCAACCCCGCGAAGTCCGCGTAGGCCTCGTCGATGAGCAGGAGCCCGCCGGTCGCGGCGAATCGCTCGAAGTCTTCGATGGGCGTGACGGTGCCGGTCGGCGAATTGGGCGAGGCGATGATCGTCAGCGCGGCCCGCGCGGCGGCCAGAGCGTCGATGTCGATGGACCAGTCGTCGCGGCGCGGCACGTCGATGATCCGCGCCTCGGCGAAGCCCGCGAGGATGGCGTAGAGCGTGTAGGTCGGGGTCGACCAGGCAACCGCGGCGCCCGGATCGACGAAGGCCTGGAAGGCGATGCGGAGCGTCTCGTCGGAACCGTTCGCGACGAAGACCTCGTCCTCGGTCACCTCCAGGCGACGCGCCAGTGCCGCCCGCGCGCGATCGGCGTCGGGACGCGGGTACCGATTGAGGCTCCAGGAGGCGGAGGCGATGGCGTCGAGGGCGCGTGGGGAGGGCGGGTAGGGGCACTCGTTCGTGTTCAGCTTGACGATCTTCGTCTCCAGTTGCTCACCCGGCACGTACGGCGGCGCGCTCTTGAGCGCCGTTCGGAGAAAGCGCGAGGTCATCGACGGCGCTTCCCGTATCCGCGCGACTCGATCGAACGGGCGTGACCGTCCAGGCCCTCGGCGCGCGCGAGCCGGGCGGCGACGGGCGCGAGGCGGGCGGCGGCCTCGGGCGTGAAGGACTGGACCGAGCTGACGCTGACGAAGTCGCGGGACGAGAGCGGGGGCGAGAAACGCGCCGTGCCGCCGGTCGGGAGGATGTGGTTGGGCCCGGCCACGTAATCGCCGAGAACCTCGGGCGCATCGGCGCCGACGAAGATCGATCCCGCCGCGGAGATGAGCGGCACCCACTTCCAGGGATCGCGCACCTGGAGCTCGAGGTGCTCGGCGGCGATGCGGTCCGCGACCGCAAGCATCTCCGCGCGATCCTTGCAGAGGATGATGGCCCCGCGCTCGGAGAGGGATCGGCCCGCGATGGAACGGCGTGGCAGGGTCGCCAATTGCTTCTCGAGCTCGACAGAGACGTCCGCGGCCAGGGTCAGCGAGGTCGTGGCGAGGAAGGCGCGGGCGAAAACGTCGTGCTCGGCCTGCGCCAGGAGGTCGGCGGCGAGGACGGAGGCGCAGGCGGAATCGTCGGCGAGGATGAGGATCTCGCTGGGCCCCGCCACGGACTCGATGCCGACCGTGCCGAAGACCTGGCGCTTCGCCTCGGCCACGAACCGATTGCCGGGGCCGACGATCTTCTCGACGGCGGGGATGGAGGCGGTGCCGAACGCGAGCGCGCCGATCGCCTGAGCGCCGCCGACGGCGTACAGCTCGGTGACGCCCGCGCCGGCGGCGGCGAGCCGGATCACGGGGTGAACGGGCGGCGGGGTGCAGACCACGATCTCGCGGACGCCGGCCGCGCGCGCGGCGCCGGCGGCCATGAGGAGCGTCGAGAAGAGCGGAGCCGAGCCGCCGGGAACGTAGACGCCGACGCGCTTGAGTGGCCGGACGATCCGGCCCCAGGTGCCACCCTGCCCGTCGCTGACGAGCTTGCCCTCGTCCGCAAAGGCCTTGTGACAGGCCAGGATCCGCCGCCAGGCCAGTTTCATGTCGGCGACAAGTTTCTTGTCGGCGACCAGCTTCTTCTCGGCGGCGAGTTTCGCGCCAGCGACGGACGACTTGGCGGAAGAGGAACGACGCGATCCGGATGCAGGCTTCGAAAGATCGACGCGCAGATTCGTCAACTTCACGCCGTCAAGCTTCTGTGTCCACGCGCGAACCGCGGCGTCGCCGCGTTTCCGGACATCGGCGAGGATGGTGCGCACCTTCGCGGTGACCGCGGGATCGGAGGCTGACGAGGACGCCTCGGGCCGGAACCGGGACGCAGGGATCGTGCGGATCGTGGGGATGACGCTCACGGAGCGACCCGCCCCGCCGCCACCGCGCTCTCGATCCGCTCCACGAGCTGGCGCCCGGCGGGGCCGCTGAGCTTATAGAGGACGCGGTTGGCCACGAGACGCACGGTGGAGACGAGCAATTCCTCGGTGACCTTCAGGCCGTTGGCCTCAAGGGTCTTTCCCGTCTCGACGAGGTCGACGATGACGTCCGCGATCCCCACGATCGGCGCCAGCTCGACAGAGCCATACAGCTTGATGATCTCAACGGGCTTGCCGCGCTGTTGGAAGATCTGCTCGGTCAGGCGAGGATACTTGGTCGCAACACGCCAGACCGGAAACGTCGGGACCCGGCCGCCCGGCGACGCCAGCGCGATCCGGCACCGTCCGAATCCGAGGTCGAGGAGTTCCAAGAGGACACCCTCCCGATCATCGAACTCAAGAAGCACATCCTTCCCCACGACCCCCAGCTCCGCCGCCCCGTGCACGACATACGTGGGAACGTCCGCGTTCCGAAGGACAAGAAGCGAGAGCGTGCCGCAAGCGCTGGGAATGCTGAGACTGCGCGTCGATTCGACCCCTGGAAACTCGTACCCGAGTCCCCGCAGGAGCCCCAAGAGGTCCTCGAAGATACGCCCCTTGGGGACGGCAAGCCGAATGGGAGTCGATGTGGCCATGACCGCAGGAGTCTACCCCAGCCAGGATCAGGCTGCCACATTGCCACACAGCAGCTTGCGGTGGCGAACGATGCGGTGCATGGCGTGGTTGTCCTGCACGACGGCACCGCCGAATGGCTCGCCCCGGCATCCCAAAACCGGGGATGACCAGCCGGGCCTCCGCTTGAGTTCGGCTTATGCCGTCCTGCAGACAAGCGGAACGCACCCCGCACGGTGTCAGGCTTACACATTTACACGCGCCTCCCCCTTTTCCTAGGCGCCGGGCTCGGCTATAGTCCGACGGTTCGATTCGCCCTTAGGCGAATCATCCCGGCAACACGAAACTTCGGGGCGTAGCGCAGTCTGGTAGCGTACCTGCTTCGGGAGCAGGGGGTCGCCGGTTCGAATCCGGCCGCCCCGACGAAGGATTCTCTCGCGCGACATCACCTCATCCACGCGTAACGGCAACCCGCACCGTTCCGCGCCATGCCTGCCCCAGTCCTACGAAGCGAGACCGAGCAATTTCAGCGTTTTGGGATCGCGCTCACCTTCGAAATAGCGTTCGAGCACGCGATCGAAAACGGATCCTGGAGTCGACGCGCAGGCGAAGAGGGTGGCGCTGGACCTGAGCTTGAGGTCGTCGGGGGAACCGAAGATCTCGTGGGCGGTGCTGCCAGTAACGCCGAGCACGGCCTCGGCGCACTCCACGAGGCGGCGACCGAGAACGGGGTGCGCGAGGTAGGCCTCGGCCTCCGCGAGGCTATGAATGGCGTAACGGCGCGACGTCGAACTGAACCCTAGTCCCTCGTACTGGGGAAAGATGTACCACATCCAGTGCGTGTACTTGCGGCCACCGCGGATCTCGGCCAGGGCGCGCTCATAGACCTGCTCCTGGGCGTCCAGGAAGCGCTTCAGGTCGTGGGGGTCGTCCGCGCTCTTCATATCACGCCCTCCTCCTCTCACGACGTCATCGTCGCCAGCGAACTCCTAATCCGGTCGAACGATCCTTCGCGCCTCTCTCAGGCCCGAGAGGTAGGCGCCGTGGACGGTGGCGGGATACTGGCTCTCGGTGGCCTCGCCGGCGAAGAGGACGCGGCCAAAGGGAGCGGCGAGGGCTCGGCGTTCAACGCTGGAGACGCCGGGCGGGGAGTAGGAATACGATCCGCCGGTCCAGTGATCGAGACCCCAGCGCGACCTCACCATGCCGACGGGATCGGGGACGCGGGCGCCGGTGAGCTTGCGTAGAGTACTGAGAAAATCGCGGGTCGCATTCTCATCGCTCGACTCCTCCAGGCGGCGCGAGAAGCGGCCGCCGGAAAATCCCTTGAGGATCGGGACGCGGGCCACGTGGTTCCAGCAGACGATCTCGGGGAACTCGCCGCGAGCTCCGGTGATGGCCGAGAGATACTTGGCCTCTCTCGGCCAGAAGACACGATCCCACTTCACGGCAATGATGTTAAGCGCACCCATGCCGATGCGGTCGATGGCGCGACGTTTCGCATAGGGGAGCGGCGGATCGAAGGCGATGGCCCCGCTCTTGAGGGGGCCGAGCGGTACCGCGACCACGCACCAGTCGGCGTCGAAGGTCTCCGTCGCGGGGGCGGTCGATGCACCCTTCCCCGCGTGGCAGCTGGCGGCGCAGGTTGCGGCGTCCGGGGTGCGGCTCGCGGAGACACGCACTCCGGCCTCGGTCGCGACGACACCCGTGACGGTCCGGCCCAGCCGGATGTCCAGGCCGCGCGCCAGGCCCGTCGCGATCGCGTCGTATCCGCCTGGCACCAGGAGATCGTCGCCCTCGAACTCCTCGTCCTCGAAGGTGTCCCAGAGCGAGCACTTCTCCAGGTCCTCGGCGGTGTCGGTCTCGAACGCGCCGATCAACCACTCCAATCCCTCCCGCTCCTCGATCGTCAGCCGCCGCCGCGCCATCTCGGCGCGCAGAGCCTCGCCGAGGCTGGCGTCCTCGTCGCGATCCTCGCCCACCCGTTGAGCGCGCAGGAGGATAGATTCATAAAGCTCTTCGAGCCCATCCACGGCATCGTCGTCGAGTTCGCGTCCGTCGCGATAGACGAGCCAGGAGTCCTGGCCGTCATCGACCTTCGTTCGGACCTGGAACTCGCGCGCGAGGGCGGTGATGGGATTCCCGCGCGATCCCTCGATCCAGTTGGCGCCGAGATCCATGGGCACTCCCAGGCTCCGGTCCGTAAAGAGCCGGCCACCCACGCGGTTTCGTCCCTCGAGAACGGTGACCTGGTAGCCGCCGCGCACGAGCATGCGCGCCGCGCCGAGCCCCGCCATCCCGGCGCCGATCACGACAACGCGCCCGCGCTGGGGGGACACCCGCGAGATCCTCCGCGACCCGCGAGTGGCTCCGCGCAGAGCGGAAGGCAGGAGACCATAGGCGGCGGCGAGGGAGATAAGGCGTAGGATCGCGCGACGGGGATGAGCGTTCATGCCTGAATGATAGAGCGATGGCGGCGAGGAGCAACATAACATGAAGACAAGAAAACTCGGAAAGGACGGCAAACCGCGGGAAAAGCGGCTACACTTTCAGGGAAGCGCCGACGGACGTCGCCAAGGGGGCGAGTCACACGTCCGCCACGCAGTTGCCGTCGCCTCACCGCGACACGAAAGGATCACTTCCCCATGCAGAGACTCACCCGTTCCCTGAGTTCTTCCCTCGTTGCCCTGACCATCGTCATCGCCGCGTGCTCGAACGTCCCCATCACCGGCCGCACCCAGTTCAACCTCGTCCCCGACGCCCTCGTGCTCTCGACGAGCTACCAGCAGTACAATGAGTTCCTCTCGGAGAACAAGGTGAGCGAGAACCGCGCGCAGACCGCGATGGTCAAGGACGTCGGCTCGCGCATCCAGTCGGCGGTGACGCGCTACTTCACCGAGCAGAACCAGCTGGGGACGCTCGAAGGATACGCCTGGGATTTCAACCTCGTCGAGGACACCTCGATCAATGCGTGGTGCATGCCCGGCGGCAAGGTCGTCATCTATACCGGCATCCTTCCCGTGACGCGCAACGAAGCGGGGCTCGCCGTCGTGATGGGTCACGAGATCGCTCACGCGATTGCCAAGCACGGCAACGAGCGCCTGACGCAACAGCTCGCGGTGAACCTGGGCGGCATCGCCCTCAGCGAGGCGCTCTCCAGCAAGTCGGAGCAGACGCAGCAGATCTGGGGCGCCGTCTACGGCGTCGGCTCGCAGGTCGGATTCCTCCTCCCCTACAGCCGCACGCACGAGACCGAGGCCGACCGCCTCGGGCTCATCTTCATGGCCATGGCCGGCTACGATCCCAACGAAGCGATCCCGTTCTGGCAGAGGATGAGCGCGGC
>CAZJQD010000051.1:0-22706 GCA_964548165.1 uncultured bacterium
GGCTCCGGAGCAAGGCGCTCCCCGGCCCTGGATGGGGTGGCTTGCGACGCGGCGCCACGCGAGCCAGAGGAAGCGCTCGACGTGGTGGGGGGCGACATGGGACGGGGGGGGGTGGGGGGCCAGCACCTGCGGGATCAGGAACGCGGCGGCCTCATGGATCACCAGGGTCATGACCGTGGCATTGATGGCCAGTCCGATGTACTGGCGGAATCTCTGGGCGCGCAGTCGCTCGTAGGCGTCCGTGAGGTGCGCGGGCAGGATCGGGACCAGCGGGCGCTTCATGGTGCGACGGATCTGTCGCCAGAGCGCCCCGAGGCTGGTCAGCGACTCCTCGGAGAGCGGGGCGATCGAGCGCGAGAGCGCGGAACGAGAGGGAGCCGGATCTTTGGCGGGCACGGGCGGCTGGGGCGCCGGGGGCATGGGCTCCTACTTGCCGAGTCGGCACCAGCGCGGTTGGAACATCAGGTTGACGGCCTTGCCGGTCTCCACGGATTCGTAGATGGCATTGATGAGTTCCAGCGAGCGCCGGCCCTCCAGCCCGTCGACCAGGGCGTTCTCGCGCCGGCCCGTGGTGAGGTTGGCGATGACGGCGCGATAGAACTCGCGGTGTCCAAAGCCGTAGACATTGGGCGGATTGACCCGGGCCTCGGCCATGATGGCGTCGTCACCGTCCTGGCGATCCCGGAAGTTCCAGACCTTCATCTCGTTCACGGCGAAGCCACCGACCTCGACGCTGCCGTGCTCGCCGAGGATCGAGATCGATCCTTCCAGGTCCTTCGGGCGCGTGGCCGTCGTGGCCTCGATGACGCCGAGAGCACCGTTATGAAAGCGCAACACGGCCACGGCGGTGTCGTCGACCTCGATATCGACGAGCTGGGTGGCGGAGAGCGCCATGACGGTGTCGACGCCGCCCATCATCCATTGCAGGAGGTCGAGGTGGTGGCTCGCCTGGTTGGCCAGGACGCCGCCGTCCTGGGCCCAGGTTCCTCGCCACGGGTCCTGGTCGTAGTATTTCTGCTCGCGGCACCACCTGACGCGCACGGTGCCCATGACGAGCTTGCCGAAGCGGCCGGCTTCGAGGGCGGTCCTGAGCCGCTGAACGGGGAGGTTATAGCGGTTCTGCTTCACGACGAAGAGCTTCACGCCGGCGCGGTCGCAGGCGGCGATCATGCGGTCGGCGTCATCCAGGCGAAGCGCCATCGGCTTCTCGACGACGATGTGGATGCCGGCAGGGGCGAGCTTGATGACGCGCTCCGCGTGATCTCCGGAATGCGTGAGGATGGAGATGAGATCGGGCTTGCCGTCCGCGATCAGGGCCTCGGTCGAGGCAAAGACCGGGACGTCGTATTTTTGACCCTGCTTCGCGGCGCGCGCGGCGTCGAGGTCGGTGACGCCCACGAGCCGGGCCTCGGGGAGGTTCTTGAGGACTTCGAGGTGGCGATCGGAGATGCGGCCGCAGCCGATGAGTCCGATGCGAACGGGCGAGGCCGTCACGACGGGATTTCAGGCGCCGCGGCGCACCGTGGGATGCTCATGATACGCGAGTTTACGAGCGTCCCCCGGGGTTGTAAAGCGCTTGCCCGGATACACCCGGCGTCGTATAGTTCCCTGCTGTTTCCCGCCCTGTTTTCCAGGGGGCTAAGGAGCGCGCGGGCGTCGCTCGCGGGGCCGAGCAGTCAGATGTGGAAGCCGGATCCCAAACCATTCGCACCAACGCGAGGTTGAAGCATGCAGATCAAGCCGGAAGAGATTTCGCGCGCGATTCGAGACGAGATTGCCGGGCTGTCGACATCGGCGACGGTACGCAACGTCGGCACCGTGATCCAGCTCGGCGACGGCATCGCCCGCATCTGGGGGCTCTCGGACGCGCTCTCGAACGAGCTCCTGGAGTTCCCTCACGGTGTCTTCGGCATGGCCATGAACCTCGAGGAGGAGACGGTCGGCGCCGTGGTGCTCGGCGACTACAAGCTTCTCCAGGAAGGCGACACGGTCCGCTCCACGGGCCGCGTCGTCGACATCCCGGTTGGCGAGGCCATGCTGGGCCGCGTCGTCGACGCGCTCGGCCAGCCCCTCGATGGCAAGGGCCCCATCAAGACCGCGGAGCGTCGCCCCATCGAGCTGAAGGCCCCGGGCGTCATCCAGCGCCAGCCCGTGAAGCAGCCGCTCCAGACCGGCATCAAGGCCGTCGATTCCATGATCCCCATCGGCCGTGGCCAGCGCGAGCTCATCATCGGTGATCGCCAGACCGGCAAGACCGCGCTCATCCTCGATACCTTCATCAACCAGAAGACCGCGACCGCGTCCGGCAGCGACATGATCTGCATCTACGTCGCCATCGGGCAGAAGAAATCCACGGTCGCCCAGGTCGTCAAGATCCTCGAAGACGCCGGGGCCATGCCGTACTCGATCGTCGTCTCCGCCTGCGCCTCCGATCCGGCTCCCCTGCAGTTCCTCGCTCCCTATGCCGGCGTCGCCATCGGCGAGTATTTCCGCGACAAGGGCGGCCACGTCATCTGCGCCTACGACGACCTCTCGAAGCACGCCCAGGCTTACCGCCAGCTCTCGCTATTGCTGCGCCGTCCCCCGGGCCGCGAGGCCTTCCCGGGCGATGTCTTCTACGTGCACTCCCGGCTCCTGGAGCGCGCCTGCAAGTTCAGCGAGAAGATGGGCGGCGGCTCGCTGACCGCGTTGCCGGTCATCGAGACCCAGGCCGGCGACGTCTCGGCCTACATTCCCACCAACGTCATCTCGATCACGGACGGACAGATCTTCCTGGAGTCCGGGCTCTTCTACTCGGGCGTGCGTCCCGCCGTGAACGTGGGCATCTCCGTCTCGCGCGTCGGCGGGTCCGCCCAGAACGCGGCCATGAAGAAGGTGGCCGGCCGGCTCCGGCTCGATCTCGCGCAGTACCGCGAGCTTGCCGCGTTCGCGCAGTTCGCGGGCGACCTCGACAAGGCCACCCAGGCCCAGCTCAACCGCGGCGCCCACCTCGTGGAGATCCTCAAGCAGGGACAGTTCGTGCCGATGCCGGCCGAGCGCCAGATCGTGATCATCTTCGCGGGAACCAACGGGTTACTGGACGACGTGCCCCTTCCCAAGTGCGCAAGCTTCGAGAGCGAGCTGATCCAGTATCTCGAGGATCGCCATCCGAAGATTCTGGAGAAGCTGGGCAAGGAGATGAAGCTGACCGACGAGCTGGCCGAGGAGTTGAAGCAGGTCATCACGGCGTTCAAGCAGAGCTTCAAGGGTTGAGACCTACGGAGACCGCGAGGTAACCGATGGCATCGCTCCGGGAAATGCGCAAGCGGATCGGCTCGGTCCGATCCATCCGCCAGATCACCAAGGCCATGAAGATGGTCGCCGCCGCGCGGCTGCGGCGCGCGCAGGAAGCGATCCTGGCCGCGCGCCCCTACGCGCGCCGCATCGAGGACGTCCTCGCCGACATCGCCGCGCGCCACGATCTCTCCGACGCGCCGCTGCTCTGCCCCAACGGGGCCGAGACGGTGCTCCTGGTCGTCATCACCGCCGACAAGGGGCTCTGCGGATCCTTCAACACCAACATCATCCGCCGCGCCAACAAGTTCCTGGCCGATCACAAGGGGCGGAAGGTCGAGCTCATCACGGTCGGGCGCAAGGCGCGGGACTATTACCAGCGCCGGGGCCTCGCCATCCGCGATGCGCTCGTGGACATCTATCGCGACCTGAAGTTCTCCCGCGCCGTCTCCCTCCGCGACGCCATCGTCGATCCGTACCTGGCGGGCGAGGTTGGCGAGGTCCATCTCATCTTCAACGAGTTCAAATCGGCGATCTCCCAGCGCGTCGTCTGCCGGCCGTATCTCCCGGTGGAGCCCGCCGCCGTCACGAAGGCGGCCCGCCCGCTCGATTTCGAGTACGAACCGGACGCCGCGGCCGTCTTCTCCGCGCTCCTGCCGCAGTACTTCGCGATCGAGCTCTGGACGGCGTTCCTGGAGTCGTTCTCGGCGGAGATGGGCGCGCGCATGACGTCGATGGAATCGGCGACGAAGAACGCGTCCGACATGATTAACCGGCTGACGCTCGTCTCCAACCGCATCCGCCAGGCGGGCATCACGAAGGAGCTCGCCGAGATCGTCGGCGGGGCCGAGGCGCTGAAATGAAGAAGTCATTTTCCATTTCCCATTTCCCAGTTGTCATTGGTCATTTGAACTGCGGAATTGATGCCTTCTTCGACAGTTTAAAAATGAAAAATGATCAATGGAAAATGAGAAATGAAAAATTCCCCAAGGTGGTGAGGTTGTCATGAACAAGGGCACAGTGGTGCAGATCATCGGCGCGGTCATGGACTGCGAATTCCCGGAGAAGCTGCCGCTCATCTATGACGCGCTCGAGCTGCACGACGGCGATCGCAAGCTGATCCTCGAGGTCCAGCAGCACCTCGGCGACAACCGCGTCCGCTGCGTGGCGCTCGATTCCACGGACGGCCTTCGCCGCGGGATGGAAGTCATCGCGACCGGCGCGCCGATCTCGGTGCCCGTCGGCAAGCAGGTGCTCGGCCGCCTCGTGAACGTGCTCGGCGAACCCATCGACGAGAAGGGGCCGATCTCGTCGGCCAAGCGCCTTCCCATCCACCGCGATCCCCCGGCCTTCGACGAGCTCGAGACCAAGCCGACCATGTTCGAGACCGGCCTCAAGGTCATCGACCTGCTTGCGCCCTACATGAAGGGCGGCAAGACCGGCCTCTTCGGCGGCGCCGGCGTCGGCAAGACCGTTCTCATCATGGAACTCATCAACAACATCGCGAAGGAACACGGCGGATTCTCCGTCTTCGCCGGCGTCGGCGAGAGGACGCGCGAGGGCAACGACCTCTACCTCGAGATGTCCGAGTCGGGCGTCATCGACAAGACCTGCCTCGTCTTCGGGCAGATGAACGAGCCGCCGGGCGCGCGCTTCCGCGTGGCGCTGACCGGGCTCACGATGGCCGAGGAGTTCCGCGACGCCGAGGGCCAGGACGTTCTTCTCTTCATCGACAACATCTTCCGGTTCGTCCAGGCCGGCTCCGAGGTCTCCGCCCTCCTCGGGCGCATGCCGTCAGCCGTCGGCTACCAGCCCACGCTCGGCACCGACGTCGGCGAACTCCAGGAGCGCATCGTCTCGACGCGCAAGGGATCGATCACGTCCGTCCAGGCCATCTACGTTCCCGCCGACGACCTGACGGATCCGGCGCCGGCGACGACCTTCGCTCACCTCGACGCGACAACCGTTCTCTCGCGCCAGATTGCCGAGCTGGGCATCTACCCCGCCGTCGATCCCCTCGACTCGACCTCGCGCATCCTCGATCCGCACATCGTGGGCGAGCGGCACTACCGGGTCGCGCGGCGCGTCCAGGGCGTCTTGCAGCGCTACAAGGACCTCCAGGACATCATCGCCATCCTCGGCATGGACGAGCTTTCCGACGAGGACAAGCTCGCCGTCACCCGCGCCCGCAAGATCCAGCGCTTCCTCTCGCAGCCCTTCCGCGTCGCCGAGCAGTTCACGGGGCGACCGGGCAAGTACGTGCCCCTGGCCGACACGATCGAGGGCTTCGAGCAGGTCGTCGACGGCAAGCATGATGACATCCCCGAGCAGTGCTTCTACATGGCCGGCGGCATCGAGGAAGTGCTCGAGAATGCCGCCAAGATGAAGGCGACGGCGTGAGCGAGGCGGCTTCACCCGCCGCCGCGTCCCTGGCCGGCGCCGCCGCGTCCTCGACCGGCGGCTTGCTCCAGGTGGAGGTCGTCTCGCCCGGCGGCCGCGTGCTCGTGGGAACGTGCGCGACGCTCGTGGCTCCGGCCATCCACGGCGAGATCGGGATCCTGCCCGGCCATGCTCCCTATCTCTCCGGCCTTGCCATCGGCGTCGTGCGCCTGTCCGGCTTCTCGGCCTCGGGCCCCGGCGCCGCCGATGCGCCCTCCGGGGAGGTTCGTGTCTTCGTCGCCGGCGGCTTCATCGAGGTGCTCGATGATCGCGTGGTCGTCCTGGCGGAGACGGCGGAGCGCGGGGACCGGGTCGACGCGGAGCGGGCGGAGACAGCCCGCCGCCGCGCCGTCGATCGCCTGGCGGCCGTCGATCAACCCTCCAGCGTGGTTGATCGCGTGCGGGCGCGACGCGCCGCTGTCCGCGCCGTGGCACGGCTCAAGGCCGCGGGCTCCACGTTGGGCGCGCCTTCCACGCACGTATGAAGACGCCGCACCGGGCCTCACCCGGTGCCGCGGGATTTCCTGGTCGGTTGCTCCTCGTTTTGCTGGTGGCCGTTCTCGCGCCGGTGTTCTCCCTGCCTGCGAGCGCCCAGGCCAACCAGGACTACCTCGATCGCGCGATCTACAACCTCTACGCCACGGGGACCATCCGGGCCCGGTTCGGCGACTGGGCCGGCGCCCTGCAGGATTTCGAGCGCGCCTACAGGCTCAAGCCCCTCTCCCCCGAGCTTCTCACCCGGTACGGCGAGTCCCTCTGGCGCAACGGGCGCCTGACGGAGGCCATGAAGTACGCGGAGCGGGCGGTCATGGAGGATTCCTCCACGGCCGACGCGTGGCTCATACTCTCGGAGGCCGCGCTCTCCCGTAACGATCTCGCGGCTGCCGATCGCTACCTCTCCCGCCGCGTCGATCTGAAGCCCGATGATCTCGAATCCCGATTGAAGCTGGGATTCCTGCGCGAGGGCGTCGGCAACGCCGAGGGTGTCGTGGATGCGTTCCGCGGCTATCCCGCGCGGCGCCCCGGGTCCGCCGCGGCTCAGTTCCACCTGGGCGTCGCCTACAGCCGACTGGACCGCAAGGCCGAGGCGCGGCAGGCCTTCCGCTCCGCGCTCCGCGAGAACCCCGGCTACGTGGATGCGGCCCAGAACGTGGCCGTCCTCAGCGAGGAACTGGGCGAGGATTCCGAGGCCATCGCCGCCTGGGGTCGCGTCCTCGAGATTGATGCGACGCGCGAGGAAGCCTTGAGGCGACGTATCATGCTCCTGATGCAGGCCGAGCGATTTCCCGAGGCCTCGGCTGACCTGCAGAAGCTCCTGAGGTTGAACCCGGACAAGGACGGCGCCCTCCGGCGACTCCTCGCCCAGATCGCGGTCCGCACCGGCGAGCTGGGGGTCGCGGCGCGGGCCATGCTGGGACTCGCGGATCTCAGGGGCAACGAGACGGGTTACCTCGAGGTCGCGATCGTGGCCGCCCAGGCGCGCACGGAGACCGACGTCCTCACGAGGGCCCTGGAGCGAGCCTGGTCCCTGGGCCTGAGGCCCGAGGTCGGCCGCCTGCTCCTGGCGGCTTATCTCTCCATGGGTGACGACACGGGCGCGGCCTCGGTCCTGCATAGGCTCCATGCCGCGCACCCTGGGGATACGACGCTTCTCTGGTCGCTCGGGCTCATCCAGCACCGCCTGGGCAATGCCGTCGCGGCGGAGAGCGCCATGCTGGAGGTTATCGAGCGCGATCCGCGGAACGCGGGCGCGTTGAACTTCGTGGGGTATTCGTGGGTGGATCGGAACGTGGAGCTGGAGCGCGCCGGGGAGTTCATCCGCCGCGCTCTGGACGTGGAGCCGGAGAACGCGGAGTACATTGATTCCCTCGGCTGGCTCTGGTTTCGTCTCGGTCGCTACAACGAGGCCATCGCGGAGCTGGAGAAGGCACGGACACTTGCGCCCGACGAGCCCGTGATCGGGGAACACCTGGGAGATGTGTACAGTGCAGTGGGGCGCCTGGAAGAGGCGCTGGAGGCCTATCGCGACGCCGCCGCGGCGGGCAGCCATCCTCAGCCTCTGCAGTTGCAGGAGAAGATACGGTCCCTGGAGAATCGGCTCGCGCCGGTTACCGGAACCGAGGCCGACTAGGGGCCGCGCTCAAGTGCGGCGCCAGGGGTGGCGCCGGACGCGGGCGTCGTGAGGCGACGCCGGGCAGGTCAGCGATTCTCGAGCTTGGCGGTCTCCGCGTCCAACATCGATTGGAACGACGAGACGTCATCCTTCTTCGCCATCAGCTCGCCGCGCGAAAGAGCGGGCGCTGTCTTGGTGTCGATGATGTTCTTGAGCCGGCCAACCTGGTCGTTGTTGAGCGTGTCGAAAAGAACCCAGTGTTCGAGTTCGTAGGACCGTATCTTGACCATGGGTGCAACCTCCTTGTTTGTGTGCTGCGTGCCGCCCATCCTTGGGCTTGACTGCGTCTAGCAAAAATATCGACGCGGCCGAACGAAACTTGAGAAAATTTCCCTGATTTTCAAAGATAGTTCTTCTTGTTCAGACCTGTGCAAAACGGTCAAGGTCCGCTTTCTGGAAAGACTGGAGATAGCGAGATGTCGGCCAGGCGGGCCGGCGCGACCTTCTCCATGAGGTGATTGAGCGTGATGCTGTGCGGTGATCGCAGGCGGTAGCGGGCCCCGGCGCGCGGGATATCGAGGATGATGCGGCAGGCGCCGGCGCGGGCCGTCGTGAGCAGGATCTCCAGCTCGTGCATGGAATCGGCCGAGGCCGTTTCCGGGAGCGTCAACACGGCCTCCCAGGCGACTCGCTCGACCGGGGCCAGGGCCGAGGCGACGATCTTCCCGCCGGCTTCGCTTCTGCCGGTGACGACGAGGATGGCGTCCACCGCGAGGAGTGTTCGCACGCGCTCGTAGAGCGAGGCAAAGACAACGATCTCGCGCTGCCCGGACCGCGTTTCCAGTCTCAGCCGCGCCATGGCCCGGCCGCGCTTGTCGGTCATGGGCTCGTGGCCGCGGAGCATGCCCACGCCCCAGGTCTCGCCGTCGCCCGCGGGCGACGGCATCAGGGCGGCGGGCGGGAACTTCTGCAGGAGCGGATGCTCGCCGAGGTAGAAGCCGAGGTGCTCCATCTCCCGCGCCGGAAGATCGGTGAATTCCGCGACCTCGGCGATCTCCGGCGCCGCGCTCTCGCCGCCGCCGAAGAGGCCGAGCTGATCGGTCTCGGCGCTTCGCCGTTCCGCCGCCGCGCGATCCCAGAGATCGGGAAGGGCGGCGAGCATCGAGCGACGATTGGGGCCGAGGCTGTCCATGGCTCCGACGACGATGAGCGCCTCGATCGCGCGCCGGTTGAGCGCCCGGGTGTCGGTTCGCGTGAGCACGTCCCAGAGCGAGGTGAAGGGTCCCTCGGCTCGTGCCTCCTTGAGCGCGTTCGCGGCGAAGGCGCCGACCCCGCGGATCGCGGCGAGCCCGACGCGGAGGGCGCGTTCCCCGGCCGGTACGAAGCCGCTCTCCGGCTCGTTCACGTCCGGCGGCAGGATCTCGATGCCCAGTCGCCGCGTCTCGGCCACGTAAAGCGAGACCTTGTCGCGATCGCCGAGTTCGCTGGAGAGCAGGGCGGCGAGGAAAGGAACGGGATGGTGGGTCTTGAGCCAGGCCGTGCGGTAGGCGATCACGGCGTACGCCACCGCGTGGCTCTTGTTGAATCCGTAGCCCGCGAAACGCTCGATGAGATCCGCCAGCCCGACCGCGGTCTCCTCCGGGATCCCGTTGGCGAGGGCGCCATCCAGGAATCGCCGCCTCAGTCGCGCCATCTTCTCCGTGATCTTCTTGCTCATGGCCTGCCGCAGCTCGTCGGCCTCGGCGAGGGTGAAACCCGCCATCCTGTGGGCGATCTCCATGACCTGCTCCTGGTAGAGAACGATGCCGTAGGTATCGGCGAGCAGTTCCTCGAGCGCGGGATGGGCGACGGATCGCGGCGTCTTCCCGTGCTTGCGCGCGATGAAGTCGTCGGCCAGGGCGATGGGGCCGGGACGATAGAGCGCGATGAGCGCCGCCAGGTCTCCGAAGCAACTCGGCTTGACCTTGACCAGCAGGTCGCGGATGCCGGTGGAATCGAGCTGGAAGACGCCGAGGGCGTGGCCGGACGCCAGGAGCGCGTAGACGGCCGGATCGTCGAGGCCGGCGGTGGTAGCCCCCAGGTCGGCGATGCCCGCGAGATGCGCCGCGTTCTCCAGGACCGTGAGCGTTCTCAGGCCCAGGATATCGATCTTGAGGAGGCCGAGGCGCTGGACGGCGTCCATATCGTATTGCGTGACCACGTGCCCGTCCGCGTCGCGGTAGAGCGGACAGACCTCGGTGATCGGAACGTTGGCGATCACGATCCCGGCGGCGTGTCGCGAGGCGTGTCGCGCAAGGCCCTCCAGCGCCGCCGCCGCCGCGAATAGCGCCGCGTGCTCGCCTGCCGCCGCCTTGGCGAGATCCGGAACTTTCTCGCGCGCCTCCGCCAGGGTCATCTTCATTCCCTCGGGGATGAGGCGCGCCAATCGCTCGGTCTCGGCGGTCCCGAGGTCCTGGACGCGCGCCACGTCCCTGAGGACGGCGCGGGCGCCGAGCGTGCCGAAGGTGATGATCTGGGCGACGCGATCGTGGCCGAACCGCTCGCGCACGTACTCGAGCACTTCCTCACGCCGTCTCTGGCAGACATCGATGTCGATGTCCGGGAGCGCCGTGCGCTCCGGGTTGAGGAAACGCTCGAAGAGGAGGCCGTAGCGGAGGGGATCGACTTCCGTGATCCCGAGCGCCCAGGCGACAAGCGATCCGGCGGCGGAGCCGCGGCCGGGGCCGACGGGAATGCCGCGCCGCCGCGCCTCCGCGATGAAGTCGGCGACGATCAGGAAGTAGCCCGCAAAACCCTTCGACCGGATGACCTCCAGTTCGCGCGCCAATCGCTCCTGGTAGGGGCCGGGTGGGGGATCGCCGAGCTTGCGGCTGAGACCGTTCGCCGCGCACTCCGCGAGGTAGGCGTCCTCGCCGTCACAGCCCATGGGAAGGGGGAAGGCGGGGAGCCAGTGACGGTCGAACGAGAGCGCGAGCGAGGTCCGCTCGGCGATCTCGATGCTGCGCTCGACCACGGCCGGATCGTAGGCAAAGCGGTGACGCATCTCCTCGGGCGACTTCAGGTAGAATTCGCTCCCCTGGTTTTGCGGGCGCGAGGGGTCCCTGAGAAGTCGCCGCTGGCCGATGCACTCGAGCATCTCGTGAGCTCCGGCTCCCGCGCGATCGATGTAACGGACATCGTTTGTGGCGACGGCGGGGATCCCGTCGTCGGCGGCACGGTCCCTGAGGAAGCTGGCGAGCCTCCGGTCGCTGTCGCGCCCGTGGTCCATCAGCTCGATGAAGAAATTCCCGGTCCCGAAGATCTCGCGGTAGCGGCGCAGGATGGCGGCGGCGCCGGCCTCGTCCCCGGCCAGGAATTTTCGCGCCGCGGCCCCGTCGTAGCCGCCCGAGAGCGCGATGAGGCCCTCGCGGTGAGCGTCGAGGTCGGCATAGGTCACGGCCGGTATCGCCGTGTTCTCCGCGGTACCGACCGCGGTCGCCAGGCGACAGAGGTTGCGATAGCCGTCGGCGTTGGCCGCCAGGAGCGTGATCCAGCCCGGCGGCGTTCGCGGGCCGGTGCCGCGATCGGGGCGATCGTGCGGGGACTCGGTGGCGACGCCGAGAGAGCAACCGAGGATGGGCTTGACGGCGTGACGCCCGCAGGCGCGGTAGAACTCGATGGCCCCCGCGAGAAAGTTGCGGTCCGTGAGCGCGCAGGCGTTCATGCCGAGCCGGCGCACGGCGGCCGCCAGTTCCTCCATCCGGATCGTCGATTCGAGGAGGCTGTACTGGGAGTGGACGTGGAGGTGAACGAACTTGCTCATGGTCGCTCCGGCCCGTGCTCGCCCGCGAACGGATCCGTGACGTAGCGGACCTCCTCGAAGATGAGGCCGCACGAGGGCACGTTGGGGCCGGCCGCGGCGCGGTCGCGCGCATCGAGGACTTCCCGGGCCCATGCGATCGGCCGGGCGCCCTTGCCGATCTCCATCAGCGTCCCCACCATGGTGCGGACCTGGTGCTGGAGAAACGCGCGCGCCTCGATGTCGAAGCGGATCCGCCCCGCCTCGTCGCGCCTGACGTCAAGGCGGTCGAGGGTGCGCACGGGCGATTCCGCCGCGCAGACCGCGGCTCGGAACGAGGAGAAGTCGTGCTTGCCGAGCCAGAGGCCGGCGGCCTCCGCCATGCAATCCACGTCCAGGCGCCCGGCGACATGGGCGACGAGGCGTCGATCGAGAACGGGGGCGATGAAGGCGTCCGAGAGCGTGTAGCTGTAGCGGCGGTGACGAGCGTCCCTGCGCGCATGGAACGTGGAGGCCACGCGCGCCGCTTTCAAGACGCGCACGTCGGCAGGGAGACGGCTGTTGAGAGCCAGGGCGAGCCTCTCGGGTTCCAGCGCGTGGCGAAGATCGACGTGCGCGACCTGGCCTCGGGCGTGAACGCCCGAGTCCGTACGCCCGGCGCCGACGATGCGGACCGTCTCCCGGAAGCATTCCTTGATCACGCTCTCCAGGACGCCCTGCACGCTGCGGCCCGTCTTCTGGACCTGCCACCCGATGAACTCGGAACCGTCGTAGGTGATGAGCAGGGCGCGTCGCGACGTCATGGCGGAGTGATCGCGTGCAGGGCGTTACGGCCCGGGCCACCGGACGTCGCCCGATGGCACCTCATCCGGGCGGTCATGAGCCGTGTCGACTGGCCCGGTTGTGCCGGGGCGGGCGCGAGGAGCAACGCCCGGTGCGGGTTCAGAAGCGGTAGGCGACGCCGCCGGAGACGCTGGGGCCATGGATGAGCCTGGCTTCCGCGTGCAGGACCCATTCCGGGCGCGGCTCCCAGCCGATGCCGCCGTAGACGCCGACTTTCTTGTCGTTCCGCTGGTCCCGGTAGACGGCCTGGTTGTTGCTTTCCACTTCGAGGTGGTTGTAGAAGACGCCGGCATACGGGTAGAAGGCGTCGAACCGGACTTCCACGGCCGACCCGAACTGGTACTCCCAGATGTCGATGTCGGCGGTGCCGAAGGCGTGGTCGGAACGGGACAGGTACTGGATGTCGCCGAGGATCCGCCAGTCGCGCCAGGATTCGTACAGGACGCTGCGCAGGCCGATTCCCCACGCCGTGGATGCTCCCAGGTCGCGAAGGACGCCGAGCTCGTACTCCTCGCCACTGCCTCCCAGCCTCAGGTAGAACTCGGCGTCCGGCGTGAAGCCATAAGCGGCTTCGCCCAGGAGGATGCTGGAGTTCAAATCGCCAATGGTGACGGTTCCCCGGTTCTTGACGTCCACGCGTTCCACGCCGCCGATGACACCGGCCACCCACTGGTGCTCGGCCGTGATCGGCCTGCCGATCGGGGCGGCCGTCGCCGAGGGCATCGCGACCCAGGCCGAGAGGCCCAGCATGATCGCCATGCGCGAGACAGTCAGTGAGACGTGGAGCCATCGACAGAACATGCTATCCCTCGCGTTCATAGGTATCCGCGACAGGATAGCGACAGTCGCGGGCCCGGCCAATCTAAATTGGGCCCGGGAGGTCATCCGAGCGCGTCCGCCACCGCGCGAAAGACGCGATCGACGCCGATGCCCGGGAGGCATCGCCAGTCGGCGCAGGAGCGCGCGTGACAGGGACGGCACGCGACGTCCGCTTCCACAAAGACATGGCCGGGACCATAGGGCCCGTTGCGGGCCGCCGAGGTCGGTCCCAGGATGGCTACCGTGCGGCACCCGGCGGCGACGGCCAGGTGAAGGGGACCGGTCTCGCCCGAGACGACGAGGCGCGCCTCGGCGAAGAGGCCGGCCAGTTGCCTCATCGTCGTGGGCGGCGCCATGACGGCTGGCGATGAGGCCGCGATCGCGCGCGCCGTCTCCTCTTCGCCAGGCCCCCACACCACGCCGACGGGAACGCCGAGCGTCTCGTCGATGGCCAGCGCCAGGTCGGACCAGCGCTCGGTCGGCCAGAGCTTCGTCCACCACCCGCCGCCGATGTTGAAGAGCACGGGGCTCTTCTGGGACAGGGCCCACGCGGGAGGCGGATCGATCGGGAGATCGTAGCGCACGTCCGAAGGCAGGACGTAGTCGGAGACGAGCGGGCGCAGCAGCTCGAGGTTCTGCTCGATGATGTGCGCGCCGCTCGGAGCGACGCGGTCCGTGTAGCCCCACGTTGCCGGGAACTCGCGGGCGTGCCCGATCGCGCGCCCGACAACGCGCGGCGCGGCTCCGGACGCCAGCCACGCCGACTTCATGAGGCCCTGCGTGTCGATGGCGAGATCGTAGGCGTTCCTGGTCGCCGCGCGGGCCCGCCTCAGGCCCGCAAGGCTTCGTTCCACCTTGATGAAGGAGCGCACCGCGGGATGCCCGTCGAGCAGGCGGATGACGCCCGGTCCTGCCGCCCAATCGATCGCGGCACGAGGCCAGCGCCTGCGGATCTCGGAGACGAGAGGAAGCGTGTGGATGGCGTCGCCGAGCGCACTGATGCGAACGACGAGGATGCGCTCCGGCTGGGCGGCCTCGGTGGCATCGCGGGGCGCCGCGATCGGGACGGAACCGTCCGGCTGGCTCATGAAGTCAACGCCGAGAGCGCGGCGGAGATGGGGACATCGCCGAGGCACCGGTGATCGATGGGGCAGGTTCTCAAGAGGCACGGCGCGCACTCGGCCCGGCCGCGTATGATCGTGACGATTCCCGCGCCGGCGCGCGGCGCCGTCCGCTCGGGCTCGGTCGGTCCGAAGACGACCACGGTTCGGCGCCCGAGCGCGGCCGCGGCGTGGGCGAGACCCGAGTCGTTGGAGACCACCGCATCCGCGTGCGCCACGATCGCGAGGGCTTCTTCCAGCGTGGTGCGACCGGTCAGGTCATGGATGCTCCGCGGCGTCGATGCGGCGCTGGTACCCGGCGTGGTATCGTCCCCGCGCATGCCCTCGCCGCGCGCTCCCAGGACGACCACGTCGCGGCCGGCGTCCGCGAGCGCGCGAGCCAGTTCGGCGAAGCGAGGCCATCGCTTCGCCGCGCCGTAGCGAGCTCCAGGAGCGAGCACGGTGTAGGGGCCCGCGGGAAGGTCCGCGCGGCGCGCCCGGGCGCGCGGTTCGAGCCGCGGCGCTTCCGGGGACACGGCGTAACCGGCTTCTTGCGCGATCCGCGCGTACTCGTCGACCTGGTGAAGGACGTGATCGGCCGCGGGAAGGATTCTTGTCAGCAAGGGGCCTCGCAGGTGACGCGCTTCGCCCCAGCGTTCCCGGATCCCGGCGCGCCAGGCCGCCCACGCGGTGGAGAAGGAGTGGGTCAGCAGGAGGATGCGGCTGGGCCCGAGGGATCGCAACGAGTCCGTCTCCGTGCGGCGGTCCACCGCGACGCAACGAGAACCGGCGAAGACCGGGGCGAGCGGGGTCCTGGCAATGAGCACGACCTCGTCCCCGTGCTCCGCGGCCCCTCGCTCGACGCCGCGGATGGCCGGCAGAGCCATCACCGCGTCGCCGAGCCAATTGGGAACCCGGACGGCCACGATCATGATCGCGATCTCCCGTGCGTCGCCTGCTGATCCGCGAGCAGTCGCAGGGACCGGCCGATCGCGCGCCATTGACGCTCCGCGGCGCCGCGGTTGGCGAGGACCGTCGCGCGCGCGGCCTCTCCTGAGGCCTTGCGCTCCGTGGCGTTGCTGAACAGGTCTTCGAGCGTCGCGAGGAGTTCCGCCTCGTCGGCCACCATCCGTCCGCCCCGATTCTCGAGAAGCCCACAGGCGTCGCGGAAGTTCGCGGTATGGGGCCCCCAGAGAACGGGGATGCCGTGGACGGCGGCTTCGAGCGGGTTATGCCCACCGACGGGCACGAAGGACCCGCCGATCACGGCGACCTCGCCCAGGGCATAGGCGCTCCCGAGTTCCCCGTGGGTATCGAGGATGAGCACGGGCTCGCCTTGCCAGCCCAGGCTTCGCCGCGCTCCACCGGTCTCGGCCGCGACCGCGGCGCCCCGCTCGGTGTGCCGCGGGGCGAGGATGAGCCGCAAGTCGGGGAACCGTTCCTTGAGTCGGCCAAAGACCCTCAGGGCGATCGTCTCCTCGCCCGGGTGCGTGCTCCCGAAGACGAGGAAGCGACCTTGCGGCGGATCGGCAAGGGGGCCGGCGGCAGGCCGATCGAACTTCACGTTGCCCGAGACTTCCACGCGCGGGGCGCCGAGCTCGCGAAACCGCGCCGCGTCCGTCTCGGTTCGCGCCGCGACCAGGCCGAGGGCGTGGAGCGTGGCGCGAAGGAAGGGAGCGGCGAGGCGGTAGCGGGGCCAGGCGCGGTCGCTGATCCGCCCGTTGGCCACCGCGATCGGGACCTGGCGCCGTTTCAGCTCGCCGATGAAATTCGGCCAGAGCTCGGTCTCGAGGATGATGCACCCGGCGAGCGATCCCGCGGCATCGAGGTGGCGACGCACGGCAAAGCGGAAGTCGTAGGGGAGGTAGCGCACCGCAGCGAAGGGAAAGAGCGCCTGGGCGCGCGCCTGGCCCGTCTCCGTGACGGTCGAGACGATGAGCGCGAGATCGGGGCGATCGCGGCGCACCAGCGCGATGAGGGGCGCCGCGGCCTCGACCTCGCCCACGGAGCACGCGTGGATCCAGAGCGTGACCTGTCCGTCGACCCTTGCCAGGCCGCGCCCGAGCCGTGGGGAGATGCTCTCGCGGTAGCGCCCCTTTCGGATCCGCGCGAGGTAGAAGGGCGCCGCGAGGAACATGTAGAGGCAGAGCCCGAGCGAGTAGATCACGAGGATCCCTGCTTCGCCCGTGATCGAAGCGGCGCGTCGGCCTCGCCCTTGGGGATGTCGTCTTCCCTGCCATAGATGGCCTCCGCCTCGACGACCATGCGCCGCATCTCGGTCTCCACGGCCTCGCGCGTCTTCTCCGCGTCGCCGCAAGGCCAGATCGGCCCGCCGAAGAGCAAGCTGCACTCGGTGAACGGCATCGGGATCTCGAAGTTGTCCCAAGACCCGACCTTCTTGCGCCGCTTCGCGACGCCGAGAAACGGGACCACGGGGCGGCCCGTCCGCTCCGCCAGCACCGCCACGCCGAACTTGGCGCGATACTTCGGACCGCGCGGACCATCCGGGGTGATCCCGACCGCCAGGCCGTTCTTGACGGCGGCCACCAGCTCTTCCAGGGCCTCTCGTCCGCCGCGCGTCGCCGATCCGCGGATGGCGCCGTGCCCGAACCGTCCCTGGATCTGCGCGATCATCTCGCCGTCGGCGTGCTGGGAGACGACGACGGTGGTCCTGTGGTCGCGCCAGAACGGGGTCGTGCACGCGGTCAGGATCCGGTTGTGCCAGAAGGCGATGATGACCCCGCCCTGGGCGATCTCGTTCTCGAACAGGGCATGATTGGGATAGCGCCAGCGCCAGGTGGAGCTCAGGAGCCTCAGCACGATCGTGCCCAGGTTGACAACCAGCCATATCTTCACGCGCTTCTTCACGTCGTTGCCGCCCATTCTGTCACAAACTGCAACCACCCAGGAAAGGGTCTTGTGATGAGTAGATGTCATAAACCGCCTTGCGGCACGAGGAGATTTGCCCGTACGATTCGAGGGCATGGCGACGGGCGAGAGGCGACGAGACGCGCGGGATCGCGAGGAGCTGGCGCCGGCGATACGGCGAGCCGCAGCGCGGCTGGCCGGCGGACAGCCGCAATCGGCGCTCCGCACCATCGACGAGCACCTGGCGCTTTACCCGGAGGATCCTCCGGCGCTCTTTGTCCGATCCCGGATTCTCTACGAGCTGGGGGATCGCCCGGCCGCGCTCGAGTACCGCCTGAGAGCGCTCCGCTGCAAGGGCGCTCACGATGACGCCGCCGCCGTGGCCGATCTCCTTCTCGAGGACGGCCTGCAGGGCGAGGCCGAGGCCTTTCTCCTGGCCCGGCTCGCGGCGCGACCGCAACTGTACACGGCCCGGTTCGCGCTCGCCCGCATCTACCTCTTCGCCGGTCGCTACGTCGCCGCCGGCCGCGAGATCGATCGCCTGTACAAGGATGTGGGTCGCGGAGGCCCCCTGGTCCGGGCCGATTACCTGGAGGCCCTGAGGCTGGGTCTTTTGGGGGACGAGGACGGCCTGACGCGGCACGTGGATCGCCTGCGTCGCAACGGGGTGAAGGGCGATCGGCTCACCTACTTCCTGGCGCTCGCGACCTTCCTGCAGAGCGGCGACGCCGATGCGTTCGCCGGCGCGATGGCGCGCCTGGCCAGGATCTTTCGACGGGAAACCTACCTGCAGGCGCTCTGCCGCCGCCTCACGCCCGATCTCTTCCAGGGCTGCGAGAGCCGCCGTCGGAGCGACTTCCAGCGGGTTCTGGGCGAGAGCCTGCGCGGACCCCGGATCGCGGGGATCGGATTGCCCGACGATCAGCTCGCGGTCGTTCGCGATCTCTTTCACCGCTACGAGGGCGTCCGGATCGAGGCCATCGACGCGCCCGAGAGCGGCTATTCCGGAGACCGGGTCTACCGCGTCTTTACCCGGCACCACGACTACTCGGAATACTCGTGCCTCCTCAAGATCGGGCCGAAGCACCGCATCGCGATCGAGAAGGAGAAGCTGGCCGAGCTCGTTCTGGGCAAGCTTCACCCGAGCTTTCACCCCCAGGTGATCGGTTATTCCTCGGGCATTCACGCGGCCGCGTTGCGGCTGACATGGGCGACGGCCGGGGACGAGGTGCCGCGGTCCCTGCGCGGGATCTATGTCGATCCGGCCGTGGGGAGCGTGGCCGTCGCTCGTCTTCTGGCGCCGCTCTTCGAGACCGTCCTGGCGGGCTGGCACGAGCGTAACGCCCGGCTCGTCTCCAAGCCGCTCGTCGTCGATCCGGACAAGTGGCGAAACTGGATCGCGCCCAGCCTCGAGGGGCGTGGCGGCGCCGCGGTCTCGTCTCCGGATCGCCTGTACCTGCCCTCGCGCGAAGAGGAGATCGTCCACCCGGGCGCGCTCCTGGCGCGACTGCGGCCGGCCCTGGGCAAGGAACGCGCGCTCCAGCCCTGGGGCCTCCGGCACGGCGATCTCAACGGTCGCAACGTTCTCCTCGACGGCCAGGAGAAGCTCTGCCTCGTCGATTTCTACAAGTGCGGCGAGGGCGCGATCCTCCAGGACTTCGCCCGCCTGGAGGCGGACCTGCGCTTCGAGGCGCTACCGGCCGAGCCCGAGCACGCGGGCGAGCTCCGCGCCATGGATGCGGCGCTCGCGCGCGGCATCTACGCGTCGTCGCTCCGGAATCTCGACATCCGCCGATCGCTCGAGAAGCGTCTCGCGGTCACGCTGGCGATCCGGGAGCTGGCCTGGCAACGGATGGGCGAGATCCCGGAGCGCGCGAAGCGCCGGCTCTACGCCGTCAAGCTCCTGGAGATGCTCTGCCGCGTCGTCCACTACGGCCACCTCTCACCCTCGGTGACGGATCTCGTCCTCGCCGAGATCGCGGACCTCGCCGCGTTCCTCCTGGACTGATCGCGCTCTGCCCGTCAGGCGGAAATGACCTGGTCCATGCGGATGTCGTGAGGTTCCGTCGGGATCGATGCGACGACCTGGCACGCGAAGGCGATCCCGACCTTCGGGCAGGATAGCGCGGAGAGGATGCGGTCGAAGGTTCCGCCGCCGCGGCCGAGCCGGGCGCCATCCCGCGAGAAGGCCCTCCCGGGAACGAGCGCGATCGCGATCGGCCCCCGGGGCTCGATGCGCGCCGCCTCGCCGCGTCCTACGACGAGGGCCAGCCGCCCGGATTGACGGCAGTGCTCGATGAGCGGCCCGATGTCCGGCTCGTCGGGAAGCGGTTCAAAGGCCAGGACCAGCCCCGAGGCGGGGACGATCTTTCGCGCATGCTCCAGGATGATGGCCGAGGATGCCGCGCGTTCCGCCTCCGTCATCGCCGCCAGCCGCGCGCGCAGGGATCGCCGCAGGTCGGCCTTGGAGGCGGGCGATTCTCCCGTGCCCGGTGGGGTCATGCCTCCGCACCGGCCGACGAACCCGAGCGGCGTTCGACTCCTCTTCCGCGAGCGAGCGCATCGTCCAGGGCCTTCTCCAGGCGACGTCGCGCGTGCGCGAGGTGGCCCTCGTCAAGCTCGCAGCCGACGAAGCGCCGGCCCTGCCGGATGGCGGCGACGCCCGTGGTCGCGCTCCCTGCAAAGGGGTCAAAGACGAGGTCGCCGGGCCGCGTGCTGGCGAGCAGGATGCGTTCCAGGAGCGCGACGGGCTTCTGGGTCGGGTGCTTCCCGAACTTTTTCTCCTCGCCTTTCGGCGCGGTCATGGTCCAGACGGACTTCATCTGCCGGCCGGCATTCATGCGGCGCATCTCCTCGTAGTTGAAGACGTGCTTCGAATGTTCCGAACGTGCCGCCCAGAGAATGGTCTCGGTGGAGTGCGTGAAGTAGCGGCAGGAGAGATTGGGGGGCGGGTTGGGTTTTTCCCAGGTGATCTCGTTGAGGATCTTCATGCCGAGTTGTTGCATCGCGTAGCCGACCGAGTGGATGACGTGGTGCGTGCCGGATACCCAGAGCGTGCCATCGGGCTTGAGGAGATCGCGGCACCGGGAGAGCCACTCGCGGTTGAACTCGTGGTTGCGATCCGCGCCCGCCGACTTGTCCCATGCCCCCTTGTCGACCTTCACCATCCGCCCCGATTGGCAGGTCATGCCGCCGTTCGAGAGGAAATACGGGGGGTCGGCGAAGATCGCGTCGAACATGCCGTCGGGATGATCGGGTATGAGCATGTCCATGATCGCGAAGCAGTCCGCGCCGTAGAGCCAGACGCCGGCCGCGGCGTTCTCGAAGGCGCATGGGTTCGCCGCCCCGGGTCGATCCGGCCCCGCGATGGGACTCCACCCAGGCCCTGGCGCCTGCTCGCCGCGTTCGCTGATGATCCGTCGCGCGTCCGCTTCGGGCTTCATGGCCTCAGGCGTTAGCGCCGCAACACTTCTTGTATTTCTTGCCGCTGCCGCAGGGGCAGGGGTCGTTGCGGCCGATCTTCTGGATCGCGATGCCGCCGGAGGTTGCCGTGTCGTCGCGGTCCGGGGACGCCCCCCGCGACGGCGCGGTCCGTGGCGCCGCGCTCCTGGGCGCCGCGCTCCTGGGCGCCGCCATCCGGGCGGCGGGGCGGGATTCGGAGGCGGGAGCGACGTGGAAGGTGAAGCCGATCGTCTCTTCCCTCAGCGCCGCGATCAGGCGCTCGAACTCGGCGAAGGCCTCGTGCTTGTACTCCACCAGCGGATCGCTCCCGCTCATGCCTCTCCAACCGATGCCCTCGCGGATGCCGTCCATCGTGTGGAGGTGGTCCTTCCACTTGGCGTCGACCTGCATGAGGATGATCTGCCGCGAGATCCCGCGGAACATCTCCTCTCCGAACGCCTGCTTGCGCGCCTCCAGCGCGCCGCGGATCTCCGAACCGACGAGCTCGCGGAGCGCGGCCCGGGTCATGCCGGGCCCCTTCAGAGATTCCTCCGGCAGGTGCGATCCGAAGATGCGGCGCACGTACTCGTGGAGGTGCTTGGTGTCCCACTCCGCCGGCGGCGTCTTCTCGGGGCAGTCCGCGTCGATGACGAGGTCGAGGATCTCCTCCGCCGTCTCCCGGATGTAGCGCTCGATGTCGGCGTCGTAGAGCGCCATGTCGCGGAGCTCGTAGATCACCTCGCGCTGGCGGTTCATGACGTTGTCGTAGTCGAGGAGCCGCTTGCGGCGATCGAAGTTCATCATCTCGACGCGGGTCTGCGCCCGCGCGATCGCCTTCGTGACCCAGGGGTGGATGATCGGCTCGCCGTCCTCCCACTTCATCACGTCCATCATCTTCTGGACGCGGTCACTACCGAAGAGGCGCATCAGGTCGTCCTCGAGCGAGATGTAGAAGCGCGAGGACCCGGGATCGCCCTGGCGGCCGGCGCGGCCGCGGAGCTGGTTGTCGATGCGGCGGCTCTCGTGCCGCTCCGTGCCGATGATGTGGAGGCCTCCGAGCGCGGTCACTTCGTCGTGCTCGCGCGCGCACTCGGCCTTGGCCCGCTCCAGCTCGCCCGTCCACGCGTCCGGGTCGTTCTTCGGCGCCCGCAGCTGCGCGAGGAACTTGGGATTGCCGCCGAGGAGGATGTCGGTGCCGCGTCCGGCCATGTTCGTGGCGATCGTCACGGCCTTGAGCCGGCCCGCCTGGGCGATGATCTCGGCCTCCCGCTCGTGCTGCTTCGCGTTCAAGACCTGGTGGGGCACGTTCTGGCGGTGGAGCATGGCCGAGAGCGTCTCGGATTTCTCGATCGAGATCGTGCCGACGAGAACGGGTTGGCCCTTCTCGTGGCACTCCTTGATCTCCTCGATGACGGCCTCGAACTTTTCGCGCTCGGTGCGGTACACGACGTCGGGGTGGTCCTGGCGGATCATCGACTGGTGGGTCGGCAGGACGACGACGTCGAGCCCGTAGATCTGCATGAACTCGGTCGCCTCCGTGTCGGCGGTGCCGGTCATGCCCCCGAGTTTCTCGTAGAGCTTGAAGTAGTTCTGGAAGGTGATCGTGGCGAGGGTCTGGTTCTCACGCTTGATGACCAGCCGTTCCTTGGCCTCGACGGCCTGGTGCAGTCCGTCCGACCAGCGTCGACCCGGCATCAGGCGCCCCGTGAACTCGTCGACGATGACGACCTCGCCGTCCTTCACGACGTATTCCACGTCGCGCTTGTAGAGCGCGTGGGCGCGGAGAGCCTGGATGACGTGGTGGACGATGTGCATGTTCTCGGGGCTGTAGACGTTGCCGGCCCCGACCATGGCCTCGATGGTGTGGACGCCGTCCTCGGTCAGGGTGACGTTGCGATCCTTCTCGTCGACCTCGTAGTCCGCGCCCAGCCTGAGGCGCTGGGCGACCTTGTTCATGTCGTAGTAGAGCTGGGTCGATTCCTCGGCGGCGCCGGAGATGATGAGCGGGGTGCGGGCCTCGTCGATGAGGATC
>CAZJQD010000052.1:0-22635 GCA_964548165.1 uncultured bacterium
TGGCTGGGGCGGATGGATTCGAACCATCGTAGCGGGATTCAAAGTCCCGAGTCCTACCGTTGGACGACGCCCCAGGGAAGACACTATCTTGGGCATACGGCTTGCATTTGTCATTCGCAAAAATTCGGGTCAGTGGGGATGAGTATGAGCTGGTCATGTGGTGCGGAATTCCTGGCAAGCCCATGATTGCCCGACGGCCGGTGCATGCAAGTTTGTCTATGTCTCCGGCTTTCCTGAGCTAAACTCGCGCCATGCGGCCTCCTCTCGATCGACTACGTGCTCTCGTCTGCGGCGCCTCCAAGGGCATCGGCCGCGCCGTCGCCGAGCGACTCCTGGCGGATGGTGCACGCGTCGTGGCGGTCGCCCGCACGGACCGCGGCCCCATCACGAGTGCCGGGCGTACGGCCAGCTTCGTTGCCGCCGATCTATCCACCGCGGCGGGGTGCGAGACCGCGGCGGCAGCGGCGGAACGCGCGATGGACGGCGTGGACCTGCTCTTCGTGAACGCGGGCGGCCCCCCGAGCGGAGCTCTCCTGGGCTTTGACGACGAGTCCTGGTCCGCCGCGTTCGCGCTCAATGTGCTTCCCGTCATCCGGCTCTGCCGCCGCCTGGCGCCCGCCATGCGCGACCGGGGATTCGGCCGCATCGTGGCCCTGACGTCGGTCTCCGCCATCGAGCCCCTGGACGGGCTCGTGCTCTCCAATGCCCTGCGCCCTGCGGTCCATGGCTACATCAAGACCCTCTCCCGGGAACTTGCCCCATGCGGCGTAACCTGCAACGTCGTGGCCCCCGGGTTCACGGCCACCGACCGGGTAAAGGAACTCATCCCGGAGTCCAAGATGCCGGAGTTTCTCGCGGGGCTTCCGCGTCGCCGCATGGTCGACCCGTCGGAAACGGCCGCGCTCGTCGCCTTCCTCATGACCGACGGCGCCGCCGGCATCAACGGGACTGTTCTCCCCTGCGACGGCGGCAGTTTGCGTAGCTACTGAGTCCAGGCATGTTTCCCCGTTCCCTCAACGAGCAGTTGAGCAGTGGATTCGCGGTAGGTCTGCAAGGCTACGGCTTGCTGCTCCTCTCCGAGGAGAGCGGCGGCCGTCTCATCGCTGGCGCCGGGGATTGGCCCATCGGAATTTCCCTGGCGACCGGGATCATCCTGGCCCTGAGCATCCAGATGATGATGGCACGCACCCTGGCGCGCGCCGCCGCCGCGGGCTCCATGCGCGATACCTTCCTGGCGCTCTCCGTCTGCCATCTCGTCGCGACGATGACGCCCGGACCCCTCTGGTTTCACCTGGGGCTCATCGGATGGATTCTTTCTCTAACCGCCTGGCTGATGGCCTCCGGCCGCTGGTTGCTCCTGGCGCCCGACGTCAACAGTCGCTGGACGCGCGCCGCGCTCTCCGTGCTGGGCGCCGCGTTCGGAGCCGGTTTCGCGAAGCTGGGAAGGCGCGGCCTCGACTCCCTCGACGCCGTGCTCTTTCTCGGGATCGTCGTGAGCCTGGCCGTTGCCTGGCAACTGCACGCCCTCTCGCGCCGATCGCCGGCCCCCGCGGCGCGGCCCGCGATGATGCGGTGGAGCGACTTTGTTCGCGACCCGCGCATGCTTGCCTACGCCTGCCTGGCCTTCTGCCTCGGCCTTTCCGGCGGATGGCTGCTCTTCCGTTCCGCACCCTACGGCGCGGTGGTCCAGTCGATCGCCGTGACGCTGGTGGTCCTGCGCGCGTTGCAGAACCGGGTCGGCCCCATGCTCCTCGTCCGCGTAGTCCTCTACCTGGCCGCCCTACTGCTTGCCGCCGATCTGCTCCTTCTCGAGCTTCCCGCGTTCACTCCGTATGCCCTGGCCGCCGCCGGCATCACGCTGTATACGTGCCTTCACGCCGGGGCCTATGAGCCACGCGTCCTGCTCTCCGCCCTGGATCGGCTCTGCGTCCTGAACGGGGGCATCCTGACGGGGGTCCTGGCCGCCGGCGCTCTCGCCTGGTCGCGCCTGGACCCGGAACGATCGCTTGGCGCGATCGCGTTTGCGCTCATCATGGTGCCGTACTTCGCGTCGTTCCTCCCCGAGGAGGCCTTCAGCTACCTACGCGAGCAGCAACGATAGCGAGCCCAGGGCGACCCACCAGGCCAGGGTATAGTGCCGGCAATAGAGGCGCGCGTTATTCCCTCTCGCCAGGAGGGAGGCCGCCGCAACCAGCAGTGCCCCGCGCACAACGGCGTGAAGCAGCACGCCCGCGGCAAAGGGAACGAACGCCAATCCCCTCTGTCCGAACATGAGGGCAGCGTCACGCGCCGAGGGACCGACGACGCCGAGCATGACCGCGTAGGCAACTCCCAGGTCCTCGTGGGCCTGCTGAAACGCGGCGATCCCCACAGCCCCCGAGGTCTCCAGGAGAAACGGAACAACGCCGGAATCGCCGACATGCCCACCCGCATGAAAAAGAGCGAGGAGCGCGCCGGCGACGCCCGCGAGCGAAGCGATGGCGAGGCCGCGGGCACGTTGCGGAACAAGGACAAGCAGGGGGAGCATCCAGAGCTCGATGGGCAGCACGCCCAGTAGGACCGAGGCGATACCCGCCAGGAATGCCATCAGGTAGGCGCCGCGCGAGACCGCGAGCTCCGGGATGAGCGCGCTGCCGATCACCAGGTCACCTCGACGCGATCGCCCGGGCCCAGGCCGAGCGTGGCGGCGGCGTCGCCCTGGCGCATGGCGATCTCCAGGCTGCCGTCCGAGGATCGTACGCCCCCGGTTTCCCCGGGATCGAGATCGGCGTACGCATCGACGATGCGCGCCACCCGTGCGGCGCCGAGATGGACGCAGGCGCCCACCGGGATGCGATCGGACCTCAGGCTCGTGCGGGCATTACCGAAGTGATCCACGACCAGGATGATCCCGGCGGCCGCACCCGGACGATAGGATGCTTCCGGCGGCTCCAGGGCCACGGCGTTCGTCACCGGCGAGCCCAGGTCTTCAAGCGGAACGCCCGCAAGGATCGCGGCAGCGGCAGGCGCGAAGAGGTCGCGTCCATCGAAGACGCGCGATGCGGCGCCGGAGCGCCGCCATGCCGGCGAGATGCAGACGGTCAGGGCGTCCGGCTGCCTCAGCGCAGGCGTGAGGCACCCATTATCCGGCCCGACGAAGGCCTGGCTGCCGGCTCGGACGGCGATAGGTCGTCGTGTCGATCCCACCCCGGGATCCACGACGACGACGTGCACGGTGCCCGCGGGAAAGGCGTCGATGGCTCCCGTGAGGACCAGGGACGCCCGGAGGATGTCGTGACGCGGGATAGCATGCGTGACATCGACCAGGACGGGCGCCGGCGCCCCGGGACGCATCCGTGCCCAGGTGGTCAGCATGCTGCCCTTCATCTCGGCCACGTAACTGTCGGCATCGCCGAAATCGGTGGTGAAGGTGGCGATCTCCATCCTGCTAGCGCCGCCTCCCCTCGCCGAAGGACATCCGGGCGCCCGCCGCGATCCGCGCGTCGCGCAGGTCGCCGCTCGAGGGCACGAACGCGAGGTCATACAGCACTCCGCGAAAGTTGAGGCTGAGACCGGCGCTAAAACGGCCTGCGTAAGGATTGCCCACGGCGCGCGAGGGCATCATGTCCCAGCCCGCGCGCAGTCCCAGGTAGTTGGCGAACCAATACTCCACGCCGACGCGAACCGCCGGATCCCGGTGCTCCATCTTCACGACATCGACGGCCCCGCTGATGTACTGCGCCGTACGCACCATGACTCCATACGAAAGGCCGCCGCGGATCGTCCACGGGATCTCGGGGTCTGCCGCTCCGCTCAATCTGCCCCCGACGTTGTCAATCACGAGCCCGGCGACGATCCCGGTCTGCGCGGAGTTGTAGCGGAGGCCCAGGGACCCGTAGACGCCTTCGAAGAGCGAGCCGCGCGGGTTCCTGGTCGCGCTGTAACGAGCCTTGACGCCGATGGCGAGCTCGGGCCTCAAGAGCCTGCCGACCGCGAGATCGAGCACGCCCTGCTGTTCGTCTCGGGAGGGGCCGTCCCGGTGATACGCGTAATCGTTGCCGAGGCGCGATCGATTCTGCTCGCCGCCCAGGCTCGTCCCCGAGATCCCGACGCCGAAGGTCGTGCGGCGCTGGAACGGGATCGCCGCCGAGACCGAGGTCCAGATATCGCGGCTGTGAAAGCGCCCGAACTCCACGCTCCCCTGGTAATCCTCGGCAAACGCAAGGCCGGCAGGATTGCTATGGAGCGCCGTCACGTCGTCGGCCAGCGCCGTCGTCGCCGAGCCCAGCCCGAGGCCGCGGGCACCCATGTCCTCGAGGAGCAGGGAAGCGGGTCGCGGATCGGCGGAAGCGGCCGCGACACAGGTGAGGAAGAACCAGGAGAGGGTCAGGGCGCGACCCTTCCAATCCTGCCCGGATGAAATACCCTGCGCCCGGCAGGATTTGAACCTGCGGCCTTTGGCTCCGGAGGCCAACGCTCTATCCGCTGAGCTACGAGCGCGTGGAGGATGGAGCATAGCGGCCCCAAGGCTTGTTCTCAAGCGGTTCCACCGGAAGAGCTCGCGGTCCCCGGTCATCCCTGGATGCCGTGCTTCGTCATCTTCTCGAGGAGCGTGGTGCGCGCCAGGCCCAGTCGCTCGGCGGCGCGACTGCGCACGCCCTGCTCGAGCTTGAGCGCCGTGCGGATCGCTTCCTGCTCCTGCTGGGCGAGGTATTCCGGGAGGGAGAATCCGGGCTGGGAGACCGCCGCGGCGAGACCGCGCGCGGCCGTAGCGCCGATCTCCAGGTAGGACTCCGTGAGCTCCTCGCCGGAAGCCAGCGACATCGCGCGGCACACGACGTTCTCCAGCTCGCGGACATTCCCCGGCCAGCCGTACTGCTTGTAGAGCTCCATCACCCGGGGCGCGACGCGGCGGACGGGCGAGCGGAGGCGAAGGGCATGACGACGGATGAAATGCTCGACGAGCCCGGGAATGTCGTCGGGTCGGTCGCGGAGCGGGGGCACGAAGAGGGGCACGACGTTGAGCCGGTAGTAGAGATCCTCGCGGAACCTTCCGGTCTGGATATCGGCCGCGAGGTCGCGGTTCGTGGCCGCGACGACGCGGATCGTGACGGTGGTCTCGTCGTTGGATCCAACGCGACGGAACCGGCGCTCCTGCAGGACGCGCAGGAGCTTGGACTGGGCCGAGGCCGCGAGGTCGCCGATCTCGTCCAGGAAGAGCGTCCCCCCGTCCGCGAGCTCGATCAGGCCCGCGCGACTCTTGTGAGCGCCCGTGAAGGCGCCGCGCACGTATCCGAAGAGCTCGGCCTCGATCAGCGTCTCCGGGATCGACGGGATGTGGAGGCTGACAAGTCGCGCCGCGGGCCGGCCGGAAAACTGGTGCAGGGCTCGCGCCACGAGCTCTTTTCCCACCCCGCTCTCGCCGGTGATGAGGACGCTGGCATCCCCGGGCGCAACCCGGCGCACGACGCTCATCACCTCCCGAAGACCCCCGTCTTCGCCAAAGAGCTCGGGCGCCTCCACGCTACGCTGGAGCGCGTCGACGTCGCGCCGCAGGTCCACCTGGGCCTTGACTGCCTTCCAGAGCGCCTCGACGGTCTCCGTGGTGAATGGCTTCTGCAGGAACTCGCGCGCCCCCTCCTTCATGGCCTCGACGGCCAGGTCGATGGTGGCGTAGGCGGTCATCAGGACGACCTGCGTCTCGGCAGACCGGGCGCGCGCGGCGCGAAGGACGGCCAGACCATCGGCGCCCGGCAGCTTCACGTCGGAGAGCACCAGGTCGAAGTCGTGCTCGGCCAGGAGGCGAATCGCCTCGTCGCCGCGGCTGGCCACGCGGGCATCGAGCCCCTGCTCGCGAGCGGCCGCGGAGAGAAAAGCGCGCAGGGTAGGATCGTCCTCGACGATCAGGAGCCTCATGCGCCAGCTCGCGGCGGGGCGGCCTCGGATCGCGAGGGCGGCACGATCGGCCAGGCGACGCGGAACCGCGTCAGGAAGGTTTCCTTCTCAAGGTCGACGGGCACGCGCTGAGCACGGATGACGCCGCCCAGGTCCTCCACGATCCGGCGCGCGATCGCGAGACCGAGCCCACTGCCATCGGCCTTCGCGCTGAAGAAGGGCTCGAAGAGCTTCTCCGCGGCGTCGGCGGGCCAGCCCGGCCCGTCGTCGTCCACCTCGATCCACGCGTGGGGATCGCCCGCGCGCACGCGAAGCGAGACCCTGCCGGAGGGACCCGCGGCCTCGCGCGCGTTGCGCAGGAGGTTGACGAGAACCTGCGAGAAGAGGACGGGGTCTCCCTTGAGCCGCGCCGTCCTCAAGACGTCCGGGAGGGGTTCGACGGCGACGGCCGGTCCCACCGCGCCGCTCAGGGCCTCCGTCTCGATCCGGGCGACCGACTGCCAGGCCTCGGCGAGAAGGAAGGAGTCGCCGGTCACCGGGGTGGGACGCGCGAAGGTCAGGAGATCCCGGACGGTCCGGTCCAGGCGGTCCACTCCCGTTCGGGCCTCGGCGATATACTCCCTGGCCTCCTCCCCTGCCTTCTTCTCGGCCAGGCCCAGGAAGCCGAGGATGCCCCCGAGCGGGTTGCGGATCTCGTGGGCGACGCGGGCCGCGAGCTCACCGACAGCGGCGAGCGCCTCGGACCGCCGGATCTGGCTCTTGAGGCGCCTGACCTCCTCGAGGTCGTCCAACACCACGGTCCAGCCCGATGTCTCGCCGCTGTCCCCGATGCGGGGCACGACCCGCATCTCCACGGCGGCGGACCGACCGCCGGAGCTGGCGACGGTGACTTCCCGGGGCGAAGGATCGATGTCCTCGAGCGGCGGATGCTCGATCCCCAGCTCATTCAGCGTACGTCCGGCCAGGTGATAGAGCTCGAGGCCGAGAATTTCGCCGGCGCGGCGATTGGCCGACCGCACGATGCCTGCGCGATCGATGCCGATCACGGCTGAACCGATCGACTCGAAGACCCGTTCCCTCTCCAGCCGTTCGCGTTCCCGCGAGGCCTTGTCCTGGAGATGAAGCCAGATGAGCTGGACCTTGTCCATGAGCACCCGGACGAGCTTCTGCTCGTCGGAGACCAGCGGCCGCCCGGGGCGATCGATGACGAGCTCTTCGCCGAGCTGGAGGCGCATGGCCCGTGCCGCATCGTCCTCGGCCTGCTGCCAGGCCTCCCAGAGCGGGAGGCGGAAGGCCTGGTCGGATACGGGATCCGTGGCGCCATGGCTCATGAGGACGCGCCCGGAGGATTCGCGCACGGACGCGGACCGGGCGTCGAGCAGGCGGACGATGGCCTCGAGCCCCGCCTCCACGACGTCCCTGGGCTCCGACAGCTCGCGCATGAACTGCGCGAGTTCCGCGAGCGCCGCGAGCCTGAGTCCCTGCGTCATCTCGCGCTTCTCCACCCGGCGCTTGGTTTCCGAGAGGAAACCGACCATCAGGGAGACGATCCAGAGGACGATCATCTTCAACCCGTACTCCGGGTATTGGATCGGCGTCTCCACGAAGTCGAAGTAGGCGATCGCGATGAGGGCCGTGATGCCGACCGCGCCGGAGAGGCCGTAGGCCATGGCGCCGGTGAGGACGACGAAGTAATAGGAGAGGAAGAACGGGCTGTGGAAGCCGCCGCTGACCACGAGGAGGAATTGCGAGGAGATGAGGTAGATGGCGACCAGGACGATATTGGCGGCGTGGAGCGGGAGCCGCTCCTTCAGGAGCGGATCGATGATCCAGAAGATCGCCGAGAGGAAGGTGAAGACCATCGCGAACGGCAGGATGTTCGCACCCAGGGACTGCGAGATGCTGATGAGAAAGACCCAGAGCGTGAAAGTGACGGCGAAGAGCGCGACGAAGAGCGGCAGGCCCCAGAACTCGTTGGTGATGACGGAACGCGGCAGGAGATCCGCGAGGTTGCGCCGCCCGGAATTCACGTGCCTGGAGACGGCGCCGCTAAGCAGTCCCGGTCGACGCTAGAGGCCGCTGCCGGCGATGATCTCGGCCGGCAGTTTCGCCGTGTAGGTGCGCACGGTGTTGTAGTCGGTGTCCGTGGCGACGACGAAGCTGTTCACGCCCTGGCCGTACTTCTCGATGACGCTTCGGCCCTCGGCGGTGTCGTGAAGCGCGATCATGAACCGGATGACCTTGTCCGCGAGCTCGGCGCGCTCGGTCCGAAACTTCGCGCTCATCGCGATCGGCTCGTTGTAGATCGCCTCGGTCCGCCCTATGACCCTTAGAGAGGACGCGCGATCGCCGCCGTAACGGGCCGCCGCGCCGTCGAAGCAGGCGCCCGCGTCGTAGGAGTTGTTGAGCACGTTCAGGACGACGTTGTCGTGGCCCTTGAGAAAGAACGGCTGGATGTCACGGGGCGTGATGCCGACCGTGGCCAGGAGGCCCAGCGGAAAGAGATACCCGGAGGTCGACTGCTGGTCGACGAAGGCGATGCGCTTGCCGCGGAGCTGCTCGATGGAGGTGAGGTCCGGGCGGGTGGTGATGAACATCCCCACGTAGGTGTCGGCGCCGTAGCGGACCGGCCTGAGGACGGCCTCGTAGCCGGCGTTGGCGTGAGCGGAGATGTACTGGACGGGGGCGCAGAACGCGAGATCGTAGTCGTTGTTCTCCATGTTGCGGGTGAACTGGGCGTAGTCGGAGGCGAAGCGGAGCTGGACGTCGAGGTTGAGCTTCTGCTTCATGAGCACGATCAGCGGCTCCATGCGCTCGCTGAGCTCGATGGGGTTGCCGCTGGGGACGGCGCCGATGACGAGCTTCTCGCGCGGGGCCTGGGCGGGCGCGGTGGTCGGCGTCTCCTGGCCGCCGGGCGTCCCGCCGCCACAGGCGGCAAAGAGAAGCCCCAGGGTGGCGATGAGCGCGAGGGCGATCGTCGTCCGGATGGGCGCGTGCATTGAGTGAGACATCGGCGCGTTCCTTTCTTGTTCCCTGTCCGTGACAGGTCCCCTGTCTACGACAGGGCCGCGGCCCGTCACGCCTTGACGTGACTGCCGAGGTCGAAGAGCGGCATGAAGAGCGCGAGGACGATGAAGCCGACCGTCACGCCCATGAAGACGATGAGCGCCGGCTCCATGAGGGACGTCATCGCCTTCACCGCTTCTTCCACCACCATATCATAATTGTCGGCGATCCGGATGAGCATTTGGTCGAGCGCGCCGGTCTCCTCGCCCACGGCGATCATGTTCGTCACCATCGGGGCGAAGACGCCGAGCTTGTGGAGTGGCGTGGCGAGGGGTTCGCCCTCCGTCACGGCCGCCGCCACCGAGTCCATGGCCTCGCCGACGACGACGTTGCCCGTCGTATCCTTCACGATGGAGAGCGCCTGGAGGATGGGCACGCCGGACTGGATGAGCGTGCCGAGCGTGCGGGTGAACCGGGCAGTGATCATCTTGCGGGTGAGCTCGCCGAAGACGGGCAACTTGAGCATCATGCCGTCCCGCCAGCGCTCGCCCGCCGAGGTCTTGAACCAGGCCTGCGATCCGTAATAGAGGCCGGCCATAGCGCCGAAGATGGCCCACCAGTAGCCCTTGATGACGTCGGAGATGCTGATGAGGATGCGGGTGGGGAACGGGAGCTGGGCGCCCATGGAGCCGAAGAGCTCGGTGAACTGGGGGATGACGAAGGCCATCAGGATCGTGATGACGATGACAGCCACCAGCACCATGATCATCGGGTAGACCATGGCCGACTTGACCTTGGCCATGAGCTGGGCGTCCTTCTCGGCGAAGGTGGCCAGGCGGTCCAGGACGATCTCCAGGACGCCGCCGATCTCACCCGCCTTCACCATGGAGACGTAGAGCTTGTCGAAGGTGTCGGGATACTTCGCGATCGCCTCGGAGAACGATGAGCCACCCTGGACGCTGTTCTTGACGTCTTCGATCATCTCCCGGAGCGTCGGGTTCTCGGATTGCTCGGTCAGGATCGTCAGCGCTCGCAGGAGCGGCAGGCCAGCCTCGATGAGCGTCGCGAGCTGGCGCGTGAAGGTCATCTTGTCGCTGGCCTTGACCTTCTTCTTGCGGAAGTTGGCGAAGAAATCGCCCCCGGCCCCCTGCTCTTTCACTTCGAAGACGCGCATGCCCCGCTCGCGGAGCTGCTGGGAGGCCATCTTGTCGGTCGCGGCCTCGATCTTGCCCGTGACCTCCTTGCCCGTGGCGTCCATCGCCTTGTACGTGAAATGAGCCATCTAGGATCTCACCCGCCGCTGACGAGCTTCTCGAACTCGTCCTTGCGCGCGGCCTTGTGAAGGCCGTTCTCGTAGGAGATCAGGCCGCGCTGGTACAGGGTGAGGAGCCCCTGCTCCAGGGTCTGCATGCCCATCTTGCCGCCGGTCTGGATGGCCGAGACGAGGTTCATGATCTTGTTGTCCTTGATCATGGCCCGGACCGCGTCCGTGGCGAACATGATCTCGAACGCGGCGACGCGGCCGGTGCCCCGGGCCTTCGGCAGGAGCGTCTGGCAGATGACGGCCTGGAGGGAGACGGCGAGCTGGGTGCGCACCATCTCCTGCTGGTCGGTCGGAAAGGCGTCGATGATGCGGTTGATGGTGCCGGGCGCCGTGTTGGTGTGGAGCGTGGCGAAGACGAGGTGTCCCGTCTCGGCGGCCGTGATGGCCGTGGCGATCGTCTCGAGATCGCGCATTTCGCCGACGAGGATGACATCGGGGTCCTGGCGGAGCGCGTGGCGGATGGCCATGGCGAACGACGGGGTGTCGATGCCGAGCTCGCGCTGGGTCACGACGCCGGTACGGTGCGGGTGGTAGAACTCGATCGGATCCTCGATCGTGATGATGTGGCAGTCGCGCTCCGTGTTGATGTAGTTGATCATGGAGGCGAGGGTCGTCGACTTGCCGGACCCGGTGGGGCCGGTCACGAGAACGAGGCCGCGGGGCGTGTACATCAATTCCGTGATCTTAGGGTGCACGAGTCCCAGTTGTTCGAACGAGAGCAGCTTCGAGGGGATGGTGCGGAGGCAAAGCTGGTAGAAGCCCTTCTGCTTGAAGGCGCTGACGCGGAAGCGGCAGTAGTCGCCGAACGGATAGGCGAAGTCGGCGCCGCCGATCTCGGCGATCCTCTGGAGGTAGACGTCGGCCGTGATGGCCCGCACGTAGGCCTCCGTGTCCTTCGGCTCCAGGGGCGGCGCGTCGACGTTCTGGAGGGATCCGTCCAGGCGTAGCACGGGGGGGCGGCCGACGGTCAGGTGGAGGTCGGAGCATCCGCGCTCGTAGGTCATCATGAGCAGTTCCATGATGTCGTAGCGGCGCCCGCTCTCTTCTCCCTCGTACCCCGCGCCCGCCATCAGATCGCCATCACCCTGTCCTATTCCTTCTTCATCTTCAGCGAGAGCTCGCTGGGCGTGGTGCGCATGACCTCGCTGAAGGTCGTCTGGCCAAGCTCGATCTTCCACAAACCGTACTCGCGAAGGGTCTTCATACCCTTTCGCCGCGCCATCTTGCGGATCTCGCCCGACGAGGCGTTCGCGAGTATAAGGTCCTTGATTTCATCGTCAACGGTCATGAGCTCGAAGATGGTCGTTCGGCCCCTGTGACCGGTCATGTTGCATTCCCGGCACCCGGCGCCCTTGTGGTACTTCTTGCCCTTCATCTTCTCCGGCGTCAGCTCGAATTCCTCCATCGTCATCTCGTCCGGCGTCATCTCCTCCTGGCAATGCGGGCAGATCCGGCGGACCAGGCGCTGGGCCATGATGGCATTAATGGAGCTCGCGGCGAGGAAGGGGTTGATGCCCATGTCGATGAGGCGGGTGATGGCGCCCGGAGCATCGTTGGTGTGCAGGGTCGAGAAGACGAGGTGCCCCGTAAGCGCCGCCCGGATGGCGATCTCGGCCGTCTCCAGGTCGCGGATCTCGCCGACGAGGATGACGTCGGGGGATTGCCTCAAGAGCGACCGGAGGCCGCGGGCGAAGTTGAGGCCGATGTCGGCGCGGATCTGGACCTGGTTGATGCCGTCGAGCTGATACTCGACGGGGTCCTCGACCGTGATGAGCTTGCGGTCGGGCGTGTTGAGCTTGTTGAGGGCGGCGTAGAGGGTCGTCGTCTTGCCGGAGCCCGTGGGGCCCGTCACCAGGATGATGCCGTTGGGGCGCGCGATCAGCTTCTCGAAATCCACGATCGTCTCGGGCAGGAACCCGACCTGCTCCAGTCCCAGCGAGACGCCGGACTTGTCGAGGATACGCATGACGATCGACTCGCCGTACAGGGACGGCAGGGTCGAGAAACGCAGGTCGATGGGCTTGGTCTGCTTGCCGACGCCGGTGGGCACCTTCATCTTGATGCGGCCGTCCTGCGGGACGCGGCGCTCGGAGATGTCGCAGGAGGCCATGAGCTTGAGGCGGGAGATGATGGCGCCCTGGAGGCGCTTGGGGGGGACGATGCGATCGTGGCAGACGCCGTCGATGCGGTAGCGGATGACCATCTTGCGTTCCCGGCATTCCACGTGGATGTCCGAGGCCCGTTCCTGGATCGCCGTGATGATCATGGTGTTGACGAGCTTGATGATCGGGGCATCCTCGGCGCCGAGCTCCGGGCCCTGGTCGGCGGAGAGCCCCGTCTCGATCTCGGCCAGGGTGGAACCGATGTCGGCGATGGTATCGAAGTCGTCCATGCCGGTGCCGTGACTGCGCTCGATGGCGGCGGTCAGGTCCGTCGGGGAAGCCAGGACGGGCTCGATGTCGAGCCCCGAGATCGCGCGGGCCTCGTCGAGCGCGCGGATGTTCATGGGATCGTCGACGGCGAGCTTGAGAGCGCGCCCCTCGCGCCAGACGGGCATGACCCGGGCGCGCTGGCAGAAGTCCGCGGGCAGGATCTCCACGACCTCGGGCTCGATCGCGGCCTCCGCCAGCCCGACCGTTTCCATGCCGAAGTGGAAGGCCAGGGCGTTGAGGATGTCGTACTCGTGGCAGCCGGTGACGCGCTGGATCACCTCCCGGAGAGGCTCGCCCGTGATGGCGACCTCGCGCTGGGCCTGCGCCAGCTGTTCTTCGTCGGCGAGCTGGTAGTTCCGGATCGCCAGGAGGAATGTATCGGGGGCGTCGACGTCGATCATGGGCGTTGGCCTGGAGTCGCGTTCATTCGAACTGCGTGTCCATCGGCGCGACCCGGTGGACCTCCTCGAGCGTCGTGATCCCGGCGACGACCTTGTTCCACCCGTCCTCGGCCATGGTCACCATGCCCATCTCGCGGGCGCGGGCGTGAAGGACGTTGGCCGGCGAGCGCTTCAACACGAGCTCCTGGATCTCCTCGGACATGAGGAAGAGCTCGTAGATGCCCGTTCTCCCCTTGTAGCCGGTGCCCGCACATTCCTCGCAACCCCGGCCGCGGTACAGCGTGAGCTTGGAGATGTCGGTGCCCTTCGGCGCCAGCGCCTTGGCCTTCACCTTGTCGACCTCGGTGATCTCCTTGCAGAGCGGGCAGATGGTCCTGACGAGGCGTTGGCCGCAGACGCCGAGGATGGTGGAGGTCAGGAGGAAGGGCTCGACGCCGGTGTCGATGAGCCTCGTGATGGCGCCGGCGGCCTCGTTGGTGTGGAGCGTCGTGAGAACGAGGTGGCCGGTCAGGGAGGCCTGGATGGAGATCTCGGCGGTCTCCGGGTCGCGGATCTCGCCGATGAGGATGATATCGGGGTCCTGGCGGAGGATGGAGCGCAGGGCGGCGGCGAAGGTCATGCCCACCTTCTCGCGGACCTGCACCTGCACGAGGCCGTCGACCTCGTACTCGACGGGGTCCTCGACCGTGATCATCTTGTCCTCGGGATCGTTGAGCTTGTCGACGCAGGCATAGAGCGTCGATGTCTTGCCGCAACCGGTCGGGCCCGTGACGATGACGACGCCGTTCGGGTTCTGGATGACCGCCTCCATCCGCTCCCGGGTCACGTCGGACATGCCGAGCTGCTCCAGGGTCAGGATCTGAGCCGAACGGTCGAGCAGGCGCAAGACGACCGACTCGCCGAAGACGGTCGGGAGCGTGGAGACGCGCAGGTCGATCTCCTTGCCGGCCAGGCGGAGCTTGATGCGGCCGTCCTGCGGGAGCCGGGCTTCCGCGATGTTGAGCTCGGCCATGACCTTGATGCGCGAGATCACGGCGCTCTGCACCTGCTTGGGGGGCGCCGGCATCTTGTGCAGGACGCCGTCGATGCGCTGGCGGATCACGAACTCGTTCTCGAACGGTTCGAGGTGAACGTCCGAGGCGCGGTTGCGGATCGCCTCGAGGATGATGAGGTTCACGTACTTGACGATCCGGTTGTCCTCGATATCGGTCTCGCCGGCCTTGGTGAGATCGGCGTCGTCCTTGACGAGCTCGACGTCGGACTCCGAGAGGCCCTCGAGGAGCTGTTGCACGGATTCCGTGCCGCCGTAGTAGTCATCGATGTTGCGAACGAGGTCGGCGCGGCGGCACAGGACGAGCTCCAGGTCCTTGCCGATCATGAGCCGGGCGTCGTCGATGCCCTGGAGATTGGTGGGATCGGAGACCGCCAGGGTCACCTTCTGGTCCGTGACCTCGACCGGGAGGAGCTGGTGGCGGATGGCAAGCTTGGCGGGGAGGACGCCCGGGGTCTGCGGGTCGATGACGAGGTCGTTGAGGTCGACCACGGGGATGTTGAACTGCACCGAGAGCATGTTGAGGACGTCGTCCTCGGTGACCCAGTTCTTCTCCATGGCCAGCTCGCCGATGCGCCCCGTCCCGCGCTCGACCTGGAGGGCGATCAGTTCATCGAGCTGTTCGGGCGTGAGGATGCCGGCATTGACGAGCAATTCGCCAATCGGGACTTTTTCGGCCCCGTACATTCAGATCCCCTGCTGTCGGTGTCTAAAGCGTGTCATCCCACATTCTTATGTCGGTATCCCGGGCGGCGGCCTTGACCGATGCCGCTCACCCCCACGGGGATCGAGGCACCGGCTGGACCGGAGGACGCGGGGCTCCACGCCGGCTATCGGCGCGGTTCGGGGCCTATAGTAACAATCCGGGAGGAACAACAAAAGCCCGATGAGCGCTCTCGTTCCCGGGAGGATGGATTCACCACCAGGACACCAAGGCACGAAGAGAGGCGAAGAGACCTTTTGCCTGGGTCTCAAGCCCTGCAACAACCCGGTGAAGGAGACGTGATTCTGAGTTTCTCACGGGGTGGTCTACCTTCGTGGTCCTTGGTGCCTTCGTGCCTTGGTGGTCCTAGGCGTTCCCCGCCTCGCCCTCAGGGGGCGGTAAAGTCGTCGGCGAGGCGGTCCATGAGGTCGGGCAGGGCCTGGGGAGAACCGAAGGCCTTGACGCCGCGGAGCGGGCGGCCGTTGACCCTATCGCGGATCCGGCCGTAGACGGAGAGGCGTCCATCCTCGAGGAGGACGTAACTGCCGTTGAAGGCGGCGTCGGCCTGGGGATCCACGATGAAACCGCGCTCGCGGAGCCGCTGGATGAGGCTGAGGGTGAGCTGACGACCCAGCGCGGTGACCTCGCCGTTACCGAGCTCGGTGATGAGCCCGATGGCGACGCGCGTGACGGCTTCGCGGGGCCGGGAACCGACGGGAGCGGAGACCGCGGGCGCGGGCGAGTAGGAGTAATCGGGCGTCGTCGAGGTCGGCTCGGGTCCGCGCGTGCCGGAGGGGCGTGATTCCGGGGCGGGCCGCGTGGTCACGCGCGCCTCGCGGGAACCCGCGGGCGGGGTGCGCAATACGGGGCCGAACTGGTAGGCCAGGGCGATGGTATTCTGGTCGCCCAGCTCGCCGTAGGGGACCCAGGCGTAGTCGAGCGTGATGTCCTGCCAGCGGAAGCCGGCGCCGAGCGAGATGCCGGAGCCTTCATCGGTGGTGGTGTTGGCGCCGGCGCGCAGCACCAGGTGCTCGGGCCACGCCCACCACTCCCCGCCGATGCCGCCCTCCATGTCGTGGTTGCGGACGTAGTAGAGGTCGCCGACGACGCCCCAGCGGCCGCTCGGCGGGCGGTAACCGACGCCGGCGCGGAGAGTGAGCGGGAGATCCTCGTTGGCGCGGACGAACTTGAGGCTCGTGCCGAAGTTCGCGATCGAGACGCCGACGGTGAGGCCGGGGACGGGGGGGCGCCACTTGGCGCCGAGATCGATGGCGAAGGCGCCGGCGGAAGTGTTGTCGAGGGTCTCGTTGATGATCTTGACGGTGGCGCCGAGGTCGAGGAAGTCGGTCATGGTGCGGGCGTAGGTGACAGAGAGCGCGAGGTCGTGCGCGGAAGCGGATCCGAGGACGGCGGACGGGCCGCCGCCCGCGAGGACTTCGCGACGCTCGACCGATCCCAGGTCGACGTACTGGAACGAGACGCCGAGCGTGCCGCCCTGTCGGAATGGGAGGAGGTAGGCGATGTAGTTGTAGTCGAGATCGAGGACGAGGGCGTTGTAGGCGAAGCCGACCTCCTGGCGCCCCACCGTGGCGATGCCGGCCGGGTTGTAGGCCATCCCGTAGACATCATTGGCCCAGGCCGCGTTGGCCTGCCCCAGGGCGGCGGTGCGGGACCCGGTCCCCAGCTGGAGGAACGCGGCGCCCGTGGTGCCTCCGGACGCGGCGTGGGCGGGGATCGCCGACCCCGCGATGATGGTCACGGTGATGGTGATGAGGAACAGGGCGCACGCGCGCATCGCGCGGGGCCTCGCGATCAGGAGACGCAACGAGTTCTGGCGGATGAGCATCCGGTCACCGAATCCGCGCTCAATATACCATAACCATGTGATGAAACCACCACGATCCCGGCGTTCGACCCGACGATGACTGCTCGCGCTACTGGCTGGGATCAAAGCGATACTTGGGATAGCGCCGCGCGCCGATCGGGAAGGACAGCTGCCGCTCGCCGGTCTTGTAGACCTCGAACGTTTCGCGCCACCAGAGGATATCGGCCTTGTCCGAGTCGGCGTATCGCCGGACCACGCAGGCGATGCGGAATTGAGCCGCCGGCGTGTCCACGTCGGGATCCGCACCCTTCTTGAAGACAAACCCGGTGCTGTAGATCATGAAGTAGTTGTTCGAGGAGGTGGCGAAGATCCTGCTGAGGGCCCCGTTGGCATAGGCCAGGTCCAGCGCGTTCTTGTCCGCGACGTTGCCGGCCAGGCCCGAGACGTCGGCCATGTTGTAGACGACGGTGTCGTTGCTGGAATCGACGTCATTCTTGGTGAGGTAGTTGTAGATGCTGTCCGCCAGGGCCTTGGAATCCGAGGAGCCGAGCCCGGCCAGGGCGTAGTACATCCCTGCCCGCAGGACCGGCGACTCGGCCGTGTTGATGTTGATGGGGAACGACTGGTCCTGGGCGTAGCCGTAGACGCTGAGGAAGGGCACGTACGCCGAGTCGACGTTTCGCCGCCGAATGGTCGCCGTCGCATCCCAGATCATAAAGACCGAGGTCGGGGTCAACATCGAGTCGGCATTTACACCCCTCGAGAATACCGTGGAGGGGCCGGCGAGGGCGTTGGTCAGCTTCTCCGCATCGGCCGCCGTGAAGCCAACGTTCCTGGTGAACGGCGGGTTGGGGATTTCCTTGAGGAGGCTTCTAAAGACCCCGCTCTCCCAGCTGGTGCTTCCCTGCTTGACGATGTAGTTCACGTTGATCTTCCCGGCCTCGTCAAAGACGCGCGTGCGGTAGTAGACATCGTAGGAACCCGTGTCGTAGAGGGTCCAGGGCGCGTAATTCATGCGGTACCACATGGTGTCCGTGGCTCCGTCGATGCCGGCGCGGAAAGACGAGAGACCGACCCCGGGAGTGGCCGCCTTGGTCTCCCAGTTGTTTGGGAAGAATCCCGAGTAGGGGGGAATCGTGTCATCGAGCACCGAGGGGGAGATCTTCTGCCAGGAGACGTTCGTCGCGCTCGTGGCATACGCGTCATTGGCATAGCCGGGGAGCCTGGCGGGGAACGAATCCCCGTACCACTGGTTTGACGCCGCCGCGCCCCTTCCCAGGATGATACTGTCGCCCCGGTTTCCGAGGGCGCGCTGGCGGATACCCGAGAGCCACGTATCGCGGGCCGGACCCGCCGTCGTGGCGTCCAGCGAGAACCAGAGGATTTCGCTCGTCGTCTTTCCGCTCAGCGCGGCGATCGTAGGCGTGTCGGCGTCGATGGGGACGATGACGCCCACGGCGCCGGCCGCGAGGACGTTCGTCTGCCCGGACTGCGTGGCGGCCCCCGGGTGCACGTGGATGTAGCGCATGTCGGCTGCCACCGGCGTATGCGTGCCGACGGATATCCAGTATTCCTCCCCGGCCGCGTTCAACGTGTGCGCGATCGAGTCCACGTTCTGGATCTCGATGAACTCGTACTTGCGGTCGGAGGAATTGGCGGGGAGCGAGATGGTCGAGTTGCGGGGAGAGGTATCCGTTCCGGCCGCGAGGAAATCGATCGCGTTGTTGTAGGTCTGCTTCGGAAAACCGGTTCTCGCATCGGTGCATCGCTTGACGGACAAGTTTGTGCCCAGGCTGGGCAGGAGATTCGATAACCCGGTCACGGTTCCCCAACCCACCGTGTCGATGATATGGCCGGAGGCGCCCCACTGCAGCCGGATGGCGTTATCGGTCGCGGCCAGGGTGTTGGCCGTTCCCATGTAATCGGAGGCGGGCGAGCCGACGTAGTCATTTTCGTCGTAGGTCGAGCTCGTGTAGAGATAGTAGGAGTAAGGTTGAATGACGTGGGACGCATCCAGCGTGGCGTAGAGACTGACAACGCCGCCCGAAGTCAACTTCCTCAGGTTGAGGCCGCTGAGACTCACGGCGTTCGGCGTGGGGTTGAAGATCTCGACATATTCCTTCGCCAGGCCGCCGGTGACGCCGTTCTGCACTTGCGTGATCACCAGCGTATCCGGCATACCCTGCAACAGGACCTCCGTGATCACGATCCCGGGTTCGGTGGTCACCTTGGGGCGATCCGCGATGAGGTACGCGATGGCCTGGTTGATGCCCGAGACCGCCGCCATGCGCGCCCGGGCCTCCTCGGAGGCGTGCGCGAAGAGCGATACGTTCGACTGGATGAGCGTCGCCAGGGAGGTGACGAGCATGACGCCGATGATGGTCATCCAGATGGCCGTCAGGATGGCCGAGCCGCTCTCGCGAGAGGCCGCGCATGGACCGCGGCGACCCGCCACGCGTCGTGATACGGCCGAAAGCGAGTGCATGGTCTTCATTGCGTGATGTAGGCTCCATTGGCCATGGGCCGGATCAGGAACACGGCCGTCTGCGCCACGTCGCGCTCGATCGTGGTCAGCGTGAGGCGCACGAGCTTGGGCAGGGCGCCGGTCGTGCGGGCATTGTAGGTGGTGGTCCACGTCGTCCCGTCAGCCGTGTATTCGAACTTCATCTGGGCAATATCGGTGGCGAAGAGATCCTGGATGGACGGGGCGTCCGTGGGCATCAAGGGACCGCCCGCCTTGCTGTTGGTCTGACCGGCCACGATGATCGTGTCCGTCGTGCCCGAACGCTCCAGCCAGAAGCCGTTGCGAATGAGGTCGGCGCCGTTCTCGCCGCCCAGGGTCGAGGCATCCCATCCCATCGAACCCTCGGCCGATGACCACCCGGCCATGTGGTACAGGAGCGTCGGGCCGATGGAATTCGTGATGGTCGACGGACCGACGGCGTTGGTCGTGGAACCCTCGAAATTGACGCCCTGCGCTCCCACCTGCACACCCGTCGTGGGGTATTCCTTGACGGGAGGCATGGCCGAGGCGATATCGCGCATCATCCGATCGCCCACGCCGTAGATGTTCTGGCTCCGCTGGAAGCGACCCTGGGATGCCAGCCAGGACTGGATCGAGAAACTGAAGAGCGCGGTGTACCCGACGAGAATGATCGAGAAGATGAGGGCCGAGATCAGGAGCTCGATGAGCGTGAAGCCGCCCGAGGCGACCCGCCGCCGCGGGTCCCTGCGGCTGGTCCGACGATCAATCATTGCGCGTGTCCGCGATGAGCATGACGAATGTTTCGCTGGTATCGGCCCACTTGATGACGAGGTTGACGCGCTTGAGCAACCCGGGCGAGGGCGAGCTGGACGTGTAGCTCCACGTGAACTGGCTTGCGTCGTCGGAGTTGGGGAGCAGGGAATCGAAATTCCCGTTTGCCGAGGCCGCGATCGCGGCGAAGGAGTTGATCTCCAGGTCGGCGAACTTGGCGTTGGCGAAGGAGTAGGAAATGTCCCGGGAGGTCCGCTTTGAGCCGGCGGCGATGAGCTCGGGCAGGACCGTGATCATGACCACCGCGCCGCTGAACATGATCGCCGCGGCGACCAGGACCTCCATGAGCGTGAACCCCGCCTTGTTCCGTGACCTTCGCACCATGCGCTTCATAGGCTCTCGCACTTCTGCCACCCCCAGTTTGTCGCCCAGGGCCCGGTCGAGACGCATCCCTGGGAATAGAGCTTGGGTCCGCTCCGCTTGATGATGAATAGGGTGTAGTACCCGTTGTCCGGCTCATTGGCCGCATAGGCCTCGCTGGTCAGCGCCATGTGAACGATGAGGTCGCCGCCGTCCTGCGAGCGGTTACGGCCGTAGGCGAAGAAGGTATCGAGGTAGGTACCGGACGTGACCGTGGACCCCGCCGTCGGTTGGTGGACGCCCTTGATCGAGACATTGGTCGGGGCCTGGATCGCCGCGCCTTGCTGTATTCCCTCCACGGAGTACCAGACAGTCCCGTTCGTAATATCGAAGTGCAACACCGTGTTCTTGTTCAAGGCATTGGCCGTGTTCTTGGCTTCTCGGGCCTTGGTGATGACCGATGCGGCAAAACCCCGTAACGCCATCTTGTCCCGGAATTCCCCGTACCCGGCCCCGATGATTCCCAGGAGTATGCCGATGATGATGACCACGACCATCAACTCGATGAGCGTGAACCCCGCGGTGCGGGTCCAGGCGTTCACAGGATGGGGGGATGCCACCGAACGTGGATCCTTGGTCTTTCCCGGCATCATCACAGCCACAATGCATGCAATCTGGATGCCGGACAATCGCCGGAGTGATAGCTGGATTTTCGAGAGATGCGCACCAGGTTGGCCCTCGGGGGGGCTGGAGGCAAAAACTCTTGCGGCGCAGATCGGCTCAAGGGCTTCAGAGATGTTCCCGGAGCGCGATGAGGCGGGCGCGATGCTCTTCCCGATCGGCCAGGGTCGCGCGGGAGGCGGCCACGATCTCGGGAGGGGCGTTCGAGGCGAAGCTGGGGTCCTCCAGGCGGGCGCGGCTGGAGGCGATCTGCTTCTCGGCCCTGGCGATCTCGTCGCCCAGCCTCTGCTTCTCCTTCTCCAGGTCGACGATGCCTTCCAGCGGGAGGAGGATCTCCGATCCGCCGGCGACGCCGGCGGCGAAGTGCTTGATGCTCGGGCGCGCGGAGGCGAAGTCGGCGGTCGCGAGACCGGCCATCGTTTCCAGGGCGACGCGGAAGGGTTCGAGGCCGGGCTCCCCCACCAGGTGCGCCGTCAGCTTGGCCGATGCCGGCACGGCCAGTTCCGCGCGCAGCCGCCGGATCTCGGTGACGACAGCGACCAACCGCTCGACCTTGGCCTCCGCCTCCGGGTCGACGAAGGCGGCTGCCGGAAACGGGGCATGATCGAGGAATCCCTCCCCGCCCATCCGCTCGTGCAACTCGTCGGTGACGAAGGGCATGAAGGGGTGCATGATCTTGAGGGAGGACGCCAGGACCTCGCGAGCGGTCGCCAGGGCCGCGGCATCGCCTTTCCCGGCCGAGCCGCCGCGAAAGCGCGGCTTCACGATCTCGAGGTACCAGTCGCAATACTCGCGCCAGAAGAAGGTGTAGATCGCGTCCGCGGCCTTGTCGAGCTCGTAGGTCTCCAGAGCGCGCGTCACGGCCGCCGTCGCGCGCCCAAGGCGCGTCAGGATCCAGCGATCCTCGGCGGGGCGTTCGGATGCCGGCGGCGCGACCGGGGCCTGCGGCGACGCGGACAAGACCAGCCGGGCCGCGTTCCAGATCTTCGTGACGAAGTTGCGGTAGCCCTCGATGCGCTTCTCGTCGAGCTTGATGTCGCGGCCCTGGGCGGCGAAGGCGGCGAGCGTGAAGCGGAAGGCGTCGGCGCCGAGGTCGTCGATGACGGAGAGGGGATCGATGACGTTGCCGCGCGACTTCGACATCTTCTTGCCCTCGGCGTCGCGCACCAGCGCGTGGATGTAGACGTCGTGGAACGGGATCTCGCCGCGGAACTTCAGCCCCGCCATCATCATCCGGGCGACCCAGAAGAAGAGGATGTCGAACCCGGTCACGAGGAGCGACGTCGGGTAGTAGCGCTTAACTTCCGCCGTTTCCTCGGGCCAACCGAGCGTCGAGAAGGGCCAGAGCGCGGACGAGAACCAGGTGTCGAGGACGTCCGGGTCGCGCGGGAAGGGCTCGTCCGGCCCGATGCCCGCCTTGGCGCGCGCCTCGGCCTCGGTGCGGGCCACGAACGGCGTCCCGTCCGCGCGGTACCAGGCCGGGATCCGGTGGCCCCACCAGATCTGGCGGCTGATGCACCAGTCCCGGATGTTCGCCAGCCAGTGGAAGTAGATCTTCTCCATGCGAGGTGGATGCAGATGGATCAGCTTCTCACCCCCGGGCTCCCAGCCCTCCGCGGTCTTTCGGTAGCCGCTGGCCTCCAGCGTCATCCGGGCCAAGGGCTCGAGCTTCACGAACCACTGGTCGGAGAGGCGGTACTCGATGACCGCCTTCGACCGATA
>CAZJQD010000053.1:0-22538 GCA_964548165.1 uncultured bacterium
AGAGGTCGTTCAGGTCGGAGGTGGCGAAGCGCCCGCCGTCCAGGGGCACCAGCGGGCGCAGCTCGGGCGGGATGACCGGAATGACGTCGAGAATCATCCACTCGGGCTTGTTGCCGGACTTGCGGAACGCGTCGACGACTGCGAGCTCGCGCCGGAGGAGCCGGAGGTCCTGCTTCGAGCACTCCGAGAACTTCCCGGTCTGGAGATCCAACTGCTCCTCGATCTCGCGGGCCCGCTTCTCGAGGTCGATCTCGTTGAGGAGCTTGAGGACGGCCTCGGCGCCCATCTCGGCCTCGATGCTGTTCGGGCCATACTTCTGCATGACATCCGAGTGCTGTTCCTCGGTCAGGAGCTGCTTGACCTTGAGCCCCGGGACCTTCTTGGGATCCATGACGACGTAGCTCTGGAAATAGAGCACGCGGTCGAGGTCCTTCTGGGACATGTTCAGGAGCACGCCCATCTTCGTGGGGATGCACTTGAAATACCAGATGTGCGAAACCGGCGCGACGAGCTCGATGTGGCCCATGCGCTCGCGGCGCACCTTCGAGTGCGTGACCTCGACCTGGCACCGATCGCAGATAACGCCCCGGTACCGGATCGACTTGAACTTGCCGCAATAGCACTCCCAGTCCTTCGTGGACCCGAAGATCTTCTCGCAGAAGAGCCCCTCGAGCTCGGGCTTCAGGGTGCGGTAATTGATCGTCTCCGGCTTCTTGACCTCGCCGTGGGACCAGTCCTTGATGCGATCGGGAGAGGCCATCCGGATCGTGATCGCGGCAAATTCGTTGATGTTGAGCGCGCCTCCGCGCAATTCAGTCAGCGGAAACATCAGGCGTCGCTCCTTCCGGCGCTCTTGGATCGCGCGCCGAGCATCATCATGTCCTGGTCCTCGGCCTGCTCCAACTCAATGGGCTTGCCGTTCTCGTCGAGCACCTCGACGTCCAGCGCCAGGCCCTGCAGCTCGCGAACCAGCACGTTGAACGATTCCGGGATGCCCGGGGGCGGGGCGTTGTCGCCCTTCACTATAGCCTCGTAGATCTTGGATCGACCGACGACGTCGTCGGACTTCACCGTCAGGAGTTCCTGGAGGGTGTAGGCCGCGCCGTACGCCTCGAGCGCCCAGACTTCCATTTCGCCGAGACGCTGGCCGCCGAACTGGGCCTTGCCGCCCAGGGGCTGCTGCGTGACGAGCGAGTAGGGACCGGTGGAGCGGGCGTGCATCTTGTCGTCGACGAGGTGGTTGAGCTTGAGCATGTACATGATCCCAACGACGACGTCGTTGGCGATCTTGTCGCCCGTGCGGCCGTCGAAGAGCGGGGTCTTCCCGGATGGAGAAAGCCCCGCCTCGGCCAGGTAAAACTTGATCTCGTTCTCGTTGGCACCGTTGAAGACGGGCGTGGCGATGTGCATGTCGAGGTGATGGGCCGCCCACCCGAAGTGCGTCTCGAGGATCTGGCCGATGTTCATGCGGCTCGGCACGCCCAGCGGGTTCAACACGATGTCGACCGGGGTCCCGTCCTCCATGAACGGCATATCCTCTTCCGGGACGACGATGGAGACGACGCCCTTGTTGCCGTGACGCCCGGCCATCTTGTCACCGACGGTGAGCTTGCGCTTGTTGGCGACGAGCACCTTGACCTTCATCTCGACGCCCGGCCCGAGCTCGAACCCGTCCTGGCGGCTGAACTTCTTGACGTCGATAACCATGCCCTCGACGCCGTGCGGAACCCTCAGCGACGTGTCGCGCACGTCGCGCGCGCGCTCGCCGAAGATGGAATACAGGAGCTTGTGCTCGGGGGTCTGGTCGGTCGAACCCTTGGGCGTGATCTTGCCGACGAGGATGTCCATCGGCTGAACCCACGATCCCACCTTCACGATGCCCTCGTCGTCGAGATGACGGACGCTCTCGGGCCCCACGTTCGGGATCGTCTTGGTGATGGTCTCCTTGCCGATCTTGGTGTCGCGGGCCTCGACGTCGTAGGACTCGATGTGGATCGAGGTGAAGACGTCGTCCTTGACGATGCGGTTCGAGACGACGATGGCGTCCTCGAAGTTGTAGCCCTGCCAGGACATGAAGGCCACGATGGCGTTGCGGCCCAGCGCGAGCTCGCCCTTGTCGGTGGCGGCGCCGTCGGCGATGACCTGGCCCTTCTTGACGAGATCCCCTCGGCGAACCATCGGCCTCTGGTTGATGCAGGTGGAGGCGTTGGAGCGGTGGAACTTGTAGAGCCGGTACTCGCGGGGCGTGGTCTTGCCCTTCTGCTTGATGAGGATCTTGGCGGAGTCGACGTACTCGACCGTGCCTTCCTCCTCGGCGACCAGCACGGCGCCGGAATCGTACGCGGCGCGCCGCTCCATGCCGGTGCCAATGCGCGGGGCCTCGGGACGCAGGAGCGGGACGGCCTGGCGCTGCATGTTCGAGCCCATCAGGGCGCGGTTCGCGTCGTCATGCTCGAGGAACGGGATGAGCGCCGTGGAGACGGACACGACCATCTCCGGGGAGACGTCCATGTACTGGGCCTCATTGGCGTCCGCGAAGTAATACTTCTCGCGCTGGCGCGAGAAGACCTTCTCCTCGACAAAGCGCTGGCGCGCGTCGATCTCGGAAGAAGCCTGGGCGACGATGTAGCGATCTTCCTCGTCCGCCGTCAGCCAGTCGACCTTGTCCGTGACCTTGCCGTCCTCGACCTTGCGATACGGGGCGACGATGAAACCATACTCGTTGACGCGGGCGAACGTGGCGAGCGAAACGATCAGGCCGATGTTCGGACCCTCGGGCGTCTCGATCGGGCAGATGCGGCCGTAGTGAGTGCGATGCACGTCGCGCACGTCCTGCTGGGCGCGCTCGCGCTTCAATCCTCCGGGTCCAAGGGCAGAAAGCCTGCGCTTGTGCGTGAGCTCGGCGAGCGGGTTGGTCTGGTCCATGAACTGCGAGAGCTGGCTGGAGCCGAAGAACTCCTTCACGATGCCGGTGACGGGCTTGATGTTGATGAGCTCCGACGGCGTCATCGTGTCCTCGTCCTGGGTGGTCATGCGCTGCTGGATGACCTTCTCCATGCGCATGAGCCCGGTGCGGAACTGGTTCTGCAGGAGCTCGCCTACGGAACGCACCCGGCGGTTCGCCAGGTGATCGGTGTCGTCCGTCAGACCCTGCGCGACGTTGAGACGGATCAGCATCTCCACGACGGCGACGATGTCCTCGGGCCTGAGCACGCGATCGCGCACCGTGCGCAGGTCGAACCCGAGCTTGCGATTGAGCTGGTAGCGGCCGACCTCGCCGAGATCATACCGGCGGGGATCGAAGAAGAGCTTGCGGAGTTCCTCGCGCGCCTGGGCCACCGTCATCGGGTCGCCGGGGCGCAGGACGTCGACGATGCGGCTGACCGCCTCGTCCGCGTTCTGGTCGCGCTGTCCATCCGTGGGATCCACGGGCGGATACTTGCGCCGCTCCTCTTCCAGAGTCCGCAGGATGGTGACCTCCTGGTTGTCGCCCTCTCCCAGGTCCAGGCACGGGATCGACTTCACGCCGCCGGCCTCGAGCTTCTTGATGATGGAATCGGTGAGCGTCTCGCCGGCACGAACAAGGATCTCGCCCGTCGTCTCGTCGGCAATATCCCGGGCCGGCGCCGCGCCGCGCCACGGATGATCCTCGGCCTCTTCCTTGCCGGTGGCCCCCCGTACTTCCTTGACCCCGTAGAATCGGCGCAGGATATCCGTCGTCTTCTCGAACTTCTTCTCGGGCGAACCCTCGGGGCCGAGAGCGGCCAGGGCGCGCAGGAGAACGGTGATCGGGAGCTTGCGCTTGCGATCGAGCCGCACGAAGAGGAGCTCGCCGACCTCGTATTCCATCTCGATCCAGGCCCCGCGGTAGGGAATGATCTTGGAGGAGTAGAGCTTCTTGCCGGAGGGATGGGTCTTGCCGTCGTCGTGGTCGAAGACGACGCCCGGCGAGCGATGAACCTGGTTCACGATCACGCGCTCCGCGCCGTTGATGATGAACGTGCCGCGGGACGTCATGAGCGGCATGTCGCCCATGTAGACTTCCTGCTCGCGCAACTCGCCCGTCTTGCGGTTGATGAGACGGACGCGGATCTTGAGGGGCGCGGCGTAGTTCTGATCGCGGTCGCAGCAGTCGAACTCGGAGTACTTGGGCTCGCCGATGGTGTAGCCGACGTATTCCAGCGTCAGGGTCTTCTCGCCCGAGTGGCTGTCGGAGATCGGGAAGATCTCCTCGAAGACGGCCTGCAGTCCCTGGGGCTTGCGGTCCTCGGGCTTGACGCCCAATTGAAGAAACCACTCGTAGGACTTGCGCTGGATGGCGACGAGATCGGGGATCTCCTGCACGGATTCTAGCTTGGCAAAAGAGATGCGATCCCGCTTTTTATCGGCTGCCTGGGGCATACCTGACTCCTCCTGTCGAAGTTACTGCGGGCACGACGCACGAGGCGCGTGCCTTGACCATCGACGGCCGCGCACCGCCAATTGCGGGCGCGGCCGGTTCGACGGCGGTTCCGGGCTTACTTGACTTCGACGGTCGCGCCGGCTTCGGTCAGCTTCTTCTTGAGTTCCTCGGCTTCGGCCTTCGCGACGCCTTCCTTGACGGCCTTGCCGCCCTGGTCGACGAGGTCCTTGGCCTCCTTGAGGCCCAGGCCCGTGATCTCGCGCACGACCTTGATGACGTTGATCTTCTGCGCGCCGCCGGAGACGAGGATGACGTCAAACGCGTCCTTCGCCTCGGCCGCAGGAGCTCCTGCCGCGCCGCCGCCCGCCGCCGCAACGGCCACGGGGGCCGCCGCCGAGACGCCGAGCTCTTCCTCGAGCTGCTTCACGAGCGAAGCCGCATCAGCCAGGGACAGCTTCTTGATCGCTTCCTTGAGTTCCACCAGTTCCATTTTTCCGCTCCTCCTTCTGAAATCCGTATTCCGTCGTTAGTTGTTGATGATTACCGTACCTAGGACTGCTTTTCCGATGACGCCTTCACGAGCCGTGCCATCCGCGCGCCCGGCTCCTGGATAAGCCTTAGCAACTGCACGGCCGGGGCCTGCAGGAGCGCGAGGAGCTTGCCGAGCACCTCTTCGCGGCTCGGCAACGCCGCCAGGGTCTCGATCTCCTTGGCCGTCACGGGCTTGCCATTGACGACGCCGCCCTTGAGAACGAGCTTGTCGGCCTTCTTCAGGACATCCATCTCCTTGAGGAAGGCCGCGATGACCTTGGGCGCCGAGACCTCGTCGGGGGAAAAGGCGACCGCGGTCGGCCCCTTGAGGTAGTCGGCCGTGCCGCTCACGCCGCTCTCTTCGAGCGCGCGGCGAACGAGCGTGTTCTTCAACACGCGCAGCTTCACCGACTTGTCCCTGAGCGACCGGCGAAGCTTGAAGAGCTCCTCGACGGTCAACCCGTTGTTCTGCGTGAAGACGAGGATGCCGCCCGCGCCCGCAATGGCCGCGTAGTCATCCTTGATGCTCTGAACGGTCTCGATCTTTTCCGGTTTGACTGCCATGGTTATCTCCCGAGCTCCTTGAGGGCCGCGGTCTCAACCCGCACTCCCGGCCCCATCGTCGAGGACACGGTCACGCCGTTCATGTAGGTCCCCTTCGCGGCACTGGGCTTGGCCCGTAGCACGGCCGCGAGTACCGTCCGCGCGTTTTCCGCGAGCTTGTCGGCGGCGAACGACGCCTTGCCGATCGGGACATGCACGTTGCCGGCCTTGTCGTTGCGATACTCCACCTTGCCCGCCTTGAACTCGCGGATGGCCTTGGTGAGGTCGAACGTCACGGTGCCGGACTTGGGGTTGGGCATGAGCCCGCGGGGCCCGAGCACCTTGCCGAGCTTGCCGACGTCCTTCATGAGATCGGGCGTGGAGATGGCGAGGTCGAAATCGCACCAGCCGGCAGCGACCTTCTCGACGAGATCCGCGGCGCCGACGACATCGGCGCCCGCCGCCTCGGCTTCCTTCTGCTTGTCGCCCTGGGCGAAGACGACGATGCGGACCTTCTTGCCGCTGCCATGAGGCAGGAGCACGGTGCCGCGGACGTTCTGGTCGGACTGCGTGGCGTCGATGCCGAGGCGGATGGAGAGGTCGATCGTCTCGTCGAACTTGGCGGTCGCCTGGGACTTCACGAGCCCGACGGCCTGGTCGAGGGGCAACGTGCGGCGCTCGGTCTTCGGGAGGTCTCCCTGCACGACCTCGGCCGCCTTCTTGAAGCGCTTGCTGGCGGGGCTCATGCCGTCACCTCGATGCCCATCGAACGGGCCGTGCCCTCGATGATGCGCATGGCCGCCTCCACGGAGTTGGCGTTGAGGTCGCACATCTTCTGCTTGGCGATCTCTTCGACCTGTTTCTTCGTGATCCGGGCCACCTTCGTCTTGTGCGGCTCCGCGGCGCCCTTCTCGACCTTGGCCATCTTCTTCAGGAGAATGGCGGCGGGGGGCGTCTTGAGGATGAAGTCGAACGAGCGATCGGCGTAGACGGTGATGACGACCGGGATGATCGTGTCGCCTTCCTTCTGCGTCCGCGCATTGAACTCCTTGCAGAACCCCATGATGTTCACGCCGTGCTGGCCGAGCGCGGGGCCGACAGGCGGCGCCGGGTTGGCCTTGCCGGCGGGGATCTGCAGCTTGATCAGCGCCTGTACTTTTTTCATGACCGAATCCTCTTCATCTCGTCCTCTATTCTTTCCTCTTCAGGCGCCTACAGCTTGGCGACCTGGAGGAAGTCAAGTTCAACCGGCGTCGACCGACCGAAGATGGTGACCATAACCTTCACCTTCCCACGGTCGGGATTGGCCTCCTCGACAACTCCGACGAAGTCCCGGAACGGGCCCTCGGTGATTCTCACTGCTTCTCCTACTTCGAGCTCCAGCTTGGGCTTGACCTTCGGCTTCTCGACTTCGCCGCCGATCATGCCCATCTGGCGGAGGATGTACTGCACCTCGTCCTCCGGGAGCGGCATGGGGCGGCCGTCCGCGCCGACGAAGTTCGTCACCCCGGGAGTCTCCCGGATGGCAAACCACGCCTCTTCGTTGTGCTCTTCCATCTCGACGAGCAAGTAGCCGGGGAAGAACTTGCGGCGGGAGATCTTGCGCTTGCCGTCCCTCATCTCGGCGACCTCTTCGGTCGGGATCAGGATGCGAAAGACCTTGTCCGCGACGCCCAGGGTCTTGATGCGCTTCTCCAGGTTGGCCTGGACCTTGTTCTCGAACCCGGACTGCGTATGCACCACGTACCAGCGCTTGTGCACGCCCGCAGCCGCCAAGGCCGACTGATCGACGCTTTCCGAGCCGCTCTCAGAGCCGGCGACCGCGACCATAGAGCCGCCAGTCGTTTCCTCCGTCTCGTTCGCTCCCGTCTCTTCCGTCACAGCGTCCATCGCTCCTTGGCTCATCGGATCCCGAGGACCCACGACATCACGTATCCAACCAGCAGGTCCACGGCGCCCAGGTAGACGCCGACGATCCCCACCGTCACCACGACGACCCAGGTCGAACCCTGGACTTCCTCGCGGCTAGGCCAGGAAACCTTGCCCTCCTGCGGCTTGACCTCGCCCCAGACTTCAGCGAGATACCGCCGGAACTTGTTCCACAGCTCCATGTTCATCCTCTCGTGTCCGCTGCCATCGCCCGGAAGCGATCTGCAGGGCGGACAGGAATCGAACCTGCAACCCCCGGTTTTGGAGACCGGTGCTCTGCCAGTTGAGCTACCGCCCTGGGATGCCGGTTCGAACCGGCGCTTACTTGGTCTCCTTGTGCGGCGTGCGCGTTCGGCAGAAGCGGCAGTACTTCTTGAGCGTCAGGCGCTCCTGGTTCGGCCGCTTCGTCCGCTTCGTCGCGTAGTTCCTGCGCTTGCAGGTTTCGCACGCCAGGGTTATCACTTCCTGCATGATTCGTTCTCCGTCCTACAGCCTGCCCTGCCCGCGCATCGGCGACGTACACACGTGTCTTGGACCATTCTCCGTGCGTACTACCCTTTGGTCGGGGAGCGAAGCGACAAATTTATCCACAGGACCCCCCTCAGGTCAAGGAGATTTTCAAGGCTTGTCAACCCCCCGGTACCCCCTTTTATTCCACAGGTTATACACAGGATTTTGCTTGGCCTCGCCCGGGGAACCGGCGAAGTTCTCTGGCGCGCCGCGGCAGGGGATGGAGAAGGCCTAAGGAGAAGGAGGGACGCATTCAGCCCACGAGCGGATTTGAACCGCTGACCTGCTCCTTACCATGGAGCTGCTCTGCCAACTGAGCTACGTGGGCGCGAATTGCGTTACCTGCGGTCTACTCCTCCATCGGGAAGAACCGCTTCATCCGCGTGATCGTCAGGATCTCCGCGACAATGGGCGTAGGGCGACGAAGGCGGATCTCGCGCCCGACCGACTTGGCGCGCTTGTACGCCGCTATCAACCCGCCCAGGCCCGAGGAATCCGCGAAGGGAACACCGCTGAGGTCGACGACGACGACCGCGGCCTCGACAAGGCCCTCGGCCAGGGCCTGCTCCACGTCCGTTGACGCCGCGACATCGAGATCGCCCTTGAGATGGATCACGCAGGTCGTGCCCTGCATTTCGCGAACAATCTCCATGCGCCCTCCTCGAATTCCCGGACCGCCGCGCCACGCGGGCGGACAGCCGCCGACTCTATGCCTCTATCGGCGAAACTGTAAAGCGAATTAGACCCCGGGGCGGGGACCCTGCACGCGACGCGGCCTACTTTTGGAACCGGATGGCGACCGCGGTCCAGTCGTCCAGGGGCTCGCTCTGGTCGCCGAAAGCCACCGTCGCATTCCAGAGGCGGTCGAGGAGCTTGGCCGGGTCATCACTGGCCCCCGCCTGGAGGAGCTTGAGGAAGCCGGCGTGGCCAAGAAGGTGGCCGCTCGCGTTCTTCGTTTCCGGGAGCCCGTCCGTGTAGAACGTCAGGCAACTTCCTGGTTCGAAAGCATAGACCGCGTCGGGATACTCCGACTCCGCGAAGACGCCCAGGGGCAATCCGTCCGCCTCCATGAGCGTGATCGCGCCGTCCGCGCTCATGAGCGCCGGTGCGTGGTGGCCCGCATTGGCCAGCGCGCACTCCCGGCGGGCCATGTCGATGACCATGTAGTTGGCCGTGACGAAGCGGTTGTCGGCAATCTCCCCGGCCAGCCGCGCGTTCACCCGCGCCAGGACCTCGCCGGGAGGGCGTTTTTCCTCGGCCAGGACGCGCAAATAGGATCGCGTCACGGCCATGAGCAGGGCGGCGGGGAGTCCCTTGCCGCTCACGTCGGCGATCACCACGCCCAGCCGATCGGGACCGAGCGGAAAGATGTCGTAGAAGTCGCCGCCGAGCGTGCGGGAGGGCTTCCAGAGCGCGGCCATCCTCAGGCCGCCGACATCGGGGAGGGTCCGCGGCATCAGGCTCTGCTGGATGGTCCTGGCCGCCCTCAGTTCCTGCCGCGTGCGCTCCTGCTCCAGCCGCTCCCTCTGGCGTTCCTCGCCCGTGATGGCGGCGGCGGCCAGCCGGGCGACGGTCGAGAGCATCGCGACGAGGGGATCCTCGGCCAGGTGAGTCTCGGGGACGTTGATGAGGATCAGGGCGCCGCGCGTTCGCCCTTCGTGAAGGAGAGGAAACGTGGCCAGCGTCTCCATCGTCGCCGAGGCGCCGCCGTCCGCGAGCAAGCGTCCAAGCTCGGTCGAGCCATACACCGCCTCGCCCTGGGCCGAGACGGCCCGTTCCACGACGTTCTCTCCCCCCGCGAATCGCATCCCGAGGAGCAGGTCCATCTGCATGCCGATCGCGGCCAGCGACCCCTCGCGGTCGTAGTGCACGAGCGCGCCGATCTGGGCCGACGAGGATCGAATCGCCAGGTCGAGAATGCGGTTGAGCGTCCGCTCCGGCTCGCCGACGCGCGCGAAGATGCGCCCGACCTCCGCAATTTCCTTGAGACGATCGGAGGAATCATCGAGCCGCCGCTGGAGGCGGTTCAGGAGGAACGTTGCGGCAAATGCCTCCTCGGCACCGACCAGCAGATCGTCGAACCCCTGGCGAAAGGCATTGGAGAAGAGCACGTAGCCGCCCAGGGTCTTCTCCCCGACCTGGACCAGTCGCAATTCGGTCGAGAGCGGGCAGACGTCGGACGGCGCGAAGACCGTCTCCTCGTCGCAATCGATCTCGGCGAAGCCGGGTCCGCCGGTGAATCCCTCGGAGGCCCGAAGGGACTGCAGGAGGCGAGCGGCTTGTTCTTCGAGCCAGTCGCGGGAGACGGGGCGCACGACGAGAAGCCGGACCAGCGGATCTCCGGGGCCGCACCAGAGCGCGCCGTCAGCGGCCGCGCGGCGCACCAGTTCCAGGGCCACGCCGCGATCGTCGGCGGCCAGCGCCGCCGCCCAGAGTGTCTTCAGGACTTGCTCATCTGGACGAAGAGATCGGCCTTGGCAAACTCGGAGGGCAGGGTCGCGAGGACACGCTTGAGCGTCGCCTCGTCCAATCCCGTCAACGCCCATCCCGAGGGATCGAGCGGGGGGATCTTGCGATCGCCGCCGGATCCGAGCTTGAGCGTGCGGGCCAGGACGTCGCCGACGTGCACGAACGCCGTCCAGCGCGGAGCGCGCTGGGCATTTCCCGGCTGGTGGTGATAGAAGATCACGTCGGTCAACTCCGCCGGCAATCCCCACTTGGTAGCCAGCCATCGCCCGATCTGGGCATGCGAAGAACCCAGGACCTCGCGCTCGGCCTCGTAGATGAGGCAATCCTTCTCCTGGACGACCGTGAGCACCTGGTCGAACTCCGCCGGCGCGTACTCGTCCAGGACGACCTTGCCGATGTCATGAATGATTCCTGCCAGGAAGACGTCCTCGGTGGAGGGATCGTGCGCGGCCTGGGCCAGCATGCGCGCCGCGACGCCCGTCGCAATGCTATGACGCCAGAAGAGCTCGCGGTCGAAGAGCGAGCGATTGCGGCTGGGAAATGCGGAGAAGACCGTGGCGGTCAGGGCGATGGAGCGAATGGTCTCGAAGCCGAGGATCACGACAGCTTGCTTGAGCGTCGTGATCTTCCCGGCATACCCGTAGAACGAGGAGTTCACGAGGCGCATCACCTTGATGGTCAAGGACTGATCGGTGGAGAGGATCGCCTCGACATCCTGCGCACAGGATTCCGGGCTCTTCACGAGCTTGAGGATGCGCGTGACCACGGTGGGCAGCGTGGGCAGATTCTGGATCCGCTCGACGATGCGCCGGATATCCGTGCTAGCCAAGGCTCCCCTCCAATTGATCGACCAGTCGCTCCGCGATCGCGTCTTCCCATCGGCCGCGGACGCTCGACCCGGCATCGTAATGGAGTATCCCGAGGGGAACAACTCCGGAGAACTCCGCGATGATGTCCGCGTTGCCCTGCGCGACGCCGGCAGGCTCCGGAACCGTCTCCGAGAGGACAAAGCCGGGCACGCGGATGCCGCGGCCTTGAAGCGCCGCGATCGTGAGCAGCGTGTGGTTGATGGTACCCAGACCCGCGGCGCCGACGACCAGGGCCGGCCAGCCCGCCTCGGCGTGCCAGTCGAGCCAGGTGACTCCCGGGGCCAGGGGCACCAGCACGCCGCCGATACCCTCGACAAGGAGCCAGCCGCCTGTCAGAGACACGGAGCGTGCCTCCACGAACGAGAAGACAGCACGGGGATCAAGGGAAGGCTCGCCGGCGCGCATGGCCGCCAGCGGCGCCAGGGGCCGCACGAAACGAACGGCGGCATCGCCCTCCAGGGATTCCAGGTCCGGCCATGATCCCTCCGGCGAGCGGCCCGACACGTACGGTTTCACGCACTGAGCGGAGATGCCGGCGCCCCGAAAAGCGTCCCGGAGACGGCGCGTCACGGCGGTCTTGCCGACGCCGGTGCCCGTCCCCACGACGGCCAGGACGCGAGCCGTCACGTCAGCTCCAGATCGAGACGATGACGCTGCCGAGGATGATGAGCCCCATGAGGATGAAGATCAGGAGCTGGACAAAATCGCCCATATTGGAGATGCGCCTGACCGTCCGCTTCGTCTTGCGGCGGGGCAGGCGCACGGCCAACCAGGGCAGGCGATAGGGAAGAGAGACGAGCCAGCGCCACATGCATCGCTACCCGATGTAAATTCCGGAACGCCCGCCTTCCTTGCGAAGGAGGCGAATGCTTTCGATGATGGCGCCGCGTTCCCGGCCCTTGATCATGTCGTAGAGCGCGAGCGCGGCGGCGGCGGCGCCGGCCATCGCTTCCATCTCCACACCCGTGCGCGCGACGGCGACCGCGGTCACCCGGATGACGGCCACGGCGGGCTTCCACGCGATCTCCACCGCGACATGGTCGAGCGACAGGGGGTGACAGAGCGGGATCATATCCGCGGCGCGCTTGGCCCCCTGGACCGCGGCCAGCCGCACGACGGGCGCCGCATCGCCCTTGGCCAGGGCTCCCCTTTTCAAAAGGCGAATCGTGGCGGGCGAGAGCCTGACTCGCGATTCGGCCACGGCCAGGCGCCGCGTGACGGCCTTCTCCGAGACGTCGACCATCCGAAGCGCTCCCTTGGCGTCCACGTGCGTTATCAAGCCCGCCGCAGGAGACTTCGCTGTCCGGGCCCGCGCGAGCGTGCGGGCCCGCGCGAGCGTGCGGGCGCGCGCCGGCACCCGATCCGCACCTGCCCTGGTGCTCGCGGGCCGCCGACGGCCTCTATGCGCGCCGCCCCCGGCTCCCGCGCTCATCGAACCTCGCATCCGGCCGGCATCTCGCGAAGAGGCGCGACCAAGGACAGGCCGGTTCCGTCCGCGGCGCAGAGAACCATCCCTCGCGACTCGATGCCGCGGATCGTGGCGGGCTGCAGGTTCGCCACGATCACGACGCGTTGCCCCACCATCTGCTCCGGCGCGTACACCGCCGCGATGCCGGCCACGATCGTGCGCGTCTCGGTGCCCAGGTCGACGGTCAACTTCAAGAGACGATCGGTCTTGGGAACGCGTTCCGCCGCCGTGACCACGGCCACGCGAAGGCCGAGACGTTGCAGGTCGTCGATGCCGGCATACGCCGCCTTCGCGCCATCGGGCGACCCCGGCGTTCCCGCCCCGGACGCTGCGCGGGGCGTTTCTCCCCCCGTCGCCTGCGGCGGACCTGTTGTCACGCCCGGCGCCTTCGTTGTCTCGGTCATCACCTTCTCCTTTGACTTCTGCCTGACGCTCCCGGCGCGCTTCGCGCCTTCGTCGCCGATCGACCCGCCGGCCGCGACCGGGCGCGCGAAGAGCGGCGCGAGCGTTCCCACCGCGATCACGCCCGACGCGCCGGCCGCCGGCCTGATCGCGGGATCGCCGGTCCCCAGCGCCGCTGCAAGCGTCACGGCGGATTCGGGGCAGAACGGATACATCATCCAGGCGATCGCCCGGAGCCCGGCCGCGGCGCGCCCCAGGACGCGCGCGGCATCGGGCGGCTTCTCCCAGGGTCGACGTTCCTGGAGGAGCGCATTCAGGGACCGGGCGACGCGAACCGCGGTGTCCGCCGCCCTGGCGAAAGCGCACGACTCCATCGCGGCGGCATACGCGCCAATTGCCTCGTCATCCGAGGCATCGTGCTCCAATGTAATTGTACCGCCGCACACGCGATGAGCGAGGCTCACGACGCGGGAGGCGAGGTTGCCGATGTCGTTGGCCAGGTCGGAGGTCCAGCGCCGCTCAAAGGCCTCCAGGGAGAACGTGCCGTCCTGCCCGAAGGCCACCTCCGCGAGGAGAAACCACCGCAAGGCCTCCCGCGCCGCGCGGTCGCCGGCCTCCGGCGCGTAGCGTTCGAGGACATCGAGCGGATCGACGACGTTCCCCACCGACTTGGACATCTTCTCTCCCCCCATCGTCCACCAGCCATGAGCGACGAGGCGGCGAGGGAGCGGGAGGCCGAGGGCCATCAGCATGGCGGGCCAATAGACGGCATGCGTGGTCAGGATGTCCTTCCCGAGAAGATGGACATCGGCCGGCCACCACGAGCCTCCGGCCTGCTCCTTGCCGGCCACGCCCGGTCCTTCCCCGCCCACATCGACGCGAGGGCGGCCCGGCGCCAGGTAGCTCGGACCCGAGACGTAGTTGAGGAGCGCGTCGAACCAGACATACGTGACATACTCGGCATCGAAAGGCAGCGGGATACCCCAGCCCAGGCGGCGACGCGGGCGGCTGATGCAGAGATCCTCCAGTCCCCGGTCCAGGAACCCCAGGACCTCGTTGCGACGGTGCACGGGCAGGACGGAGAGCGAGCCATCCTCCAGGGCCGCACGGATCCTCCCCGCGTATCGGCTCATCAGGAAGAAGTAGTTCTTCTCCTGGATGAGCTCCACGCCGCGACTGCAGTCCGGGCACGACCCCTCGCGGAGGTCTTTCTCGGTCCAGAAACGCTCGCACGGGGTGCAATACCATCCGCTGAAGTCCCGGGCCTCGATGAGTCCCTCGTCGTGGAGCTTCTGCAGGGCGTCCTGGACGTAGCGCTTGTGCGCCGGATCCGTGGTCCGCAGGAAGGCGTCCGGCCTGACGCCCAGGGCCTGCCACAGCGCCTGGAACCGCGGCGCCATCTCGTCGCAATGCGCCTGCGGCTCGATCCCGCGTGCCCGCGCCGCCTTCTCCACCTTCTGACCGTGCTCGTCCACGCCGGTCAGGAAGAAGACCTCGTCACCGAGGGATCTCCTGTAGCGCGCCAGGGCGTCGGCGGCGACGGTCGTGTAGGCGTGACCGATATGAGGTCGGTCGTTGACGTAGTAGATCGGTGTCGTCAGGTAATAGCGGCTCATCTCGTCTCGCCGTCCATGTTACTGCCGCCCAAGCGACGTGCAATCGATCCGTCGCGGGCCGCGCGCCAGGGCTCCTCGGTCCTCCTGGGAGAATCCGACGCGTCCGCGGTCGCGCGGAAGACGGACCACGCCAGGCCGAGATGCGCGTTCGACGCCACGGCCGCGTCCAGCGCCAAAAGCGCCTCTCGCCAGCCGGGATGCAGAGATGCCGCCGCGGGGATCGCGAGGGCCAGGCGCTCCTGGACCTCCGCGCGCCGAGCACCGCGCGGGGGATTCTTTCCCAGGACATCCGCCACCAGTTCCGACACCTCGGCATACTCGGCCCGCAGGGCGCGAGCCCTCGATACGGAACCCTGAGCGGCCTCCAGGAGATCCAGGGGCACGGGAGTGGTCCCCGCGGCGTCTCCACTGGCGAGAATGGAGGCCAGGTCCCCGGGGCCCAGCGGGCGGAAACGAATGGTCAGTGCGCGCGAACGGATCGTTGTCGCGAGCATGGCCGCCGACTCGGCCACCAGGACGTACGTGACCCGCTCCGGCGGTTCCTCGATCGCCTTCAAGAGGCTCCCCTGCATGGCGTCGTTGAGGAGCTCCGCGCGATCGATGATGGCAAGTCGGCGGGGCAAGGCATGAGCCGAGGCCTGGTCTGCCAGGAAGGCGCGAAGAGCCTCGACCTTGACCTTCACCTGGTCGTCGGCGAAGACGGCCCCAAGATCGATCTCGCGCAAACCCTCGCCATAGGCATTGGCCGCGCACCCCGGGCAGTGACCGCAGGCGGATCGCTCCCGGCAGCCTGCCGCCCATGCCAGGGCCTTTGCGGTCATGCGCTTCCCGACGCTGGCCGGGCCGACAAAAAGGAGCGCGGAAGGAAACCGATCCGAGGTAACCATTCCCTCGAGAAGGCGCCGCGCATGGTCCTGGCCCAGGACGTCGGCAAAACGGACGGGCGCGGGCGCGTTCACACGCGCAGGTCCAGGAGAAGGCCGCGAATCTCCGAGGTCGCCGCCGTGATCGAGAGCGCGTCGGCGTTGCCGCGCGTAACCTCCTCGGCCAGCAAGGCGAGCTTTTCCTCGACCTGGCGGGCATAGACGAAGACCTTGTTGTTCTGGAGAAAGTGCGCGGAGGGCACCTCCTCCACGCGGTATGCCTCTTTCACGACGCGCGCCAGGAACGCGGTCACCAGCTCGCGGTACTTCTCGAGCTCCGTGACGGTCTGGCGCTTGACGAGCACCTCTGCCTGCTCATCGAGTCGGCGGACGAGATCATCGAGCTCGGCGGTGTACTGGGTACGCTCAACCCCCGCGAGCGCGTCCGAGAACGGCACCGGCGCCACGGATTCCCGGACCCTTGACGAGGAGGAAGAGGACGCCGGACCGCCCGACGGTGCCGAGGCCCCGGCACTCCCCTGCTTCCCACCGCGTTCGATCTTCAAGGCTCATCCGCCGGAAAGAACTCCGCCAGCGAGCGCGCGCCGCCCTTCTCCACCCACTCCCTCACCTCGGTCAGGCGCGGAGCGAGGGCATCGAGGATCGAGCGAAAGGTCGCTTCCCTCCCCCGCCGACGCCGGATCACCACGATCCGCTCGGGCTCGGCGGCCGCCAGTTGCTGGTAGCCGGCGCGCACGCGGCGATGGAAGGCCACGCCCGCGGCCTCGATCCGGTCCAGGTGGCCGCCGCGCGCTTCCGCGCGGTCGGCGGTCCGAGCCGCCTGCAGACCCCGGCCGGCGCTGATGTCCAACAGGAGCGTCGTGTCGGGCTTGAGGTCGGAGGTAGCGATGTGGTTGAGCATCTTCACGGTCTCGACGGGCAGGCGGCGGCCATATCCCTGGTAAGCGACGGACGCGTCCGTGAAACGATCGCTGATCACGATGGCGCCGGCGTCAAGGGCGGGACGGATCAGCGTCTCCACGTGATGCGCGCGGATCGATTCGTAGAGCAGGAGCTCGGTCAGGGAGCTGATCGCGCCCGTGGCGGGATCGAGAAGGATGCCGCGCAAGTGGTCGCCGAAGGGTGTTCCGCCGGGTTCCCGCGTCAGGACGACCTTGCGGCCGCAACGCCTCAGGAGCGCTTCCAGGGCGCGGGCATGCGTGGACTTTCCCGCGCCGTCCGGCCCCTCCAGCGTGATGAAGTAGCCGCGAGCGCGGGCTCGAACAGGACCGCGGCCGCTCACGGCGTCACCAGGAGCCTCTCCACGAGCTCAATGAGATCGGCCTTGGAGTAATACTCGATGCGGACATGCCCCTTCGTCTCCGAGCCGACGATCCGGATTGCGCGACCCCAGGTCTTCATGAGGCGGTCCTCGGCGTCAGCGCGAGCCACGTTTCCGGACGAGGGCGACTTCCCCTTGCGCCGCGCGCTCCGGCCGCCGCCTGTACGTTCCTCGACGGCGCGAGCGGTGAGCCCCTTCTCGGTGATCTCACGAAAGATCGTGAGAGCATCGGATTCCGGAAGACCCAGGAGGGGACGGACCTGGCCGACGGTGACCCGGCGGTCGCGAAGCGCCTCCTGCACGATGGCAGGGAGGTGGAGAAGCCTGAGGGCGTTCGAGACGGCGGCACGGGAGCGCCCCATCCGACGGGCGATTTCCTCATGGCTCAGCTCAAACTCGCGCGCCAGGCGCGAAAAGGCCTCGGCCTCCTCGAGCGGATCGAGGTCCTCGCGCTGAAGGTTCTCGAGGAGGGCGGCAACCAGCTGGTCGAGGCCGGCGGCCTTGCGGTCGACCACGGCCCGGATCGTCGTAAGCCCGGCAAGCCTCGTAGCCTGCCAGCGACGCTCTCCGGCAATGAGCTGAAACTTGCCGCCCCCGATGGACGAGACAACGATCGGTTGAATCAGTCCTTCTGTCTTTATGGATTCTGCCAGTTCCCTGAGTGAATCTTCTGAGAAATTCTTTCTCGGCTGATACGGATTCGGCACTATATCGTCGATAGATAAAACAACATAATCACTGACTATGTTTATGTCGTTGGATTCATTGGGGAGAATCTTGTGTTTGGGGAGGAGGGAGTCCAAGCCTCGTCCCAGTACCGGTCTCTTCATAAAGCGCATACCTCCCCTGCAAGGGCAATATAGGCGGTCGCTCCGGGCGACGCCGGGTCGTACAAGAATACAGGGAGGCCATAACTGGGAGCCTCCGCCAATTTGACTGACCGCGGGATGACCGTCGCGGCTACTTTCAAGAGTGAGTTGCCATTGAGCTTGGTGCGGAGCTCTTCCTCCACGGCCTTTGCTAATTTCAGGCGATGGTCGTACATGGTGATGACCACATGAACGCGAGCCAGCCCCGGATTGAGGTTCTCTCGCACCCGCTCCAGGGTATCCAGCATCTGCGTCAGCCCCTCAAGCGCCAGGTATTCTGCCTGCACAGGAAGTATGACGTCGGTCGCGGCAGCGAGCGCATTCAGTGTCAGGTAGCCGATCCCAGGGGGCGTATCCACGACGATGAAGTCCCACTCACGATCGCCTCCCAGGCGGGGGAGAAGCCGACGAAAGACGGTGTGCGGATCTTCCAACTGGCCGAATTCACGCTCCACGGCCGCCGCGTCCACCGTTCCCGGGAGAACATGCAGGTGCTCGATAGCGGTCGGGCAGAGCGAAACAGGGGATAGGTCTCCCTCCGCCGTGGATACCAGCGCCTGGTAGGCATTCGTCGTGTCGTCTCCCGGTTGGACTCCCAGGGCCGATGTCGCATTGGCCTGGGGATCGAGGTCGACCAGTACGACTTGGTGTTCAGACGCGGCGAGCGCGGCGGCGACATTCACGGCCGTCGTCGTCTTTCCAACCCCGCCCTTTTGATTGGCTATGGAAATCAACCGGGACACAGCGTAGAGCTTAGAAAACCAGGGAAAGAGAAGCAACGATGTTTCACGTGAAACATCAAGGAGGAATAAGGTGGCGAGCCGAGGTCGATATTCTCGATCGAATGGCCCAGCTCACCCTGACCGTTTCAGGAATTTCGGGACCAGAGAAGGTGCATGGGGCCACAGAGCCGCCGAGGATATTGCCCTTCAACAATCCGGGGATTGGCCTTCATCTGTCATCAGCGGAACCCTGGACATGATGGCGGGTAGGGGCATATCCAATCCCTCTGGCTCACGGTGGCTTATGCGGTTTTTGCGCTACCTCTGTTCCAAATCTCGTGAATGGATCATCAGGGCGAAACCCGTGATGTCACTTCCAGGATGGCGTATGCGCGCTCCACGGCGTTCTCCCTGCGGTAGCAGTGAATTCGCGCGTCAATGATCCAATCTGTGTGCGAGAGAGCGTCTACCCCGGCCTGGGCGGAGTCCGCGGTCGCGTAGATGAGAAGGCGGCCTCCAGGAGCGAGAAAGCCCGAGGCCATGGCGACGACGTCGAGAACGGGCGCCGTGCCTCGGGCCACGACCACATCCTGCCGGCCCAGAAAGGGCTGAATCGACGGGGGAGGCGTACATTCTCGTCGAATATCCCACTTCCGGGACCCATAGACACCGGCACGGTGCTCCTGCAGGCGGACGCGCTCCTTGAGCCCGAGTTCACCGGCGATGGCTCGGACGAAGTTGAGCCGCTTGACGGCTGAATCTACTCCCGTCCACGAAAGGCTCGGAGAAGCCAGGCAGAGAGGGATGAGCGGGATGCCAGGGCCGCACCCAAGGTCCAGCGCCGAGCCTTCGCTGGGGAGAAGACCAAGCGCGACCGGAGAAAGAGAGTCGATGACGATCTCGTCCAGGACGCGTTCCAGGGTGCGCGGCCCCACGGCACGAAAAGGGGCATCGAGGAGGGCGCGAGCAAAGGCCCGGAGGGACTCCTTCATCGGCGAAAATGCAGATGACGAGAGAGTGGCGTGGCTGGGAAGCGATAAGGGGGAACCCTGATCGAGCGAGGAAGATCCGCGAGTCATGGGACCTCAGTGTGCGATCTTCTGTCGCGGGCGGCAAGTCCCGAGATGTCGCCGCTACGAGACGACCGCCGGAGTCACAGGAGGAGGCGAAGAACAACTGCAGACCGCCGTGGAGAACAGGACGGCATCATGAAATTGCGGATATAGCGACGAGGGAAACCGGGGCGCTTGATGCGCCCCGGCTCCCGTCCACAGGGCTATCGTTCGTCGTTGGTGATGCGATTGCCGATATCGTCCGGAATGGACGTGTCCGCCGCGTAATCGCGCTCACGGTTGCCATCGCGCTCCTGGTCGAGCGCACTGTATCCGGCCGCTCCGTCACGGCCACGCCCCCCTGCCGGACCGCGTCCGCCGAAGCCTCCGCGTCCTCCACGCCCACCTCGACCGCCGCCGCCAGAACCACTGCGACCGCCGGAACGAGCGCCTCCCTCCCTGCGGCCATCCGAGCGTCCTCCGCGACCTCCAGAGCGACCTCCGCCACCACTGGAGCGACCGGGGCCGCCTGAACGTCCCTGGCCTCCTGAACGACCGCGACGCGATCGGCTCTCGCCGGGCGCCCCTCCCGATCCCTTCACCCTGACGACGATGTGCCGGCGATCGCCGGAATCTTCGCTGAAGGTCTCGATCTCGTCGTGAGTCGAGAGAGTAGCGTGCACGATCTTGCGATCATGAGCGGACATCGACTCGAGGTGGATCTCGTCTCCGCTCTCCACCGCCTCGCGCGCCGCGTCATGAGCCATCAGCTCGAGCACTTCCCGGCGCTTGCCGCGAAACCCGCCGCAATCGAGGTTCATCCGGATATGACTGTCCGCGATCCGCGTGGCAAGCGCGGCGGCCAAGGTCTGGATCGCGTCGAGCGTGCGCCCTCGCCGCCCCAGAACGACGGCCATGTTCTCCGCGCTCACGACGAGATCGCAGGAGTACCGCCCGTCATGGATATCCACTGCACCCACGGTCGCCGTCTCATCGAGCGGCTTGACGAGATTCGTGATGACCTCGCGCAGAATCTTCTCCACGTTCTCGTCGACCTTGTCATCGGCTCGCTTCGCAGGCGCCTCGCCGCCAGCCTCGGCGGCTCCCGCAGGCGCATCGGCGCCCGCAATCTCGCCGCCCACGCTGACGCGCACGCGCGCGTTCTTCGAACCGATTCCCATGAAGCCGCTCTTGCCCTCGTCGAGCACCTCGACCTGGGCGGCCGCACGCGCGATGCCCAACTGTTCGAGCGCCTCGCTGATGGCCTCCTCGGTCGACTTGCCCTCGACCTCGATGCTCCTGGCCGATGTCCTGGACGCCCTAGGCGATCCTTTTCCGTTATCCGTCATGTGGTGGCTACCTCCCGCAACCTCATCATGTAGTACTGCTGTGCAATCGAAAGAACGTTCTGAACACACCAATAGAGCGATAATCCGCTCGGGAAATTGTAAAAGAGCACGGTCATGAGAATAGGCATCATCATCATGACCTGCTGTTGAGCCGGGTCCGCGGACGGCATCGGCGTCAGCTTCTGCTGGATCCACATTGTCGCTCCCATGAAAAGCGGGAGCGGGTTGATCGGCAGGCCGACCACGGTCGCGATCGTGTCCGGAATGGAGAGATCATGGATCCAGAAGATGTAGGGGACGCCCCGTAGCTCGATGGCGTTCTGCAACGCGATGAAGAGCCCGATGAGGATCGGCATCTGGACGATGAGCGGAAAACAGCCGCCGAGGGGATTGACGCCGGCCTCGCGGTAAACGCCCAGGAGCTCCCGCTGCAGGCGCTCCTTATCGTTGGCGTAGCGCTGCTGGAGCTCGTCGATCTTCGGCTTGAGCTGCTGCATCCGCGCCATCGACTTGAACTGGATGTGCGTCAACGGGAGCAGGATGACGCGGACCAGCACGGTCAATACGATGATGGCCCAACCCCAGTTGTTGAGATAGCGCTCGAGCCACGCCAGCATCCCGACCATCATGCGCGCGATGGAAATTTTCCGCGGAAGCACGGAGGGCTCCATTCCGTCCAACTGCTCGAGCTCTGGCGCGAAGGCCTTCAACAAGGGCGTCGACTTCGGCCCCGCGAAGAGACTCAACCGGAAACTCTTCTCCCCGCCATCTTCGACATCGACGGCGGGCAGAAGGAGCCAGAGATGCAATTGCCGATCGGCATCCTGGAGAAAGAGTGCGTCCACGGGGTAGCCCTCGGGGCGAGCGGCCAAGGTGAAGTAGCGGTTCTCCAGGGCGGCCCATTCCACCTCCACGGAAGCATCCGGGTTACCAAACACGCTGTGCGTCCAGGAATGCTCCGCGACCGCTCCCTCCCGCTTACCGGCCTTCCCGAAACTCCCCGTGACCGCGTACTGCTCCAAGTAAGCGGGCGCCGGGGCGTTCTGACCGAGCCCGGGCCCGAGGTGCAGAAGGAGAGACCCCTCGCGGCGCAGGTTCTGCAGGGGATAGTCAAACTGGGCCGCGGACATGCTGACGCGCCGACCGCTGCGATTGCGTATGGTGATCTCGAGTTCAGCCGCGTACGTGTCCAGCCAACGGAACTTCTTCTCGAGAAGGAGACCCGCGGGCAGTTCCGGAACGCGCGGGGCCGTGACCAGAGCGAGGGCTCCAGGCTGCGATGCCGTGTCGAGAACCCACGCCTGCGTCGCGAGCCCGGACCGATCCTCGATATCGAGCGTCGCCGCGAGATGACCAATTCGCTCAGTGTCACCGCTTACAAGTTCGGTCGGCGAGGATTCGCCATTCGCATGAGGCGTCGCGTACGCGGACAAGGAGAGATGGCGCACGACCCCGCCGGCTTCGTCGAGGACCAGGCTATAGAGGTCGCGGTGCAACGTTTCCCGTCGAGGGACGTGCGTGGAAGGAAGCCATGTCGTGTCCGCGCCGGTGGAGGCGATCTCCGGCTCGCGAGCGCGCGAATCGACCGGGGAGGCAACCGGG
>CAZJQD010000054.1:0-20144 GCA_964548165.1 uncultured bacterium
GTCTCGTTCGTTGATGGCCTTCTTGTCCTGGCATCGCTCTCGCGACCGGTTCGATTCATCGCCTACAAGGCCATCGTCGACAAGCCCGGCCTACGTCTTCTTGCCAAGGCGCTTGGCGTCATCCCCATCACGACCGAGGAAGGCCCGCAGGTCGTCCTGGCCGCACTGCGAGCGGCCACGCAGGCCTTGAAGGACGGCGACCTCGTCTGCATCTTCCCGGAAGGCGAGATCACGCGGACGGGCCAGCTCCTCGGGTTTCGCAAGGGCTTCGAGCGGATCGTGCGCGACGTCGACGTCCCGATCATCCCGCTCCACCTCGACCGCGTCTGGGGCAGCATCTTCAGCTTCCAGGGCAAGCGCTTCGTCTGGAAGCTCCCGCGCCGCGTTCCCTACCGCGTGACGCTCACGTTCGGCGCGCCGCTCCCGAACACCACCGATGCCGCGACGCTCCGTGGCGTCATCACGGAGATGGGAACCGACGCCTTCGCGCTCCGGAAGGCCGAGTCGCGGTCGTTGCCGGAGGAATTCGTCCGCACGGCGCGTGCCCACCCGCGCCGCTTCGCCATGGTCGATACCGTCTCGCGGCAGAAGCTGACGTACCGCGAGGCCCTGGTGAGGGCGGTCGTCCTCGCGCGGGCCCTCTCCCCGCGCTGGCAGGGGCAGGAGATGGTCGGGATCTGCCTTCCACCCTCGAACGGGGGCGCGCTCGCCAATGCCGCCGCCGCGCTCGCAGGTCGCATTCCCGTCAACATCAACTACACCTCCTCAAAGGACGCGATCGCCTCGGTGGCGCGCCAGTGTGGTTTGAAGACCGTCCTCACCTCGCGCGCCTTCCTCGAGAAGCTCCCCCTGGAACTCCCGGGGGAGGTTCTCTACCTCGAGGACATCGCCGCCGCGATCCCGGGCGACGCGAAGAAGACGGCGTGGCTGGGTGCGACGTTCCTGCCGGCCCGGAAGTTGATGAGGTTCTGCGGCGCGGAGCGGATCCCGGGACCCGACGACACGGCTACGATCATCTTCTCGTCCGGGAGCACGGGCGATCCGAAGGGCGTGATGCTGACGAACTGGAACATCACTTCGAACATCCAGGCGCTCTCCCAGCTCTTCGGCCCCGGCGGCTCCGATGTCATCCTCGGCATCCTGCCGTTCTTCCACTCCTTCGGGTTCACCGGCACGCTCTGGCTCCCGCTCGTCCTGGGTTCCGGCGCCGCCTTCCACGCGAATCCCCTCGACGCCCGCGTCATCGGCTGGATGGCGCGCGAGTACGGGGCCACCTTCCTCCTGGCGACGCCCTCGTTCCTGCAGGCCTACACGCGCCGCGTGGAGCCCGGGGACTTCGGGAGCCTGAAGTACGTGATCGCGGGCGCGGAGAAACTGACCGACCGCGTGGCCGATGCGTTCAGCGAGCGGTTCGGGATCGAGCCCTACGAGGGCTACGGTTGCACGGAGTGCTCGCCGATCGTGGCCGCGAACGTACCCGATTTCCGGGACCGCGGCTTCCGGCAGGTCGGGCACAAGCGAGGCCGGATCGGGCATGCCATCCCGGGTGTCACGATCCGGATCGTCGACACGGAGACCGGCGCGCCGGTTCCTGTCGGTACTTCGGGGCTCCTCCTCGTGAAGGGCCCCAACGTGATGAAGGGTTACCTGGGGCAGTCCGAGAAGACGGCCGAGGTCATCCGCGACGGCTGGTATCACACGGGTGACATAGCCGTCATGGACGAGGATGGATTCGTCCAGATCACGGACCGGCTCTCGCGATTCTCGAAGATCGCGGGCGAGATGGTCCCGCATGGAAAAGTCGAGGAACGGCTTCACGAGGCCGCGGGCGCCATGGACCGCGTCTTCTGCGTGACGGGAGTTCCCGACGCGGCGCGCGGCGAGCGACTGGCGGTCGTCCACAAGCACGATCCCGCGAAGGTGGGGGATCTCATCGCGAAGCTCTCCGCGGAGGGCCTCCCGAACCTCTGGATCCCGAAGGCCGCCGACTTCGTCCACGTCGACGAACTGCCGCAGCTGGGCACCGGCAAGATCGATCTCCGGAAGGTCAAGGAGCTGGCGGCGAAGGCGACGAGCCCGGGGGCGTGAAGCGCGTAGGCGTCGCGAGGCGGTTACCTCGAGAAGGTGAGAGACTGGCCGTTCTCTTTTGGGCCAAGACCAAGTAGCCAAGGCGCCGCGCCGCGTGCCCATTCCGCGGGCGAGATCGAACGGTGGGCGTGGCCTGGGAAGGCCTGTTCGAGCATGAAGGTATTCACCATGCCTGGTGAGAGCGCGATCGCCGCGAGGCCCTCGGGGAGTTCCAGCGCGAGCGCCTTGGTGAGGCCCTCGACTGCCCACTTGGTGGCGCAGTAGAGCGAGAAGCCGGCGTCGACGCCGCGGCCCCAACCCGAGCTGAAGTTGACGAGGACGCCGCGTCCCTTTGAGATCATGGATGGCGTGAAGGCGCGGAGGACGTGGGCGGTTCCGGCGACGTTGACCTGGAGGATCCGATCGAAGTCAGCCGGCGGAATTTCCCAGAGCGGGGTCTCGGGATAGAGGAGGCCGGCGTTGTTGACGAGGAGCGTGGGCGCGCCCTTCCACGCGAGAACGTCCCTGGCCCAACGCTCGACCGCGGCCGCGTCGGCGACGTCCACGGGGGAGAACATTCCGCGCTTGCCCGCGGCGGTCGCGAGTTCGACCAGCGGTTCGGCGGAACGCGCGCAGCCTGCCACGTCATGCCCGAGGCGGAGAAACTCCTCCGCGAGCGCGCGGCCGATCCCGCGGGAGACTCCGGTGATGACAATCGACATGCGTTCAGTCCAACCGGGTGACGACGGGGTGGGAACGATCCGGGCGTCGGCGCCACGCGCGGAGTTCCAGCCGGTCCGTCGAGAAGGCGGCCGTGACGACCGTGGCCGCGCGATCGTGGGGGCTGTCGGCTTCGCGCCAGACGGCATAGGGGAGACCACTGCGATCGGAGAGAATGCGGCGGGCCGCGTCGAGGGGCGGCTCCGTGCTTTCGGTCAGATCCAGCAGTCGATCAACCGTGGTCTGCCGGGCGGCCGAGGACGGCGAGGGCGGCGGCATCCTGCGCGCCAGCGCCGGGGCGAGCACGTGGTTGGCGTGGCCGGCCGGGAGCTTCGGGCGCCGTATGGCGGAGCGTTGCGCGGAGAGCTCGAGGTTGCGGTATTCCGTGCCCTGGGCCAGGTGGAGGGACTGCGCGTAGGCACGGGGGACGCGCCGAGCCCAGGACGCGACCGTGCCCAGGGACGAGGCAGTAACGAGTGGGCGCGTCACGAAGAGTCGTGGGAGACCGATGCGCTTGTCCGGGCACGGGAGGTAGTTGATCGCGTGGATGAGACCGTGGCTATTGAGCCCGCAAGAAAGACCCGGGAGATAGCCGTCGTAGGCGACGACGGCGAATGAGACCTTGGGCAGGGTCACTTTCAGGAGGAAGACGTCGTTGCGGCGGGGATCCCAATCCTCGTTGTGCGCGAAGAGATATCCGCGACTGGAATCCTGGCGACGAGCTCCCGATCCTGCGCGCGCTGACTTCCCGCGCCTGCCCGCCGTCGCAAAGACCAGCGTCGTGCACTTCTCCGTCCACGCGCGAAGCTCGGTGAGGTTCAGCCGGAAGAGGGTCTCGAACGGGATGCGGGCGCCGGCCGCAAACGCGGCCAGTTCCTCGACCGTCTCCGGGGCATGCCTTCGGCAGGCGGCGAGAAACGAGGATTCGAGCTGACGCAACTTCGCCCGTCGGCCACGAAAGGCCGCGGCCAGGTCCTGTTCCCACCATCCCGCGACTTTCGCGATCCGACGGGCACGCCGCCGTCCCAGATCGTGAAGAGCGGCGGACAGCGAGCTGGCCCTCAGCCGCTCGACGATCAGCGGCGCGCGGCGCATGCGCGTTTCAGGCCCCTCCGTAAGCGGGCGCCGGGGCGGATGCGCCGCACATCCCGCGGAATTCCTCGGGTTCCTGGCAACGGGCCAGGGCCTCATCGTACGTCACGCGCCCGTCCCGGACGAGCTGGGCGAGCGAGGAGTCCATCGAGTTCATGCCCTGGCTCTTGCCGGACTGCAGGTACGTGGTGACCGAGTAGGTCTTCTCCTCGCGAATGAGCCGGCGGACGGCATGCACTCCGAGCATGAGCTCGTACGCGAGCGCGACGCCGCGGCCGTCGGCGGAGGGCAGGAGCTGCTGGGCGATGACGGCCTCGATGGTGGCCGCGAGCTGGATGCGGACCTGGTGCTGTTGCGAGGGCGGGTAGACGTCGATGATGCGGTTGATGGTGGCCTCCGCGCTGTTGGTGTGGAGCGTGGCGATGACGAGGTGCCCGGTCTCGGCCGCGGTGAGCGCGGTCGAGATCGTATCGAGATCACGCATCTCGCCGATGACGATGACGTCCGGATCCTGCCGGAGCGCGCGCCGGAGAGCCTCGGGGAAGGACCGCGTATCGAGCCCGACCTCGCGCTGGCGGATGTAGGCCAGGTTGTCGCGGTGGAGGTACTCGATCGGATCCTCGATCGTCACGACCGTGCATTGCTTGTGGTTGTTGATGTGCCCGATCATGGCCGCCATCGTCGTCGTCTTGCCGGAGCCCGTCGGTCCGGTCACGAGGACGAGGCCGCGGGGCTTCATGGCGATCTCGGCAAGGCATGGGGGCAGACCGAGGTCGGCGTAGGCGGGGATGCGGGTCTGGAGCGCGCGAAACGAGGCCGCCCAGCCGCCGCGCTCGAAGTGACAGTTCACGCGGTAGCGGCTGCCCGGCTCCAGTTCCCACGAGAGATCAAGCTCCTTCTCCTGCAGGAGTCGCGCGTACTGGTGGTCGTCGATGAGGGAGCGGACGAGGTCGTGGGCGTCCTGGGGCGTCAGGGGACCCGAGGAGAGGGGATGGATGCGGCCGCCGACGCGCATGACGGCGGGGGCGTCCGGCTTGAAGTGGATGTCCGTGGCGCCATGCTCCCGCGCGGCGCGCAGGAGCCCTCTCAGGAGTTCGTCATGCCCGGTGGTCATGGGTTCGATCTCCGGGCAAGGAGCGCGGACACACGCGTGTGGGACGTCAGCGGAAGACCAGCTTGGCGAGTCTGCCGCGGATCTCGTCGGCCACCGGACCACGGCCCATCAGCGCGAGGTGATCGACCAGGAGGGGGCGCGTTGTCTCGCCGAAGTTCGCCAGAAGCGCCTCGAGCGCCTCGGGAAGGCGGCCGGCCGTCGAGGCTGATCGCCAGCCTTCGAGCGCGGGGTCGACGTCCACGAGCGCCGCCAGGATGCGATCGATGGCCTCCAGCTGGGTGCCGAGCGCGTCGCGGTCTGCCGGCGACATGGCGGCGCGAACGACCTGGGCGTGGGCGCTGTCGCCGGCCAGGACCGCCGCCTTCAGTTCGAGCGCCGGATCCTTCGCGCCCTTGAGAAGTTCCAGGGCGCCCCTGGGGTCGCCCGCGCCGATACGCTCGGCCGGGGATTCGACGGCGCCAGCCGGGGCCTCGGCGGGAGCGGCTGCCGGCTTGACGTGGCGACCGAGCCACTTGCGGATATCGGCCTCCGGCAAGGCCCCGGTGAACGCGTCGACGGGTTGTCCGTTCTTGATGAGGACGACCATCGGGATGCTGCGCGCGCCGAACGCGGCGGCAATCTCCTGGTTGGCGTCGACGTCGACCTTGGCAAGGACGAATCCCCCGTTGTACTCCTTGCAGATCTTCTCGAGGAGGGGGCCGAGCGCCTTGCAGGGACCGCACCACGGCGCCCAGAGATCGACAACGATGGGGGTCTTGAGAGAACGATGGAGCACCTCGGTCTCGAAGGTGGCGATATCGACGTCGATGATGATGGCGCCGGCGTCGCCGGCAGCCGGACCGGCCCCGACGTGTGATCCGCGGGGAGGCAGACCGCTTCCACCCGCGCCCCGATTCTGTCCCAGGATGATTGGCATGTCGTAATGATAACGGCGTCGTCGTTGCGCGACAACAGCGCGATGGTCCTGGGCGCGAGGTGCCCGCCGCTCCCAGCTAGTTCACCCCGATGGAGAAGCGATGGGTCAACTGGAAGCGCAGGTCCTTGTTGCCCTCCGCGGTGAAGCCGTTGCGATATCCGCGGACGTAGGCGTAGCGCACCCGCGCTTCCCAATCGTCGGCGAATGCGTACTTGAGGTCATAATCAGTCTCGTGCTGTTCCTGGTTTCCCCCGGCGGCCAGCGGGGCCTCGTACTCGCTGTAGCTGATCGACGTGTTCAACCCGGCGAGGCCAAGCCCGGAGAAGTCGTAGCTGACGCGCGCCAGCCAGGCCCGTTCTCGCGGATCGTTGCACGGCTCGACCTGCTCCGAGATCGCCAGGTCGTGGCCCCAGGGTCTCTGGACGAGACGCTCGCCGATCCGCGATCCGGTTGCCGCGATCGTCCACCCCCTGGACTTCACGCCGCCGGTGATGCCGGCCATCCAGGTTCCCTGCGGCCCCATCAGGGCCCGACCCGTCTCGATGCGGCGCAGGTAGCGCAGGTTGCCGAAGAAGGTGAAGGCACCGATGGGCCGCATGGCCGCGTCGGTCGAGAAGTACCAGTCCTGCCAGATGTTCTCGGCGGTGTAGTGCCAGGCCTGGATCCGATAGCGGGGCTCGTCGGCATAGACGACTCCCAGGAACCAGATCTCACCCTCGGCGCCGACGCGAAGGATCTGCGGCATGTCGAGGAAGCGTTCGCTCGTCCGGGCCTTCTGCGCACGGGCGACGCCCGAGGTGAGGCGCCAGGCGCCGGCGCTGTGGCCGACCTGGATCGCCTCGAAGCTATGCGGTGTCATCCGGATATCGTGTCCATTGAGCCACGGCGTCGAGAGCTCGGTCCGCCCGGCGCGGATCGCGGTGCCGCCCCAGGCACCGTCGAGATAGGCCTCGCCGACAGCCGTGTAGTCAAGGTGTCGCCCGGCGCGATCGGCTGCGAGGAGCCCGTAGACGGCGCGGCGGTCACTCTCCGGGCCCAGGTCCTCCGAGGTGTGGAGGGATACTCCCGCCAGCAGGCCGGCGACGCGACCGGTCCGAAACGCCAGGCGTCCGCCCAGCGCAATATCCCGCTGGTCGCGGGTCGCCCGGTCATAGGCACGGTCGAAGTAGTAGAGGCGCGTCGTGCCCTCGATGCGCAGATCGTGCAGGAAGGGGAAAACGGGAGGTGTTCCGTCGGCGTGGTCGGCGCTCGCGAGAAGCACCAACAGTACGGAAAATACGTGCCGGCCCCCTCGCATTGTAGGTACAACCTAGCACCCGTCGATGTCCGATTTCAACGGGGGGGTCCTCGCGTCCGATGTTCCCCGGCGGGGCGTGCTTCCGCCCTGCCCCGCTTCTTGCTATCATCGGCGGCATGGCTGTATCGGACGAAGATGTGCGCCGGATCGCGTCCTTGGCGCGGTTGGAGCTGACCCCCGACGAGGGCGCGCGCCTGGCCTCGGAGCTCTCGCAGATCCTCGCCTTCGCGGAGTCGATCCGCAACGTCGACACGAGCGGTGTCCAGCCGACGACGCACGTCATCGAGCTGACCGATGTCTGGAGAGCGGATGTGCCTGGCGCGTCGCTCGATCGAGCCACGGTCCAGGCCCAGTCGCCCGAGGCCTCGGACGGCTGTTTCCTTGCCCCGCGGATCGTCTGATCCGGCATCCATGACGCTCCCCCGCACGCTCCACGAGATCCGCGCCGGCCTGGCCGCCGGGACGTTCTCGGCGCCCGAGATCGCCGGCGCCTACCTCGACCGCATCCGCCTCCACGACGCGAAGGTGGGCGCGTTCCTGCACGTGGCCGAGTCCGCGGCAGAAGCAACGGGGCCGCCCGTGGGCCTGAAGGATCTCCTCGCCACGAGCGACATGCCCACCACCTGCGCCTCGAAGATCCTCGCGGGTTGGCGGCCTCCCTACGACGCCACGGTGGTCCGCAAGCTTCGCGAGGCCGGGACGTTCGCGCTGGGGAAACTGAACATGGACGAGTTTGCCATGGGGTCCTCAAACGAGAACTCCGCGGTCAAGCCGGTCCGCAATCCCTGGGACCTGGCTCGCGTCCCCGGCGGATCGTCGGGCGGATCCGCCGCCGCGGTCGCGGCCAACCTGGCGCCGGCCACGCTCGGATCCGACACCGGCGGCTCGATCCGCCAGCCCGCGTCGTTCTGCGGCGTGACCGGGCTGAAGCCCACCTACGGCCGCGTCTCGCGGTACGGGCTCATCGCCATCGCCTCCTCGCACGACCAGATCGGCCCCTTCACGCATGACCCCCGCGATGTCGCGTTCATGCTCGGCTGGATCTCCGGCCATGAGCCCCTCGACTCGACCTCGGCCAACCTTCCGGCCGAGAACTTCGAGGCGGCGCTGACCGGCGACGTGAAGGGGCTGCGCATCGGCGTACCGAAGGAGTATTTCGGGAAGGGCCTGGATCCGGCCGTGGAAGCGGCTGTTCGTAAGGCGCTTCGGGAACTCGAGGCCGCGGGCGCGAGCCTCCACGAGGTCAGTCTCCCGCACACCGAGCACGCCGTAGCCGTCTACTACCTGGTGGCTACCGCCGAGGCCTCCTCCAACCTCGCGCGCTTCGACAGCATCCGCTTCGGGCTCCGCGAGCCCCGCGAGACGCTCATCGAGCAGTACAAGGCGACACGCGGCGCCGGGTTCGGGTCCGAGGTCAAGCGCCGGATCATGCTGGGAACCTACGTCCTCTCGGCCGGCTACTACGACGCGTACTACAAGAAGGCCCTGGAGGTGCGCACGCTCATCCAGCGGGATTTCCTCAAGGCGTTCGAGACCGTCGACGTGATCGCGACGCCGACCTCACCGACGGTCGCCTTCGCGTTTGGCGAGAAGTCGGCGGATCCCCTGACGATGTATCTCTCCGATATCTACACGATCTCGTGCAACCTCGCGGGGCTCCCGGGGATATCGATTCCGTGCGGCTTTGCTTCGCCGGGCGCCTCGAACGTTCCCGCGCCTGCGGGCGGCCTGCCGGTGGGCCTGCAGTTCCTCGGGAAGCCCTTCGCGGAGGCGACGATCCTTCGCGTGGCCGACGCCTACCAGCGTCTCACCGATTGGCACAGCCGCCAGCCCGCGGAGTTCGCGCTGTGACGGAACCCGCGCTTTACGGCGGTGGGCGCTGGGAGGTCGTCGTCGGGCTCGAGGTGCACGTTCAGCTCCTGACCCAGACCAAGATCTTCTGCTCGTGCCGCAACCGGTTCGGCGATGCCCCCAACACGAACATCTGCCCCACCTGCCTCGGGCTCCCTGGCGCTCTCCCGGTGCTGAACCGGAAGGCCGTCGAGCTGGCCACGCGGGCGGCGCTCGCCGTGAACGGCACGGTTGCCGAACGGATGAAGTTCGATAGGAAGAACTACTTCTACCCGGACCTGCCGAAGGGCTACCAGATCTCGCAGTTCGATCTTCCCCTCTGCACGGCCGGCTGGATCGACCTGGCGAGCGGCAAGCGGATCGGGATCACGCGCATCCATCTTGAAGAGGACGCCGGGAAGCTCCTGCACGCCGCGGAGAGCCTGGACGAATCGAGCGTGACGCGCGTCGACCTGAATCGCGCCGGCACCCCGCTCATCGAGATCGTCAGCGAGCCCGACATCCGGCGACCCGAGGAGGCCTACGAGTACCTGCAGATCCTAAGGCAGGTGATGGAGTACTGCGAGGTCTCCGACTGCAACATGGAGGAAGGGTCGTTGCGGTGCGACGCGAACGTGTCCGTGCGTCCCGCGGGGCGCGAGGAATTCGGCACCAAGGTCGAGATCAAGAACCTCAACTCCTTCAAGGCCGTACAGGCGGCGATCGAGCACGAGATCGAGCGCCAGATCGACGAGATCGAGGGCGGTGGGACGATCGCGCAGGAGACCCGGCTCTGGGACGCCGACCGCGGCGTGACGCGAGGGATGCGGTCCAAGGAGGAGTCGCACGACTACCGCTACTTCCCCGATCCCGACCTCGTCGTCTTCACCCTGCCTGCCGACTTTGTCGCCGGCATCCGCGCCTCTCTGCCGGAGCTCCCCGAGGCCCGCGCCGCGCGCCTGGCGCGCGATTACGCCCTGCCGGACCGTGACGCCCGCGTGCTGACGGCGGGGCGCGCGATTGCCGACTACTTCGAGTCCGCCGTGGCGGCGTATCCCAAGAATCCCAAGGGGATCGCCAACTGGATCACGGCCGAGTTGTTGCGCGAGCTGCCGGACAACGACCCGAAGGGTTGTCGCGTGACCCCGGCGCTCCTGGCGGAACTGGTGGAGCTCATCGACGCCGGGACGATCTCGGGCAAGATGGCCAAGGAGCTCTTGCCGGAGATGCTGGCGAAGGGTTCCTCGCCGCGCGCCCTCGTGGCGGAGCGCGGGCTCGCGCAGATGAGCGACGAAGGCGAGCTGGAGGCCGTCTGCAGGGCCGTGATTGCCGCGAACCCGGGGCCCGTGGAGCAGGTGAAGGCGGGACAGAAGAAGGCGCTGGGATTCCTGGTGGGCGCCGTGATGAAGCAGACAGGCGGCAAGGCCAATCCCCCGCTCGTCAATCAGATCCTCTCGAGGTTGCTCGCATGAATGAGACTCCGGTCGCCGAACCGTCCTACGCCATCGCCGCCGTCGGCGGGCTCTTCCTCGGCATCCTCGCGGCCACGGTCGCGTTCATCTTCAACGGGCAGACCCCCTGGGTACTCCTCGTGATGCCCTTGGCCGGGCTTTTTGCGGGCATTCTCGGAACCTACGTCGCTGCTGAACCATACGTGGAGCTCAAGGAGAGCTACGACAAGCTGGCCCAGGCGGCCGCGCACGAGAGAGTGTCTCACGAGGGAGTCACGCACGAGTCGATGGACGGGGCGACGGTCGTGGAGAGGGTGGTTCCTCCGGAGATTGCGGATGCGGCGGAGCGGATGAGCGGGGAGAGCGTGAGGCTGGCCCGGGAGGCCGCGGCGCTGGGGGAGGACGGGCTGAAGGTGGCCGAGGCGGCGGAGGTTTTGCGCCGGGAAGCGGCTTTACTGAGGAGCTTAAAGCCCTGAAAGGGTTGGAAAGGGTTTTCCGCTATCCACAGGCTCAAAAAATGCTAAAGTTCGGCCTAAAGTCCGCCGATAAACTGAAGTAAGGAAAAGGAGGTCACGGGTCATGGTCATCGACAAACTTGGAGCACTGAACAACATCACGTCGGTCTACTCCAACCAGATCCGTAAAGAGTCAGGCACGGATGCCGCTCAGCGTCGCTCCGACACGGTAGAGGTTTCCAATGCCAGCCGGCTGAACCAGCTCCGGGAAGCGGTCAAGAAGGCCGTCCAGGAGTCCGATGGTGATGTCCGGTTGGACAAGGTCGCCGCCGCGAAGGAGAAGCTGGAGAATGGTTCTCTCATCAATGATGCCGTTATCGATGAGATTGCCAGCCGCATCGTAGACTCGATGGGCTTGAGATAGCTTCCACGCACTAACGCACGCGCTTTCTACGTAGTTCGCTCCCCACGAGATTGCCTGTTCTCTGTTACTGACTGGCTTACGGATTCAAAACATCGGGCAGGGCCCGGGAAGTGACATTCCCCGGGTCCGGCCCTTTCCATTTAAGTTCTCGGCGACGGGGACATTCTTCTTGGACGCGCGCGAGCGCGCGAAAAGAAGAATGTCCCCGTTTCTGCTTTTCTAGCAGGCGATGAGGGGAGTTCGGTGGGGGGGGAGCTGTCTACGCGCCCCCCCACGGCGCCCGGCCCGACTTTGCCGGGACGGGCGTGAACGGTTACAGTGCGCTCATGGCTGTCGCTGCCGCGCGTCGGATCGATTTCGAGGAACTGGTGCGGTGCGCGCACTGGGGCGGCGTCCTTGGCCTCATCATCCTCGTTCCCTCCTCCTGCCTCCTGACGCTGGTCTCGCTCTTCGGCGAGAGCGTCGCCTTCCAGCTAGCGACTACGGCCCAGTTGACGATGCTCGTCCGGCTGGGCATCCAGGTCTTCTTGATGGGCGGCTGGGGTTTCGCGGCCGTCTCGCTGGTCCGCCAGTTCGTGACGCCGCTCTTCGGGAAAGTTACCGGCGCGCTCGTGGGCGGCGGCGGCGGAACACTTGTGCTGAACTTGATGGCCGTGATCTTCGGCGCGTTGATGAACGATGCGGCTCCCGTCCTGTGGGTGGCCGTTCTCGGTTTACCGACGACGACGGCCGTCGGCCTGAGGATGGCCCTGGGCGGTCCCCTTGATAGGAAGGCCCTGCGGCCCGGTTCCCGAAGGTAGGGGTTCCGCTCCGGCCGAGCCAGCCGTGCTTGCGTCGGCCGGCAATTCTTCCGGGAGCGTCGCTCCGGGAACGATGCGCCCGTGCAGGAACGCATCCACGGCGGCTCTCACCGCGGCCGTGTCGCCCTCGACGGTAAGACACGACGGCAGCGTGGCCAGCAGGCGCCGCGTGTAGCTCTTGCGGCCGGGATCGAGGATGACAACGACCCCGCGATCCGTCTCCGTGCGGATAAGCCGGCCGAAGCCCTGGCGGAGGCTCAGGAGCGCGAGCGGCAGGGCGTAGCGGGGAAACCACTTGTCGCCGAGCGCGGCGCAGCGCGCGTCGTAGACGGGTTCGCCGGGGGAGGCGAAGGGGATCTTCTCCATGACGACCAGGGAGAGGTTGCCGCCCGGAACGTCGATGCCCTCCCAGAACGATCGCGTGCCCATCAGGACCGTCGACGGGTGGCGGCGCAGGCGCGCGGCGAGCTCGTGCCGCGAGCCGTCGCGATACTGGGCCATGACCTCGCACCCGGGCACGCTCACCAGCTCGGCCGCCTCCAGCATGCGCTTCTTATTGGTGAAGAGCCCCAGGGTGCGCCCGCCCGCGATCGCGGCGAGGGCGCTGAGCTGGTCCGCGATGGCGGAGGGTCCCGTGAGCGGCGTTCTGAGGAGACAGAGCAGGACGTTCTCGCGGTAGTTGAACGGGTGACCGACGGTGACGGGGGCGAGGACGCGGATGGGTTCCTCGTCAGGCGGTTCTTCGTCTCCGTCGCGAACCGGCGCCGCGTCGTCCGTGATCGCGGGGGTGTCGATGGTGTCAGAAGCCGCGATTCCGGGCGCGTGGGACGCGTGCGACGTCGTTGGGGCGGGTGCTGAGGAGGGCAGGACGAGGCCGAGCCTCTCCGCCAGGAACTCGAAGCCGCCGCCCGATTGCAGGGTCGCCGAGGTCAGGAGCACGCTGTGAAATTTGCGATAGAGGTGAGACTCCAGCCAGGTCCCGACGGCGATCGGGGAACGCTTGAAGAGCGGCGCGCGCCCGGCCCGCGTCTCGTACCAGAGCACCGTCCCTTCCTCGGGGATGCGCTTGAAGAGCGCATTGAGTTCCATGACGACCTCGCCGAGGCCCAGGCCCGCGCGCGCGACTCGCTCCGCGTGAGTCTTGAGGGATTCCACCGCGCTGAGTTCCTTCTGGAGCCGTTGCAGGCCGGCGACGGCGCCGGCGATCATGGTGCCCAGCATCTCGGCGTTGTCGCAGAGCGTGCGCCAGGCGGGATCGGCGAGCCGCTCGTCGGTGACGCGCTGGCGCGGACCCTCGAACTTGAGAGAAAAGGCCTGGGCGGCCACGTCGAAGTGGTGGCTCCAGTCCCTCACGGTATCGAGAGAATCGGCCACGGGCTGGACGCTGTATTCCTTCCAGACCTGGCGACTGAGTCGGCCGAGCGTCGTGCCGCGGGGACGCGCGGCTCCGGCATGGAGCCGGCGGATCCGGCGGTGAAGGAAGGCGGTGCAGAACGCGGGGCCGCAGATGTCGGTGGCCGCCTCCTCCAGGGCATGCGCCTCGTCAATGACGAGGTACCGGATGCTCGGGTAGGACTCGGGCCAGAGGAGGGCGAGGTGGTGGTTGGCGACGATGACGTCGGCTTTCTCGGCCGCGGCCAGCGCGCGGAAGTGGCGGCAGGTGTTCCGGTGGTCGCTGACGCAGACATCGTCCAGGGCGCGGATGTCGCTCATCGCCCGCCAGGCGTCCGGACCCCAGCGCCGCAGGAACGACCAGGCGGCCTCCAGGTCGCCGGTGGCGTGGAGTCGGTCGAAGTGCCGGAGGTAACGAATGGTGCGATGCTCGGGGCTGTGGATGAAGAGCTGTTGCCGATCCCATTCCTCCTCGAGTCGTTCTCGGCACGCGTAGTTTTCGCGCCCCTTCAGGAGGGCGTAGGAGAAGTTGAAGAGCCCGGCGAGGCGGGGGAGGTCGCGGAGAAAGACCTGGTCCTGGAGATTCTTGGTCCGGGTGCAGACGAGGACTTTTCCTCCGGTGCGCTTGGCGGCGAGGATGTGAGGAACGAGGTAGCCGAAGGTCTTGCCGACCCCGGTGCCGCCCTCGACGAAGCGGACCCCGCCACCGCGGAGAAGCTCGTCCACGGCGCGGGCGTAGGCCAGTTGCTGGGGGCGGAAGCTACACCCGTCGACCTTCTCATGGAGCGTTCCGCCCGGCCCGAACCACGTGTCCATTCGGGAAGTATACGGGGAGTGGGCCGGGTCATCCGCACGGATATGGCCTTACCGAGGAGGCGGAGACTAGAATGGGGAAAACGAGCAGGAGGATGGTTCGATGGCGGATCAGGCGACACAGGACAAGATCAACGCGATCATGCAGTTGGTGAACCTGGAGATGACGGCCGCGGCCCGGAAGATGGGCAAGCAGGTCGACGCGCGGGAGAAGATCCGCCTCATGCGCGAACGGCTGGAGGCCGCCGGGCTTCCATTGCCCGACCACCTGAAGCCCTAGCCTGACCTATTCACAAAGATTCACCGCGGAAACGCCGAGAACGCCGAGACGAAGAAGAAACGGACGGCATTCTCAAGCGCCTGAGAATCCCGTGTCGGATGTTAATTCGCGGTCCGAACTGGTTCTCTGTTCAACCCAGAATATTGATGTTGCCCAGCCTTAACTCGGCGTTCTCTGCGTCTCGGCGGTGTGATTCATGAATCAACCGGGCAAGAGAGATATCCGGTCGCGCGGTAGGGGCGCGCCGATCTAATGATCCGCCTTGTGGTGGGGGTGATGGTTGGCGACCGCTCGGGTGGACATCGCGGTCCGGCGGTCGAGGTGATTCGGATGGTGCGCGACCTGGGCTGATGGCGCCGGGTGTGGCGCTGATTTGCCCGCTGGCGATACGGGCCGTCGGTCGGCCAGGGCCGAGTTCCAGGCGCCCGAGAAGAGCGAGCGTGCGCGGGCGATGCGATCGTGCAGTGTCATCAAGCGGTCCCCCCTTGTTGCCTGCATTATAGCACCGTGGCCCCGCGGACGTTGCGTGGCCGGGAAAAAATCATGAAAGTTTGCGAATATGCGTCAGCCCGTGGCGCGGGCGAGACATCGTGTGCTAGAACTGGTACGGCAGTACTGCGAACGCCAAGGGGGTGATCGTGATGCCACAGATACCGGAACGCGTTGCGGAGATGCTGACGCGGGACCAGGTGCAGTTCAAGCTGGTGCCGCACATTCGTGACTTTACCGCCCAGCAGACGGCCGGGCACGTGCACATGAAGCACGGCCGATTCGCTAAGTCCGTCGTCATCGTCGCCGATGGCCGCTACATGCTCGTCGTCTTGCCGGCCCATCACAGGCTCGCCTGGGACAAGATCCGGGGACTCCTGGGAACCCGCGAGGTTCACATGGCGAGCGAGGACGAGATGCGGATGCTCTTCCCGGACTGCGAAGTCGGGGCCGAGCCGCCGTTTGGCGAGCTCTATCACATCCCCGTGATTGCCAGTGACGAGCTCGTGAGGGATGGCGAGGTGGCCTTCAACGGCGGAACCCATGAACAGGTGATGCTGATGGATGCGGCGGAGTTTGCGCGGATCGTCAACCCGCGCTGGATGGACATTTCCCGTCCCGAGAGCGAGAACGCGATTCACTAGGGGGAGAGGCCGGGAGAGCGGGCCGCAGAGCCGGAAAGTCGGCATTTGCAGGTGCGCCTCCCGGTGGGAATCAAGGGTGAGGCCGGCGCTCTTGCTACAGTTGGTTTCATAAGGTCGTCCGAAGGCCCTTTCCAGGCGGTTTAGGCCGGAGGGCGACCTTATGAAACCACTTCTAAGGAGTCCTGACCAGGATCCGGGCAGGAAGGGTCTCTACCCGTATGCGACCCCCAGGCGTGGGTACGACGGTGCCGTTGACGAGCACGGTTCGATCCGCCAGTTCCCTCGGTAATGGCAGTTCGATCCCGTCCGGCGGACGAATCCTTCCGCCCAGAACGATCTCGTGACCGATCGCCACCGGCGTGATGGTGACATCCAGTAATCCGTAGATCGTTGGCAACTTCTGGACGCTGACGCCGGCGTCGAACCAGGAAAGCGGGAAGCCGGCGGCGACATACAGCCGGTCGTTCTGCTCGTACGCAAAGAGCGATCGCACGGCGCTGATGAAGCCGGAGCCGACCCAGGTGTGGGGCATGTCGCCGATGTAGGATGGGGCTCGCGGTCGCGCGTGCACGACCTCGGCCATGTGGTTCCAGCCGTGGGGACGCACCGAATCCCGGGCGAGGTACCTTAGCATGGTGAGCGCGCGATCGCGTTGTCCTATCCGGACGAAGGCCTCGGCCGTGCGTACCTCGTAGGGCGTGAAGGTCCGCTCGCGCCCCGCGGTCATGCCATTCGTGAACTCCTCGAAGTACCGGGTGTACATCTTCTCCAGGAGATCCTGCGGGAGTTGATCGGCGTCCCCGGTGACCATGACCGCGATCGACGTCGAGGTTGGATCGAAGTCGGCTTTCTCGACGCAGCCCGGGATGTAATCGATCCCGCGGTCCGCAATGACGGTCTTGATCGAGGCCAGGACGGCGCTCCGGAAGGACTCCAGCTCCTCCCTCAACCAGCGTTCATCTTCGTCCTTGCCCATGACCTGGGCGAGGTGCACGGCGTCCTTCAGGCCTCTCAGGCCCCAGAAGTCGTCCCAGTAGCTGTGCATGGCGGGGTAGTAGCCCTCGTGGCTGTTGGAGAGGGGCAGGATGCCGAGGTAGGCGCGCCTGGTCGGATCGTTCCGGTACTCGTCGGTCAGGCGTTGGCGGCGCAGGTCCGCCTGGAACCTCATCGCCGCGAGGACCTTGGGGTAGAGCCGATTGAGCAGCGCGCGGTCGCCGGTGTAGTCGTAGAACTGGCGGACGGCGAAGACGAACTGCCCCTGGCTGTCGAACTCCTTCCCTTCGCCGCTGTGGTTGGCCTCGTCGAAGCCCACGGGATTGCCGCCCTCGAAGAAGATGTAGGGAACCATGCCCTTCTCCCAGACATGGGGGCTGACGGCGTCGAGCCACGGACGCACTTGGGCCGGCAGTCCCATCCGGAGGAGCGCCACGCAGGTCATAGCGCCGTCGCGGACCCAGGAGTGGTTGTAGTTACGCGCGCCGGGCTTGATCCAGGGGCCATCCTTGTTGATGAGGATGTAGGCGATGTTGCTTCGCATGACCTCGGTCAACCGCGGCTCCGGGGTCGTGATCGAGAAGCGGTTCAGGAGCTGGCTCCAGCGGCGTTGCTCGCGCGTTTCGATCGCGGCGAAGGTGGCCGAGGGATTGGCGCCGACGGCCTGGGCGGGAAGTCGGTTACCGCCGTGCATGGGATAGAAGAGCACGATCTCGCGGGAGGCGCCCGGGGGAAGATCCAGGTCGTAGACGAGAGCGCCGGACGCGAGGCCGTCGTTGTCCTGGGCGGTCGGCGATGAGGGTACCTCGCCGCGGGCCAGGAACGAGACGACGCCGCCCTCCCGCTGGTTGGCGCCACCGCGCCTCGAGGGCGGCGTGGGACTGAAGATCCGCGGCTCGCCGTTGATCGTGACCGTCGTCGCGCCAGCAGTGCCGACGGCGCCAGCAGTGCCGGCGGCGCCGGCTGTGCCTGCAGAGCCGGCGGGTCCGAAACCGAGCTCGCCGATCGGACTGTGTCCGCCGCGTTGCCAGACGGGATTGACCTGGACTGGGAGGATGGCCAGAGCGAGAGAGACGGCGCGCGACTCGGTCCCCGGGTTCGTGACGCGATACCGCACCGCGCTCCACGAGGCGCCGGGATCTCCGAACGCCAGGGCGCGGATGTCGAGGTGAACGTCGGCGTGGCGCCAGGAGACGCCGGGGAGAGGGAGTGTGCTCTCCGCGAGATCCTGGGTCACGAGGCAGTCGGCGTAGGTGAGGGCGGAGGAGTCGCGGAGAAGCATCGGCATCACGGTGAAGGCCTGCTTGTAGGGCTCGATCGATCCGTGCTCGCTGAGGAGCGCCTCCTCGTCGTCGCCGGGGACGCCGATCACGGTCCAGAATTCCTGGAGGCGACGGAGCCAGAGCGGGTAAAGGCCGGGGGCCGCGTCCTTGGCCAGGGCCTGGTAGATCTTGATGGGCGTGGCCTTCTCCTCGGCGCCCTTGAGCTCGATCTCGGCGAGCGCGAACCCGTTGCCGGTCGCGCTCTCGCGGCACCGGATCCGGATCTGCCGGGCCTGCATCGGCGCGAAGTAGATCCAGTCCTTGCCGCCGTTCCCCTCGGTGGTCTCGTAGAGCGTGTGCCAGGTCGCACTGTCCTCCGAACCTTCGACCACGTACGACCGGGCGTAATCGGCGCCCCAGTTGAGGAGAAGTCCGCCGATGTCCCACGACCTGGGGAACCGCGCGGTCAGGTCGGCTGTCGCGGTTGCGTCGCTATGCCAGGCGGAAGCGAGATCGCCGTCCATGGCGAGGCCGGCGGCGGCGTCCGCGCGCTGGGTGGAGGCCGAGAGCGCGTGGGGCTGGGATCCGTCGTGCAAGTCGATCTCGAAGAAGGAGAATCCCCATCCCGTGCCGCGCTGGACGCCGTTGAATTTCACCATCGAGACCATGCGCGGGGCGAAGTGAATGATGTCGCGGTTCCCGTCACCCTCCTCGGTTTCATACACCTTCTGGAAGACGCCGTCCGGCCCGGCGACCTCGATATTGAACTTCTCGCCGAAGGCGGTCTCCCAGTGGATGGTGAGCCCGGAAAGCATGCGGGGAACCTTGAAGTCGACCCTCCACCACTGGTTGTCCTCGAAGGTACTGCTCCAGCGGGTGCTCATGTCCCCATCGAGGGCCATCTCCGGGGCATACGCGCCGTCACCCGAGGAGGCGGTCGCGTGCCCGGCGTCCGGCGGAGTGCTGTTCGGAGTAGTGCCGCCGACCGCTCCGCAGGCGATGACGCCCGCGGCGACCAGCGCGGCCAGGAGGAGGGCGGCGAGACGATCGAGCAAGGGGCGGAGGACGGGGATGCCGGGAGGTCGGTGACCTTTGCGGCGGAGGATCACGCGTAAAGGAGTCATCGCGCTGAACGGAGCCATCGGGAGAGATCCTAAGCCCGCCGCGAGCGGGCGTAAAGACACAAATGTAAGCGATTACAAGAGGTCTGCGTACGAGATCGCCGTCGCGTTCCCGGGGAGGTGTTCCTTTTCGAGGAAGGCATGGTGGGCGGTTCTCCAGGGTTCGGCGCCCGGCCCCGGTAGTTCGGTATGCGCCATGATCTCGAGGGTGCCCTCGGTCCACGCCAGGGTTCCCAGGCCCTCACTGGTGAGGTGGCCGAGGTCGACGAACGCGTCGGTGTGCCGGATGTCGTGGGCGAGGAACGCGTCGCGGGCCTCGGCGAGGGATGCGGGCGTCCGGTAGAAGCTGGTATCAAGGCGCGTCCTGAAGATGCCGGCATCGACCATCAGCGGAATGACGAGCTGACGGAGGGGAGGGAAGAGGTGCACGTTGTGGTGGCCATCGAGGTGGGTGGGTTCGAGACCGAGTGAGCGGATCGCCGCGATCTGATCGGCGATGGCGCGTCGGAGTTCTTCGCGTCGAGCGTCCACGATCGCGGCGTAGTCGTCGATGATGTCGGCGTCCGTGTCGCCGTAGTGGCCGGTCTCGTCGAACCGGAACCAGGCGTCGAGGTCGAGGTGGAGGCCCACGGCAGGGGAACCCTGGTCGCGGATGCGGGCGGCCAGGGACGGGAGGCGCGCCGGGTCATGGGTCACGAGGAGCGTGGCGCTCGTCAATTTTCCGGCGGCGGCTAGGCGCAGGACGCTCTCGTCGATGGACTCCCGCATGCCGAGGTCATCGGCATTGATGATGACCCGGAGCGGGCCCTGGGGAGGCGTTACGTTATACAGCGCCGTCGGCCCTCAGCTTCTCGATCCGCTCGGGGGAGTAGCCGAGGACTTCACGCAGGATCTCCTCCGTGTGCTGGCCCACGGTCGGCGGCGGCGTCTTCGCCTCGCCCGGGGTCTCCGAGAGCTTGATCGGGATCCCGGTCAGCTTGATGG
>CAZJQD010000055.1:0-19806 GCA_964548165.1 uncultured bacterium
AGGAGGTCGACGGGGGCCGTGAGGATGGCGCGGATGAGGCTGTCGGGATCGAGCGCCGGCGGAATTGTCGACGGCGTCGGTGATGATGCGGCCTCCGGCGAGCGCGAACTCGATCCGCGCCGCCTGGGTGAAGCCGAGGTTGCCGCCCTCGCCGACGAGGCGGCAGCGGAGCTTGTCGGCGGCCACGCGGAGCGAATCGTTCTGGGGATCGCCGACGGCGGCGTTGAGTTCATGCGAAGCCCGCACGTAGGTGCCGATGCCGCCGTTGTAGAGGAGGTCGACGGGGGCCGTGAGGATGGCGCGGATGAGGCTGTCGGGATCGAGCGTTGACGCGGTGATTCCCAGCGCGGCGCGGACCTCCGGCGTCACGGGGATGCTCTTGGCGGAGCGCGACCAGACGCCACCGCCCTTCGAGATCGCGCGCGGGTCGTAATCCTGCCAGCTGGACCGCGGGAGAGAGAAGAGGCGCTTTCGTTCCGCGAAACTGCGGGCCGGATCGGGATCGGGATCGAGGAAGATGTCGCGGTGATCGAAGGCGGCGACGAGGCGCAGGGTCCTGGCGAGGAGCATGCCGTTGCCGAAGACGTCGCCAGACATGTCCCCGACGCCCACCGCCGTGAAGGGCTCGCGATCGATGTCGCGATCGAGGAAGCGGAAGTGCCGGCGGACGGAGACCCAGGCGCCGCGCGCCGTGATGCCCTCCGCCTTGTGGTCGTAGCCGTTGGAGCCGCCGGACGCGAAGGCGTCGCCGAGCCAGAAGCCGAAGCGGAGCGAGAGCGCGTTGGCGGTGTCGGAGAACGTGGCAGTACCCTTGTCGGCGGCGACGACGAGGTAGGGATCGGCGCCGTCGTGGCCGATGACGCCGGCGGGGCGGATGACCTTGCCGTTCACGACGTTGTCCTGCATCGCGAGGAGCGAGGCGATGAGCATCTTGTAGGCGCCCCTGACGGCCTCGCCGAGCCGGGCACGATCCGACGGGACGCGCTTGAGGACGAAGCCGCCCTTGGCGCCGGTGGGGACGATCTGCGCGTTCTTGGTGATCTGGGTCTTCACGAGCCCCAGGACCTCGGTGCGGAAGTCGTCGGGGCGCTCGGACCAGCGGATGCCGCCGCGCGCGACGGGGCCGCCGCGCAGGTGGCACCCTTCCATGATCGGCCCCCCGTAGACGTAGACCTCGATCCACGGCCGGGGCGCGGGCATGGAAAGAATCCGGGAGCAGTCGATCTTGAGGGCGAGCGTGCGGCCCTCGGGCGTCGGCGCGGCGAAGGCGTTGGTGCGCACGGCGGCATCGAGGATGTTGTGAAAGACGCGGATGACGCGGTCGTCGTCGCGCGAACGGACCGAGGCGAGGTAGGTATCGAACGCGGCCTTCCACTTCGCGGGATTCCAGGGAGCCCGGCGATGGCCTGCCAGCGTGGGATCGAACTTGGCGGAGAACATCTCGACGAGGAGCCGGGCGGCGGCGGGGTGGGCGAGGAGCGCCTCGTTACCGCTCTTGCGGGCCGGGATGGCCCCGATCTGGCGGGCGTAATTCCGCAGCAGGCGGCAGAGCTCGACATCGCGCGCGCCCAGGCCGGCGAGCGGCATGAGCCCGGAGAGCGTGTCGTGCTCGATCTCGCCGGCCAGCGAGGCCCGGATATTTTCGGCAATGGCCCGGCCTGCCGCGTCGTCTCGGAAGAGCCGGCCGGCGCGGGTGCGGACATGGAAGACCTGGAGATTGACCTCGCGCCCGCGCGGGCGCACGACGAAGCTGATCTCGTCGGCGATCTCGAGGCCGTGGTGCACGAGGATGGGGGTGACGTCGGAGAGCGCGAACCGGGCGCCGGGGTTGAAGAGGCGGAGGTACGAGAGCCCCTGGAGCGGACCTGCGGCCTCCTCGGGTCGACCCCAGACGAGCCGTGGTCCGTCCTGGAGGTTGTCGAGGACCTCGATGTCGTCCGCGGCGAGGAGCGCCGGGACGAGCACCTGGTAGCTCTCGTCGAAGGTCGCCGCGTGGGCGGCGGCGAGCTCGGCGGCGCGCTCCGGAAAGCGCTCCTCGAGGAACTCCGCAAGCTCTTCGTGCCAGGTCCTCGCGGTCGCGCGGATGCGATCGGAGAGCGCGGGGATGTCGAGGTCGCGCATCTGCGTCGCGAGGAAGAGGTGGAGGCGGACGCGGTCGCGGTCGGCGCTGTCGGTCACGGCGCGCGCCTCGACGGCCGAGGCGGCGACGAGCGGCTTCAAGTCGGCGAGCAGGCGCTCCTGGAGGCGCGGGCGCCAGCGATCGGCGGGAACGAGCACGGTGGCGGCGAGCCCGCCGCGGACGAAGTCGTAGTGGGCGGCGACCTTCAGGTCGCGGGCGTCGCCACCGCGCAGTGTCAGGGCGAACTCCTCGACGAGGTCCTCCACGCGGGTCAAAAGGAGCGCGTCGATGGGTTGGGCGGAGAAGAGGTGGACGATCGCGGTGTCGTCGTAGGACCCGCGCGCCGCGTGGAAGGCCCGGCGTATCCGCTCATAGCGCCGACGCAAGATCGGGAGATCGATCTTGGCGCCGAAGCTGGCGCGGTCCGCGTACACCCCGTAGAAGCGGTGCTCGGCCCGGAGCGTTCCCCGGTGATCGCGCTCCTCCACGCCGATGAAGTCGAGGCGCCCGGAGCGGTAGATGTCCGCGGACGCGGACGCCTTTCCCAGCCGAAGGAGCGCGGTCGCCATGACCGGCGCGCGCCGGGCCTCCTCGAGGGGAACGGGCCGCTTGTAGCGGGAGCGAGCACGGTCGCGAAGGAGGCCCAGGCCCGGCGCGGGCGCGGCGGTGAACGTGGCCTTCTTGCCGCGGCCGGCGATCACGTAGCGTCGGTAACCGAGGAAGACGAAGTTTCCCTCCATGAGCCAGGCGAGGAAGGCGCGCGACTCGGCGTCGCCCCCGTTCGGGGTCCGGGCATCCGCCTCGGAGAGGGCCGAGAGCGCGGCCACCATGCCCGTGAAGTCCTCGTTGACGGCCGTGACATCGCGCATCAGGGCTTTCAGTTCGGCCTCCGCGCCGCGCGGGAGGTCCGCGTCGGTCTCGACGAGGATGATGGACTCGGACGCGTGATGGGCTCCCTGCACACCGACCGCGCCGGGACCGGCATGAAAGCCGAGGAGGTCGCCGCCCGCGTTCCGCTCCACGGCCAGAACGGGGTGCAGGAGCAGTCGCCAGGGGATGGCGCGGCGCGTGAGCCAGGAGCGGACGCTACGGACGAGGAAGTTGCGATCGTCCTGGACGATGAGGATGAGGCGCTGGGAGGCGTGGACGATGACCTGCCCGGGCCGGCGCTTGCGGGCGGCCTCGAGGGCGCGGACCGCCAGGAGCGCGACCGACGCGGGATCGTCGTCGGCGAGATGATCGGGCGCCTGGGCGAAGAGCAGGTCCGGCCAGCGTTGAAGGTCGCGGGGGGGGAGGCCGCGCATGCCCGCTCTGCGGGCCGCGGCGGGGAACTCGCGCCGAGCCCGCCTGATGATGTCCGCGACCGTTGCCATGTCTCTACCTCACGTTCCTCCCCGGCGTCCTGTCAGCGACTCCCGGGCGCTCCAGGGAGACCGGCGCCGCTCGCCGATACCCCGTGCTCACGAAGCACAGATTACCGTGTGATTACCGTTTGATCCCGTCGAAATTACGCGGGGGGATCAGCAACCCGGGGTGTCGGCGAGATCGGCGCCGCCGAAGTCGCCGGTGCCGGAGACGAGAACGCGTGATTGGCGGGTGGCGGGGTTCCAGAGAGAAACCCCGGTGCGCCCCCCGCGGGACCAGGAGTAGACGAGGCCGTGATCGGTCCAGCGCGGGTAGGAGACGTAGGTGCCGGCGGGCTCGACGTCCAGGGCCTCGGATTCCGAACCCTGGTGGCCATCGCCGGTGACGGCGACCGTGCGGAGCTTGCCATTGACCCCGTAGGTCACGGCGGCACCGTCCGGGGTCCAGGTCGGATAGTCACCGGCCGGCCCGATGCGATGAACTTCGCGCGAGGTGATGTCGTAGACGTAAAGCCCGGAGGCGGCGCCGTTGATGCCCATGTACACGACGCGCTCGCCGTCCGGCGAGAGGCGCGGGTTGAACTTGAAGCCCCCGTCGAGCGTGAGGCGCTTGGGGAGGAGCCAGGGCCGCCGCACGATATAGATCTCGGTGGTGACCGTGGTCGGCATGAGCTGGCGGAGCATGGCGTGGTGATTGGAGACGAAGATCAGGGTGCGGCCGTCCCGGGAGAAATCGGGCGAGGTGGCGACGTCCCAGTCCTTCGTCACCATCTCGATGCCCCGGGGAGTCTGCTTGAAGATGTTGCAGATGTTGATGTTGACGCCGACGCGCCCGGCGGACCGGTCGACGCGGTAGGCGGCGAAGAAGAAGGTATCCCCGCTGGCGTCCGCGATGACGGGGGAGAGGGGGCGGCCCCAGCCGTGCCCGCTGATCTCCTCGGGCGCGGATTCACCCGGGATCCAGCGGAAGAGCCGGCCGTTGTGGGTGTAGAGGAGCGGCGCCGGCAGGTGCCGGCCCGATCCCGCGTCCCAGGAGGGCATGGACTCCGCGGGTGGCTCTGCCCCCGTCGGCGCGGCCACGAGCATCGACGCGGCGCCGAAGACGGCAAGAACGAGGACCAGGAGCGCCGCCGCACCCGTGATCGCGCGCGGGAGCTTTCGCAACCAGGCGCGAATCACGGGGCGGGGTGCCTCGAAGCTCAAGAACCTAGCGCAGTATCTCCACGAACTCGGCACGTCGGTTCATTTGACGGCCCTCGGGGTTGTCGGTTCCCACCGGCGTGGTGTTCGGGGCGATGGGTTCCTCCTCGCCCTTGCCGATGAGGTCGAGGCGCGTGGGGCTGACGCCGTAGTTGGCGGTGAAGTAATCGCGGACCGAGATGGCGCGGCGCTCGGAGAGGTTCAGGTTGTAGTTCTCGCCGCCCTTGGCATCGGTGTGACCGACGACGTTGAGCCGGAGCTCGGGTTCGGCGCGCATGGCGTCCGCGACGCTCTGCATGGTGTCCTGGGCGTCGGCGCGGATGAGCGCCTGGTCGAAGTCGAAGAAGATGATCCACTTGCGGGGCTCGCGGGCCTGCGGAACCACCGTGACGAAGGTGGAGGCCGAGGCGCGGCCGTCGCCGGCGCCCGTGGCCGTGATGGTGTAGGCGCGGGAGGCGTCCGGAGTGACCGGCATGGTTCCGGCGAGCGAGACGGTGCGGCCGTCGATGGCGGCCGACGTCGCGTTCTGCGTGTTCCAGCTGAGCGTCGTCGACTGTCCCTGCATGATGCGCGCGGGGTTCGCGTTGATGGTGGCCGTCGGCGGCGGGACCGCGGCGACCGTGACTGTCGCGGCGTCGTTGGCCGAGCCGCCGGGGCCCTCGCCGACGATGCGATAGACGGTGGTTGCCGCGGGGGAGACGGAGCGGGAGCCGGCCAGGCTCACGACCTCGCCGTCGAGGAGCGCGCGGGTGGCGTTCATGGTATTCCACCGGAGGAGCGAGCTCTGGCCGGCCGTGATGGAGGCCGGGTCGGCCGTGATCGAGGCGCGGGGCGCCGCGGGCGTGGCGTTGATCATCTCGGGGAAGATCGTGTGATCAAGGGCGTAGATGGCGTCCCAGAGCCAGCGCTGGAGCAGGGCGGTGGAGGGATTGGCCTTCTCGAGCTCGTGCGCGACGAGATGGAGATCGGCTTCCGCGCGGTCCACGCGCCACTGGTTGACCGGGAGGTGAGCGGGCGTCTGGATGGCGGCGCGGACGCGCGCGCGGGCGTTCTCGTACTTGGCGGCGTACTCCGGGAGACGCGTGGTGGCCGCGTCGGAGAGCTCGGCGGGAATCGTGGGAGAGGCCTGGCCGAGCGCCTTCAGGAGCCGGGCGCCGGCGGGATCACCGTGGCGCACGAGCGCCTGCTCGACGATATCAAAGTAGAACCGGCGCGCGGCGCCGGCGTCGGCAGTGACCAGGGCGGGGAGCAAGAGCACAGCGAGGGCGACAAGCGCCAGCACGCGGAAGCGATGAGTCATGGGGGAGACCTCCTGGGTTGATTCGATGCCGACTCCAGTCTAGGGTTAAAGCCGAGAGAAAAGCCATGGGTTTCCGGCGGTTCCACGAGCAAAGCTCTTCGCCGTCGCGTCGCGGCGGCTTGCGCGGGGCAGGGGGCTCGGAATAGGATAATCCCATGTCATTGGGGTCGCAGGAATTATCGGAGGGCGCCGAGCGGGCGCCGGCCGAGGTCCCGTTTTCCTCCATCACGATCGATTACCGCCAGCTCGTCGAGAACCTGGCGCATGATCATTTCTTGTACGTCCATGACCAGGACGGCGTCTTCACCTACGTGAGCCCGTCCATCCAGAAGATCCTGGGATACACACCGGAGCAGTTTCTTACCCATTACTCGCGGTACATGACCGACCATCCCGCGAATCGCGAGGTCGAGGCGTACACGGCGGCAACGCTCCGGGGCGAGCGTTCGGCTCCGTACCGCCTCCAGATCACGCACGCGGATGGGGCCGCGCGGTGGATCGAGGTGAGCGAGAACGCTCTCCGTGATGCGGAGGGGCAGATCGTCGGCGTCCAGGGCCTGGCCGCGGACATCACGGATCGGATCCTGGCCGAGGAGAAGCTCCTCGAGAGCGAGGCCCGGTTCAAGATCGCCTTCCATACGAACATGATCCTGGCCACCCTCAGCACCCTGCCCGAAGGGACCCTGGTGGAGGCCAACGCGGCGTGGCTGAACTTCTTCGGGCTGGATCGCGAGGCCGCGCTCGGCATGCCCCTGACGGACCTGCCCGTGTTCGCGAACCGGACCGTCTACGATCGCTTCGTGGAAGCGCTGCTCAGGGACGGTTCCATTCCCGAGACGGAGCTCGTCTTCCAGGTTCGCGATGGCGAGCCCCGCACGGTGATCTTCTCGGCGGAGCGCGTGCTCATCGGCGACAGGCTTTATGCCCTGGCCCTGGCCAAGGACATTTCCGACCGCAAGGCTGCGGAGAAAGCCATGCGCCAGCAGGAAGAACGGCTCCGGATGGCGATGGAGGCCGGGGGGATGGCGTCCTGGGAGTGGGATGTTCCTACCGGGCGGATCCGCTACTCGGAGAGCGCCTCGCTGGTGGCGCGGGGCACTGACCTGGAGCCCTATGCGGGCGTGGCCATCCTGATGGAGATGCTGCACCCGGAGGATCGGGAGGCGTTCCAGCGGGCCATCGAGGACTCGGCCCAGCGCGGGGAGCCGTTCCAGTGCGAGTACAGGGTGCTCATGCACGACGGGGCCTACCACTGGATCCTGGGCAAAGGGAGGGTCGTGGAGACCGTGGAGGGTCGCCCCGTTAAGGTGCTGGGGGTCTCGGCGGACATCACGGACCGCAAGCGGGTGGAGGAGGATCGTCAGCGGCTCCTGGAGCAGGAGCGGGTCTCGCGCCTCGAGGCCGAGACGCTGGCCCGCGATCGCGAGGAGTTCCTCTCGGTGGCCGCGCACGAGCTCAAGACGCCGCTTGCGGCCCTGATGCTCCAGGTCGAGGGGATGCAGAGGCTCCTGGCAAAGGGAAATACGGAACCCCAGGGCTTCGCGAAGGGGCTCGAGATCTCGGGACGCCAGGTCCAGCGGCTCGTGAGGCTCGTGACGAGCCTCCTCGACCTCACGCGCCTGAGGCAGGGTCGCTTCGAACTGAACCGCGTTCCCCTGGACCTCGTCCCGCTCGTCGCGGGCGTCCTGCAGAGATTCGACGCCATGATGCGGAGCGCCCAGTGCCCTGTGGTTTATTCGGGCGACGCCTCGCTCATGGGGTGCTGGGACGCGGACCGGCTGGAGCAGGTCATCGAGAACATCCTCTCCAACGCGGCGAAGTACGGCAGGGGTTCGGCGATCGAGATCGTGGGATCCGGTTTCGAGGGCACGGTCGTGTTGAGCGTTCGCGATCACGGGATCGGGATACCGGAGGAGGAACCGGAGCGTATCTTCAAGCCGTACGAGCGTGCGGGGGCAGAACTGCACTACGGCGGCATGGGGATGGGGCTCTATATCACCCGCGAGATCGTGGTCGCCCATGGCGGGACGATCTCGGCCGAGCGGATGGGCGACGGTGGAACCCTCTTCACGGTGACGCTGCCGCGGTAGCCTGGTGTCTTCACGAAATTGAACCACGGAGACACGGAGAAAATCCGGATTCAAAATCCAAACCATGGATAGTTAACCTGATCTCCTCATGAATTCACACCACGGAGACCACGGGGACCACGGAGCGAGGCAAAAGATGTTAATCCGGGCGAAGAATGAGTGCCGACTGCTTTACCGCGATCCGCCTGTGATAGGAAGAGATGGTCTGGAGCGCCCATACCTTGAATCCATACCTTGAATCCATGCCTTGCATCGGTCTTCTCCGTGGTCCCCGTGGTCCCCGTGTTGAAAACTTGCGAATAGACCGGGCTATGACTTGAGGCTGCTGTTGACCTTGTAGACCCAGACGAGGACCTCGGCGACCGCGGTGTAGAGCTCGGGCGGAACCTCGTCGAAGAGCTCCACCTGCGCGAGAAGCTCTACGAGATCGGCGTCCTGGTAGATGGGGATGTTGTGCTGCTTCGCCAGCTCGAGGATCTTTTCGGCGATGAGCCCCTTGCCCGTGGCGACGACGCGCGGGGACTGTTCCTTCTGGGCATCGTAGCGGACCGCGACGGCGATCGGCGGGCGGGCCATCAGGCCTTCAGGTCGACGCCGAGGGCGGGTCGGGCGGCGGGCAAGGATCCGGCGCCGCCGAGGCGCGCCTGGGGATCGAGGACGTCGACGGTCATGCCGTCGAGGCGGAATCCGAGCGCATGGAGCCGGGCGGTCAGCTGAGGCGCGGCGGCGACGAGGGCCTGGCGGGCCTCGGGGGTGTCGACGCCGAGCGCGATCCCGACGCCGCGGTTGACGCTGTCGACCATGCCGACGACGACGCCGAGTCGCGAGGTCTCGAGCTGGATCTTGATGTTCGTGTGCCCGCCGCTGCGTTCGGCCGTAAGCGAAGCATCGCGCGAGCCGTCGTCCTCGATGACGAACGGGATCTGCCGCTCGGGCGTTCCCACGAGGTAGCGGCCCTCCATCGTGTCGATGAGCTGCCGGGCGGCGGCGGCGGCTTCGCGCTCGGGCCCCGCTTCCGCCGTTGTCGCGCGCGCGATCGTCTCGAGCATGGGCTTCACCTCGGGGCGGTCCTCGCGCACCTCGCCGCCAAGGAGCCGGCGCTCGAACTTCAACGGGTGGTTGGCGAAGAGATCGCCGAGATCGCCGGAGAAGGTCAGCGAGCCCCGGATCCGATCGGCCTCGGCGCCGCGACCGAGCTGGGTGAGCGCCGAGGTGAGGCGATCGAGGGCCTGGGCGACGGAGCCGTCGGCGGCCCGGGCGCGATCGAGCGTGGCGGGGGTGAGCGGGATTTCATGGCGCACCAGGGCCACGGCGGCCCGAGGGGTGAGTCCGCGGCTGATGCCGTCCTGGGCGCGTCGCACGTTCTCGCGCGTGAGCGGCTGTCCCTGCTCCATCAGTTCCGTGATGACGGACTTGAGGTCGGGGGTCGCCTTGTCGTAGCCGAGCTGGCGGAGCACGCGCTCCATGCCGGCGTCGTCGGGCTTGAGGATGCGGAGGTGGATCTTCGGATCGTGGGCGGCGACCTGGACGCCCACCTTGGCGCCGGGCGGAAGGTCGAGTCCAGACTCGGCCACGAGCTTCATGCCGGCGACGCCGACGATGTACTGCCCCTTGCCGGTGACCTCGAGGACGCGGGCCGTCAGGGTCGAGCCGACCGGGAGGCGGGCGTGGAGTTGTTCGCGGGCGATGGTCTCGACGGCGACGCGGAAGGCGGGACCCGAGAGGTTGGTCCCCGAGACGGAACCGGATCGACCCGCGGTCACCGGGCGGTCCGCCTTCGCGGGCTGGCGAATGAACTCATCGCGGCCGGCCGAGGACGGCGGGACGTCCGGGGCGGCTTGAGGAACTCCGCGCCCGCGCTCGGAACGCGCGAGGGCCTGGCTGGCGGAGGCGGAGAGGGGAGTGGCTGAAGAGGGTTGTCCGTGGGACGGGGACTCAAGACCGCCGGCCGGACCTTTCGTCCGACCGGCGGCCGAGGCCGACGCGTCCGCGCCGGGTGTAGCCGGGACGGCCGCGGCCGGCGGCGGTAGATCAGTCCTGAGCCGGCTGGGCGGAAGAGGCTTCGGATTCACCCTTGGTGCGGAACGCGTCGCGTTCCTTGAGGCGCGAGCTCTTGCCGCTGCGCTTACGCATGTAGAAGATGCGACCCTGCCGCACCTTGCCCTTGCGGGTGACCTCGATCTTCTCGATGAGCGGGGAGTGGAGGGGGAAGATGCGTTCCACGCCGACGCCAAACGAGATCTTGCGCACGGTGAAGTTGGCGCGAAGCCCCGAGTTCTTCTTCTGGATGACAACGCCGTCAAAGATCTGAATGCGCTCGCGCGTGCCTTCCTTGACCTTGGTGTGGACGCGCACATTGTCCCCGGCCCGGAAGACGGGCAGGCTGCTTTTCAGTTGGTCCTTCTCGACGTCAGCAATTGTTACTTTAGCCATGATCATGACTCCTTTGCGAGCCGTCGATTATACCGAGACGAGGGATCGAGGCAAGGGAGAAAGCGGCTGGGGTGCGATCTCGAAACATGGGTGAATTGCTCGGCTCGCCTGCAGGACTGCAACGCCGAATGGCTCGCCCCGGCATCCCGGACCCGGGGATAACCCGCCGGGGCTCCGCTTGAGTTCGGCTTATGCAGTCCTGGAGGCGAGATGAGTCAAGGAGTTACCAACACACCCAGAAACCGGCCGCGGTGGCCTGGAACTGGCTCTAGGAGTTGGGTTCTTTCCGGGCCTCCCGGGTCCGGCGCTCGCTCTGAGCCTTTCTCCAGGCGGTGATGGCGGCGTGGTGGCCGTTGAGGAGAATCTCGGGGACCTCGTAGCCCCGGAAGGAGGCCGGGCGGGTGAACTGGGGATATTCGAGCCCGCCGTCGGCGCCGGGGCCGAAGCTCTCTTCGTCCAAGGATTGTGCGTTGCCGCAGACGCCGGGAAGGAGCCGTGCGACGGCCTCGATGAGGACCATGGCGGCGACCTCGCCTCCCGCGATCACGAAGTCTCCGATCGAGACGAGCTCGGGGCGGAAATGCTCGATGACGCGCTCGTCGATGCCCTCGTAGCGGCCGCAGACGAGGATGAGGCGCGGGGGGGCGGGATCGGGAGAGGGGGCCGGGTCGGCGCTCTCCGGCGGCGAGGTCAGCGCGCTGGCCGCCCGCGCCCACGCCGCGAAAGCCTCGGCCTCGGCCTGAAGGAACCGGCGGCCTTGGGGCGTGAAGAGGAGGAGGCGGGTTCGGTCGGCGGGGGAGAGGGCGAGCCGCGACTCGATGGCGGCGAAGAGCGGCTCGGGCTTGAGGACCATCCCGGCGCCGCCGCCGAAGGGGCGGTCGTCGATGAGCCGGTGCTTGTCGGTGGTGAACGAGCGGAGCTCGATCACGTTCAGCGCGATAAGCCCTTCGGTGACGGCGCGGCCGATGATCGACGAGGACTTGAACCCGTCGAGGATGGCGGGGACCGGCGCGATGACGTCAAAGACGAGCGAGGGGGTCATCGATCAGTTCTCGAGGAGACCCGATGGGTCGATGGTGACGACCCGGGCCTCCTTGTCGATATTGAGTATGAAGTCGGAGACGGCGGGAACCTCGGCCTCGCGTCCGGGCCCGGTCAGGATGATCCACGTGTCGATCTCGTAACGCTGTTCGATGCGCGTGATGGTTCCGAGGTGATGGCCGTCGCCGTCCACGACCTTCATGCCGACGACCTCCAGCGCCGCCAGCTCGTCGTCGGGGCGCGGCGGCAGTTCGGACGCGCGGACGACGACGACGGCGTTGGTCAGGAGCGCGAGTTCCTCGCGTTGCGGCCTGCCGGCGACGACCCACGTGTAGCCGCCGCCGACGGGGCGGAGTTCCTCGACGGCCACGGTGCGCCCATCCCGGAGCCGATACGGTCCGGGCGGGGCGAGCACCGTTTCCGGGCGATCCGTCTCCAGGCGGAGCCAGATCTCACCCTTGAGGCCGCGGGGGCGTCCCAGCCGCGCGAGCACGACCTCCCGGTCCTCGGGCGTCGCGTCGGCGCGGGAAGAATTACTCGATGACTTCGAGCTCAACCAGTTCGTTGCCGTTCTTGGCGGCCGCGGCCTTCACGAGGGTGCGCAGCGACTTGATGATGCGCCCTTCCTTCCCGATGATGCGGCCCATGTCGGCCGGATCGACGGCCAGCTCATAGATGGTCGCGCGCGCGCCCTTGAGCTCACGCAACGAGACCGCGTCCGGGGTGGCGACCAACTGCTTCACGACGTATTCGATGAGTTCCTTCATGGTTAGACCGCCGCGCCCGTTGTCCCTGCCAAGCTCGCCTGCGAGTCCTTGATGAGCTTCTTGACGGTCGGTGTCGGGAGGGCGCCCTTGGAGATCCAGGCGTTGACCTTCTCGTGATCGATCTTGAGCTCGGGCGGGTTCACCATGGGGTTGAACGAGCCGAGCGTGGCGATGTTCTTGCCGTCGCGGGGCGAACGGGAGTCGGTGACGACGACGCGGTACATCGGGCGCTTCTTGGCGCCGACGCGCTTGAGACGAATCTTGACGGACATCTGGTGGTTACCTCCTTGAGGTAGACGGGGTTCCCTGGTGAAGCGGGAACCGTGCCGAGGGGGATGAGTTCATTTCATACCGAACATGCGGCGCATGGCCTTGCCCTTGCGGCCGCCGCCGGAGAGCGCGGACATCATGTCGCGCGCCTGCCGGAACTGCTTCAACATGCGGTGGACGTCGTTGTCGTTGACGCCCGCGCCCTTCGCGATTCGTCCGCGTCGCGGGTGATTGATGACCTCCGGGTTGCGCCGCTCCTCCGGGGTCATCGAGAGGATCATGGCCTCGAAGCGGGCGATGTCGCGATCGGCGGGCAGGGCATCGGTCGCGAGGTTGGCGGCGCCGGGGAGCATCTGCAGAAGCTCGGATATGGGCCCCATCTTCTTCATCTCGCGGATCTGGTCCAGGAACATCTCCATGTCGAGCTCGCCGGCCATCATTCGCTTGGCGACGGCCTCCGCCTTGCCCTGGTCCATCTCGCGCGCGGCGCGTTCCACCAAGGAGACGACGTCGCCCATGCCGAGGATGCGACCGGCGAAGCGGACGGGGTCGAAGGTCTCGATCGCCTGCGGGCCTTCGCCCGTTCCCACCCAGCGGATGGGGACGCCGGTGAGGAAGCGGACCGAGAGCGCGGCGCCACCGCGCGCGTCGCCGTCGGTCTTGGCGAGGACGACGCCGGTCAGTGGGACGGCCGCGTGAAAGGCCTCGGCGACCTTGACCGCTTCCTGGCCCACCATGGCGTCGAGGACGAGCAGGGTCTCGTCGGGCTGGAGGACCGCGTGCACGGCCTTGAGTTCGTCCATGAGCTCGGTGTCGAGCTGAAGGCGGCCGGCGGTATCGAAGATGATCCGGCGGGCGCTGGCGGGGCAGGCGGCGAGGGCGGCCGTGGCGGACTTGGAGGGGCTCGAGAGGTCGGCGGGCGGGAGGAAGGGGGCGTCGATTCTCTGGGCGAGGACGCGGAGCTGTTCGACGGCGGCGGGGCGGCGCAGGTCGAGGGCGGAGAGGGCGGTGGAGGTCCAGAGCCGGGCGAGCTTGGCGGCGCAGGTGGTCTTGCCGGCGCCCTGGAGCCCGCAAAGGAGAACCTTCATGGGGCCGCGCACGGGCTCACGGAGCTCGGGGACGGGTTCGCCGGCGCCGAGCGTGCGGGCGAGTTCGTCGTGGACGATCTTGACGAACTGGTCCGCGGGCGTCACGGACTCGATGACCTCCGCGCCGAGCGCGCGGACCTTGACGGCCTCCAAAAACGATCGCACGACCTTGAAGTGGACGTCGGCCTCGAGGAGCGCGAGGCGGATCTCCTTGAGGGCGGGCTCGACGTTCTCGGCCGAGATCCGGCCGAGGCCGGCGAGGTTACGGAAGGTGGTGTTGAGGCGCTGGGAGAGGGACTCAAACATGGAGCGGCCCTGCGGGGAGCGGGAACAGGAGCGAGGGGCGGGTCATGGCGCGTTCAGAGCGAAGAGGCCAGCTTCTCGAGCTGTTCGGCGAGGGAATCGCCGCCGGAGACGAGGTTGAGGCACTCGCACCGCAGGCGGCGCGCTCCCGCGGCGAGCTCAAGGAGCTTCTTGCGCTGGGCTCCGAGTCGACGGACGAGCTTGAGGCGCATCTCGTAGTCGCGCATCGCGGCCTGCCCGGCCTTGACGTATTCGTGGACGACCTGCCGGGTGACGCCCATGCGCGCCCCGGCCTCGGCGAGCGAGAGGTCCTCCTCGAGGTGCAAGGAGAGCGCCTCGTGCTGCTGCGGCGAGAGCAGGGGGCCATAGATGTCGAAGGCGATCGAGAGGTCCTCGCGCGAGGAAAGTCCGGTGGAAGGCTTAGCCATAACTGTCAGGGAATATTACCTGACAGCAAGACGGGTGTCCAGAGGAAAGAGGGGCGCGGGGGGCGGTCAGGCGGCGGCGGAACGGAGGGTGGCGATGGCGGCGGCGAGGTCGGGCTGCTTGTAGAGGTGGCTGCCGGAGACGAGGACGTCGACGCCGGCGGCGACGACGCCAGGGGCCGTCTCGGTGTCGATGCCGCCGTCGATCTCGATGAGGAAGTCGAGGCCGCGGGACGCGCGGACCGCGCGGATCTCGGCGACGCGGTTCACGGCCGCCGGGATGAAGGATTGGCCGCCGAACCCGGGCTCCACGGACATCACGAGGACGAGGTCCGCGAGCTCGTAGAAGCGATCGAGCGTGGCGAGGGCGGTGCCGGGCCGGAGCGTAATGCCGGCGCGGCGGCCCGCGGAGCGGATGGCGCGGAGGACGCCCGTGGTGTCGCACGGCGACTCGGCGTGGATGGTAATGAGATCCGCGCCGGAATCGAGGAAGGCGTCGAGGTAGCGGTCGGGTCGATCGATCATGAGGTGCACGTCGAAGGGCTTGGTGCTCGCGGAACGGCAGGCGCGGATGAACTGGGGGCCGAAGGTGAGGTTGGGGACGAAGGCGCCGTCCATGACGTCCCAGTGGAGCCAGTCGGCGCCGGCCGCAGCCGTTCGCGCGACCTCGGCGCGCAGGTTGCCGAAGTCGCTGGAGAGAAGCGAGGGCGCGATGAGGGGTTTGGCGCGCGGCGCGGATCGCGGCGTCGCAGGCGTGGTCACGGCGTGGCGGGCGTCGCGGCCGGCGCCGGCGCGCGGGTCGGGGGCGGCTTGACCGTCGTCGGCGGCGCCTCGGCGTCCGGGAAGGTGGCGCCTGGCGTGTTCACGTCGGGCGCATCCGGTTCCGGAGTGAACGGGAGGTCGCCGGGGGGAGGAGTCTCGAAGGGAGAAGGGTCGTCGATGCGCGAGGCTGGTGGCGTCGCGACCACGAGCTTGATGGCCATGCCGGGTTGGAGGGGCGTGCCGGGAGCGGGCTCCTGGGACAGGATCGTGTTGGTGGCGCGCGACGTGGTGTAGTAGGGCTCCGCGGTGATCGCCGTGTAGCCGGCGGCGGCCAGGGTGTCCATGGCCTGGTTGAGCAGGCGTCCCACGAGATTGGGCATCCGCATCCCCTCTGCGGGAACCGCGACGACGACCGAGACGGGAGTGCCCGGTTTCACGATCGTGCCCGGCATCGGCGACTGGGAGAGAATGGTTCCGGCCGGGGAGTCGTGCGTGACGGAACTGCGCTCGCCGAGGACCAGTCCTCCGAGAACGCCCGACTCCATGCCGGCTCGTCCCAGCCGGTTTTCGGCCTCGATGAGGTACGTTCCCACGAGGTCGGGAACGACGATGGCGCCGGACCCGGAGGCGACGTAGAGAATGATGACGCGCCCGGGCTTGACGAGGAGTCCCGGCGCGGGCGACATGCGGATGACGCGGCCCGTCATCGTGTCGGGTCCCGGCTCCTCGATGAGTTCGACGCCGAGCCCCATCTTCACGAGGTTGGCCTGGGCCACGGCGGCGGGCAGGCCCACCTCATCCGGCACGGACATCTCCGGGGTTCCTGCAGATTTCCAGAGCCAGCCCGCGGCGCCCAGGACCGCGACGATGACGGCCAGGGAGACCAGGGCCAGGAGGATACGCAGGATCACGCCGCCGGAATCAGCCCGGGGTGCTCGTTCTGTGGGTCGTACTCGGATTCGTGCCGGGCGGTGCATGGTCGCCGGCTGAGGGTCAGCGAGAACCGGCCGGAGAGTCCGAGGGAGCGGTCAGCATGACCATCCTCCGGTTGCCTCGGGCGATCTCGCGCCACAGACCCTCGCTGTCCTTCTCGAGGCGGTCGTAGATTCCCGCGGGAGTCGTGACGTCGCCGGTCGCCAGCGCGAGCCGGGCGATGCGTACCTCGAGGGCCTTGGCGCCGAAGAAGTCCGGGTTGCGGCTCAGCGCCTCGCGGTAGACCTGGAGCGCGCCTGCCGTGTCCCCCTGCATCTCGCGGCAGGCCCCGACGTTCATCCAGGCCTCCGGAGCCAGCTCGTCGCTGGGATTGGACTCCGCGTACTCGCGATAGGCCGCCTCGGCCTCGGCGTATTGCGAGAGACCGAAGAGCGCCGCGCCGTTCATGAGGAGCGCCCGGTCACGGAAGCCCGACCAGCGGTAGGAACTGCGGATCTTCTGGAAGCTCTGAGAGGCTCCGACGTAGTTGGACTGCTGGAGAGCCAGGAGGCCGGCGGAGAACTCCTCGGACGCCTTCGCCCGCTGGTTCTTGACCATGTAGCCGACGAGCCCGACGACGAGGATGACCACGAGCGCGGTCATGCCGCCCCACATCCAGCGTACCGGGTCGGCCTCGTAATTGTGCTTGAGCTTCAGGGCCCACTCGGGCAGTTCCAGCTTTTCCATGTGCATCGTGACGTTCACCCTCGAGTCGTGTTCGCGTTAGTGGCGCTGCCCCGCCGATACTCCGGACAGGGGCAACCGGGGCAGTATAGGGGCGAGTCGCGAGAGCGACAAGGAGGACGGCTGGTCGAGGACCGGGGGGCCGACTGATCGAGCCTGACCACGGGTGGGGCTATGTGGTAGGATTACGGTCCGATTTCCGTGAATCCAGACGAGACCATGCCCGCGGCGATCCCCGATCGCGGTATTGCCATCATCGGGATGGCCTGCCGGTTTCCCGGCGCCCCTGACGTCGATGCCTATCGCCACCTGCTCTTCGAGGGAACGAGCGCGGTCCGGAGGTTGAGCGAGGCCGAGCTGGTGGCCGCCGGCGCATCGCTGGAGGAGACCAGGGATCCGGCTTACGTGCCGTCTGCGGCCGTCCTGGGAGGGATCGAGGAGTTCGACGCGGAGTTCTTCGCGATGACGCCGCGCGAAGCGGAGATCACGGATCCCCAGCATCGGATCTTCCTGGAGGTCGCCTGGGAGGCGTTCGAGTCGGCGGGGCGCGAGCCCGGTCGCGACGACGCGAGGACCGGCGTCTTTGCCGGCGCCGGGCTCAGCACGTATCTCCTTAATAACCTCCTGGAGGCTCGCGAGCGCTTGGACGCGGTCAGCGGCGTCCAGGTGTTGATGGCGAACAACAAGGACTTCGTGCCGACGCGCGTCTCCTACAAGCTCGATCTGCGCGGACCGAGCGTGAACGTGAACACGGCCTGCTCAACCTCGCTCGTGGCCGTGCACCTCGCGTGCCAGTCCCTCCTGGACCACGAGTGTGACGTGGCGCTCGCGGGCGGCGCCGGGATCCAGGTTCCCGAGGGGCGCGGGTATCGCTATGAGCCGGACGGGATCCTCTCGCCCGACGGGCTCTGCCGCCCGTTCGATGCCGCGGCCGCCGGGACCATCCACGGGAACGGCGCGGGAGCCGTCCTGTTGAAGCGCCTCGAGGACGCGATCCGGGACGGCGATCCCATCCGGGCCGTCATCCTCGGTTCGGCGCTCTCGAACGACGGCGCGGCGCGGGCCGGGTTCACGGCGCCCGGCATCGAGGGGCAGGAGAACGTGATCGTCCAGGCGCTGGCGAACGCGGACGTGGACCCGGCGACGATCGGCTTCGTGGAGGCGCACGGCACGGGCACGCCGGTCGGCGATCCGATCGAGGTGGCCGCGCTGACGCGCGCCTATCGCGCGCATACGACGCGCGTGGGGTATTGCCGGCTGGGCTCGGTGAAGTCGAACATCGGCCACCTGGACGAGGCCGCCGGAGTGGCGGGGCTCATCAAGGCGGTGCTCGCGCTGGAGGAAGGGCGCGTTCCCGCCACGCTCCATTTTCATTCGCCCCATCCGCGCCTCGAACTGGAGACGACGCCGTTCGTCGTCAACGCGGCGGTCGAACCCTGGCCGCTGACGGAAGGACCGCGCCGTGCCGCGGTCAGTTCCTTCGGGCTCGGCGGCACGAACGCACACGTGGTGCTCGAGGCGGCGCCACACGGGGCGGCGCCCCGGGTGGCGGCTTGCGGGGTGTCGGCGGTGGATGAGTCGGTCCCGTCGCGGTCGCGTGTTCAGGTTCTTCCGCTCTCTGCGCGGTCCACGCATGCGCTGGATGATGCGCAACGTCGGCTCGCGGCCTATCTCGCCGGTTCGGCGCCCGGGGCGCTTGCCGATGTCGCCGCGACGCTCCAGGTCGGCAGGCGCGCGTTCCGCCATCGTCGTGCCTTCGTGGTCGACTCCGTGGAGGGCGCGAGGAACGTGCTCGCTGATTCATTCGAGTCGGTAGCTGGGGGCGCGTCGGTCGCTAGTGTGGCGTCGATCTCGGGCGTTGCGGGGGAGGCGCCCCGGATCGCGTTTCTCTTTCCCGGGCAGGGCTCGCAACACGTCGGGATGGGGCGGGAGCTGTACGAAAGCGAGCCGGTCTTTCGTGACGTCCTCGATGCCGCCGCCGAACTCCTGAGAGAGCCTCTCGCGCTCGACCTTCGCGACGTGCTCTATCCTGCCGCGGGACAGGAAGAGAAGGCGGCGACGAGCCTCGCTCGCGTCGGCGTCGGTCAGCCCGCGCTCTTCGCCGTCGAGTGGGCGCTCGTGAAGCTCCTGGAGAGCTGGGGCATCCGTCCCGACGGCGTGCTCGGTCACAGCCTCGGCGAGGTGACGGCCGTGGCCGCGGCGGGCGGCTGGTCGTTCGAGGAGGCCCTGTTGTTCGCGGCGCGCCGCGCGGCGCTCATCGAGACGACGCCGGAGGGAGGACTACTCGCTGTCTCCCTGGACGCGGCCGCGCTGGCGATCCGCATCACCCCGCCGCTCGCCGTCGCCGTCGCGACGTCGCCGGGACTGTCCGTCGTCTCGGGCCCGCTCGAGGCTCTCGCCTCTTTCGAGGGTCGCTGTCGAGCGGACGGCGTCGAGTGCCGGCGCGTGAGTGCCGACCGCGCGTTTCACTCCGCGCTGATGGATCCGATCGCGGCCGCGCTCGACGACTGCGCCGCCGGCAGACCGGCATCGCCTATCACGATCCCGATGCTCTCGAACCTGACGGGAGACTGGCGCGCGCGCGGCGCGGTGGTCGAGTCCGATTACTGGGGCCGGCACCTGCGATCGACCGTGAAGCTGGGGGAGAATCTCCAGCGGCTGATGGAGGAACCCGGCTGGATCCTCCTGGAGGTTGGACCCGGGCGCGCCCTGACCTCGCCCGCGCTCCGCCACCCCGCTCGGCGCGCCGACCAGGTCGTTGTCTCTGCGCTCGGTCGACCGGAGGCCGGCGGCGGCGACGCGATCTCCCTGGCGCGCGCGATGGCCGGGCTCTGGTGCGCGGGCGCCGCACCCGATTGGAGGGCGATGAACGCGGGTGAGGAGAGGCGGCGCGTGCCGCTGCCGACCTACCCGTTCCAGAGGAAGCGGCACTGGATCGAGCCGACAGCTGGGAGGCAAAGGGGAGAGCGCGGCGCCAGGGGCGAGCGC
>CAZJQD010000056.1:0-2546 GCA_964548165.1 uncultured bacterium
GGCGGCGATGGCGTCATCGTCGGCGCGCTGGCGCATTTCTCGATGAGGCGCGGCGCGATCGAGGATAACGGGGGAGCCGCGGTGCGTGTTCTCTTCCCGAGGACGCCCGTTCAACTGGAGCATGTCATCGTGCGGCGGAATGTGGGTGGAGGGCTCGTCGACGAGGGCGCCGAGACGCCGACCCTGGCGCCACCTCCGCCGGCAATGGATGCACCCGAGGCGCCGGTTGAAGGATTGGCCCTCGATACGCGGCTCGTGCCCGAACGGATGCTTGCCGAGGCGCTGGCCGCCATCGACTTTGTCGAGACGGAGCTGGCGCTCCCCTATGACCGGTTCGAGCCACTGCTCTCCCCGATCCGTGCCGGTCTCGCTACGCCGGCCCAGAGTCCGGATCGTGTCGTGGAGCTTGCCGAACGACTCCAGGCCGCGGACTCGCCCCAACGGACCGTCATCGTGGCCGCCGATGTCCTACGAATGGAGAGCGCGTCCGTTTCTGGTCGCGCGCCGAACGGCTTCGATCGCGGCGGCGAAGATGATCTCGTGAGCGTTCTTCTCGCGATCCGCGCCCTCGTCGATCCGTGGCCGGATGCCTCGGCCCTGCGCCAGGCTCTCTTCGACGAGTCGCCGGAGCCCACGCTGCTCGAGGCGCATTGGTCGGCGCCGGATGAGCGTGCCGCGACGGCCCGGCTGGGCGCGGACGCGCGCTCGGTCGATCCCGACGTGGTCGCCGCCCTGTTGGCGGCGCTGGCGCGCGCCGCCTCGCCGGCCGCGTTCACGGTCGCCCGCGCCTCCGCCTCGGCGCCTCCGCGCTCGGCGCGGCAACCGAGAGTCACGGGCCGGCACACCGCCTTCTGGACCGAGGCCGGCTGGTTCGTCATCGGCGAAAGTGAGGCGAACACGTATGGCCCCGGGTGGACCGCGATCCTCGATCGCGGCGGTGACGACCTCTACGAGGATGCCGCGTTCGCCGAGAATGGCGGTTCGGTCGTCGTCGACCTGGCGGGAGACGATCTCTACCGCGGGAGGACGGCGTCGGCGAGTCGAGGCATCGCACTTCTCTGGGACCATGCCGGCCATGATCGTTACAGTGGAGGAGAGGCCACGCAGGCGGTGGCATTCGCGGGCGGCGCGCTCCTCTGGGACCAGGCCGGGAGCGATCGCTACGAGGCCGTGCGTGGATCGCAGGGCGTCGCCGTGGGTGGCATGGCGCTCCTCGTGGATCGGGCCGGCGACGATCACTACGAGGCGGGGTCGCAGTCCCAGGCGTACGCGGGGGCCGGCGGATTTGCGGCCATCGTCGACCACGCCGGGGACGATCGCTACACGCTGACGGGCGGCGGAGCGGACACGCTACGCAACCCGGCCGCGCGGCTCTCGTTCGGCCAGGGCTTCGCGACCGGCTTTCGGCCCGGCGCCTCGGGTGGGATCGCGATCCTCTCGGACGGCGACGGCTCGGATCGCTACGACGCCAGCCTCTTCGCTCAGGGGTGCGGATACTGGGGAGCGCTGGGGGCCCTCGTCGACGGTGGCGGCGGCGACGTCTACCTGGGTTGGCAGTACGTCCAGGGCTCGGGCGTGCACGGCGCCGTCGGCGTTCTCGTCGATCGCGGCCAGGGACGCGACTTCTACCAGGCATGGACCTCGGCCCAGGGCGCGGGCCACGACCTGGCCCTCGGAGTGCTCGTCGACGAGGGCGGCAATGATCTCTATCGCAGCGACAACCTGACGCAGGGGTCGGGCAACGCCAACGGTACCGGCATCCTCGTCGATGGCGGCGGCGAGGACGTCTACATGCTGGAACAGAGCACGCTCGGGCAGGGTCATGGCATCTACGAGAACCTCTCGCGGCGCTGGGGCTCGCTCGGCATCCTCCTCGATCGCGGCGGGAAGGATCGCTACAGCGGACCCGGTCGCGACGCGTCGACGTGGACGCAGGGCGAGATCGGCGTGGGGCTCGATCGATGATCGCGTCCGGCGCGCTTGCCTTCCTTCTCACCCTGGCCGTGGGCCCGGCGGATACGCCCGCGTGGCGCGAGAGTTTTCTCGTCCTGGGAACAGGGAGGGCGCCGTATCGCGCTCTCTATGAATCGGCATCCCGCCGGCTTCGTTCCGAACTGGTCGCCACCGCGCCCTGGCTTTCCTCGGTCATGGATCCCGCCGCCACGCGCGAGTGGCTCGTGCTCCAGCGCGTGGCCTCCGACGCGGGAACCTCCGCCGGTCCCGCCTTTGCCACCGCGCTGGCCGCCGCGCCCAACGACACGGCGCGGTGGCCGATCGTGATCGCGCTGGCGGCGACCGGCGACCGTCGCCAGGCGCCCGCCGTCGCGGCGCTCCTCGCTTCCCCCGATCGCCGCCTGCGAGCCGCGGCCGCGGTCGCGCTCGGCGACCTCGCGACCGCCTCCGAGCTGGGAGCGCTCGTCATCGCGCTCGGCGATTCCGCCGCCGGCGTGCGTCGAGCGGCCGCGGACGCGATCGAGCGCCTGGCGCGGCGCGAAGGGGAGGAGCGCCCGTCAGAGGACGCATGGGAGAGCGCCCGCCGCGCGCTC
>CAZJQD010000056.1:2646-4836 GCA_964548165.1 uncultured bacterium
CGAAGGGGAGGAGCGCCCGTCAGAGGACGCATGGGAGAGCGCCCGCCGCGCGCTCCTGGAGGCGACCCGCGATTCCGACCCGTGGACGCGCCGCAACGCGCGGCGGGCGGAGAGGGCCTTGCCGCGCCCGGAGGCGCCTTCCCCAAGCTTGCCCTGACCGGCTTCACCAGGCCCTCGCTGACCGGCATCGCATGGCTCACCCAGAGCCACTGAGTCATTATCGTCCTGACCCGCGTCGGCCCAGCCCTGATCATTCGCACATTTTCACCACAGAGATCACAGAGAACGCGGAGAAAGCCCCTACGGGGGCAAAGATTCAAGATCGTGCCGATTCATTCCGTTGCTGTATCAGATACGAACTGTGTTAGAAGAAGAGTTGCTGTCTGTTGGTCAAGACTATTCCCATTTGCCTTCCTCTGCGGTCTCTGCGATCTGAAATCATGGATGTGCCGGCCTAGCCTCGCTCCTCGGTCAGCCGATAGCCGATGCCGGGTTCGTTCCGGATCGCGGGGACTGAATCGGGGTGCGGGTGGATCTTCTTGCGGAGGCGGTTCACGTAGACGCGCAGGTACTGAGCGCGGTCGTCGGCCTCGGGGCCCCATACTTCCCTCAGCAATTGCGCATGCGTGACCACCTTGCCGCGGTGATGAATGAGGGTTTTCAGGAGCGCGTATTCCGTGGCCGTGAGGTGGACGTCCTTCGTGTCGACACGAACGGCTCTCTTGACGAGATCGACCTCGAGCGCGCCAACCCGGTACACCGGGTCCTCCTCCGTTCTTCGCGCATGGCGGAGGATGGCCCGAAGGCGCGCCACGAGCTCGGCGGCGTGGAATGGCTTCTGCAGGTAGTCGCTGGCTCCGCCGTCGAGCGCCGCCACCTTGTCGCCGACATCTTCGCGCACGGAGAGAATGAGCACCGGCACCGCGCTCCATTCACGGAGCCGCTCGAGGACCTGGAGGCCGTCCATGTCGGGTAGACCAAGATCGAGGACGATGATGTCGGGCTTGAGGTAAGCGGCCTCGGCAAGCCCGCCCTGGCCGGTCTCCGACTCGCGCACCGCGTAGCCCGCGGGTTCGAGCGTGAGCCGCAGGAGCTTCCGAATTGCGGGCTCGTCGTCGATCACCAGGACGACAGCCTCGGACTTCGATTTCACGACCATGCGCCTACTCGCTCACTTTCGCCGTTTCGACCGGCAGAACCAGCCGGAACTCCGCGCCGCCCTGCTCGCGATTGCGCGCGGAGGCTGTTCCGCCCATGGCCTGGGCGAGACCCTGCACGATCGCCAGTCCCAGCCCGATCCCGCCGGGCTTATGCGGTTCGCCCCGCACGAACTTCTCGAAGATGCTGGCGAGCAGTTCGCGCGGTATGCCTGCGCCCTCGTCCGTGACGCCGATGGTCAGCTTATCGCCGACGACCGCGGCCGTCACCGCGATGGTGGAACCCGCCGGGCTGTGCTGTGCGGCGTTGGTCAGCAAGTTCGTGAGCGCGCACTCCACGAAGGCGGAGTCGATGCGGACCGCGACCTGGGCCGATTCTTCGATCGTCACGGCGAGCCGGTGGCGCGCCAGCTGATCCTCGACCTGGTGGCGCGCCGACTCGATGACGCCGTCGATCTCGCACCAGGCCTGCTCCGGCTTGATCCGACCAGCGTCGATGCGCGACATGTTCAGGAGGTTCTCGACGACATGCCTGAGCCTGTGCGTCGAAGCGTCGAGGTCGGCCACGCGCTGGTCCTCGTCCGCGCCGGGCGATCCCTGCTTCATCGCCGCGACATGAGCGGCAATGACCGAGAGGGGCGTCTTGAGCTCGTGGGAGACGCTTGAGAAGAGCGTCTTGTAGAGCCGCTCGGATTCATCCGCGAGGCGGAGCTGACTGGAGCGGCGCATGAGTCCGTCTCGCTCCACCAGGGCGGCCAGGAGATCGGCGAACGCCGCCAGAAGGTCGCGCTCGTCGAAGGTCAGGCTCATGCTCGCTTCCCGCCGAACTCCAAGGACGCCCACGTTTGACTGGTCCGTGCAGAGCGGGATGTAGAAGCCCTCCGAGTCAGGGAGGGTGTCGGTGGCGCGTCCTGCCTGCCGCCGATTGGTGAGTACCCAGCTGGCGACGGCATACTCTTTCTCGCCAGGTTTCCAACTTCCCGGCGCGTAAGGGGCTGCGGCCAGCGTGCCATCATCGCCGGCGAGGAAGATG
>CAZJQD010000056.1:4936-14376 GCA_964548165.1 uncultured bacterium
TCCCGGCGCGTAAGGGGCTGCGGCCAGCGTGCCATCATCGCCGGCGAGGAAGATGGCTACGTCCGCGCCGAAGACCTGGCGAATCTCGCCGGCGGCCTGGGCGATTCCCTCCTCCATGCTGTGACTGCCGATCACGGATCGCGAGAGCCGATAGAGGGACCGCGTCCGCTCGCGTAGCCGCCGCTCCGCCTGCTCTCGCTCCTTGAGCCGCGCCGTTCCACCACCCACGGCGAGCGCGACCAGGAAGTACATGCCGAACATCAGGCCGTCCTGGAGGGAATGGATGCGAAACGTGTGGAGCGGCGGGATGAAGAGAAAGTTCCAGAGGAGGGCGCTGGCGGCCGCGGTCGCCATGGTTGGCGCCAGTGAGAGGCGCGAGGCGAGGGCGACGACCAGGGCCAGGTAGAGGAGCGCGATGGCCCAGTATCCCGTCCATGGTCGTACGACCAGGAAGAGGGAGGTTGCGGCGAGCACGATGCCAATGCCGATCGACGCTTGCAGGAGCCGGGAGGTGGACGAGCGCAACGTGAAAAGAGATCGCGGAGGCGGCTTCTCGTCGCCCGCGCGCACGAGGCAGACATCGATGGCGCCGCTGCGACGCACGAGTCTCTGCAGGGCCGCTTCCCTCCGGCGGCGGGACCAGTATCCGCCCATCGGCTTTCCGACGACGATCTGCGTGACGTTGCGGCTCCGCGCCTCTTCGAGCAGGGCCGTCGCCAGGTCTTCACCCGCCGTCCAGATCACCTCGGCGCCGAGTTGTCGGGCCAGCGCCAGGTTTCGCGAGAGGCGCTCGCGCGACGAGACGTCCAGCGTCTCCGCCGACTCGACGTAAACGGCGACCCAGGGCGAATCCAGGGCGGCGGCCATGCGCCGCGTGTAGCGGACCAGGTACTCCGAGAAGGGACTGGGCCCGACGGCGACCATCAACCGCTCGCCGGAACGCCAGGGGCCGGCGATGTTGCGGGCGGTCATGGTGCTTCTCAGGCCCTGGCCCACGTGCTCGGCGGTGACCCGAAGAGCCATCTCGCGCAGGGCCACGAGGTTCTCCTCGCGGAAGAAGTTTTCCGCCGCCGTGGCCGCGCGCTCTCCGAGGTAGACCTTGCCCTCCGCGAGTCGCGTCCGTAGAAGGTCTGGCGTGAGGTCGACGAGGCGGAGTTCATCCGCGGCGTCGACGACGGAGTCCGGCACGGTCTCGCGGACGGCGACGCCGGCGATACCCTCGATCACGTCGACGCGGCTCTCGATGTGCTGGACGTTCAACGTGGTGAGAACGTCGATGCCGGCATCGAGGAGCTCGAAGACGTCCTGGTAGCGTTTCGGGTGCCGGCTTCCCGGTGAGTTGGAATGAGCGAGCTCGTCGACGAGAACGATGGCGGGCCTGGCCGCGAGGATGCCGTCGAGATCCATTTCCTTCAGGGTCGTGCCGCGGTAGGCGACATCGCGGAGCGGGTGGCGCGGAAGATTCTCCAGGAGCGCCGCGGTCTCGGTTCTCCCGTGGGTCTCGACGACTCCGACCAGGGGAGCGACCCCCTGCTTCCGGAGGGCTTGCGCCGCCCTGAGCATGGCGTAGGTCTTGCCGACACCCGCGCACATTCCCAGGAAGATCGTCAGGCGCCCTCGCCGCGGCTTTCCAGAGGTCGACTTGAGCTCGGCAAGGAGCCTGTCGGGGTCCGGTCGCTGGTCGCCTGCGGTCACGCTCAAATTATGCCCCATTTCAGGGCTCGCCGAGAGCGAAACGATCACCGAGGCGAGCCAGTTCCATGTTGAGCCTGAGGACGTTGACGCGAGGCTCGCCCAGGATGCCCATCACGCGAGGTTCCGTGAGGCGGTGGATGAGCGCTTCCGCGCGCGCGCGTTCCTGGTCGTTCCACTGCCGGGCGGTCGCGATGCGATCGAGTTGAAAGAGCGCGGCCTCCGGCGGGAGGTGCGGGTCGAGCCCGCTGGCGGATGTCGCCAGGAGATGCACGGGAACAGCTCGGCGCGCTTCCTCGGTCTCGCCCCCCGCTACGGCCACGGCCCGGCCGTCGATGGCCTTGCGAAGCAACGCGCTCGTGGGACCGGCGTTCGAGGCGCCGCTCGGCATGGTGCCGTAACCGGACGCGGAAGGGCGCGGATGGAAGAAGCGGCTGTCCGTCGTCGACTGGGCCAGGAGCCATGAGCCAACGAGGCGGCCGTCGCGGTGGACCTGGCTGCCCACCGCCTCGGCGGGGAAGAAGAGATTTGCGTAGACGGTGACGAGGAGCGGATAGAGGGCCCCGCAGATCGCGACGAGGAAGAGGTGCACGACGATCGCGATGCGCAGTGTCTTGAAGAATGCACGCATGATCAGGCGACCCCCAGGAAGACGAGCGCCAGGTCGATCGCCTTGATGCCGAGGAAGGGGGCGATGAGACCGCCGAAGCCGTAGATCCAGAGATTGCGCCGGAGCAGCGCCGCGGCTCCGATGGGCCGGTAGAGAACGCCGCGAAGCGCCAGCGGGATGAGCGCCAGGATCACGAGCGCGTTGAAGATGATGGCCGAGAGGATGGCGCTCTCGGGAGTCGCGAGGTGCATGATGTTGAGCGCGGACAGCGGCCCGGCGGCCAAGGTGCTGGCGGCCAACGGGCCGCCTGCCAGCGGCCCGACGGAGAGCGCAGAGGCCGGGCCGGGCGCGTAAAGCGTTCCGAAGAGGGCCGGGAGGATGGCGAAGTACTTCGAGACGTCGTTGGCAAAGCTGAACGTGGTCAGCGCGCCGCGCGTCATCAGGATCTGCTTCCCGGTCTCCACGATCTCGAGGAGCTTGGTGGGGTTCGAGTCGAGGTCGATCATGTTGCCGGCCTCCCGCGCGGCCTGAGTGCCCGAATGCATGGCAACCCCGACGTCGGCCTGTGCCAGCGCGGGCGCGTCGTTGGTGCCGTCACCGATCATGGCGACGAGCCTGCCCTGGGCCTGCTCCTCGCGGATCCGCGCGAGCTTGTCCTCCGGCCTGGCCTCCGCGATAAAGTCGTCGACACCGGCCTCGGCCGCGATGGCGGCCGCCGTCAACGGGTTGTCGCCCGTGATCATGACGGTCCGGATCCCCATCTGCCTCAGCTGGGCAAAGCGCTCGCGGATACCGCCCTTGACGACGTCCTTGAGATGGATGATCCCGAGGACGCGGGACCGGTCACAGACGGCCAGGGGCGTGCCCCCGGCGCGCGCGATCAGGTCGGCACCCGCGAGGACCTCGGGCGGCATCGTGCCGCCCGCGTTCTCCACGAACGCCTGCACGGAGCCGATGGCGCCCTTGCGGATCCGCCGCAAGCCGGTCCCGTCCTCCAGGTCAACGCCGCTCATCCGTGTCTGTGCCGTGAACGGGACGAACGTGGCGCCCGCGTGGCCGACGTCGCGCCCGCGGAGCGCGAACCGCTCCTTCGCGAGGACGACGACGGACCGGCCTTCCGGCGTGTCGTCGGCGATCGACGCCCACTGCGCGGCCTCGGCGAGATCGCGCTCCTCGACGCCGGGGGCCGGGCGGAAGGCGGTGGCCATGCGGTTGCCGAGCGTGATCGTGCCGGTCTTGTCGAGAAGCAGGACGTCCACGTCGCCGGCCGCCTCCACCGCGCGACCGCTCATCGCGAGGACGTTCTTACGCATCAGACGATCCATTCCGCCGATGCCGATGGCGGAAAGAAGACCTCCGATGGTCGTGGGCATGAGGCAGACGAGGAGGGCTACGAGGACCGGGAGCGTCATGCGCGTCGCGCCCGGCGCATCAGCCGCGGTGAGTGTGCCGGCCGCGCCGGCCATGGTCGCCTCGGCCTCGCTGTACCACGCGAGCGGCGGGAGCGTGATGGTGACAAGGACGAAGACGCCCGTGAGAGCGACCAGGACGACGCCAAGGGCCTGCTCGTTCGGCGTCTTCTGCCGTCGCGCGCTCTCGATGAGGCCGATCATGCGGTCCAGGAAGCCCTCTCCCTGCGCGGCCGTCACGCGGATGACGATGCGGTCGCTGAGCACGCGCGTCCCTCCCGTCACGGCGCTCCGATCGCCTCCGCTCTCGCGGACGACGGGCGCGGACTCGCCCGTGATCGCGGATTCATCGACGGTCGCGATCCCCTCCACCACCTCACCGTCCGAGGGGACGAGATCGCCGGCCTCGCAGACCACGAGGTCGCCGACCTTCAGCGCCGCGGCGACCACGGTCGACTCGCTCTTCCCATCCAGCCGGCGCGCTTTCGCCTGCACGCGCATCGAGCGCAGCGTCGAGGCCTGGGCCTTGCCGCGGCCCTCCGCGAGCGATTCCGCCACGTTGGCGGAGAAGAGGGTGAACCAGAGCCAGACGACGATCTGGAGGTTGAATGCCGAGATGTTCCACGGAAGAGCCAGCGTCGTCGCGGCGGAACAGAGCCAGAGGACGAGCATGACGGGATTCCGGAACTGCTCCCGGGGATCGAGCTTCCGGACGGCGTCCATGATCGCGGCCTTCCAGAGCGACGCGTCCTGCCAGGTCGAGGTTTTCTTCATCGTGCGATCTCCTTAAAACAGCCGGCCGGCGAGCATCAGGTAGTGCTCGACGCCGGGTCCTAGAAGCAGTGCGGGGAAGAAGTTCAGGCCCCCCACGATGACGATGACGCCGGCGAGCAGGACGGCGAACGTGGCACCCTCCGTCGGAAATGCGCCGACGCTCTCCGGCGCCGCCCTCTTCTCAGCAAGACTGCCAGCGACCGCGAGTACAGGGATGATGACACCGTAGCGGCCGAGGAGCATCGCTAACGCCAGCCAGCCGTTGAAGAAGTCGGAGTTCGCGCCGAGCCCGGCGAATGTGCTCCCGTTGTTGCCGGCCGCGGAGGAGAAGGCATAGAGGATCTCGGTGAGCCCGTGCGGGCCCATGTTCGCGCGGGCGGCGAGGGCCGAGGGCGTGAGGCACGCCAGGGCCGCTCCCGAGAGGATGACCGCGCACGGGATGAGGATGCCGGCGAGCGTCCAGGCCATCTCCCGGGCCTCGATCTTCTTCCCGAGGTATTCGGGCGTGCGGCCCACCATCAAGCCGGCCAGGAAGACGGTCAGGAGGACGAAGAGCACCATGCCGTAGAGCCCCGCGCCGACGCCGCCGAAGATGACCTCGCCCAGCATGATGGAAGCGATCAGGACGAGCCCCGTCAGCGGCATGAAGCTGTCGTGCATCGCGTTGACCGAACCATTGGACGCCACGGTTGTCGCGGTCGCCCAGAGCACGGTCTCGGTCACGCTGAACCGCGTCTCTTTCCCCTCCAGGTTCTGCGAAAGGCCGGTCGAGGGATTTGGCTGGTGCTCGGCCCAGAGCGCGACGGTAAGGCCGGCGAGTGTCATGACCAGCATGACCGCGAAGAGAGCGCGCGCATGCCGTGGCCGACGGATCAAGCGGCCGAAGAGGAAGACGCAGGAGGCGGGCAGGAGGAGGATGGCGAGAAGCTCGATAAAATTGGAGAGCGGCGTGGGATTCTCGAACGGGTGACTGCTGTTGCCGCCGAAGTATCCGCCGCCGTTCGTGCCCAGTTGCTTGATGGCGATCTGCGAGGCGACGGGGCCGAGCGGAATGACTTGATCGGCGCCGTCGAGCGTGGTCGCGGTGGGGAAGGGCTGGAAGGCCTGGACCACGCCCTGTCCCGCGAGAAGGAGGGCGAGGACAAGGCTCAGGGGGAGAAGAACGTAGAGCGTACAGCGGACGAGATCGACCCAGAAGTTTCCGAGGAGGTCGGTCTGTTGGCGGGAGAGGCCCCGGGCAAGCGCGAGGAGGACGGCGAGGCCGGTGGCGGCGCTGACGAAGTTCTGGACCCCGAGGCCCATCATCTGCGTGAGCGCGCTCATCGTGGACTCGCCGCTGTAGGCCTGCCAGTTGGTGTTCGTGACGAAGCTGACGGCGGTGTTGGCGGCCAGTGCGAAGGGAACGCCGGGGAGTGTCGATGGGTTGAGAGGCAGGTACGCCTGGAATATCTGCTGGGCGAGGAGCGCGACGAAGCCGACGGTGTTGAAGGCGAGGAGAGCGAGGGCGTATTCCCTCCAGGTCATCTCGCGGTCGGGTGACATGCCGAGGGCGCGAAAGAGGACGCGCTCGGCGCCCGCGAGGCGTCGGCGCCAGCCAACGGACGGCATGACCTCGTGATCGAGTAGCCGGGCCATCACCGCGCCAAGTAGCGGTGCCAGGCCGATCAACAGGCCGAAGTAGAGAACCAGCGCGAAGACGTGAGTCGCGTTCATGAGAGAATTCTCGCCGGCGGGCGCCCGGATAGCGAATCAACATCGTCCTCAACCCTGTTAACAATGTGTTAACGAATCTCGATCCGCCGGCTCGGGCGACATACCAACTCCGCTCCCGGTCATGCTATCCTGCGTCGTCATGAACCATCGTTCCCGCCCCAGGCCCTCGGCCGTTCTTCTCATCCTCGGAGTGCTGGTCGCGCTCGGCCTCCTCGTGCGGTGGTTGCACACGCCGCCACCTCTCCCTGTCATACCCGGCTATAACGTTCTCTACATCAACGCGGACTCGTTCAATCGAGCGCATACGCCCTTTCATGGGTACCAGCGCAACACCATGCCCTTCACGGCCGAATTGGCGAAGGAGGGCGTCGTCATGGACGGGATGATCAACCCGTCGGGATGGACAAACGAGAATCTGGCGTCGATCTTCTCCGGGCTCTCCAGTCCCATCCATGGCGTCGAGACGCGGATGCGCAACGTTCACGCCCGGTGGTTTACGCCGATCGAGATGCTGAGGGAGCACGGCTATCGCGCGCCTCGGCTCCAGGGCTGGCAGATGGATCAGAATCACGCCGAGCTGGGATTCGAGGGCCTGGAGGCCCTGCACCCCGCGGAGTGGATCGAGAGGCATGGGCGCGAGGGCCGGTTCTTTCTCTTCCACCAGTTCCTGGGCCCCCACCTCCCGTATAACGGTGATCGCCGGGAGACCGAGATCCTGGCGACGTTCTTCCCGTCGATGGGTTATCGCGATGCCGCGCAGAGGCGGCGGATGGAATCGACGATCCTCAAGCACACCGTCATCGTCAACGACGGGACGATCACGTTCCGGCCCGAGGACACGGTGCCCGTCCACGCCTTCTACGACGGAGAGCTCCTGCTCCTCGACCGAGAGATCGAGCGAGCCGTTCGGGCCCTGGAACGAGCCGGGCTCCGCGAGAGCACGATCATCGTGGTCTCCGCCGATCACGGCGAGGAGCTCCTCGAGCACGGCTTCGTCGGGCACGCCTCGACGTCCCGGCACGCCCAGCTCTTCGACGAGATCGTCCGCGTGCCCTTCCTGATCGTGTTTCCCAGGGCGCTTCCCGCCGGGCGCCGGGTCGCCACCCAGGTTCGCGGCATCGACATCATGCCGACGGTGCTCGAACTCCTGGGGCTGGAGACTCCGGATTACCTCGAGGGCCGATCATTCCTGCCCGTCATCGAGGGACGCGAGACCGCGGATCGTCCCGCCTTCATCCAGACCTCGCGCGCCGGCTACGGTGAGCCTGACCCGGATAGCGTCGTCGATCGCATCCACGCGGTCCGCGCGGACGGATGGAAGTTCCTCCATTACAACTACCAGGAGCACCGGGAGAGGTATGAGCTCTACGACCTGGCGAACGATCCCGGAGAGAGAGAGAACGTGCTGGCGGCTCATCCGGAGATCGCGGCACGGCTCCAAGGCATGCTGGAGGAGTGGCGCGAGCGGTGTGCAACATGGCCGGCCCCTGACCCGGCGTCCCTGGAACGACGGTCTCCCTGGCAGAGGCTGAAGGCCTGGCTCTTTGGTCGTCCTGTCCGCACCGATTTCACCGGGGTTCCGTCCCCGCCTGTCATTGTCACGCCCAGGGACTCGGTCGTGATCTCGGTGGCGACGGACAACGGGCGCGCCGTCATCGGGTGGACGGGGGAGCCCGACGTGCCGTACGTCATCGGCTACGACGCCGGGCTCGCGGAGTACCACATCACCGGCGAGATCCCGGTTATCGGCAACGAAAAGATCTATGGCCCGTTCCCGGCCATCTATTGGAACACCTACCTCACGCTCTTCTCGCCCTACAAGGTCCGCGTCTCGATCGACAAGCAACCGCGCGAGTGGAGTCCCTGGCTCCACTTCGAAGTGAAGGCGGCCGATGCCCCCTGATCGCGGCCTGGATGAGACGGGTGTCGGCAAGCATGCCTGACCACCGTCCCTTCACGCGTGAGTTCCCGGGGTTCTGGTTCGCGGCCGCAGTTGCCTGGGCCGTCGTCATCTTCCTGACCGTTCCCTATGCCCCGAAGATCACGGGAACCCTGACCGCCTGGATCAACGACCAGTTCGCCATCGACTGGGGTTACGCGCTCATCGGTCACGCGGCGGTCGTCGTTCTCGCGCTGGTTCTCGCCTGGGCGGGATGGAGCCAACGCGCTCATCGCGCCTGGAGGTCCCCGGGACGGCTCCTCGTCATCACCGGTTCGCTGGCCGCGTACGCCATAATCCTGCCCCGGATGGAGATCGCGGCCGAGAAGCTTCACTTTCTCCAGTATGGGTTCCTGGCCTGGCTCTTCTGGCGTGGCTGGCGGCTGGTCGTCGCCTCGCCCGCGATCTGGGCCATCAGCTTCTTCTGCGGGGCGTTCGTCGGCGTCCTCGACGAGGGCCTGCAGTACGTCACGCCAGGGCGGCACGGCGAGTCCGTCGACATGCTCTGGAACATCCTCGCCGCCGGACTGCCGCTCGTCCTGGTCTCCGCCTTCAGCGAGCGATCTCGCGAGCGCCACCCGTCGTCGCGCGATGGCCGCTTGATCCGCTCCACCGGCCTGATCTTCTTTCTTCCGCTCTTCGGCTTTCTCTTCCTCGCGCAACAATATGGGACACGGGTCGACGATCCCCGGGGCTACCTCTTTCGAACAAGGCTGGAGAGCGCCGATGCTCTGCGCCGGCCGCCTCCACTCTCGTCGGATGTGATCACGGAGCTCCAGCGCGAGACGCCTTACACCTACTCGGACTTCCTGGAACGCCATTCGGAAGCAACCGAACCCCACCTCAACGAGTTCCGGGTGCACCTGTACCGGCGCGATCGCTATCTCGGCCAGGCCGGCCACTCGCGCCTGCGACGCCTGGCGGCCGGTGTTACACCGGAGACGTCCTCGGCCGATAGGCGCGCTCTCGAGAGCGCGCTCGCGCAACCCGAAGCTGTGCGCGCGCTACGCGCTTACGCCGCGCTCTACATGGGTGACTGGCTCCGGGATCGTCATGGGGCCGATCTCCTCGCCGAGACCGTGGCTGGTCCGATGCGCGCCTGGATCGCCGGGACCGATACGACCTGGGGGGCGCCGCTCTGGGAGGCCTACCTCGCCGAGCACGACCGCAAGGCCTCGAGCGAGGGGGCACCGGCGACAATGAAGGAGCGGGACGATCTCTGGATCGCCTGGAGCGAGCATCGGATTCTCTCCGACTGGTTTCCCGAATACACGTCTGCGACGACGAGCGGCTGGTCCGCGGG
>CAZJQD010000056.1:14476-19797 GCA_964548165.1 uncultured bacterium
CCCCTCACTCTTGCCGGCCTGCAGGGCGAGACCGACGTCGTCTCCACCCTCTGCGCGCTTGATGGGACGCCCACCGCGCTCCTCGTCTCCTTTCGTGTGACCGACACCGATGTCGTCGCTCGCCAAGCAACGCGTGACGGCGAGCTCTGGCGCGATGACGCGGTCGAGGTCTTCCTCGACACGGAAGGTCTGGGCCGTCGCTACGTCGAGATCCAGGTCAATCCTGACGGCGTCGTCTCCGACGCGCTCGTCGAGTGGAGCCTCGCGATCGATTTTGCCTCGGCCGTCCGTTGGGATGCACGGGGCCTGGAGGCGAAGACCACGCGTGACAGCGAGGTCTGGACGGCCGCGATCATGATCCCGTGGGCCGCGCTCGGGATGCCGGGTCCGCCGCCGCCGGGCTCCGCGCTTCGAGCCAACTTCTGCCGCGTGGACCGGGATCGGCGCGAGCCCCCGGCCTACTCCTACCAGGCGTGGTCGCCGACGCGCGGTTGGTTCCACCGGCCGCAGAAGTTCGGTAGTGTCAGGGTCTCCTCGTGAATACCCGTCGAGCCACGACACTCCTGGTCGCTCTCCTTGCGGCCGCCCTGTCCGCCTGCATGCCGCCCGTCATCGATCAGCCCGGCACCGCGTTCGATCCAGCCGCCGCGTCCGAGACCACTGTCCGCGTCGCCGAGCTCCCGACGCCGGTGATGGCGGCGAACGCGACGCTTTCCGGGTTTCGCTTCGTCGTCGACCCCGGTCACGGCGGTGCCGAGCGTGGCGCCCCCTCGGCGGTCCGGGGGAACGCGACCGAAGCCGATCTCAACCTCGCCGTCTCGCTCTTTCTCGGCGGACTTCTCCAGGCGTCCGGCGCCGAGGTGATCTACACCCGTAACGCGGATCATCCCGTACTTCCGGGCGCCGATCTCGCGTCCGACCTTCGCGCGCGTGCCGATCTCGCCAACCGTCACCTCGCCGATCTCTTCCTCTCCATCCACCACAACGGTTCGATGGACAGCGGCTTCAACCGCGTTGAGCTCTATCCGAAGCTCCGGTCGTCCGGAGCCTCGTACGCGGCAGGGATCGCCATCAACCGGGAACTGGGCCGCCTCTACCCCGACTTCGACTCCCGATCGCTTGCCGGGAACTTCGCGGTCCTGCGGCGTCTCCACGGCGAGGGCGTGCTCGTCGAGTGCAGTTACCTCTCCGACCGCCGGCTGGCGCCGCGGCTCGAGTCGATCACCCTGGCGCGGAAGGAAGCGGAGGCCATCTACCGCGGCATCGCCTCCTGGGCGGCTGATGCGGGACCTTCGGCCCTCCTCGTCGTGGAGACCGGTCTCGCGCGCCTGCGCGCGCGCCGTCCCGGCTCCTGGCTCTCGGCCCGCGCCGCATCCTGGCGCGGAGCGGATCGCGTGGAGACCACCTGGCAGGGGAGGGCGTCGGTCCTCGAATGGAGCTTTCCGGCGGACGATCCTGACTCGGTGACCATCGAGCTCGTGTCTGCCGACGGAACGCCGTTCAAGACCGCCTGGACATCGACGCGCCATCGCGCGATTCCGCCCGCGCCCCCCATTGCCTTCGTCCTGGAGGGATTCTCCAACATTCCCGAGAGCGTGGTTGCGGCATGCGCCTCCGCCGCGTCCTCAGACTCGCCCCCGCCCGTCGTCACCTGGAACGCCAGCGATCCCTCCCGCACGCTCCTTGCCGTCGAGGACCTCGCTCCCGGCCGTCTCGTCGTCGTCTCACCGTCTTCCCGGGCGGAGGTCGTTCACTACTTCCGCAGTGAGAACGGTCGGCGGTGGGCCGTGGAGGTTGCTCGCCGGCTCGGTATCGCCCGCGTCACCGCGGGATCCCATTACCTCCTCAACCACACCTCCATGCCCGCGCTCTGGGTCCGTTGGAGTCCCAGCTCGTCCCAGGAGCCGCGGCCGTGACCGGCGTTCGAAGCGTCGGACCCAGGCGCGTTGCGGGACGACGGGTTCTCTCGGGATTCCTGATCGCCCTTGGACTTGGCGGACTGATCTGTGCCCTGGCCTGGAGCCTCCAGGTGCCCGCGGCCGGCGCTGGGGACGTGGCCTCGCCCGTTCCCGTCTCCGTGCTCGTGGCCGCCGTCTCGCTGGGCCTCATCGGCGCCGGGTGGCGCCTGTGCCGAGGGGCCACGCCCTCGCCCTGAGAGGTGTGAACAGCGGCTCATGGGCAAATTCGTACGGCTCGCGCCGTAGGCTCGTGACGCCCTCTATGGTAATCTTCCCGCATGTCCGAGCTGCGCCGCATTACGCCTCCCGAGCTGAGACTTTTGATCCGTGGAGCGAAGGCGCGGCATAGTGGCACCATCCTCATCGAGACGCCCGCGGCCCAGGCCCTGCTTGCACCCCAGTCGCCGCGGACGAGCGGAGCCGTCGCGGTAAGCGACCCACCGCTTGATGGCGCGCTCTACTGGTTGCAGGCGGCTGATGCGGACGCGCTTCCTCGCTTCGTGGACGCCCTCGCGCGCGATCACGTGTCCGACGCGGCGGGCCTGGCCGATGAGGTGCGGGTATGGCAGGTGTCCGATCCCGCGCCTCGATTCCGGGATGGACGCACGGCCGCGATGCTGGATCGATTGGCCGGCATTCTCGAAGCCGCCAGCAGGCGCAGTCTCCTGGTCATGGAGATCCCGGACGCCTCCGCTCTCGACCCTCATCGCCTGCATCTCTTCCGGACCGTGCTCGATCGCGCGGATCGCATCCGTGCCGTCTTCCTCGTTCACTTCAGCGCACCGCCCGTCTTTGCGTCACCCCAGGCTGCCACGCGGTGGGGCCGGGCCGTCGCCGGCCTGCTCGATCTCTGCGTCAAGAGCCGCATGTGGAATCGCGCCAACATCGTTCTCGATGACCTGATGGGGCGTTTCGAGGATCTGCCCGACGACGCTCTGCGCGGACACGTCCTCTTTCGCGCCGGCATGGCGGCCGTCCGGCAGGGGCGATCCGACGACGCCGAGGCGTTCTACGTGCGTGCTCTTGAACACCTGGCCAGGGCCGGCGATCACGAGACTCTCGTCAAGACCCTCAACAATCTCGGCATTCTCCGGCTTGAGGATCGCCGGCTCGAGGCCGCCGAAGAATGCTTCGCGCGGGCCCTGAAGCTGGGCGAGGAACTCCAGAGCGATTACCACCTGGCGGTTACCTACGGCAACTATGCGAGGCTCTGGCTGGTACGTGATCGTCCCGAGCATGCCACGGCCCAGCTGCAGAAATCGCTCATTTTCACGGCCCGCAGCGGCTACTACCATCATGGCCATACGACCTACGCCACGCTCGGCGACGTCCTGGCGCGAAGCGGCGATGGAGAGGGCGCCGTCGAGATGATGAAGCGCGCGATCCTGATCTGCGAGCGCCAGTCGAACCTCATCGACCTTGCCGGTTGCCAGGTGCGACTGGGGCGATGCCTGGGCGACCTGGGCCGGCTCGAGGAGGCGGAGCGTGCCTTCACGATCGCCGACGGGTTGTACGCCAAGCTTGGCAGTCGCTTCGGACGGATGACGCTCAACGAGAATCTTGCCGTGTTTCGGCTTGCGCAAGGGGATATCGAGGCGGCGCGTGCCTGCTGGTCAGCCGCGGAAGAGGTCGCGCGGGAGCTGAGAAACAGGTCCGCGCTCGCGCGGCTGGAGGAATTTGCCGTGCGGTTGCGGGCGGCGGGCGCGACCTCGCCGGTCGCGGCAAACCAAGGAGACCATGGTGGTTGAGCCTCTCGTTAAGGCGCTTGCGACGCTCGACCCGGCGATGGAAGTCACGTTCTGGGGCGTGCGGGGATCGATCCCGTCGCCGGGCCCTGACACGGTGCGCTATGGGGGCAACACGCCCTGCGTGGGCATTCGGCTCGCCGACAACTGGCTCGTTCTCGACGCCGGCTCCGGAATCCGACCGCTGGGCCAGCACCTGGTCCACACCATGGGGCCTACCGGACACGAGATCACGCTCCTGGTGACCCACACCCACTGGGATCACATCCAGGGTCTCCCGTTCTTCGCGTCCGCCTTCGTGGCCGGCAACCGCATCACGGTAGCGGGCCCCGAGATCTTCAGCCCGGGCTTCGAGGCCATCGTCTCGGGCCAGATGCAGCACAGCTACTTCCCCTTGCGGCTCCGAAGCCTGGCGGCGGAGATCCAATTTCGCGAGCTGAGCGTCGGCGCCTATGACGACCTGGTGCCGGGCGCCGTCGTCTCCACGATGCTGACCAATCACCCGGTGATCGACCTCGCCTACCGCGTGGATTTTGGCGGCCGACGCCTGGTCTACCTGATGGATCACGAGACATGGAGCGATTCCTGGTTCGGCTCGGTGCGGCGCTCCTCCGATGCCTCCGTGATGCTCGTGGAGGAGATGGTCCGCGGCGACCTGGAGAGAAAGCTCATGGAGTTCGTCGCCGGCGCGGACCTCCTGATCGCTGACGCCGTCTGGACGAGCGCGGAGTACGAGAAACACGTGGGCTGGGGTCATTCCACGTTTGAGCAGGTCTACGAGCTGGGACGCGCGTCCAAGGCGAAGCGCGTCGCCTTCTTCCACCATGAACCGAACCGGACGGATGTCGAGCTCGCCGCGATCGAGAGCGAATTCCGATCCCGTGCCGCCGCGGACGGCAACGGGCTCGACATCTTCGCCTCCGCCGAAGGGATGACGATCGTTCTTTAGGTCACTCGGTAGCGGAGGGCAAAGCTGAGGCGGTGCGACGGGGGCGGCGCGTGCGGGGAGGAAAGCGGACGCGGCCGGGATAGTCGCGCGCCCGGTCCCGGGTTCCGATCCTGCGACCCATGCCGGAGACTTCCACCTCGAGAAAGCCGTCGCCGAGATCCTTCATGACGAAGGCAGGATACCAGCGCTTGCCCGGGCCCTCCTGCCAGAAGCACTTTCGGAAGCCGGGTAACCAGGGTTGCTCGGAATCCATTTCCTGCTTTCGCGCCATGTCCCGAATCCAGAATAGCCCCGTGGGGCTGCGACCGGCAACATCGCGGCATGCAGGAATCGCGGCCTGTGGAGAAGCATCTCCGGCGGAGGAGCGACGTGAACGCGCGTGCCCGAGGTCCACGCATGTCTCGGTCGGTGACCGGTGATAGACTGCGACGCACATGACCGGGATATGGAAGAAAAGGTGGGGCTCCTGGGGCGTCGTCTTCGCGTGGCTGGTGGCCGTGATCGCCGGCTTCGCCGCCGTTCCCAGCCTGCACGGTCGGGCAGTTACCGATCCCGGCGCCTTCTTCCCGGAGGAGGCCGCTCACCGCGTGGCGCGCCGCGCGATCGAAGCCCGTTTCCCGGGGGCCGCGCCGTTGTCGCAGGTGGCTGTTGTCGTGGAGACCGAGAGCG
>CAZJQD010000057.1:0-3749 GCA_964548165.1 uncultured bacterium
ATGCGCGACACGCTCATCGAGCAGGCCGAGCAGGGCGTCGACTACTTCACCATCCACGCCGGGGTGCGCCGCGACTACATCCCGCTGGCCGCCCAACGCCTGACCGGCATCGTCTCGCGAGGCGGATCGATCCTGGCGAAGTGGTGCATGGTGCACAAGAAGGAGAACTTCCTCTACACGAACTTCGACGAGATCTGCGCCATCATGAAGGCCTACGACGTCTCCTTCTCCCTGGGCGACGGCCTCCGCCCCGGTTCGATCGCGGACGCCAACGACGAGGCCCAGTTTGCCGAGCTCCGGACGCTGGGAGAGCTCACCCAGATCGCCTGGCAACACGACGTCCAGGTCATGATCGAGGGACCCGGCCACGTCCCCATGCACATGATCCAGGAGAACATGGACCTCCAGCTCGAACACTGCGCCGAGTCTCCGTTCTACACGCTTGGCCCCCTCGTGACCGACATCGCTGGTTCGGCACCGCCATGCTCTGCTACGTCACCCCGACCGAGCACCTCGGGCTCCCGGATCGCAAGGCTGTCCGCGAAGGCATCATGGCCTACAAGATCGCCACGCATGCGTCGGACCTGGCGAAGGGCCATCCCGGCGCCCAGGTTCGCGATAACGCGCTCTCGAAGGCGCGCTTCGAGTTCCGCTGGGAGGACCAGTTCAATCTCGGGATCGATCCCGAGCGAGCGCGCGAGTATCACGACCAGACCCTGCCCCACGACTTCTTCAAGACCGCCAAGTTCTGCGCCATGTGCGGCCCGAACTTCTGCTCGATGAAGCTCTCGCAGGAGATCCGCGACTTCGCGGCCGCACAGGCGGCCCAGGGCGGAAAGCGCGTCCATGGGGTCGAACCCGCAAAAAAGAGTTAGCGTCTAAACCAATTTCATCCGCGCGTATCCAACCATAGGATACGACTGTGGGTTTTCGTCAGGTCATTGCGCTTCTTGGGCTGGGTCTTCTCTCTGCGGGGAATACGATTTCAGGGGCCTCCGCTGAGGTCACCAGGCCCCGTCCCGATTCCTACGAGGTGAAGGCCGGCGATACGCTCTTTCTCATCGCCCGAAACGAGCTCGGGGACGGTGCCCGGTGGACCGAGATCGCCGCGCTGAACGCGCTCTCGGAGCCGTGGACGATCCAGGCAGGACAGCGCCTTCACCTGCCTGGAGCGAAGGCTCCCGCGATTGCCCCCAACATCGCCCGTCCCGCGCCCGCAAATCTTGCGCCCGCTCGATCCGTTCCTGCGAATCTGACGCCCTCAACATCCGCGGCCTCACGCCGGGACGCGTCCGATCCTCGAGACGTCGCGCCACAATCGGCGGTCAGAACTCCCTATCCACCGATCGACGCCCCGCGCACCGAGCCCTGGACCCTCGAAGAAGCCCGCGCCCGCGCGCTCCGGCAGAACCTCACGTTGCGCACCCAGGCTCTCGTGCCGCGCACCGCGCTCGCCGACGCCGAGGTCGCGCGCGCCGCGTTTGATCCGACGCTCTCCGCCGACATCACGCGTTCCTGGTCCCGCACCGAGGCCACGCGCGCGGAGAATACCTCCACGACCGGGGGCGTCAGCATCGCGCAGACCTTGCCCCCCGGCACGCGCTACACGGTCTCGGCCGACCACTCGCGAACGCAGACCATCACGCCCACCGTTACCGGCACTCCCTCCCACGTCGCCGACGTCTCGGTCACCGTCACCCAGCCGCTCCTCGAAGGCGCCGGGCGAACAGCCGCCTACGCCGGCGTCAACGCGGCGGTCGAGGGCATCGCGGCGGCGCGAGGCCAGACCGCGCGCCGGACCGCCGTGATCGAGGCGGACGTGGACGCCGCCTACTGGTCCCTGGCCGAGGCCGAGGCCGCGGAAGTGATCGCGAGGGAATCGCTTGGGCGCGCGGAGACTCTCCTCGATCGCAACATGGCCCTTCTCCGGGAGGGGCTACTGGCCGACGTGGAGGTATTGACCGCGCACGGCGGCGTCGCTTCTCGCCGCGAGGCCCTGATCGCGGCCGTGGTCAATCGCGCGAACAAGGCCGAGGCCCTCCTCTTCCTCGTCGAGGGCGAAGGCGCCGCCGCGCGTCTCGCTCTCCCGCAGACCGCGACCCCGGCTCCCCTTCCGCTCTCGCCCCCCGACGCGGCGGTCTTGGAGGCCCGGGCCATCCGCGATCGACCGGACCTGGCCGCCGCCGCCGCCGACCGACGCGCCGCCGAGATCCGCCAGGGCGCCGCACAGAACGCGCTCCTGCCCGATCTCGATCTCACCGCTTCCGCCGGCACCGGTGGGCGCGCCGGTAGATTTGGTCGCGCCTGGAACGGCGCCTCGGACAACGAGGAACCCTCCTGGTCCATCGGCGCCGCCCTGACCGTGCCGATCGGCAACCGCGCCGATCGCGCCCGCGCGGACGCCGCGGACGCGGGGGTGGAGCGGCAGACGCTGGCCCAGCTCGCGCTCGTCAACGATATCCGCCTCGAGGTGAGGACCGCGCACCGCGACGTCACGCTCGGCATTGCCCGCCTCGACGCGGCCCTGGAAGCCTATCGCCTCGCCATGGCACGCTGGGGCGCGGAGCAGAAACGCCTCGAGCTCGGACTCGGGGATACGCTCAGGGTATTGGACGCGGAACAGAACGCGGCATCCTCCGAGCTGACGGCCACGAGGGCCCGGTTCGCCGTGGCCACCGCCTGGGCGCGACTCCGGGCCGCGGTACCCGGCATGGACGACGCCCCCGCGCTCGAGCGCGACGACTGGAGAGAACGATGAAGCGACCGAGACGAATCCTGCGATGGTCACTCATCGTCCTCGCCGTCCTCGCGATCGGAGGCGGCTACTACTACTGGTCCTCCTCGCAGGCATCGGAAGCGCCCGAAGTGCAGACGGTGCGCGTGGAGCGCGGCAATCTCGAGGTGACGGCCCAATCCTCGGGCAACGTCGAGGCCGATCTCACGGTCGAGGTCAAGTCGCGGGCATCCGGCGAGATCGTCGAGCTCAGGGTGGACGCGGGAGACACGGTAAAGGCCGGCGATCTCCTCGTGCGTCTCGATCCCGTCGACGAGGATCGCAACGTGGAGGGCGCGCAGGCCTCCGCGATCTCGTCGGAGGCTAGAGTCGCCCAGGCTCGCTCCGGCCTCGCCTCGGCGCGCGCCAATCGCCAGGACGCGCTCGACAAGCTTGCTCGTCGGCGTTCCGCGTACGACGCGGGCCTTATCAGCAGCGAGGACCTGCAGTCGGCGAGCACGACCGCGGACGTCGCGGCCCGCACCGTGGAGCAACGGGACGCGGACTTGCGCTCCGCCATGGCCGACCTCAGCCGCGCCCGGCTCTCCATCGACGAGGCCCGGCGCAGGCGCGAAGAGACGGTCATCCGCTCCCCCGTTGACGGAACGGTCCTCAGTGTCAGTGTCGACCGCGGCGCCATCATCGCCTCGGGCATCTCGAACGTGGGCGGCGGCACGTCCCTCCTGACGCTCGCCGATCTCTCGCGCCTCCTCGTCGGCGTGAAGCTCGACGAGGCCCAGATCGGCTCCGTGCGCCGCGGGCAGGAGGCGCGCATCCGCGTCGACGCTCACCCCGACATCGTCTTTCGAGGCGAGGTCGAGCGCGTCTCGCCGCTGGGCATCACCGTCGCCAACATCGTCACCTTCGATGTGCGCGTCCTCGTGACCGATCGGCGCGCCCATCTCCTGAGACCGGGGATGAGCACCGATGTCGAGATCGTCACCGAGCACCGCGAGAACGTCCTCCTCGTGCCGTC
>CAZJQD010000057.1:3849-9067 GCA_964548165.1 uncultured bacterium
GGCCCGTCGAACGGGAGCATGACCGTCATCGAGGACGGGCTCATGGAAGGCGACGAGATCGTCGTCAGCTCGGGCTCGTCCCGCACGGCGACCAACGGCGCCGCCCGCGCCGGCGCCTCCCCCTTCACCCCGACGCGCCGTCGCTAGCCATGACGTCCGCGGTTCGCGTCCGGGACCTCGTCAAGGTCTACGAGCCCGACCGCGCCGATCTCGCGGTCCGCGCCGTGGACGGGGTCAGCTTCGATATCCAGTCCGGGGAATACGTCGCCATCATCGGCCCGTCGGGATCCGGCAAGTCCACGCTCATGCACGTCCTGGGCTGCCTGGACCGCCCGACCGCCGGCAGTTATCACCTCGCGGGCGAGGACGTCTCCACGCTCGACGAGGGCCAACTGGCATCCGTGCGCAACCGCAGGATCGGCTTCATCTTCCAGGCCTTCTTCCTCCTCCCGCGCGAGACCGCTCTCGAGAACGTCGAACTGCCGCTCCTCTACAGCGGCGACCGCGGCCATCGTTCCCACGCCCGCGACGCGCTCGCCCGCGTCGGCCTGGCCGATCGCGCCCACCACCTCCCCAACCAGCTCTCCGGCGGCCAGCGCCAGCGCGTCGCCATCGCCCGCGCGCTGGTGACCCGGCCGGACATCGTCCTCGCTGACGAGCCGACGGGCGCCCTCGACTCCACGACGGGCGCGGAGATCCTGGCGCTGCTGGAGACGTTGAATCGCGAGGGCACCACGATCATCGTCGTCACGCACGATCACGGCGTCGCACGGCGCACGCGGCGCGTCATCGCCATGCGCGACGGGCGCGTCGTCTCCGACGGGCCTCCCTCCATGACCGGGGCCACGGCATGATCCTCTGGGACATCCTCAAGTCCGCGGTGCGCTCGCTCTCGGCCAACCGCATGCGCTCGCTCCTGACGATGCTCGGCGTCGTCATCGGCGTCGGCTCCGTCGTCGCCATGATCTCGCTGGGCGAAGGCGCGCGCTCCAGCGTCCAGGCCTCGATCACATCGATGGGCACGAATCTCCTCACGGTCCGGCCCGGCGCCCCCCAGCGGGGACCCGTGCGCTCCGGCGCCGTCGAGACCCTGACGGCCGAGGACGCCGAGGCCATCGCCCAGCTCCCGGGCGCCGCCGCCGTCGCCGCCGAGGTTTCCGGTCGCACGCAGGCCAAGTACCGCGAGAACAACGTCAGCGTCTCCGTGACGGGAACCGTGCCCGAGTACCTGGAGGTGCGATCGTTCAACATGGCGGAGGGGCAGTTTTTCTCCAACGCGGACGTCCTGGCGCGCCGCCGCGTCGCCGTCCTCGGCGCCCAGACCGCCACCGACCTCTTCGGCAACGATCCGGCCGTGGGCGAACGCATCCAGCTCAAGGGCCTCTCGTTCACCGTCGCCGGCGTCTTCGAGGCCAAGGGTGACGCCGGGTGGTCGAACCCGGACGAGGCCATCGTCGTGCCGCTGACGACGGCCCAGGGCGTGCTCTTCGGCATGAAGTTCGTCTCCTCCATCGGCATCCAGGCCGAGAGCGCGGAGGGAATGGCCGACCTGCAGGCGGCGGCGGAACAGCTCATGAACACGCGCCACCGGATCGGCGAGGGCGATGAGCCGGACTACAACATCCGATCGCAGACGGAGATGGTCGAGCGGATGAACGAGGTCACGGGCACCTTCACGGCCCTCCTCGGCGGCGTCGCCGCCGTCAGCCTTCTCGTGGGCGGGATCGGGATCATGAACATCATGCTGGTCTCCGTGCGCGAGCGCACCCGCGAGATCGGGATCCGCAAGGCCGTGGGCGCGCGGCGCCACGACATCCTGATGCAGTTCCTGATCGAGGCCGTGATCGTCTCGTCCGCCGGCGGCTTCCTCGGGATCGCGCTCGGCTACGCGCTCGCGGCCATCATCGCCAGCGTCTCGGGCTGGACGACCATCGTCCCCGTGTATGCCATCATTCTCGCCGTGGGAACGTCGGCGACGATCGGGGTCGTCTTCGGTGTCTGGCCCGCCCGCGAGGCCTCACGACTCGATCCGGTCGAAGCCCTGCGCTACGAGTAGACCGGCTGCGTTGATGTGAAGATCTGGCCCGATCCAATCATGATTGGCACCGCAGAGACGCAGAGAACGCAGAGATCAACCGGGCAAAACCCGGAACCGAGTAGCGACCAGAGATCCGACAAGGAATTCATTGAAGGTTGAGAAGGACGTCTATTTTCTCTCGTCTCGGCGGTCTCGGCGTCTTCGCGGTGAATCTTTATGCATACTCCAGCCTGGAAGATCAGGCTTGGCCCTGCTCCATGAGAAGCGCCTCGCGGACGGCGATGATGCCGCCGAGGATGCCCAGGGCGAGTGCGAAGATGATGGCGCCGCCGATCATCTCCGGCGTCAGGAAGACGATGGGCACGAAGGTCACCCTCGCTGAAACGAAAGCCCACGCGGCCACGAGAAGGCTGAGCCCGACGACGGCCCCGGAGACCCCGAGGAACGCTCCCTCGACCAGGAAGGGCGCGCGGATCGTGTGATCGGCGGCGCCGATGAGGCGAAGCACGTAGATGTCGGAGTGGCGCGCGTGCACGGTGGAGCGCACGCTGTTGATGACGATGAGGAGGATGAAGAACGCCATCAGGCCGCCCACCGTCCACGTGATGACGCCCGTCGTCCGCGCCAGGTTCGCGAGCCTCTGGGCGGTCTCGCGGCCGTAGAGTACGTCGACAACGCCGGGCAAGGCCTTCAGGCGGAGCGCCAGGGGCTCGGGATCGAAGACCTCGTCCGAGAGCATCACCTCGATAAAGGCGGGGAACGGAGCGGCGCCGAGGGCGTCGCGGATGCCCTGGGCCAGCTCCACGCCGTGAGCGTCCTGGAAATAGACGAGGGCCTGCTCCTTGGTATAGGGGCGGACCGTGGCTACGTCGGGATCGGCGTGGATGGTGGTGGCGAGCGCCCCGGGATCCGTGCCGTCGGCGAGAATGACCTCGAGGCGTCCCGCGGAGCGGAAATGATCGATGCCCAGGTGGAGGTTGTGGGAGACGAGGAGGAAGCCCGAGAAGATGAGCATTGCGATCGAGATCGTCGTGACCGCCGTCGCCGTGCGCACCTTCCCGGTGCGGATGGCGTCGATCATCTCGCGAATGCCGTAGCCGATCACGGCCGCACCTCACCGCGGTGAGCGTCGCCGCGGCGCGCCTCGCCGAAGCCCCGGGTGCCGGCGACTCGCCCCTCCTGCAGGAAGAGCACGGGACGGCCCGAGGACTCGATGCGGCGACGGTCATGCGTGGCGACGACCACCGTCGTGCCGCGCGCATTGGCGCGGTCGAAGAGGCTGAAGACCTCGTCCGAGAGTTCCGGGTCGAGGTTGCCCGTCGGTTCGTCGGCGACGATCAGGCGGGGACGGATGACCAGGGCGCGAGCGAGAGCGACGCGCTGTTTCTCGCCGCCGGAGAGAGCCACGGCGGGTGTCAACCGGTGATGGGTCAGGCGGACGGTATCCAGGGCCTCCGAGGCGCGCTCCAGGGCCTCGCGGCGTCCGACTCCGGCGACCTCGAGGGCGAGCGCGACGTTATCGTGCGCGGACTTTCGCGCGATGAGATGGAAATCCTGGTGCACGACCCCGATCTCGCGGCGAAGGGCGATGAGGTGACGCCGCTTCAGGTTCGCGAGGTCGCGGCCGCAGACGAAGAGCTCGCCCGACGTCGGGAGCAGTTCGGCGTAGAGCAACTTCACGAGCGTGGACTTGCCGGCTCCGGAGGGTCCGGTCAGGAAGATGAACGCGCCCTCCGGAACGGTGAAGCTGACGTGATCGAGCGCGAGCGGTTGATCGGAGGCGCCATAATCATCGAAGTCCTTGCAGACCTCGGCGAAGCGGACTATCGGTTCTCCAGGCGCCATCGGGTTCCGAGGGAGAGCATAGCGGTAGTTGCAGAGTATTTCAAAAGGGACTTGCTGATTTCAAACCCCTAACGTGATCGGGCAGGGAGGATCCGGCAAGGAAGGCGCGGATGAGACCGGTGCCGATGAGGACCGCGTCGAATCCGGCCGGAACCTGGCCCGGCTTGTCGTATCCCGATTCCGCCACCTTCAGCGAACCTGCCGGAAGTCGGCTCGCGAGTCGCGCGGAGAAACCGAGGTCGGTGGCATAGCCGGCGCTGGCGAGATCGCGATTATTGATCCCGACGATCGCGGCGTCCGGCGGCAGGAGTTCGAGCTCGGCTTCGGCGTGAACCTCGTAGAGAACGGCCAATCCGCGATCCGCGGCGTGACGGCCGAGCGCCCGGAGGGTCGTGGCGTCGAGGATGCCGGCAATGAGAAGGACAGCGTCGGCGCCGAGACAATCGGCTTCATCGATCTGTTCGACCGAGAGCGTGAAGTCCTTGCGCAGTACGGGGACGGTCGCCTCGGCCGCGACCGCGGTAAACTCGTCCGCGCTCATGCCGAAGTGACGGTCCGAGAGGATCGAGAGGGCGTCCACGCCGGCGGCGAGGTAGGCGTCGCGGAGCGCGGCCGGATCCACGCGGCTGCCGTCGGCGGCGAGAAACGGGCCGGTCGACGGCGAGGATCGCTTCACCTCCGCGATGACGGCCAACCCCGGCGATGCGAGCGCGGCGCGGAAATCGTAGCGGGGCCGGGTACGCTCCCGGCGACGCCATGACGAATCGGCGCGCAGGTGCTCGACCTCCTCCCTCTTCGCTTCGAGGATGGCCGCGAGCCGTGGGGGCGAAGAGGAACCGGCAGGGACGCTCACGAAAAGTCGTCCCCGGTCATCTCCTCGATCCTCTGCATCATCGCCGCGGTGAAGCGCCAGAGCACGGCGAAGGCGAGCGCGATCAGGGCGTAGGCGAGAAGGCCGACGATATTGGCCTCGAACCGTTCCACCGTCGCAGGAAGGAAATCCTGGTAGGTTTCGAAGAGGAGCCCGGTCGCGAGGATGGCCCAGGTGACCTTCATCGTCCCATGACCGTAATTGACGAGGACGGGCGGGAGCGCGGCCAGGACGACGAGGTCGAGGAGGAGTATGGCCGATCGAACGAGCTCCAGCTCGCTGATCGTCTGCTGGCCCATGGAGGGCTGGGCGACCGAGAGAATGACGATGACGATCGAGGCCGACGAGATCGCGGTGATGAGCATCACCATGTTCTGCACGATCGGAAAACCCCAGCGCAGGTACTGCTTGAGGATGAAGAGGCTCGCGAGGACGAGGGTGACGCGCGAGAAGAGCCTCAGGCC
>CAZJQD010000057.1:9167-19679 GCA_964548165.1 uncultured bacterium
AGGAGGGCCAGGCCTCCCTTGACGAGCGCGGCCGTCGCGGGAAACGAGAACTCGTTCTCGGGATCGCGATGCGTGTTCAGGCCCGCATACAGGAAGAGGCCCGAGAAGACGGCGCCGATCGGCGCGATGGCGATCGGAGACTCGCCGAAGATGCGGAGCAAGCCCACGAGCCCCATCCAGAGGCCGCCGGCAAAGGTTCCCGTGATGATCGTCTCGGCCTTGAGCCACGCCTCCCCTGCTGGATCTCCGTGCCGGATGGCGCGGGCCCGCAGGGGAACGAGGAGCCAGAGGCCGGTCGCAAGAAAGTGTCCGATCTCGGGAAGGAGCGCGAGGAGGGGAAGGAGATAAAAGCGACGGCGCCAGGTTCCCGTGACCAGGTAGTGCACGATGGCCAGCCCGAAGGAGGCGCTGAGCGCAGAGGCCAGGTCGGCCACGGTGCAAAGCCACGTGCACCCCCGGGGGAGAACTTCACCTCGAACCAGGGCGACCATGCCGACGCTGAGGAGGACATAGATCCCGATGGCCCAGGTCTGGGCAAGGAGCGATGAGCGAAGCTGGCCGGTATGCCGGTTATGCTCCAGGTGCGTACCGATGAAGAGAAGCGCGGTCGCACTGACCAGCAAGATGACCAGGATATCCATGCCGTCGCCATCATATCGGAATCGACCAGCGCCCGCACATACGAGGCGCAGTCTCGCAGCACTTCCTCGTGACCGTTCGCGCGGCCGAGCAAACTATTCAAATTGCTCGTTGGTGCGCCTCGAGTCTACCCCAGGGCGGCGGCGGCCAAGTCCCTGGGATCGGGCGAGGTCGCGGTCACGGGCTCCAGGCCCGCTTCCTGCAGCGCGGACGCGGTCACGGCTCCAAGCGCGATGCATCGCGTAGACGCCGGCCAGGAACCGAGGGCAAGCACGGCGGGCGCAACCACGCGCACGGCGGCGGCGGATCCGAAGACGACGGAGTCGAACTCTCCCGCGGCCACGCGCGCCGCGGGTCCGGACCAGTCAGCGGGAGCGGTCTCGTAGACCGGGATCACGGTCAGCGCAGCGCCGAGTTCGTGCTCGAGCACGTCTCTCGCATCCCTGGCGCGCGGCTGAAGGAACCGTCGGCCGGAGAGCGCGCCGAGTGCCTCGCGCACGCCCTCGGCGCGCGGGTCATCGGCCACGGCGTCCGGGCGAAGCCGAAGCGCGCCCCAGAGCTCCTTCGCCGTGCCCCGTCCGATGACCGTGATCCGCCACGAGGCCAGGGCCCGGCCATCCAGTCCCAGCTCCCCCAACCTTTCCGCCAGGATCGACGCGGCCCGGCGCGAGGTGAGGATCAGGTCCGTCCATGCCTGACGATTCCTCAGGGCGGCGTCGAGCAGAGACACGTCGGCGTTCTCCAGGTTCAAGGCGGGCGCCAGGTGAGCGATGGCGCCCTGGGACGCGAGTTCGTCGACGAGGTCACCGCCGCTCGCGCCGGCCAGCGTCACCAGGACGCGGGGACTTCGGATTCCGCGGACAGATTCCCGCAGGCCGACGGCGCTGCCAAAAACCAGGACGGCGGGGGGCATGATGGGATCGGTGGCCGCGCGTCCGGGAAGTGCCTCCAGCGTCGTCGTCCAGAATTCCTCGCCCGGGCACGTGCCCCACCTGAGGACAGCGACGGGCGTCTCGGGAGAAAGGCCGCCCGCCTGGAGCTCCTGAGCCAGGATCCCCGCCCTCGACGCCCCCATCAGCACGACGATAGTCCCCCCGAGGCGAACGAGCGCCTCGAGTCGTTCCGCGTCGACGGGGCCCTCCTGTCCCGTACCCGTCAAGATCGTCACGCTCGACGCGATTCCTCGATGAGTCACGGGGATGCCGGCCACGGCCGGGACCGCCAGGGCGCTCGAAAGACCCGGAACGACCGCGCACCGTATACCTCGTTCCGCGAGGTATATGGCCTCCTCGCCGCCCCGCCCCAGGAGAAAGGGATCGCCGCCCTTCAGGCGGACGATGACGGAACGTGGGTTCTCCCTCGCCAGGTCGACCAGCAGGCGGTTGATCTTCTCCTGCGACGGCGCGGCCCCGTCGCGCGACGTGGCGGTGCGGGGCTTGCCCGTGCCGACGCGCACGCGCTTGCCGACAGGGACGAGACGAGCCCCGGGTCGGGCCAGCGCCAGGATCGCCTCGCTGACCAGCGCGTCATGGACGATGATATCGGCCCGCGCCAAAAGGCCGCGACCCTTCACCGTCAAGAGACCTGGGTCGCCGGGGCCGGCGCCAAGGAGCCAGATCACCGGCGCGCCCTGCCCCCGCGCCGCGCGGCCGCCACATCGCGGAGAAACTCGCCGATCAGCTTGGCCTCGCCTGGACTGGCGGCGGCGTCCCGGAGCCGGCGGGAGACGAGCTCCGCGAAGAGCTCCTCGCTGGGCGCGTGATCGGCGTATTTCGATCGGACACCACTGCGGATCTCGTCGACGAGCGGCACCAGGGATTCCAGGGGTGGAGCGGGCGCCAACGCTCCAGCGGCGGCGGCGGCGGCGGCGGTCCGGATGCGCGTGGCGAGATCGCGAGGATACAGCCGGTCCCGCTCGCGCCGGCAGGCGGCGTCGAGGTCCGAGAGCGCGAAGCGGTAGGCGGCGCCCGGCGCCACGCCGTGGAGTTCGAAAGCGAGCGTGGCAGCGCCAGCTTCATCGCCCTCCGTCACCACCAGGATGTCGGCGTCCGAGCCCGCGGGAGGACGGGCGCCGGCCGCCAGGAGAGCCGCAACAAGGGGTCCCTGGCCCTTGACCCGTCGCCCGGCCAGGCTGTCGAAGATCTTCCCGGCGAGCTTGACCGCCTCGCGCCGATACCCGAGATCGGCCGGCAGGCGGAGCTCCTGGGCGATCTGCGCGGCCGCGCGGGCCGCCGATCGGACGAAAAGCGCGCGCGCCAGGTCCCTCTCCGCCAGGTCCGCGAGCACGTTCGCGCAGGCGGCGCGCGCCAGTTCCGCGTCGTAGCCCGGCGCGTGATCGCAACCCAGAAGGCCTTCGATGATCCGGATCGCCGTCGCGTCATCGAGCGGCGCGGAATCGATCCCCGCCAGGAACAGAAGGGTTTTCTCCACTTCAGCCCACGCTGAAGGAATGAAAATTGCCCCCGAAGATGAGAAGGGTCTGGAAACCGATGACGATGAGCCCGAGCAGGAAGACGAGCGCGGCCTGGCGGCGGCGCGTCCAACCGTGCCAGCGGCCGAGCGCCAGCACGAAGACGGAGAATACCCAGACGGCAAAGAGCGTGCGGATCGCGGGATCCTGCACCAGCTCGGCGCGGCGCGACTCGTCGCGCAGGAGAAGCATCGCCGTCAGGGCGGCGGCGGCCAGGAGGGGGACTCCCAACGCGACGCCGCGCTTCATGATGAAGGTGGAGCGGGCCAGCGGCGGAAGGTATTCGAAGAGCGGGCCAAGCCTCTTGCGTCGAAGCTCACGGTCCTGCAGGAGATAGAGGGCGGCGCCCAGGGCGGCGGCAAAGAACGAGGCATAGCCGGCATAGCCGAGGAAGGCGTGGGCCATGATGCCCACGCCCGCCAGGAGCCCCGCGGACTGCGGCAGCACGGCGGGACGCGTTGCCGCGATGGCGACCTCGAGCGTCATCAGCGAGGCCAGCGGGGCGATGACGACGCCGAGGAGCGGCACGCGGAGCTGGCTGGCGAACGCGATCCCGATGATCACCCATCCGAGGCAGAGTGCATTCAGGACGCTGGCATGGGCGGCCAGCATCCGCGGCGATTCCACGGCGTGGATTGCGAGATCGCCGAGCTGGAGGACGGCTCCGAAGAGCAGGAGACCGAGACCGACCCTGCCGGCGTTCTCCGCCGCGTCCCCACGGGCAAAACAGCGCTCGTAATAGAGGAAAGCCATCGTAGCGAGCACATAGGCGGCGAGGACGGCGAGGATCATGAGCCGGCCAGTAAGCGATGGGGGGAGTCCGCTGGCTTCGCCAACTCCCGGAGGGAGTTCGGCGCGGGGGGAGCTGTCCCAGGCGCGCCTGTTCGCGCGCCCCCCACGCCTTGCTCGCCTCCGCGAGCGGCGATCGTTGCGGCGACGGGACCGGCTTCGCCGCTGGCCTCGCCAACTCCCGGAGGGAGTTCGGCGCGACGGTCGTGAGTAGTTACCGTCCGAATGCCCTCCGCCGTGGCCGGAACGACTCCGCGATCGGTGATGATGGCGGTCACGAGGTCGTGGGGCGTCACGTCGAAGGCGGGATTGAAGACGGCGACATCGACGGGCGCGGTGCGACGCCCGAACCCCTCGGTGACCTCCATGTCCGCCCGTTCCTCGATGGGAATGGCGTCGCCGGTGGCGGTCTGGGGATCGATGGTCGAGAGCGGAGCGGCGACGTAGAAGGGAACGCCGTGGTGCCGGGCGACGATGGCCAGGGCGTAGGTGCCGATCTTGTTGGCGACATCGCCGTTCGCCGCGATGCGATCCGCTCCCACGATGACGGCGCTGACACCGCGGCGCTTCATCACGGCGCCCGCCATGTTGTCGGTGATGAGCGTGCAGGGAATCCCCGCCTGCATCAGCTCCCAGGCGGTGATGCGGGACCCCTGGAGGAGTGGCCGGGTCTCGTCAACAAAGACATGGAGCTTCTTGCCGCGCTCGGAAGCCAGGTAGACGGGAGCCAGGGCCGTTCCCATGCCCGCCGTCGCCAGGGCGCCGGCGTTGCAGTGCGTGAGGATGTTGCCCGAACCCGGCATCAGGGGTTCCCCAAACTCCGCGATCCGCCGGCACCGGGCCTGGTCATCCTCGTGGATGTGCTGGGCCTCCGCGACGAGGGCATCCGCATCGCCGCCTCCGTCATACACGCGGCGCATGCGATCGAGGGCCCAGAAGAGGTTCACGGCCGTGGGACGGCTCGCGGCCAGGGCATCCAGGGCGCCCGCCACCGAGGTCATGTCGGTCCGCGCGGCAAGAGCGACCCCGTAGGCGCCGGCGACACCGATGGCGGGAGCCCCACGGACGGCCAGCCTCTTGATGGCGTCGATGACCTGGGGGACGGTCGTACAACGAATCTCCTCGACGACGAGCGGAAGGCGGGTCTGGTCGATGAGCACGAGGGCGTCGCCGTCCCAGTGCAGGGTGCGCGGATGCATGCCCGTACTCTAGCCTTCGGTGCCCGGCGGCGCAACCGCACCACCGTGCGGACCCGCTCCACCGTGCGGACCCGCTCCTCCGCTCGTGCCGTCTGAGAGCGAGGCTGCGGAGCGTCGCAGCGGCCAGCGGACCTTCGGGAGGAGATCCTGGGCCGTGAGCCATGCGCCCATCAACAGGAGCATGGCGGCAAAGAGCGACCACGTCACGAACGCCACCGTGACCGAGAACGCCCCGTACATCTCGCGCAGGTTCAGGAACGGCAGGCAGATCACGTACACATGGCGGCCCACCTCGAAGCCCAGCGCAGCAAAGAGCGCGGCGGGCAGGACTCGTTCCAGGGAGAGCGACCGCTGGGGAAGGACGGCGTAGATGACGGCGAAGGCCAGCACCGAGAAGGGCAGGGTCACGATCTTCAGGAACACCCATGCCATCCAGTCGTTGACCGCCTCGAAATGCGACCAGGCGACAACCGTGGTGACCGGCGTATCCCGAAAGACCCCGAAACCGGCATCCAGCAGGCGCTCGAACTGGAGCGTCAGGTAGACGGGAACGACGGCGATCAGCAGGAGACCGACCAGGAGGCAGAACGAGAGCGCCTGGGAAATCGCCCAGTGGCGGGGCTTCGACTCCTTCCAGACATAGTTCAGCGCCAGTTCCACGGGCACGAAGATGCCGACGGCGCTGAAGAGGAGCACCCCGAGCGAAAGCATGGTCATGCCCGAGAAGTTGCCGGTGGCCTGCCCGATCTGGGCCGCGAAGAAGGCCTTGTTGGCCGGGATGAATTCCACGATCACCTTGAGCATCTCGTCGTGGAGAGCGGACCCTCCCCAGACGCTGACCAGCGTCAGCGCCACGATGGCGCCGGGAAAGAGCGCGATCAGGGCATTGAAGGCTATGGCCGAGGCGTAGGTATAGATCTCGTTGGAGAGCAGGAAATCGACGGCGCCGCCGATGGTGCGCCACGTGGAACCGCGGCCCAAGAGGCGCAGGGTGGCGGCAAGAACGCCCAGCATCCGGCGAAGCGAGGATTGACGGTCGGGCGGGGCCGGGGGAGAATCTGCGTCCACGATCGGCGAGAATAGCATACGAAGCCGGACAGTGAAAGCGGACGGGGCCGGCCCGGCCGCGGCGCCGTCCCGGGATGACCAGGCCGAGAACGCGGGATCGAGGGATGGTTCATGGACTTTTCGCTCATCATTCCGAAGATGCGTGAAGCCATCACCGACTACCAGGCGCGCAAGGCGGCCCAGGGGCGCATGCTCAGCGAACGGGAGGCGACCGTCCGCTGGCTGGATCGCTACTACGACTCTTGGCTCGCGGCGCAGATCGGCACGCCTTCGGCGGACACGGCACCCGGCGGCATCGACAAGCGCCGCGCCCAGCGCATCCCGATCGAGATCTCGGCCTTCTATCGCGTGCTCTGGACCCCACAAGGCGAGAGCGCCAGCGAGAACGCGATCACGGAGAAGGCCCGCATCGAGAACATCTCCTCCGGGGGGCTCTACATCGTGACCGGGCGCCCCTACCCGATCTCGACCCTGATCGAGATCCAGTTCGAGCTCCCGGGAGTCCCGGATTCCATCGTGGCCTTCGGGATGGTTGTCTGGCGGCGCGAGACGAGCGTGGGACGCCATGGCCATGGCCTCCACTTCAGCCACATCGAGGCGGCCACCTCGGACCTCATCCAGGAGGCCATCATGGAGCGCCTGCTCGACGCGCCTGTCGTGCCTCCTCCCCAGGCGGATGCACCCTGACCCGCCCGCTCGTCCTCTTCGACCTCGACGACACGCTCATCGACACCTCGCCCGTCTACGAGGCCGCGATCCGATCTCTCGTCACGAGGCTCCAGGCCATCCTTCCGGGCCCTCCGCAGGAACAGGCAATCCGTTCTCTCCAGGAGGAGATCGACGCGGATTGGTCGCACGGCGTCGACTTCGACCGGACGCGCTTCCCGCGTTCGTTCGCCGAGACCTATCGCCGCGCCGCCGCGATCGCGGGACGTGAACCCGACGAGCGCGAGGCGGCGCGCTGCGCGGAGCTGGGCGAGATCGTCCTCACGTCGACGCCCGCGCTTCTCCCGGACGCGCTGACGATCCTCGACGCCATCGGCAGGCGCGCCGATGTCGAGCTGTACACCCTGGGGGTTCCCGATGTGCAGCTGCCGAAGGTGCGCGCGCACGGGCTGGAGAACCTGCTGTCTCACATTCACATCGTCCCGAGAAAGGACGTGGCCACGCTCGACCGCATCGTCAACGGGCGCGACCGGTCGCGCACGGCGATCGTCGGAGACTCGCTACGCTTCGAGATCAACCCCGCGCTGGAGCTCAACATCTTCGCCGTGCACGTGCGGCGTCCGCATCTCTGGAAGTTCGCGCAAGTGCCCGCGACGTCGTCGAATTATCACGAAGTGGGAAACCTGGCGGAAGCGCGGCTGGTGCTGGAGGATCAATTTCTCGGCGCCTGAGGCGGCGCTAGCGGCTGAGGTGAAAATCGGATGGCGCGCCGAGGGCGCGCCGGGGATCAGACTTCGATCTCGCGGATGGCTTCGCGGTCGCTCGGGAGATCCTCGTCGCAGGGTTCGAGGTAGGTGCGGATCGCGGACTTGATCCCGGCAACAGCCTCTTCACGAGTGGCGCCGTCGGCCAGGACACCCGGCAGGCTCGGGACGTAGATGAAGTACTTCCCCTCGGTGGACTGCTCGATCACAACTTTCACATTCATCAGTTCTCTACTCCCTCGACGACGTCTTGAGGATCATTTGAGCGTGATCGAAGACGACCAATCACCCTGAAAGGCAACCTACTCCTCGGCTCACGCACGGGCAACATTTTTCTTCCGGTTAATTTTCCACAACGCCTGGAGCGAACGGGCGTGCCTGGAAGCGGAAGAGGCCGTGGCCATCGGTCGCGACCCAGAGCCTGCCGAGCGGATCCACCGAGAGAAGTGACGGGGACGTCTGTCGCTGGCGCGCCAGGAAATCCTGGGGGCCTCCAGCGCGGTGCCACGTGGCGCCATCGTCCACGCTCCGGTAGATCGCGGCCGCGCGGTAGTGAAGGGCCCAGAGCGCGTCTGAAGTGACCGCCACGCTCCGCGCCGGGAACTCCGAATCCCTCTCTTGGCGAATGTCCTCGCGGTCCGGGAGGAGAGCCGTCCGACTGTAGCGCATGCCCCCGTCCCGGGAGAGCCAGGGGCCGACGAGCACGCGGCTGTCCGGCCCGAACGCGATCGGCCCACGCAAGCGGGTGCCAGCCACGTCACGGACCGGCTCCCAGCGCTCGCCTTCATCCCATGTCTCGACCATACCGTCGCCCAGTACTTCCGCCACCAGGTGATCGGAGTTATGGGGATCGACCGCCAGGCGCGTGATGTTTCCCGCCTGGATGACCGTCCAGTCCTTCCAGAGGTCGGCGTCCGACGCCAGGTTGACGCGTCGCCAGATGGGCAGGCCCAGCACCAGGGTCTCGAAGGGCATCAGGTACGTGCGCGCACGACGCGCCGGGATGCCGGCCAGGTCCAGGGTGGAGACCAGGACGCCCGAGGAGGTCCCGACAAAGAGCCTCCCGGCCTTCGTCAGGACCATGTCGCCGACGCGCACGTTGGGAAACTGGCCGATCATGGAGAAGCGCCGGCCGCGATCCTGGGATCTCAGGAGGTATCCCATGTCCGTGATGGCGTAGATATCCCGGATTCCCGGCGCCATCGCGACCGCGACCACCTCGGGATCCCCGGGAAGGTCGGCCTGGGGATACTTGAACTTCTGGAAGTCCTCGCTGAAGGTGAATCCGCGGTCGGTGGCGTAGACGGCGACGTCCGTGTCGAAGGCCAGGACACGCGCCGCGGCGGGCGAGAACTGGACCCGCTCCCACGACCACGCGCGCCCCATCGTCTCCTGCGTGGCCGCACACGAGGTGAGGGTGACGGCGGCCAGCACAACCGCACAGATCAGGGCGATTCGACGCATGACCGCATCATAGCGCGAACCCGGGTGCGATGGGAGGGCTGGCGCGCTCAGTATCCGAGGTTGGGCGAAAGCCATCGTTCAACCTCCTGCACCGACTCCCCCTTTCGCCGCGCGTAATCCTCCACCTGGTCCCTGCCGATAGGGCCGAGCCCGTAATAGCGGGACTCGGGATGCGAGAAGAAGAACCCGCTGACCGAGGCGGTCGGCAGCATCGCGAGGCTCTCCGTCAGGCTGACTCCCGTCGCCGCTTTGGCATCGAGGACCTCGAAAAGCGTCTGCTTGAGGGTGTGGTCGGGACAGGCGGGGTATCCCGGCGCCGGGCGAATGCCCCGGTATTTCTCGTGGATGAGCGCATCGTTATCGAGGTTCTCGTCGGCGGCGTAGCCCCAGTCGTCTCTTCTGACCTTCGCGTGGAGATACTCGGCGAAGGCCTCGGCGAGGCGATCAGCCAGGGCCTTGGCGAGAATGGCGCTGTAGTCGTCGTGGTCGGCCTCCAGGCGATGGACCCACGCATCGAGCCCGATGCCGGCGGTGACGACGAAGAGCCCGAGCCAGTCGGCGGGTCCGATGAAGTCGGCGAGCGAAAGGTGAATGCTGTCCGAGGATCGGCGCACCTGCTGGCGAAGGAACGGAAAGCGCGCCAACGCCCGCGCACGGGACTCATCCTCGTAGACCACGACCTCGTCCGGCGAACCTTCCGCCGCCCCGTTGGCCGCCGGGTAGATCCCATAGACGGCGCGCGCGGTCAGGAGGTTCTCGGCCACGATCCGGTCGAGCATGCGCTGGGCGTCATCGAAGAGTTTCTGGGCCTCCGTGCCGACCACCGGGTCCTTGAGGATCGCCGGGTACCGACCCTTCAGTTCCCACGTCGCGAAGAACGGTGTCCAGTCGATGAACGGGCGGAGGTCGGCGATGGGGACGGAATCAATGACCTGGCGGCCGGACTTCTTCGGCTTCTCGGGAGCGGGCACGACCTTGGCGCCGCGAGCGCGCGCCTCGGCGAGCGGAACGAGGTCCTGCGCCTTCTTCGCGCCGTGCTGCTGGCGCACCTTCTCCTGGTCCGCGCGCGTCTGGGCGATGAAGTCGGCCTTCTGGTCGGGGCTGAGCAGGCTCGACGCGACGCCGACGGCGCGCGAGGCGTCGAGGACGTGGACGACGGGGCCGTCATACTCCGGCGCGATCTTGACGGCGGTATGCGCGCGCGAGGTCGTGGCGCCGCCGATGAGGAGCGGCACGGTGAAGCCCTCGCGCTTCATCTCCTTCGCCACCATCGCCATCTCGTCCAGGGAAGGCGTGATGAGCCCGGAGAGCCCGATGATCTCGGCCTTCTCTTCCCTGGCCCTCTTCAGAATCTGGGCACAGGGGACCATGACGCCCAGGTCGACGATCCGGTAGTTATTGCAGGCGAGGACGACGCCGACGATGTTCTTGCCGATGTCGTGGACGTCGCCCT
>CAZJQD010000058.1:0-2447 GCA_964548165.1 uncultured bacterium
CGCGCCAGGGGACGCTGGACAACGTAGGCGGCCATGCCGGTCAGGGCTTGCTGGGTGAACGCGGTCTGCATCTGCCAGCGGATGCGCGGATCGTGGCCGTCGATGAAGAGAGAGGGATCGAAGTAAAGACCGAGGTGTCCGTCGTCGTCGGCGAGTCCGACGACGACGCCCGGTAGCTCGTCGTCCGCGATCGGTTCCTCGATCGCTTTCAGGAACGGGGGGGCGCTCGCCGCCGCGGCGCCCGCGGCCGCAGGGGAAGGCGCAGGGATCCAGAGCGGCAGCGCGCGCTGTCCGGGCGTGTCGAGGAGGGCGGCCGCGATGCGGCGGATCCAGGCCGCATTCTCGGCCGGGAGGACGGTTTCATCCAGGCGCACATGCGCGAAGGGACCGTAGGGAAGAAAGCGACCGGTCGCGCGATCGTAGAGAAGTTCGCCGGGAACGGGGCGGTTCGGATCGCGGATCGCGTAGGCGACGAGGTTGCCCCGGGTCTGGCTCCCCACGGCCAGGACGTAGTGCCCGCGCCGGGCCGTGGCGCCGCCGGGCGTGCCCTCGTTGGTCAGGTAGAGCCTGGCGGGACGCTCGGGAGAGGGTGCCGCCGCCGCGAGTGCGGCCTCCACGGCGGTGGGATTCGAGGAGGTTGCCGCGACCCCCGGAGGTGCGACCAGCAGGTCGCTGGCGTCGCGATTGCGCAGAGCGTAGTCCTGGGCCAGGATCGCCGCCTGCTCGACGAAGAGAAGGTCGCTGACGGTTCGTGGCGCGGTGATCGTGGCGAGCGCGGCGGAGTCGCTTACGAGGTCACGCGCGGCGACCTCGAGCAGACAACTCCCGTAGTCCGCTCCCTCGAACGGGATCCGGGAACCGGGTGGAAACCAGGAGATGAGCGGGGAGACGTAAGCGAGCTGGTAGCCGGGGTCCGGTGCGGCCGCGAGCGGGTCCGCCAGGGGAGCGTCTGCCGACGCGGGTACCGCCGCCAGGAGAAGGGCCCCAAGGACGGCAGGTCGGAACACGGTCAATCGACTCGCGTGGCCAACGGCCGGCCGCTGGGGCTTACCGCGGATTCCGGGCCTGGTCGCGGGCCTGGCCGCCCAGGACGTCCCAGAAGGGAAGAGCGCCGGAGGAGACCTGGGGCATGACCCCGTTCCACTTGCGGATGGCCTCGCCGAACGCGTCGATGCGCCGCAGTTCCACGACCTGGGGCGTGATGGACTGGGCCAGCATCCGCTGGGCCTCGGCCTCGGCGCGGGCCTGGGCGACGCGCTGCTCGGCCTCGATGCGGATGCGGTCGAGGTCGCGCTTGGCCTTGAGGGCGAGCTGTTCGGCGGTCTGCTTCTGCTCGATGGCGGACGAGAAGACCTCCGAGAACTGGAAGTCGGTGAGATTCACGGCGACCACGATGATGTGCTCGGGCCGCAACTTCTCATCCAGGACGGACTGGATCTTGTCCTTCACTTCCTCGCGCCGCGTGATCAACTCCTCGGCCGTGTACTGGGCCGTCACCGACTTGACGGCCTCCTGGATGGAGGGATCGATGACGCGCTCGCGGTAGGAGAGCCCGATGCTCTGGTAGATGTTCATGACCCGATCCGGGTCCGGGCGGAAGTTCAGGGCGACGGTGGTGCCGACGGTCTGGAGGTCCTTGGAAGCGGCCGAGACCTGGTGCTCGACCTTGTCGATGCGGACATCGATATCGATGAACGTCTCCACGAACGGGATCTTCATCGCCAGTCCCTCGCCGTAGGCGATGGGCACGAGACCCGAGAGGATGTTGAACTTCACGCCTCGGTGAGCGGCCGGCACGATGTGCACGGAATTGCATCCCGCCACCAGGACGAGAAGAAAGAAGAACGCGACGGTTCCTCGCGCCATGAGCTTCTTCATGTCCCCGCCTGCGCCCCTCATCTCGTAAACCTTCTTCGTGAAGTCGTCCATAGTGCCTCCATTGTACGGGGGCTGGTCACCGGTGTCAGCGGTGACCGGCCGTCCAATCCACAAGCTGGGTGACGAACCGAATGTAATCGCATCCGACCTCCACGGCCTGCCCGTCGGTGACGGTGAGCTTGCGGTGGCGCCCGCCCCAGTCCACGAGCCCCGCGCACCAGTGCGGCGCGAGATCCGTGGCGAGCGCGGCGCTGCGGAGGCGGCGATCCCCGGAGTCGCGCTCGGCGACGACCAGGAGGGGATGCTTGCGATGGCAGAATCTCAGGGATGCTGATCCCTGGGTGCCCTTCAGCCGGACGGGACGCGCCTCCAGGACGACGACGGATCCGCTCTTCGGCTTCACGGCATTAAAGCCGCAGATGGCCGCGGGCGAACGGAAACCGAGGCCCTTGAGGATGACGCGCGCCGGATCACGGTCGAGGGTCAGGCGCGGATCCAATGGCCCTTCTGCTCGCCGCCCGGTCGAAGACCGCCCGGTCGAAGACCGCCCGGTCGCGGTGCGGGAAGCG
>CAZJQD010000058.1:2547-18809 GCA_964548165.1 uncultured bacterium
CCGCCCGGTCGAAGACCGCCCGGTCGAAGACCGCCCGGTCGCGGTGCGGGAAGCGATCGTGGTGCGGCCGCCATCGGCCGCGGCGGCCTGGGCCGGGAGCACAACGGCACCGCCGGGGAAGTTCGTCCGGTCGTCCCGGGCCTGGCATTGGACCGGGAGGAGTTCCTCGATCCGTGAGCGGCGCCAGCCGCCGAAAGGACCGGAGTAGGACGCCCAGCCCCCGAGCATGAGGAGGCCCGATCCGTTCTCGCGGATGGAGCGCGCGAGCGCGGCCTCGGCCTTTTTCGCCTGGCGTGCAGGATAATCGCTCAGGATCACCAGGTCCCAGTCCCGAGCGGCGGCGGCCGGTGAGAGCACGGTGGAGGGCGGAAGATGCATGACGTCCGCGTTCATGTCGCCTAAGACGCCCAGGAGGTAGTTGGCCGCTCCGCCGATCGCGCTGTCGCCGCAGTAGAGGATCTTCACAGACAACCTCGAGTCCCGTGTCGCCTCCCTAGGAACGAGCGAATATCACGGAGGATGGTGGTAGACGACCCAGTCGTCGGGTGTAAGCCGCGAGAGGTCGATGTCGCCGAGGATACGCCATTCTTCTTCGTGAGACCAGTCGGTCTCCGGCGGCTCGTGCTTCTGGAAGCGCCAGCGTTCCCCGGTTGCCAGCATCGCGTAGGCGGACGACGGGAGATAGTGAACGGGCCGCGCGCCCATGCCCCGGGCCGCTTCGCGACGAATGCCTACCGCCCAGGGTTCGTAGTCCCAACGCCCCAGCCAGCAGCGATAGTGTCGTAGGGCGCAGAGAACATCCGGCGGTCGAGCGCTCAAACTGACGACGCTCGCCGCTCCCCGGACAAGGTGGCTCCCGGAGCGAATCCGTTTCTCCGTGACGATGCGAAGGAGCGCATGCGCGGCCGTGTGCGTGGCGTCCTTGCGACCGTCAGCGAGGGCCTCGAACCATTCGTCTCGGGTCTGCCCCGGCCAGGGTCCCGCGCGCGACCGCGTATAGTGCCAGAGGTAACCCTCGAGGGATCCCGGGCAGGAGGGCGGGAGCGTCACGGCGCCCGCCGGTTCGGCGCGAGCAGCGGCTCTATGCGCTGGCAGGGCGACACCATTCCCTGGCAGAGCATGGACGCTCTTTCCTGCGGCGAGCGCGTCTCGGGCCAGCCGCATCATGAGCCCCGAGGGGCGGATGGAGAGCGCGAGGAACGCGTCCGCCGCGCGGAGAAGCTCGTCGAGGTGTCCCGCATCGAACATCGTCATGGGAAGGCCCAGGCGTCGCGCATACCAATGGACGAACTCCCACGCGGCGTGGCCGGAACCGGCCAGTACCTGGCCACCGCGGTCCGCGATCCAGTGGAGCGCCACCTTCGTGCTGTGTAGCCAGTGGGACTCGGGATGAACGAACCGCGGCTGGCGCGACAGCAGGAGACCGATCGCGGCGCCCGGGCGACACGGGGCGGCTGCTGGCAGATCCAGCTCGGGAAGCGTAAGGGCGCGGGCGGTCATGGGGATGGGAACTGCATCATCCGTGCCGTCTTGAATTCGTGCATTCCCAGCGCGCACAAGCTCGATGTCCGTACAGAAAATGGACAACTGTCCGGAAACTGGACAGGATCGCGGTTCCAGGAGGACCGAATGAACCTCGAGGTTCCGGCCGAACTGCAGTTGCCGGTGAATCACGCCGTGCTGGATTACCTCCAGGACAAGTCCGCTCATTCGGATATCGCGGATGTTCTTGTTGGGGCGGTTAAATCCCTCGGAGATGCGCGGGTCTACTGTCCCGATTGGCACGCTTACCGCTACGTCGCCGCTTACACGCGCGGGATCATCTTTGGCGTCGCCCTGGGCATGGATACCGTCGGCTTTCGACTCGACGATCGCATGAGGGACCGCGCTCTCGCCACGGGCGGCGTCGACCTGCCCGAGTGCGGTCCCGGCTGGGTGGCGGTCCTGCACCACGCCGGCGACAGCGACTGGCCCGCGGTCGACGTGAAGTTCTGGGCGTTGAAGGCCTGCCAATACGCACGCCTGGGCTGAATCGCCTGGGCTACCCCCCGGAGACCGTCACCCCCGGGAGGAACGGACGCGGAAGCGTGACTGGAGGTCGTCGATGAAGGCGTTCCAGTCGCGCTCGAAGTCGTTCGTCGTCCGGATGCGAGGCAGTCGCTCGGCCATGAACTGGGCCACCTCGAGCGTGCGCTCGGTGAAATCCCGCTTCATCATCCAGCGCAGGTAGCCACAGACATCCTCCGGATTGCCGGACCGCATCGTCTCCTTGAAGGACGTGCCGCGGCGCTTGCCGAGGTTGAAGTAGATGTCGCGCTCGGGCGTGAGGATGAACCAGCCGCTGAAGTCGAGGGGGACGTTGCGCGTCTTGGAACGGCTGGCGTCCACGAGCCCGCGCCAGTGCTCGATGCGGTCACCCCGCAGTTCGCCCCGCGCGACCAGGCCCGCGAGGATCTGGAGCGTGGCGTGGACGTCGGCCTCCGCGGTGTGAGCGTTGACGAGCGGTCGGCCGCAGATGTCGAGGTAGGCGGCCGCCAGGTTGCGGGGCCGGAGCCCGTGGTAGATGTTCATGACGTCCACCACCGTGCGATCCTGCCAATCTCGCATCCAGGGCCACTCCACCCCGGAGATCTCGAACTCGCGCGCCAAGAGCGGAATGTCGAAGCGGATGATGTTGAAGCCCGCGAGGTCGGCATCCCCGAAGAAGCCGGCGATGCGGGGTGCAAGGTCCTTGAAGGTGGGCATCCCGCGGACCATCTCGTCGGTGATGCCGTGGCAGAGCGTGGTCTCGTGGGGGATCGGGACCGTGGGGTTGATCCGCTGGACCCAGCTCTCCATCCGCCCGTCCGTGTCGACGCGCGCCGCCGCGAACTCCACCACCCGGTCCCTCGCGACGAGCGTTCCGGTGGTCTCGAGGTCGAAGAAGACGAGCGGGCGGTCCAGGTGGACGCGGCCGGCCAGCATCGTTGCGGCCTCCGCAGGGCCCGACCGTACTGCGCCCAGGAGCTCTCCCAGGGACTGCGGCGGCAGGGCAGAGACTTCCGCGTCGTTCGGAAGGTCGCCGGCCTCGCGCATGGCGGCCAGCTCGCTGAGCGTGTAGCCGCGACGCGCGCGGCCCTGGTCGTTCAGGAGGTAGTACAGGGGTTCGGGTTTGTCGCTCATGATGTTCCTTTCAACTGTTGCCCGATGCTGTTGCATCGGAAATCGAGGGTGCCGCGGTGACGAATTCCGCCCAGGCCGTCTCGATGCGGCGCCGCACGCGGCTCTTCACCGCGTCGTCGGCGAAGCTGTGCTCGACGCCGTGCAGCGTGCTCTCGAGGAGCTCCGCGCGCGTCAGGTTCCACGCCTGCTCCGCGAGGCCATACTCGTGCGAGAGCGTGATGCCGGAGACGCCGGGGTCGTCGGTGTTCAGGGTGGCCGCGATGCCGCCGCGGAGATACGACGCGAAGGGATGAGCGGCCAGGTCCGGGACCGAGCAGGTCTGCAGGTTCGACGTGAGACAACACTCCACGCAGATCCCATCGCCTCTCGTGCGCGCCAGGAGCTCGGAATCGTCGGCGATCCGCACGCCATGACCGATGCGGCGCGCGCCCCCGATATCGAGCGCGGCCCGGACGGCCTCGGACCCCGTCGCCTCGCCGGCATGGATGGTCGTGCGGATTCCGAGAGAGCGCGCCAGGGCGAAGGCCGCCGCGTGATCCTCGATCGGGAAGGACTCGTCGCCGGCCAGGTCGACGCCGACGACCGTGCCTCGAAACTTCTCTGCGGCCTTCACGGTGGCTATCGACGATTCCGGTGACTCCGTCCGGTAACAGCAGAGCAGGATCCCGCACTCCACGCCGAAGTCGCGGGCCCCGGCCTCGGCCCCGCGCACCACGGCTCGCACGATCTCGTCGAGCGCGGCGCCGTTCGTGGCCTGCAGGACGGGGGCGAATCGGCCCTCGAAGTAGACGACGCCGTCCGCGGCCTGGTCCTCGCAGAGCTCGTAGATCGCCCGCTCCATCGCGCCCGGTCCCTCCAGGAACGGGTAGAAGAACTGGAAGACGCGGAGGAAGTCCACGAGCGAGGAGCACGACGTCGGCACCTGGACGTGCGTTCTCAGGACGTCGAGATCCTCGGAGGGGAGAGGCAATCCCTTTTCGCGGGCGAGGTCTCGGATCGTGGCAACGCGCAGGGCCCCGTCGATGTGGCAGTGGAGGTCGACCTTGGGGAGCCGGCGCCAGGCGGGATCATGCCGACGAAACGCGGCGTCGCCGTGGGCGGACGAGGGAGGCGCAGAAACAGGGAGCCGCGGTGTCAAAGCAAGTTCCGCGGCTCCGGGGTTTCCACAATGGAGGTGCTGAAGCTGGCGCAACAACGACACTTTATGTGTATCCGGTTCACTGGCGGTATTCTAACCCGGATTCGGCCAGGGGGAAGACTCAACTTGATCCTGGGCGGGAGCTACGCGCATCGGGATGTGCCATTAATTGCTGTTGGCGGCATATCCTCGTTGTCTCGCGAGGGCCGTTTGGTTAGCGTGTGCGCATGCTCCGCACAGCGATATCTCGATCCCACTCCGGGCGAAAGTCGCGGAAGGGGTGAGCGCGCCAAGGGGTTCGCTCGAGGCTTTGGTGGCTTCACTTGCCGTTCGGCAAGCGGGCGGATCGCTCGACAGGGCTCTTGTAGGAGCCGCACTCCAGGAACTCTCCGCTGACATCGGACCGATCGCGGATACGGGGACCCTGCTGAGCGTCCTGGGCTCGCGCACGGGTCCCGCGGCGGCGGCGCTGGCGCGGCACATCGAGGAGCGGCGGCATCGAGCAGCGCTGGAGTGGCACGAAGCGCATGCCCGAGGCGCTGTTCCCGCGGCGGCTGTCACCGCGCTCCTCGACGACTTACCCCGCGATCTGCCGGTGGGCTGGAGGACTCGCGCCGCATCTCTAAGGCAGATCGCGAACGCGGACCGCGCGCTCAGGGATTGGCTCCTCGTGGCTCCATGGTCGCTCCAGGTTCCGACCACGTGCGAGATGGTCAGGACCCGGTACCAGGAGGCCGTGCGTGGAGCGCAGGGACCGCCCTCGGCGTGGACGCGGGAGTTGGTGGAGAGGCTCATCGACGAGGCCCGCGGCGAAGTTCAGGCGCACCTCGATTCATTCGCGGCGGCATCCCCGGGTGCCGGTGACCCGGTTCTCTCGGCTCTACCGGTTTCCTGGAGTGAGATCGAGCGCGAGCTTCGCGCCGCTCTCGATCGGTTTATTCCCGTAGATGCGCCGTTGGTTCCCGGGGTATCGGCACTTACCCCCGATACCTTGCTGGTGCAGGCCGACGATGGCTTCGTGGACGAGCTGGTTGCCGTCGTTGCCGCGTCTCCGAACCTTTCCGAACGCGCGGCCCGCGCTCTCACCGCGCGATTCGGGGAGCCGGGGTGCCGCAACTGGAACCAGTGGCGGGCGTGGTTGGACGACCATCGGGCGGCCACGGTGCGGCTTGAACAGAGCTTGCATGACCGGGAGAAGCACGGCGCCGTTTCGCTTGTCCTGAACTGGTTTGCGGGCCTGGCCGATCCGGATATTCCGATCATTGATTCGCTCACGGCGCTGGCCGGTGCGATCCAGCCGGCCGGGGAGCTCGCAGATTTCGTCTTCCGCTGGAAACAGGTGATCCCGCCTGATGAGCTCGCCTGGCTCGTGGCTCGGCTCGCTCCGTCACGCGAGGCGCCGCCGATCTCCGGGGCGCCGCCAATCCCCGAGGCGCGGCCGATCTCGGAGGTTGTTGTCCCAACGTCGGAACCGGCTGTCCCGACCGCGGTAACCGGTCGCAGGGAAGCGGTGACACAGCGGGGCGCTCAGCTCTGGAACGAACACCTCCGCCCCTTCGTCCTCGAGAATTGGTACATGGTGGCCGGCGTTCTCATGGTCCTCGTGGGCGCATCGCTCCTGGCGTATTACACATGGGATCGACACTGGCTGATCCGCTACACCATCATGCCCGTGCTTCTCGCGGCCTTCACAGCCGGCTTGGCGGGCCTGGGATCGTGGATCGAGCATAGGAGTGACGAATTCCGGGATACGGCCGCGGTTCTCCGGGGCGCCGCCATCCTCCTCCTGCCGGTCAACTTCATGACGGTCGCCGTCCTCGCCGACGACGCCAACGTCACCCAGAAAACCGCGGCGGTCGCCTTCCTGAGCATGCTCTATCTCGTCGGATTCGGCCGAGGGCTTGGCGCGTGGTGCGGCGCCGTCGAGGTGAGACTGGCCCCGCTTCTCGGTCGGACGCTCCTCCTGTTGAATGCGCTGGTTCTCATGGCGCCGCTTTCGCGCGTTCTGCCCCAGCCGCCGTGGATCGTCGATGCCGGCGGTATCGGGCTTTTCATAGCCGTCGGATTCTATGCGGGGTTCTTACGCCTGGGCTTCGTCGCGAACACGTTCTGTCGATTGGCGACCGTCGCCCCATCCCGTTCGGGACCCGTTGCGAGCGCTGATGCCACCGGCTCGGAAGATGTCGACACGGTCGAGGCGATTTCGGGCATCTCTAAGCGCGTCTCCTGGTTCTTCGGCGTCGCGCTCTTCGGCACCTTCCTCCAGGTCTTCCTCTGGGTGCATGGATTTCTTGCCTTGGAACCCGATCCGGCCCTGTACGCCTTCATGGTTCTTGGCGCCGGCGTACTCGTATTGGACCTCGAACGCACGCTCCATCGAGGCGATCGCGGACTCGTCCAGCAGGCGGAATCCTTCCTGGGCTATGCGCTCGTGATCCTCGCTATCCTGATGGGCTCGGGGCAGGAGATCCTCCGCGGGCTGGTCCTGGCCGGCGCTGGCTTGGCGTGGATGCGTCACGGCAATGAGCGTCGGGTCGTTCATGCCTGGATTGGCCTGATGCTCATCTCCCTTGCCGTGGCCTCCCTCGCGCTCCTGGCCGCATTTCCCAGGGGATGGGAACCTATCCTGGGATTCGTCGTGTTCGGCGGCCTGGCCGCTGTCGGCCCGCTCGCCGCCGCGCGTCGTCGCGCCGATCTCGTCACAGCGGCCGAAGGCCTCAGGATGGCGGCCCTGGGGCTGACCGCCGTTGTAGCAATCTTGGCGCAGTGGCATTACGAAAGCGCGCCACTCCGGACCGCCGGGTTCCTCGTCGTCACGGCCGCGCTCTTCGTGGGAGTCGCCGTTAGGCGCGACCGCCTCACGTGGTTGCAGACCGGCATGATGGTTCTCGCGCTCGCGCTGCCCTATCTCGGGTGCGTCGACTTCACGGGTCCCGCATTTCGCGGCAACTCGCTTGTCTTCGGGTTGGGCGTGCTCGCCATCCTGTGGCTCACGGCCTGCCGCGTACTGCGCATCGAACTCCTCGCGCGGGCTCGTTCGACCGTCGTCCTGCTCTACGGCCTCTTCGCCATGGCGGCCATGCTCCTGCGCGTCTTCGTGGAGCGGCGCCCCGCCGGAGATCCGCTTTCGTCCTACGTCGTCCTCGATTTCGTGGGCCCCCTCTTCATGACCGGCGCGCTCGCGGCCGCGGCCTGGCATGCCCGTTCCTACCTGCCTGCCGCCCTGGCCGTGATCCTTGCGGCCGTGTTGCTGCCCGGAATGCGAACTCACCTGCAGGCGATGTGGCCCGCGTTGGCCTGGGGTAGCGGACTCGGTACCGGCGTCAACGCCCTGGTGCTACTCGCGGTCGCGGCTGTCATGGCCTCACGACCCGGCTTGCAGGAGCTCGACGGCGGCGACCCCTTCTGGGGCCGGGGCGATTTTCCCTGGAGGGAGGCGTCGCACCGCGTCATCAGCACGCCGCTTCGCCTGGCGGCCGTCCTGCTTGTACTCCGCGTGGACATCCTGGCGTTCGCGCGAAACGTCGACCTCCGCGGTCTCCCGCCGAAGACCGCGATCGCGCTCGTCCTGAGCGGCCTGGCCTGGATGATGATCGCGAACGCCTGGCGCGTCGGCGGAAGCGGCGCGTGGGGCACCTACGTCGGCTGGTTCTGGATCGCGGCCGGCGTCGCGCTTGGACTTCATCGCAATACGCCTGGCGTGACGTGGTGGGGGAGCGCCTTGGCGGTGACGGTTCTCCTCCAGTTCGTGCATCTCGCTCTCCTCGCCCTGAAGCGGCGCTACCCGCTGCTCGGCGTCGAGGCCGTCACGCCGACACGGCGGATCGTGGAGGGCGTGGCCATGGTGGGATCTCTCGCCGCCCTCCTCGCCTTTCTCAGCGGGTCCGCCTCCTCTCAACAGGTACTCCTGGCCGCATTCTTCGCCCTTCAGCTTCCCTCGTTCTCGCTCGCCCTGGGGCGGCGGCGCTACGCGGTTCTCTTCTTCCTTCTCATCACGGGCTTTCTCATCGAGCTGGCTCGCCCGGGGCAGGGAGTCTCGGTCAATATTCTCCTGGATGATCGATTCCGCCACGCGCTCTTCCTCTATCTTGCCGCGCTTCTCGTCCTCGATCTCTGGCCCGACGTCGACGACGATCTCGCCAGGCACGTTGAGCCGCTCGCGCGTCCCTTGCGGAGCCTCTCGGCGATCGCGGTCGTTCTACTCGCCCTCATCTTTGCCGGCGATTTCTACCTCCGCGCGATCCTGCCCGCCGGCGATCGGTTGCTCCTTCTCGGCGCTCTCCTCCTGGCCGCGCGCGCCGAGGGTTTCCCGCCCCTTCTTCTCGGTGCCGCCTTCCTGGCCTACCCGCTCGTCGTCGGCGCCGGGGATCCCTTCATGGCCGGCCGCCCTTCGTTGCTCCGCGCCTACTTCGCCCCGCTCTCGCTCTCCGCGTTCGCCGGCGCGATCGTGATCGTCGGCAGTATCGCGCCCTTCCTCGCAAGCGCAATGCCGGGGTGGTTCGCGAGCCGGAGGGCGACACCCGCGCTGACGGGGCCCGCGGCGCCCTGGTTCCTGACAAGCGGTCTATTCGTCGCCACGATCGCGGTCCTCGGGATCGTCGCCGATTCCGGGTTTCGCGCCGAGCGTATCCAATACGCGGCGCCCTACGTGGCTGCCGCGGCCGTTCTTCTCGTTGCCCGGCAAGGGTGGCGGCTTGGCCCCCCGCAGATGGCCGTTCTCTTCTTCACGCTCGGCCACTACCTGCTCCTGCAACATCATGAGGGAGAACGCCTCGGTTCCTGGGGCCTCTCGTCCGCGCATGTCGCGTCTCTTGCCGTTCTCGTCACGCTCGCGACGTTCTCGATCGTCCGCCGCGTCGTCACGCGAGCGGACGTCGTAGACTGGATCGAGTCCGCGAGCCTTGTCCTGGCTGCGCTCGTACTCGCCTTTCTCAGCGTCCACTATGTCGGGCATCCTGACATCGCGGCGATCTCGACGCATCGCTTCATCATCTCGGGGCTCTCCGCGCTCGCCGCCGGTCTTTATTGCCGCCATGCCGCGCGCTTGCCCGGGGCCCGCCACGCGGCCGGCGCCGAGATGGCTTACCACTTTGGAGTCACGGTCGCGATCTGGAGCGCCGCGCTACTTGTCCCCGCGATGAGGAATCCCTCGACGGTTCTCGCCGCGCTCGGTCTGCCCGCGCTTTACTTTCTTGCGCGCGCTGAGCTGGATAGCGGCCACCGGGCCCCGTATCGCAACTCCTCCGCCGTGCTCCTGGGCATCCTGCTCTTTCTCTACCTCTTCCGCACCGCATTCCAGCTGACGCTCTTTCCCGAGGCGCCGATCGAGACGCATCACTATCACACCAACGCTCCCGTCGTGATCGTGGCGGGCCTCGCGCTCCTCAGGCTCCACGCGCTCGGCGGCCACCGCGTTCTGGCGTCCTTTGCCGGCCTTGCCGTGATGCTCGGGTCCTACTTCGCCGTGACGTGGCTCCCCGGACTCAGCCCCTTCCGCCACCCGATACCGGGCGCCTGGGCCGCGATCGCGTGCGGGTTCTTCTGGACCCTGGTCACCGTGGAGCGCTCGCCGCTCCGCACCGGCCTGCAGGGCCTCGGTGGGCTCGATGCCGCCGCGTGGGAGGATGAGCGCCGGGACTGGGGACGGTTTCTCGCCGCGGCCGCGCAGGCGGCGACGTGGTGGGGCATGTTCCACGCCCAGGAGGCGCCGCGGCAGGTGGCCCCACTCCTTGCCGCCGCCGCCCTCCTCCTTGTCTACCACGGCGTTCTCCGGGAGCGCACCTGGTATTTCGCGGTCGCCGGCGCGGAGCTTCTTCTCGCTCTGCACATGGACTTCTTCGTGTCGAGCGTCCTCGATCGCCAGCACATCCTCTGGGTCTTCCTCCTGGTCCAGGTTCTCAACGTCGTCGCCCATGCCCGTTGGCCGACGCGATGGAGCATCGACGCGGCGCACGCCGTCGGCGTCGTCGCCATCCTGGGCACGTGCGCTCACATTCTCTATCACCACCCCGCCTCGCGAGCGGGCCTGGCGGCGGCCGGCGCCACGATCCTCGTCGCCCTGCTCCTGCCCGTTCGAAGCCGCGAGCCGCGAGGGGCGCTGGGGGAAGCCGTGGCGCAAATGCCCCTCCTCGGCGCGCTCTGGGTGCTCTTCTGGAGCCAGACGTCGTGGCCGGCGCCATGGCTGATCTTCGCCGGCCTCTCGTGGCCCTTCCTCGCCGTGATGGCCGGGGTCGCCACCCTCGGCGCCCTCGCTTCGCACTTCCGCTCGGAGCTAGCGGAGCGATACGCGGGCTGGCCGAGGCCGCGGCCGGTGCTGGGCGATCGCCTGTTGGGGTGGATGGGGCGAGAGGCGGAGTCGTTTTTGCAGAAGGCGACGCTCTTCGTCACGGTCTCGCTCGTCCTCCTCCAGGTGGCGCACTACGGGTCCGCTTTCCCACGGCGTGACTTTCTCGTCATGCTAATTCTCTACGCGTTCGTCGGCACCCGCTGGTTCCGAGCGACCCGCGAGTGGACGGGCGGCATTTCGCACGTCGCAGTTCATGCCGTCTGCTGGTTCGCCGCCATTCTCGTCCGCCGCCAGCTCGTTCTCACGCTCGCGTTCTGGACGCCGCAGTACGACGTCTGGGCGAGCCTGGCGGTCTCGATCCTGCTGACGGGGCTCAAGCGCCAGGCCGACCATGTCGCGCCGTCGGGTCGCTGGAGCTACGTGGCCTCGCTCTTCGCGCTCCCGTTCCTGGCGCTCTCATGGACGCTGTGGCATGGCCTGGGACCTCGTGTCGCGCTCGTGGTCGTCGGCGCCCACAGCCTGATGTTCGCTCAGCTCGGGAGCGATCGCCGCGACTCGCCCTACAACATCGTCGCCATCGGCGGCTTCGTCTCTTTCGTCTGCCTGGTCTTCTGGAGCGAACTGCAACTGCGCGCGATCCACGCCTATATCATCCCCGTCGGTTGCGGGATTCTCGGGCTCCAGCAACTCTACGCGGAGCACATGAGCCCGGCCGCGAGGGGCCAGGTCCGGTTTGTGACGATGCTGTCGATGATCGCCAGCACGGCGTGGTATGCCATCCTCGACGATCGATACCCGCTCGCCTTCCACCTCACCCTCGTCCTCGTTTCCCTCGCGTCGATGGGACTTGGCGGCGCGCTTCGCGTCCGGCTCTACGTCGTCCTGGGCTTCGTTGGGCTCGTGATCGATCTGCTGGCGATCCTCTACCGGGCTCTCTACCGGCTCGAGCGTGCCCAGCAGATGACCGCGGTCGGGGCCCTGGTCCTGGTGATGGGCACCGCGTTGATCGGCGCCGCGGTGGTCTACAAGACGCACCGCGTGGAGCTGGCCGAGGCTGTGCAACGGCTTCGCAAGCAGCTGAGGGACTGGGAGTAGTCGGAGCCACACTCGGCGGTCATCCCAACCCGGTGCGGTCTTTGCCCTGCGCTCGATGTGGGGTGAAAGTTCCCCTGGGGGCTGGTATTCTCCGAGTCTTATCGCCATGGAATCGTCACTCTTTTCGTTCCTTCCGCTTCTCCTGGCCTCGGGCCTCGCTCTCGCCGTCGGTCTCGCGGCCGGCGCCCTGCTGGCAGCGGGGTTTGGCCGGCGCGCGACCGCGGATGCACGCGCGTTGGCGCGCCAGGAAGCCGAGGCTTCCTTCGCGGCGGAGAGAGCCACGGCAGGCGCGGCGCGAGCCGAGCTCGAGGAACGGGTGCGGGGGAAAGAGGCGACGCTGGCGGAACGCGAGCGCGAGCTCGCCACGGCGCGCGCGGCGACGGTCGAGGCCGAGGCGCGCGCGAACGCGGCCCGCGAGGCCAACGCGCGGCTGGAGACGGAACGCGCGGAGCAGGCCAAGGCTCTCGAGGAGAAGATCGCGCTCCTGACGCAGGCGAGGGGCGAGCTGGAGAAGGCCTTCCAGGCGCTGGCGGGGGAGGCCTTGAAGTCGAGCGGGCAGTCCTTCCTGCACCTGGCGCAGGAGACCCTCAAGAGGTTCCAGGACGGAGCGCGGACCGATCTTGCGGAGCGGCAGAAGGCGATCGAGACCGTCGTTGCGCCGGTAAGGGAGTCGCTGGCCAAGGTCGACGCGCAGGTGCGCGAGCTGGAGGTGAAGCGCGAGGGCGCCTACAAGGAGCTCTCCGAGAATCTTCGCCAGCTTCACGATCAGAACACGCGACTGACTCGCGAAACGACGACGCTCTCGACGGCGCTGAAGTCGTCCCAGGCCCGGGGACGATGGGGCGAGATCCAACTGCGGCGCATCATCGAGCTCGCGGGCATGCTCGAGCATTGCGACTTCTCCGAGCAGGAGTCGACGACGACCGAGGACGGGAACCGCTTGCGCCCCGACCTCATCGTGCGCCTTCCCGGCGGCCGCCGGATCGTCATCGATTCGAAGTGCCCGCTGGCCGCCTACATCCGCGCGACCGAGGTGGCGACGGAAGAGGAACGGCAGGTACTGCTCCTGGAGCATGCCGCGGCCGTCCGCAAGCACATCTCCGCGCTCGGCACGAAGGCCTACTGGGACCAGTTCGACGACACCGTCGACTTCGTCGTGCTCTTTCTTCCCGGCGAGCCCTTCTTCGCGGCGGCGGTGGCCTCCGATGCCAACCTGCTCGAGGTTGGCGCGGAGAGCGGCGTGTTGTTGGCCTCGCCCACGTCCCTGATCGCCCTTTTGAAGGCTGTCGCCTACGGATGGCGCCAGCAGAAGACGGCCGAGAACGCGGAGAAGATCGCCGAGGAGGGCCGAGAGCTCTACGACCGCGTCTGCGCGTTTCTCAATCACTTCTCGAAGGTCGGAGACGGCCTGGAGAAGGCGGTGAAGAGCTACAACGCCGCGGTCGGTTCCGTCGAGACGCGGCTTTTGCCGCAGGCGCGCAAGTTTCCCGCGCTTGGGATCAAGTCGCCGAGCGAGGCGGTGGATCCTGCTCCGATCGAGGCCGGGATCCGGGCGGTTCATGTTCCGGAACAGGCGGCGATTTCGAGCGCGAGGAAGGAAGACCCTCGGCTCTTCGAGAACTCGGGCGGCGATCGCAACTAGCGCATGACGTCAGCGCTCTCGCGGCGGCGGTTCCTGCGGCTGGCCGTCTACGGTGGCGGAGCGGCCGCGATCGGCTATGGAGCCGTCGGCGAGTCCTGGTTCCCGCGCGTCGAGTCGACGACGATCCCGATCGCGGGCCTGCCTCGCGCTTTTGATGGGTTGAGAATTCTCCACCTCTCCGACTTTCATCACTCCAACATCGTTCCGCTGTCGCTCATCGAGCGCGTGATCGCGACCGGGAACGGGCTCGCGCCCGACCTCGTCGTCCTGACCGGCGACTTCGTCTCGACCGCCAGGCTCCAGCCGGGATCCGGCATCGCCTACGCGGAACCTTGCGCAAAGGCTCTCAGCGCCCTCAAGGCCCCGCTCGGCGTCTATGCCGTCCTTGGCAACCACGACTACGACACGGATCCCTTGCAGGTGACGCGCGCGCTGGAAGGGGCCGGCGTCCGTGTGCTCTCGGACGAGAACGTCATGATGGAGCGTGGTGGCGAGCGACTGCGGTTGGCCGGTCTTGCCGATTTCTGGCGGGCGCCCGATCGCGGGGCGAGCATCGAGCGGGCGTTGGCAGGGCGAGGGGAGAGGGAGCCCGTTATCGCGCTGGCGCATAACCCGGATCAATTCCCCGGGCTCGCCGCGGCGGGAGTGGCCTTGACGCTCTCGGGCCACACCCACGGCGGGCAGATCCGTGTTCCCGGCTGGGGTCCGCTCTGGGTGCCGTCGCGCTACGGCGCCCGCTACGCGCAGGGCCTCATCGAGGAGAACGGCGCGAAGCTCTATGTCACGCGCGGGGTCGGCACGCTCTTTGTCCCGGTGCGCTTCGCGTGTCCCGCGGAGGTCACGCTCTTGACGATGGTGCGAGCCGTTCCGTAAGGACGGCGGCGCGCTGGAGATACGTGTGGTGCTTGAGCGTCCATGCGGCGGCGCGTGCGCCGCGGGCGGGAGTGAGCGGATCGGCCAGTAGCGTGGTCAGGCGTTCGATCCAGTCCGCTCCCGGTTCCAGGATCTCGATCTCGTCCTGCGGGTAGAGTTCTCTCAGACACAGCCTGGGCGGTGTCATCACGACGGCCCCGCATCCCGCGGCCGCGAAGACGCGAGGTCCGACGATGTCGTGACCAGCGCCGGCGTGGAACTCGGGGACGACGAGCGCGGACCTGTACAGGTCGGCTTCCCTTGTGGAGTCCACCCAGCCGTCCCATGCCACGTGTGCGCGTAGCGCCGGATGCTCGGAGAGACCGCGGCCCGCGAGGCGGAGCGGCAAGCCGGCCGCGCAGAGTGTCTCGAAGAGCGCGGCGCGATCAGGTCGGAGAGTGCCTGCGAACGCAACGCCGGAGCGCGCCGCGCCTCCCGGGGCCGAGTAGAGGGAGGGATCGCAGGCGGTCGGAAGCCATGCGAACGGGATGCGCGATGCTCGCGCCAGGTCCGCGAAGATGCCGGCTTCCGCCGAGAAGAAGAGATCATCCTGCGGCCCCACCGTCTTCCACCAGGCGACCGTCTCATGCGCCTCCACCAGCCAGTGGGCGATCTTGATCTTCGGGAGCGCGTGTCGCAGGGCCTCGGCGGTCGCGGCGTCGAGCGGCGCGTCGTCCAGGGCCAGGAGCCACGAGGGCCGGATGCGCGGGATCGCTTCGATCAATTCCTCTCTCAGGATCGGGAGGAAGTCCGCCTGGCGAAGCGGGCCGTCACCGGCCAATTGGCGGCAGCGCCGGGAGGAGTCATAGACCGCCACGGGAATCTTCAAGGCCTCGAAGGCATGGATGAGCCCGACGGCCACCGGCACCGCTCCGCCGGATACGGGGGTGATGAAGAATCCCGGGCTCTTCAACATTGAACCCGTGAGAGCGGTATCCTGTCATCACGCGTTTCGTCCATCGATCGCCTCCGCCGCAGCGCCCGCAGTATACCTGCGGGCCGTATCCGTTCCAGACGTTCACCCGAGGCGCTTGGGCTGAGGCCGGGAGTGAACCCGGGGGTGGCGGATTTGAGACATTGCCGCCGTCAACAGCGTGCTCGTGGCGGCTTGGCCGAGGACGAGCCATCGGCTACACTTGTCACTTCAACTTCACGTGACGCCGCACGGGCGGCCGCGAACATAATGCAAGGAGCACGGACGACGATGGCAAAAGGGTTCAGCAGGGTGACGGTTAAGGCATCTGCCAAGAAGACGGCGGACTACGTGGTGGCGGATCTCTCGCTCGCCGAGTGGGGGCGCAAGGAGATCACGGTCGCCGAGCAGGAGATGCCGGGGCTGATGGCGCTCCGCGAGAAGTACGGCAAGAAGAAGCCGTTGAAGGGCGCGCGCATCTCCGGGTCCCTGCACATGACGCTCCAGACCGCCGTCCTCATCGAGACCCTCAAGGACCTCGGCGCCGACGTGCGCTGGTGCTCGTGCAACATCTTCTCGACCCAGGACCACGCCGCGGCCGCGATCGCGAAGACCGGCACGCCTGTCTTCGCCGTCAAGGGCGAGTCGCTCAGGGAATACTGGGAGTACACCTTCCGCACGCTCGTCTTCCCGGGCGATGTCGGCCCCAACCTCATCGTCGACGACGGTGGCGACGCCACGCTGATGATCCATCTCGGCTACCAGGCGGAGAACGACCCGAAGGTTCTCGACTATAAGCCCTCGGGCGAGGACGAGCAGGAGCTATTGACGGTCCTGAAGAAGTCGTTGAAGTCGCATCCCGGCATCTGGCACCGGATGGTGAAGGAACTTCGCGGCGTCTCCGAGGAGACCACGACGGGTGTCCACCGCCTCCAGCAGATGCAGGCCGAGGGCAAGCTCCTCTTCCCGGCCATCAACGTCAACGACTCGGTGACGAAGTCGAAGTTCGACAACCTCTACGGTTGCCGCGAGTCGCTGGTCGACGCCATCAAGCGCGCCACCGACGTCATGATCGCGGGCAAGGTCGCGGTCGTCTGCGGCTACGGCGACGTGG
>CAZJQD010000059.1:0-18419 GCA_964548165.1 uncultured bacterium
GTCGTCACGGTTCGGCCCGGCGAGGCGGGCGTGGAGTGGAGCCGGTTCGCGGGCGGCACGATCCTCGACCGGATCTACCCCGAGGGCACGCACCTCAAGAATCCCTTCAACACCGTCATCATCTACAACGTGCGCAAGCAGGAGCTCTCGCACGAGATGAAGGCGCTGACCGTCAACGGCCTCGACGTCGGCCTCCAGCTCTCGATTCGCTATCACCCGCAGGTTGACTTCATCCCCATCCTCCACCAGCAGATCGGCCCCGAGTATGCGCGGACCATCGTGGTGCCCGAGGTCGAGGCGGAACTGCGCCGCGTCATCGGCCGCTTCACGCCGGAGGAGCTCTTCACCACGCAGGGCGGGGTGCTGGAGCGACTGGTGCAGGGCGCCTACTCCCAGGTCGGCGAGAACTTCGTGACGCTCGACGACGTCGTGGTGCGGCGCATCGTCCTTCCCGACAAGCTCGTGGCCGCGATCGAGTCCAAGCTGACGCAGGAGCAGTTGATGCTCGAGTACGCGTTCCGCCTGGACCGGGAGAGCAAGGAGGCGGCGCGGCGGAGGATCGAGGCCGAGGGCATCCGCGATTACAACCGCACGATCGCCTCGAGCCTTACGGCGGACGTCCTGACCTGGGAGGGAGTGCGCGCAACCCGCGATCTCGCCTCGGCGCCGAACTCGCGCGTCATCGTCATCGGCAACGGGCGCGATAACCTGCCGATCATGCTGAATCCCCAGCAATAAGCCGATGAGCACCGTCCGGATCGCTCGCGTCGTCTGCCTCGCGCTTCTCAGCCTGCTCTCCGTCCAGTGCGGGCGGAACGCGGCCGTGGACCGGGCCGTGAAGGCGTTCCAATCCCGGGAGGGTGACGTTCGCATCGCGGTGGTCTGGCCCTTTGCGTCGCGGTCCGACGGGTTCCGGGACGGCGTGCGGCTGGCCGTGGAGCACGTGAACGGCGAGAGCGGTGTCCTGGGGCGACGGCTCGTGGCCACCTACCGGGACGACGGGGACCAGGCGGACCAGGCGGTTACCATCGCGCGCGATCTCGTCCAGGATCCCGATCTCGTCGCCGTGATCGGTCATTACTCCGCGGAGGCCGCCCTGCCGGCATCCATCCAGTACCACACCGCGGGCGTGCTGTATCTCAGCACGGGTGCGACGGAACCCGACCTGACGATGCACAAGTTCCCCATGCTCCTCAGCCTCATGCCCAGCGACCAGGGATTCGGCGATGCCGTGGCCCGGATATCGACACACCCGGGCTTCGAGACCGTGAGCCGCATCGCCATCCTCAATACCGACGACAAGGACGGCCGCTCGTTCGCGACGGGCGTCTCGTACGCGGTTTCCCGCAGCGAGAGACCGCTGGCCATTCTCGGGCAGTTCTCGTTCCGCGGGGTGGAGGCGAGCTTCGTGAACGTGCTCTCGCAGATCGCGCCGCTGCCCGTGGACCTGGTCCTGCTCTCCTGTCCCGACGCTTCGGCCGGCCGGCTCATCACCCAGGCGCGCGACATGGGGATCAACGCCCGCTTCATCGGGTCCCACAAGCTGGACACCCCGAGGCTCTGGGAGGTGGGTGGCGAGCACGTCGAGGGAACGATGGTGATGTCCATCTACACGCCCTACGCCCAGGACTCGGCGGCCATCGCGTTCCGCGACGCCTTCCTGCGCCGCTACGGCGTTGAGCCGGACCCCTGGGCCGCCATTGGCTATGACGCTGTGATGTCCCTGGTGACCGCCATGACCGCCTCGAACTCGACCGTCCCCGCGCTCGTTGCCGACATGATGCGGGTGAGCAAGGCGGGCCGCGGGGCCACGGGCCCGATCTCGTTCGATCACTACGGCCTGCGCGAGTCGTGCCCCATCCACTACAAGGTCATGCGCGAGGGATCCTTCATCTACCCGCAGATCTAGCCAGAACATATTCACCACGGAGACCACTGGGACCACGGAGAAGGTCGATACAGAATCAAGATAGCCACCAATTGTGCGGTGCCGTTTTGTTGGTCCAGATTCTTCCCCGTAATGCCTTGTTCCGTGGTCTCGGTGGTCTCCGTGGTGCGGATTCATGAGATCACCAGGAGCGGGTCATCCTCGCCCCGCTCCGCTGTTGCAGGCGAAGCGGGGCTTGGGTCGGTGTGGTTACCGGATGACGTTGTTCTCGAGGAAGCGGGTGCCCGAGCGGATGCCGTGGGTGTCGCTGAAGAGCTGCTCGGAGCGTTGCTCCGTCACGCTCGTCTCGCCGCGCTGTTCCTCGACCAGGGCTCGCATCTCTGCCGCGCTGGTGATGACGCGCGTCGTGAGGAAAATGAGGAGCTCGGTCCTCTGCTCGGAGTTCGACTTGGACCGGAAGGCGGCGCCGATGATGGGGAGGTCCCCCAGCAGCGGCACGCGGTTCTCGCTCCAGACCCGGTCGGTGCGGATGAGGCCGCCGATGACCGCGGCCTGCCCGTCCTCCAGCATGATGGTGGTCTTGCTCTGGCGGTTGGTGATGATCGGGTTGGCGTTCGTGACATTGATGCCGGTGGGGAGGTTCACGGCGCGGAACGACTTGATCTCCTGCGCGATGTCCATGACGGTCTGGCGCTGGCGGTTGATGTGGGGAGTGACGTTGAGCTTGATGCCGACGTCCTGGTAGGCGAACGTGCTCATGAGCACCGCGCCGCCCGAGGCCGCCTGGGACTGCAGGACGGGCACCTGGTCCCCGATCAGGATCGAGGCTTCGCGGTTGTTGGCCGCGAAGAGGCGGGGCGTGGCGAGGATGCGGGTGCGGTTATCGGAGACGAGGGCCTGGATGACGCCCTGGAGCGTGCGCTGGTCGCCGATGACGGCCTGCTTGACGCCCGAGAGCGCGATGGCCTCGAGCGTGCCGACGCCGGGAGCGGCGCCGCGGATGCCGAAGTCGACGTTGGTATTCTTCCAGGTCCAGTCGACGCCGAGGTTCTCGGCCTTGCCGAGCGTGACCTCCAGGATGACGGCCTCGATGAGCACCTGGTAGGGCTGGATGTCGAGCTGGCGGATCGTGGTCATGACCTCGTCGACGGCGGCCGGCGGCGCGGTGATGATGAGCGAGTTGGTGCCGGCGTCGGCGATGATCGAGATGTTACGGGCGCCGGCCGGCGACGTCGGACCGTAGACGCTGGCGAGGACGCCGGCGAGCTTGGCGGCGTCGGCGTTCTCGAGGTAGTGCACGATCGTGCGGGGAGCCGGTGAAGCGGCCGATGCGGTGAGCGCCGCGGTGGGCGCCGCTTCCTGCGCTGATCCGGCCTGGTCGGGAACCGAGACGAGTGCGATGCCGATCACGCCGCATAGGGCGGCGATGCGGCTGGTCCGGCGGATCGAGTGGTGGATGGTCATGGAGTTTCTCCCTTGGTCTGTATGGTGCATCAGTAGGTGAAGCGCACGCCGCCGCCGACGGCGGTCTCGTCGATGAAGCGTCCCTCGACATAGGCGCGCCAGGAACCGCCGAATCCGAAGCTCAGGCCCGTGTAGACGCCGACGTTCTCTCGGGCGTCGTGGTCGGGCGGGGTGACACGAACGCCGTTCAGGAGATTCTCCTGCACCTGGGCGTCGGAGTACTTGACGCCGACGTACAGGAGCGCGGGTTCAGCCAGGAGGAGACGGTCAAAGCGGCCCTGCACCTGGAGGCCGGCCTGCCACTCGCGGTAATCGTAATCGTTGACGGTTCCGGCCACCGAGCCACGGGTCGTGCCTGTGTGCCGCTCGTGAACGAGCGCGTTGGCCTGGAAAGCGAGGTTCCAGCGGTCCTCGCCGAAGAGCACGGCGCCGAAGCCGCCTCCGTAGGCGAACTGGCGACTGCCGTCGAACCACGAGGTTGCCGCGTTGGTGGCGTCGGGACCGTCCTCGACGTCCAGCGTGGAGCTGCCGAGTCGCGCGTAGATCTCGACACGCTCGGTCACGCCGTAGGAGAGGCGACCGAGCATGTTGATGTTCTTGGCGTCGGAATGATCGTTGGCGTTGCCCGACCACTCCATGGGCCGCCTATCCGAGGAGGCCTCGAACTCGACGCCGATGCGGCGGGCGGTGGGGTCGACGGGGCCCATGGGACCGGCGACTGCCGATGCCGCGAGGGCGGAGACAAGGACGAAGGCCAGGAGGGAACGTTTCACAGGATTAACCTCGCCGTGGAATGTGAACAAAGCCATGCGGGCGTCACCTTACGCGCCTGCATGCAAATGTCAACGGTCGGGTCATGGCGTCTCGAACCGGGATTGCCACGGCGCTTGTACCATCTGGAACGCGCTTGTACCATCGCTGCATCGACTTCCTCGGCTGATCCCGGCCGGTCGCCGCCGGTGCGCTTGGTAATCGCACCAGCCGTATCCTATTATCGGAAATTTTCCCGGTGAGCGGTTGACACGAGTGGGGGGCAGGGTCAGAATGGCGGACGCTGGGCGGGGCACCATTCCGTCCCGGTTATCCGCGCTTTTCGATGTCCTCAGGATGCAGTCGGCGCGAACGTTTCTATTCAGGGAGGCATGATCTCATGTCACAAGCGGCGGTTGCTCAGGAAGTTGTCCTTTCACCGGAAGATGCGCGGGATGCCGAGGCGCAGAAGCTCATCAAGAACTACATGTGGTGGTCCATGGGCGCCGGGCTCGTGCCCATCCCGCTCTTCGACATCGCCGCCGTCTGCGGCATCCAGATCAAGATGATCGTCGACCTCTCCAAGCACTACGGGATCCCGTTCTCGGAGAACAAGGTCAAGAACATCGTCAGCTCGCTCGTGGGCACCCTCGCCGCCGACGCTCTCGCTCGCGGCACGGTCGGCACCCTGATCATCGGCACCGTCGCCAAGTTCCTGCCGGTCGCCGGCAGCCTCGTCGGTGTCGCCTCGGTGCCGCTCTTCGCGGGCGCCGTGACCTACGGCATCGGCCGCGTCTTCGCCACGCACTTCGCCACCGGCGGCACGCTCATGAACCTCGATCCCGCCCAGGTCCGCGAGTATTTCAAGGAGCAGTATGCCGAGGGTTCTCGCATCGCCAAGGACCTCCAGGGCAAGGGTTCCAAGTAACTTCGACCAACAACACGCCGCCGCCGCGGGCCTTGGCCTGCGGCGGCGCGCGGTTTATAGTCAGCACGTGAACACGAGGATGAATCCATGTTGATGTGGGTCGGAACACTGCTTGTCTGGGTCGCGTTCTGCACGATGATCGGCCTCATCGGCCGCAAGAAGGCCTTCGGTTTCTGGGGCTTCTTTGTCATCTCGTTCCTCTTGACGCCCGTGACGGGCTTTCTCATCCTCCTCTTCCTCGAAATTCTTTCCCTCCTCAGCGAGTCGCGAAAAGCCGCTCAGCCCCGTTGAATTGCCGTTCTAACGGCAAATTGAACCACTGAGACACAGAGGCACGGAGAAAGGCCGGGTTCAAAACCCCAACCCTTGATGTTCCAGCGAATGCCTTGTTCGGACACGGTTGACCAACTATTGGATGATGGTCCAGCCTTCGCCCTGGATGACGACGGCGCCCAGGACGCCTTCGCCCGCCACGTCGTGCACCTCCCAGGCGCTTCCTGATTCCTCACGGACCACGCCCACGAGGCCGGGCCCCGGCTGTAGCGGCACCTGGAAGGCATCGAGCGGCATGTAGAGACCGTCGCCGCGGGCCTTGATGTAGGCCTCCTTGCGCGTCCATATCCTCAGGAAGACCTCCGTCGACGCCTCGTCGCCCGACGCCTCGTCGCCGGCACCGAGCACCGCATCCCGTTCCTCGGGAGCGAAAAATCGCGTGGCGATATCTCCGCGATCCGGCATGGACCGCACGAGCGGTTCGAGGTCGACACCGATCGCGGCTTCGCAAGCGATGCCGACGAGCGCGCGAGAACCGGCATGGGAGAGATTGAAGCGGAGCCTGAGCGGATTCATCCGGGTCGCGATCGCGGGTTTCCCGCGCGTCCCCCATTCGTATTCGACGGCGCTCGGGTCCCGGTCGAGGTAGGAACCGAGGAGCCGCCGGAGCCAGGCGTGAACGAGGACGAAATCATCGCGAAGCCCGGGAAACTTGAATCGCTGGGCGCGCGCGCGCTGGTCGGGCGAGAGCGTGGCCCAGTCGGCGGGGGAGGGAGCGTCGCCGGAGGGCTCGTGGAAGTGGACGTGGACCTGGCCGCGACCAGGGGGAGGGCGGAGCGGGTGCGGGGCATTCACGGGGACACGAGCATAGCACTCCCGGACGATTTCCGCGAAAAGAGAAACCGCTTTCCCCGGGGTCTGGCAGGGGTACCCGGATTGCTTTTCGACGGTTGGAGAATTAGACTGTTCGGCCTATGAACGTGGATTCCCAGGGGTCATTTCCAGCCGAAGCCAGTGCGAGCCGGACGATGTCGGCGGAGGAACGCGAGCATGCGGCCCGGCGCGTGATCCGGGACACGATGTGGTGGTCGATGGGTGCCGGGTTGGTGCCCCCGCCCTTCGCCGACGTGGTCGCGATCTCGTCCGTGCATCTCGGGATGCTCAAGGCACTCGCGGCAATCTACGACGTCAAGTATTCGGATGATCGGGGCAAGGCCGTGATCGCGGCCCTCACCGGGAGCCTCATCGCGCACGTGGTCGCGCGCGACGTGACGGCCGACACCATCGCGGTCACTGCGGGCTCGGAACCCTTTCTCGGATCCATGTCGCTCTGGCAGTACGCGGGCGCGTCCGGCTACGCGGTTGGCCGCATCCTCGCGCATCACTTCGCGACGGTCGGAACGTTGACGGACTTTTCGCCGGCGCGCTACGGGCAGTATTTCCGCGAGCAGTTCGAGGAGGGGGCGCGGCTGGCCGAGAGCATGCGCCAGAAGGCGTCCTACATCGCGGCGCCCGACGCGGATGCGACGCTGGCGTGAGGAACGAAGCCAGCGCCTGTTCCCTGATCGCCCCGCGCCCTTCTCGGATGCGACGACCTCTCTCCGGCCCGTGATGTCCGCTACCACCCGGCTCGCGCCCCGATGACGCCTTCCTCGCGGCCGCGCACGCTTGTCGAGCTCCTCTGCCTTCGAGCAAAGGAGGAACCCGGGAAGACGGCCTACATCGAGTTGCGCGACGGCGAGGAGGAAGAGGGGCGACTGAGCTGGGGTGACCTGGATCGACTGTCCCGCCAGATCGCGGTCCGGATCCTGCGCGACTCTGATCCCGGCGATCGCGTTCTCCTGCTCTACCCGACGGGCCTCGATTTCATCGCCGCCTACATGGGTTGCCTTTACGCCGGCGTCATCCCCGTGCCCTGCTATCCGCCCAGCCGGCAACGGCCGGATCGACGACTGGAGAGCATCGTCCAGGATTGCGGGAGCCGCAGGGCGTTCACATCCTCGTCCGTCATCGATTCCCTGGGGCGCCAGTTCGAGGCGTTCCCCATTCTTCGCGAGGTGGCATGGATGACGACCGGGGACGCGGCCGGCGAGGATCCGGACGCGTGGTCCATGCCGGCGATCACGGCCGACGACCTGGCTCTCCTTCAATACACCTCCGGCTCCACGTCCGAGCCGCGTGGCGTCATGGTCTCGCACGGTCACCTCCTGGCCAACCTCGCTCATCTCGATGAGGGATGGGATCACGACGCGGCGAGCGTCATGGTGACGTGGCTCCCCGTCTTCCACGACATGGGGCTCATCTACGGCGCCCTGGAACCGCTCTTCAGGGGATTCCCCTGCGTCATGATGACGCCGGCGTCCTTCCTCCAGAGCCCGATCCGGTGGTTGAAGGCCATCACGCGCTATCGCGGCACGCACTCCGCGGCGCCCAACTTCGCCTATGACCTCTGCGTCGAGCGGATTATGCCGGAGGATCGTGCCGGTCTCGATCTCTCGAGCTGGCGCATGGCCCTCAACGCGGCCGAGCCGGTGCGGGCGGAGACCCTGGAGCGCTTCGAGGCCGCGTTCGGCCCGTGTGGATTTTCGGATCGGACGTTCTCTCCCGGATTCGGACTGGCAGAGGCGACGCTGAAGGCGACGGCGCTTGGTTGTTCGTCTCGCTGGCAATCCGTCACCGTCGACGCGGACGCCCTGGCAAGGCACGACGTCGTCCCCGTGGATGAGCATGCGCCGGGGGGCCGGCGGCTCGTGGGATGCGGTCCTGCCGTGGCCGCGACGCGGATCGCGATCGTGGATCCCGCGACGCGCGCGGTCGCGAACCCGGATCGCGTGGGTGAGATCTGGGTCGGCGGCGAGACGATCCCGTTCGGCTACTGGAATCGGGCGGAGACGACGGAGTCGACGTTCCAGGCGCGCCTTGCGGACGGGCAGGGGCCGTTCCTGAGGACCGGGGACCTGGGGTTCGTCCGCGGTGGTGAGCTCTACATCACGGGACGCCTCAAGGATCTCATCATCGTTCACGGGCTCAATCACTACCCGCAGGACCTGGAGTGGACGGCCGAGCGGAGTCATCCGGCGCTCCGTCCGGGCGGTGGCGCCGCGTTCTCCGTGTCGCGATCAGTCGCGGCGCCGGACGACAAGGCGGCAGGGAAGGGAGCGTCGGTGGACGAGGAACTCGTTGTGCTCGTGCACGAGATCGGCCGCGAGCACCTGCGCACGTTCGACGCGGATGCGGTGTTGACCGCGCTACGCCGCGCCGTCTTCGAGGAGCATGGACTCGCGCTCTCCGGCGTCGCGCTCGTCAAGCCCGGCGGCGTGCCGAAGACGTCGAGCGGGAAGGTTCGTCGGGGCACGTGCCGCGATGCGTGGATCGACCATTCCCTGGAATCACTTGCGCGCTGGGAGGCGCCCTCGACGTCGAACGCACCTGCGGCGGCGAGCGCGACCTCGGTGTCGAACGCGCCCGGGACGGGCGACGACGGGCTCGCGGAGGGATTGGCGGCCGTTACTCCGGCCGGTTCGCCCGCTGGTACCCCGGATGGAACGCCGGCTGGAACGATCGACTCGATATCGCTCTCTGCGATCCGCGGCTGGCTGGCCGAGCGGCTGGCCGCGATCCGCGGGATCGCGCCGTCCGCGGTGGCCCTGCAGGAGCCCTTCGCGCTCTTCGGCCTCGACTCGATCGCGGCGGTGCGGATGGCCGGCGAGCTCTCCGCGTTCCTGGGGCGAGCCCTGCCCCCGACGCTCTTCTATGATCACCCCTCGCCGCAGGCGCTGGCGACTTTCCTGGCGGGGGAGAGCGACGGGGCGCGATCCTCGCGCACCGCGCGAAGGGGCGAGTCGCGCTCGCCGCGAACGGAGTCGCCGGATGGCGATGCCGTGGCCATCATCGGGATGGCGTGCCGCTTTCCGGGCGCGTCGAATATCCAGGAATTCTGGAGCCTCCTCCGCGAGGGGCGATCGGGGATCCGGGATCTGCCGGAAGGCCGATGGGATCCGGCCGTTCACGATGCTCCGGTTGCCGACGCGGGCGGCCCTGATGAGGGCGTCGTCGACGCGGCGGAGTCGACTGTCCCCGTTCCCCGGCGCGGCGGTTACCTCGATGCCGTCGACCAGTTCGACGCCGAGTTCTTCGGAATAGCCCCGCGCGAGGCGGAGTCGATGGATCCGCAGCAGAGGTTGATGCTGGAAGTGGCGTGGGAGGCGCTGGAGTCCGCGGGGCGTCCGGCGCCGACGCTGGCCGGATCGCGTACGGGCGTCTTCGTCGGCATCGCGCACAGCGACTACAACCGCCTGCTCTTCGCCGCCGGCCACGTCTCGAATCTCTATGCCGGCACCGGCAATGCGCTCTCCGTGGCGGCCAATCGGCTCTCGTACACCTGGGACCTGCGAGGACCCAGTCTCGCCGTCGACACCGCCTGCTCCTCGTCGCTCGTGGCCGTTCACCTCGCCGCACGCAGTTTGCAAAGCGGTGAGAGCGACCTGGCCCTGGCGGGCGGAGTCAATCTCATGCTCTCGCCGGACTGGACGGTCTCCTTTACGAAGACGGGCTTCCTGTCTCCTGACGGCCTCTGCAAGACCTTCGACGAGTCCGCGAACGGCTACGTGCGCGGCGAGGGCTGCGGCTGCGTGGTTTTGAAGCGGCTCACGGACGCGCGCCGCGACGGCGACCCGGTGATCGCCGTGATCCGCGGCAGCGCCGTGAACCAGGACGGGCGATCCAACGGCCTGACGGCCCCCAGCGGGCCGCGCCAGGCCGACGTGATCCGCGAGGCCCTGGCTGATGCCGGCGTGAGCGCGGGCGCGATCGGGCTCGTCGAGGCGCATGGCACTGGCACCCCGCTCGGGGATCCCATCGAGATGGGCGCGCTCAAGACGGTTCTCCTCGAGGGGCGCGATCCGAGCTCGCCCTGCCGGATCGGATCGGTGAAATCCAACATCGGGCACCTGGAGTGCGCTGCCGGGATGGCCGGGATCATCAAGGCCGCGCTGGCGCTTCACCACGGCGCGATCCCTGCGAGCCTGAACCTGGTGAAACTGAATCCGCGGCTCGGGATCGAAGGGATGCCGATCGTCGTGCCCACGTCGCTCGTTCCCTGGCAGGCCCCGGCGTCGCGTTTCGCCGGCGTCAGCTCGTTCGGCTTTGGCGGCACGAACGCGCACATCGTGCTCGCCAGCGCGGCCCCGGAGGAAGTTGTTGTGGGGAGCGAGACGAGCGGCCCTCGGGACGCGGCGCGCGATAGCGAGGCGCGCGAGGACGCGGCGCGCGAGGACGCGCGGGACGGGGTGCGCGCTCCCGGCGATCCGGTCCTTCTTCCGCTCTCGGCGCGCGATAGCGAGCGGTTGGGACAGACCGCGGCGCTCTGGGCGGAGGCGTTGGAGCGGGGGCTGAGCCTGGACGAGGCCGTGGCGACGGCGTCGCTGGGTCGTGCGCGCCTTGATCATCGCCTCGCGGTTGTGGCGTATTCCGCGCCAGAAGCGATCGAGGCCTTGCGCCGAGTCGCGGCCGGCGATGTCGCGGCCGGGGTAGAGGACGAGCGGGTCAGCGTAGGGCGCCGGCCCGCGAGCGCGCCGTCGGGTCCCGTCTTTCTCTACACGGGACAGGGCGCGCAGAAGGTGGGGATGGGTCGCGAGCTCTATGATCGCGACGCCGTCTACCGCGCCGCGCTGGATCGCTGTGACGAGATCCTGGCGCCGATCCTCGGCTTCTCGATCCGCGAGGCCATCCACGACGGCGACGAGAAGCGGCTCATCGCGATCGAGGTCGCTCAGCCCGCGCTCTTCTCCCTCCAGGTGGCGCTCACGTTGTACTGGCGGAGTCGCGGCGTAAACCCGATCGCCGTCATCGGGCACAGCGTGGGTGAGATCGCCGCCGCGTGGGCGGCCGGGATCCTGACGCTCGAAGACGGCCTCCGGATCGCGGCGGAACGCGGTCGGCTGATGTCTACGCTCAGCGCCGGCGCGACGATGGTCTCGATCATGGCGCCCGAGGAAGACGTGGCGAGCGCCTTGAAGGACCTGGCGCCCAACTCCTCGATCGCGGTCCTGAACGCGCCTCGCAATATCGTCGTCTCCGGCCTCAGGTCGGAGGTCGAGGCGCTCGCGGCGCATTTCACGGCGCGCGAGGTAAAGTGCACGATCCTCCAGATCCCCCTGGCCGCGCACTCGCCCCACGTCGATCCGATCCTCGATACGTTTCGCGCCGTGATCGCCTCGACGCGCCTGGGCGCGCCTCGCCTCCCGTTCTACACGAACCTGACGGGGAGGGAGGATGGCGCGCGCGTGGCGACCGCTTCGTATTGGCCGGACCAGATGCGCGGCACGGTCCGCTTCGCCGATGCCATCCGGTCGGCGGCCGCCGACGGACACAGGCTCTTCCTGGAGATCGGCCCGCATCCCACGCTCTGCGGCCTCGGCGCCCAGTGCGTGGACGAGGACGCCGGGTGGGCGGCTTCGCTCCATCGCGATCGCCCTGCCCACCAGCAGGTCCTGGCCGCTGCCGGCGCGCTCTATTGCCGCGGACTGGACCTGGACTGGAGCGCCTTGGACGTACGCCGACCGCCGCCGCTCTCGACAGCGCCGGGCGTCCTCTATCGTCGCCGTCGCTTCTGGTTCCCGGAGCCGTTGCGTTCCGATGCGGTCCAGGTCGCGGCTCGTCGCGCTTCTTCCAAGCCGCCGGAGCTCTATGGCCTCTCCTGGCGTCGCAGTCTTGCACCTTCGACGACGGACGAACGGCGCGCGCCTCAGTCGAGACCGGCGTCGTCGCCGGCCTCGCTCTGGTTCGTCGCGACCACGAGCGATGCTGGCGCGGTGCGCGACGGCGCCGCGGCAGGCGATGCTGGCGCCTGGTTGGACGCGCTCGGGGCGAGTGGCTGCGAGGCACGGCCGCTGGTGCTTCCTCCTCCGGCCAACGCCTTCGCGCTCACCGACGCCGACGCGGATCGTCTCCGATCGGGCGGCGTCGTGATGGTGGCCGGAAGGGTCGCCGATCCGGTCCTGGCGCGATCGCTCCTTCTGCAGCTCCTGGCGCTGACGCGCGATCTGCGCGCGGTGGCGCCGGGCGCGCGACTCGTCATCGTGACGACTGGAGCCCAGGCGGTCCTTCCGGAGGATCGCCTCACGGGGCTCGCGGGGTCGCTCCTCTGGGGGTTCGCCAAGACGATCATGGCCGAGTGTCCCGAACTGAAGGTGCGGCTCGTGGATGTCGAGGACGGTGCGTCGTCTACAGTCGGCGTGCCCTCCGCGATCGGCGAGTCGTCTGCGATTAGCGGGATCGAGGAGCTGTTCCTGGGCGATGCCGAGGATCACGTGGCGTATCGGCACGGTGAGCGGTACGTCCTGAGGATCGAGCGGGCGATGAGGGACGCGGCCGCGCCCCTGGAGGTTCGTCCGGACGCCACCTATCTCATCACCGGCGGATTGGGCGCGCTGGGCACGGAGCTCGCTCTCGGCCTGGCGGATCGAGGAGCCACCCGACTGGCTCTTCTCAGCCGCTCTGGGCTCAATAGCCCTGCTCGCGAGACCATTGTGGCGGAGCTGAGGCAGAGAGGGGTCGAGGTGCTCCTTCCCCGCGGCGACAGCGCCTCGGTCGCCGACGTGGCCGCAACGCTGGCCGTGATCGCCACGCCAGGAAAGCCCCTGCGCGGCATCGTCCACGCGGCTGGCGCTCCCGGCTATCGGCCGCTCTTTGAACTCGACGAGGCCGAGATCGACTCGGTGCTGGCCGCGAAGGTCTTCGGCACGCAGGCGCTCCTCGACGCCACCGCCGATCGCAAGCTCGATTTCTTCGTATGCGTCTCCTCGATGACGGCGAGCTGGGGAGCGGGTCGTCATGCCCACTACACGGCCGCCAATCACTTCATGGACATGGCCTGCATCCGCGCCGCTCGTTACGGACGCCGCGCCGTCGCGGTTGCCCTGGGTCCGCTGGCCGGCGGCGGAATGCTGGGCGAACGGATGATCGCGGAGCTCGAGCGGATGGGCGTGACCTGCCGCGATCTCGCGGAAGGCGCCGCGGACGTCCTTGCGCTCGGCGGCGGCGATGCTTCCCACGTGGTCGCCGCGACCATCGACTGGACGCGCTATCGCGCCGTCCAGGAACTCCGTCGGGAGACGCGACTCTTCGCCGATCTCAGCACCGACGACGCGCACGCGGGCGAAGAGCGCCGCGACTCCGATGAGTCCCGACACGCGGGATCCGGCGCGGCGACGGCGCCGCCTCGCGAGAGAGCGGACGGGCGCTCGCGGTTCCCGGCGCGCGATCGGCTCATCGCCCTGCAGGGCGCCGAACGCGCCGAGCAGCTATTGGGGTACGTGCTGGACGAGACCTGTGCCGTCTTGAAGATGCGGCGCGAGGATTGGGAAGATCCGGATCGTGGCTTCTTCGCTTCCGGCATGGACTCGCTCACCGCGCTGGAACTCAAGCGGCGGATCGAGCGGGGACTGGGCGTCGCCCTGCGCGCGACCACGGCCTTCGATCACCCGAGCCCGTCCCGCCTCCGCGATCTGCTGGGGACTCTATTGACGGAGAACGAGGCATCGGGTGAGCCCGGGCGCGGGGAAGGCGTCGTCGGTACGGCCCAGGGTGCGCCCAAGGATGCGGGTAAAGAAGCGGCGCGGGGCGCAGCCGCCGGTGCAGCCGCAGGTGCGGTGGCGGACGCGGGCGCAGGCCGCTCGCCATCCACGGCGGAGGGAAGCGGTGACCTCGCGGATCGCATAGCGCGGCTCGAGCGATTGGTCGGGCCCTCGTGACGTCCGCCCCGAGACTCCTCATCATCGAGGGTCTGCCGACGTCGGGTAAGTCCACGACCGCTCACCTCCTGGCGCGTCACCTTCGGCGCACGGGCCGCCCGACGCGTTGGGTCTACGAGCACGCCGCCGATCATCCCATCCATGACACGCAGGCCCTGGCCGAGATGGTGAGGGGAGAGCCCTACCAGCCGGAGGCCTTTGACGAGAGCCTGGCACGGTGGCGCACCCTTGCTGATGAAATCGGGAGGACCGAGGAGACGATCATCCTTGAGAGCGCGATCCTCCAGCCCCCCCTTCACCTCATGCTCCTGGCGGGACTGCCGGAATCCGCGCTCCGCGCCTATGTCGTTCGCGTCGAGGGCATCATCGCGGACCTCGATCCCGTGCTCGTTCACCTGCGTCCGCCCGACCTGGAGCGTTCGCTGGAGCGCGCCATGCGGCTTCGCGGCAGTTGGTTCGGCGAATTCCTGGAGGCTCGGATCCGCGAGTCGCCCTACGGGAGCGGCCGCGGACTTGCTGGCAAGGAGGGTGTCCTCGCCTACTTCGCCCACTACCGCGCGATCACCGACGCTATCCTGGAGACGCTCTCGATCCGCGTTCTCGCGATCGAGGCCGTCGCTGAGGGCACGGATCAGCGCCTGGGATATCTCTGCCGGGAGTTGGGGTTCGATCCGCCTGCGCCCGAGGAGGCCGTGCGTGAGCGCGGTGATCGCTTGCGGGGGCGCTATCGCGCCGTGGCGGCCGAGGAGATCCTGGAGGTGGCGATGGATGACGAGGGGCTCTTCCTGGCCGGCGACGCGCCGGGTCGTCTCCTTCGTGCCGACGATGACGGCTTCGAGGTGATGGGCACGAGCGTGACGGTGCAGTTCGTCTGCGACGGCGAGGGCCGCGCGGTCGCGCTGGAGTGCCGCGCGCCGCTCCAGGACCTGCCTCCGCGCTGGGAACGAATCCCGTGAGCGGGAACGCGTCGGGCGATCGACCGGTGGATCCGGCGCTGATGGATCGGCTGATGCGCGCCCTCGACTCCGCGACGAACCGGATCGAGGAATTGGAGGCGGCGCGATCGCGCCCCATCGCCATCATCGGCATCGGCTGTCGGTTCCCCGGGGGCGTCGACGGACCGAGGAGTTTCTGGAAGCTTCTGGAGAACGGCGCGGACGTGGTCTCCGATTATCCCGCCTCGCGCTGGGACATCGGGGCCCTCTACGATCCGGTCGCGGGCACGGTGGGGAAGTCGTGCGCGCGCGCGGGCGGGTGGCTTTCGGACGTTGACCGATTCGATGCCGCGTTCTTCGGCATCACGCCCCGCGAGGCCCGGGCGCTCGATCCCCAGCAGAGAATTCTCCTGGAGGTCGCGTGGGATGCGTTCGCCGCCGCGGGCCAGCCGCGCGACCGCCTGCGGGGCAGTCGCACCGGCGTCTTCGTCGGGATCTCCAACAGTGACTATGGGCGCCTGTTGGCAAGAGCGCCCGGTTTTCGCGGCCTCGACAGCTACTACATCACCGGTCACACGCTCAACGCCGCCGCGGGGAGGATCTCGTACGTCTTCGGTCTCGCGGGGCCCTGCATGGCCGTCGACACGGCCTGCTCCTCGTCGCTCAGTGCCCTGCACCTGGCATGCCAGTCCTTGCGGAGTGGTGACTGCGACCTGGCGCTCTCGGCCGGCGTGAATCTCGTCCTGTCGCCCGAGGGCCTCGTTGCGCTTTCGCAGGCCGGGGTGCTCTCGCCCGACGGTCGATGCCGCGCCTTTGCCGCGGAGGCGAACGGCATGGGACGGGGCGAGGGGTGCGGCGCCGTCGTCCTGAAGTTCCTCGACCAGGCGATCCGCGATGGCGATCCCATCCACGCCGTGATCCGCGGGTCGGCGGCGAACCAGGACGGAGCGTCCGGCGGGCTCACCGTGCCGAACGGCCCCGCGCAGGTGCGCGTCATCCGGGACGCGCTGGCTCACGCGGGTCTCACCGCGGCCGACGTGGACTACGTCGAGGCCCACGGAACCGGGACGGCGTTGGGCGACCCGATCGAGATGCAAGCCTTGGGCGAGGCCTATGGCAGCGGGGCGGGCGGGGCTCGGGTCGCGCCGCTTCGCGTTGGATCCGTCAAGACCAACATCGCCCACGGCGAATCGAGCGCGGGAATTGCCGGGCTCATCAAGGTCGCGCTCTCGCTCTCGCATGAGCTTATCCCGCCGCACCTGCACGCCGAGACGCTCTCGCCGAGCATCCCCTGGAACGAGCTCGAGGTCGCGGTCTCGCGCGATGCGGTCCCGTGGCAAAGGAGCGATCGGCGGCGCCGCGCCGGGCTCAGCGGTTTCGGATTCAGCGGCAGTAACGTCCACGTGATCCTGGAGGAGGCGCCTGAGCGCGTGGATGCCGCCCTGTCCGCGACCGGCCGACCTCTGCCCCTCGTCCTCTCCGCGGCCACGCCGAAAGCTCTTCGCGACGTCGCCGCCCGCAACGCGGCGTGGCTACGCGAGCATGCGGCGCCGGGCGCGGAGTCGGTGGCGGCGTGGCTGGCATGCCGCACGACCCATCTGGCGCATCGCGTTGCGCTCAGGCTGGGGCCGGGGGCCGATGGTCGCGTAGCGGCCGCAGAGACCCTCGAAAACTTCGCGGCGAATGGCGAGGCGTTCGGCGTCAGCGTGGGCCGGGCTTCGGGGTCGCCGGCGCGTCCCGTCTTTCTCTTCACCGGACAGGGAGCGCAGTACTTCGGCATGGGCCGCGATCTCTTCGCCATCGCCCCGGTCTTTCGCGAGACTCTGCTTGAGGCGGAGGCCCTCCTGTCCGGCGGCCAGGGCGGGCCTGAGCGGCCGCATCCTGAGCGCTCGATCGGTGAGCGCCCGCTCCTGGAGCGGTCACTTCTTGATGTGCTCTTTCGGGATGCGGCCGCGGCGCCGCTTCTCGATCGGACCGAGTACACGCAGCCCGCGCTCTATGTCTTCGAGGTCGCGATGGCCCGGCTCTGGCGCTCGTTGGGCGTGGAGCCGGCTGCGCTTCTCGGGCATAGCATCGGCGAGCTGGCGGCGGCGACCGTGGCCGGGATCTTCTCGTTCGCGGATGGCTTGCGCCTTGTCGCTGCGCGGGGCCAATTGATGCAGGCCATCGAGCGGGACGGGGCGATGACGGCGGTTCTGGCGCCGGAACCGGTGGTGCGAGGTCTCTGCGATGAGGTCTCCCGCGACGCCTTGGCGATCGCGGCCGTGAACGCGCCCGAGAACGTGGCCGTGTCCGGGGATCGGGAGGCCGTCGCCCGTCTTGCCGCGCTCTCTGCGGAGCGCGGCATCGTGCAGAAGCCGCTCATCGTCTCTCATGCGTTTCACTCCGCGCACATGGACGCCATGCTGGAGCCCTTTCTCAAGGTAGCGCGCGGGATTACCTATCATCGCGCCACGCTACCTGTGATCTCAAACGCCACCGGCGAGCGCGCCGATGCCGAGATGATGACGCCCGAGTACTGGGTGAGCCAGGTGCGCTCTCCCGTTCGGTTTGCCGACGGCGTACGCACCCTCCTGGCCTCCGAGCGCCGCGTCTTCCTGGAGGTCGGTCCGCACCCCGTGCTCTCGGGCTTCGTGCGGCAATGCGCGACATCTGTGTCCACAGGCCGTTCCGGTGGTCCTGAGCTGGCGGTGGTGGCCGGGCAGAGACGGGATGAGAATGGAGCGGATCGATGGGCGGATGCGATCGGAGCGCTCCACGTGGCCGGCGTTGCCGTGGATTGGAGCACGCTCTTCCAGAACGTGATGCCCTGCATGCCGGACCCGCCGACCTACCCGTTCCAGCGCGAGCGATACTGGATGGAGTGGGATCCGCTGGTTGAGGAGCACAAGCTGCCGGTGCTTCGCCTGGCCTGGCGAGCGATCGTTCCGAGCGCGCTCGTTCCGAGCTCGCTCGTCGCGGATCCCAGTGGCCACGAGTCCTGGGTGCTCGTGACTCCCCAAGGCATAGAGGCCTGGGCGGAGGCCTTCGCGCGGACCGTCGCGGCGCGCGGAGGCCAGGTCGCGATCGTGAGTGCGAACGAACTGATGGCGGGCCATGTGTCGTTTGACGGGTTCGCTTCGGCGACCTACGTCGTTCTGGCGACGGATGCCGCGGATGAGAGCGCCGCGGCCGAACGGAATGTGCCGGATCGGGTCCGCGGTCTCCTGCACGCCGTCGCGTCGCGGGCTCAAGGTAGCGCGCGCGTCTGGGTCGTCACGCGCGGGGGAGAGGCCGTGGCTGCTGCGCCGGTCTCGCCGAGGATGGCCGCCGCCCTCGGGCTCGCGCGTTCGTTCGCGGCCGAGTATCCGGCGATCTGGGGAGGGAGCCTCGACCTGGAATCTTCGGCTGCCGCCTCCGATGTCGCCGACGTCCTCGATGATGACGAG
>CAZJQD010000060.1:0-7023 GCA_964548165.1 uncultured bacterium
GTCCCTGGCCGACGGCCTCAAGCGGGCCACGGGCGTGATGATCGCCGGCAAGACCGTCGTCATCTGCGGCTACGGCGACGTCGGCAAGGGTTGTGCCCAGTCGATGCGCGGCTTCGGCGCGCGCGTCGTTGTCACCGAGATTGATCCCATCTGCGCCCTGCAGGCCTGCATGGCCGGATTCGAGGTCCGCACGGTCGAGGACATGCTGAAGGAAGGCGACATCTACGTCACGACGACCGGGAACCGCGACATCATCACGGCCGCCCACATGGCGAAGATGAAGGACCAGGCCATCGTCTGCAACATCGGCCACTTCGACAACGAGATCCAGGTCGCCGAGCTCTACAAGTGGCCGGGCGTCAAGCGTCTCAACATCAAGCCGCAGGTCGACGCGTTCACGTACAAGGATGGGCATACGATCTACCTCCTCGCCGAGGGAAGACTCGTGAACCTCGGGTGCGCGGCCGGTCATCCGTCCTTCGTGATGTCGACCTCGTTCACCAACCAGGTCCTCGCCCAGCTTGACCTCTGGCAGAGGGTCCAGCCGATCGGCGTGACCTGTCTCTCCAAGAAGCTCGACGAGGAAGTAGCGCGTCTCCACCTCGGCAAGCTCGGAGCCCGTCTCACCAAGCTCACCCCCGGCCAGGCCCAGTACATCGGCGTTCCGGCGAATGGGCCCTACAAGGGCGACGCTTACCGCTACTAGTTCGGATGCGGCGCAAGGCCGCGGCGTGCGGGGGACCGTGCGCCGCGGCCTTCTTATTTGTGGGAGCCTGACTCTTTGATGCCAAGCACTCTTTCGAAATGGGATCTCATCCGCCAGGAGCCGTATCGCGTGCTCTTTCCCCTGGCCATTTATGCGGGCGTCTCCGGGGCCTTCCACTGGATCACGTTCGGCCTGGGATCGGGCAAGTGGAACGTCATGCTCCACGTGGGACTCCAGGTCCCCGCCTACATGGGTCTCTTTGCCGCCGGCTTCCTGGCGACGGCCGTGCCGCGATTCACGGGCACGGAGTCGGCATCGAGGCGCGAGGCGGCGTGGCTCATGCTCCTTTCCGTCGCCGTGGTCGGTGCGCCCGCGGCGCAGAGCTGGGCCGTGACGGCCGGCACGTTCCTGGTCTTTCTTGGGTTCCTGGCTATGTTCCTCGGCTCGCGCATGCGGCGCGCGAAGCAGATGCCGCCGGGCGTCTTTCCCTGGGTGGCCACAGGCCTGGGTTATGCCGCCGTGGGTTGCATGTCGTATATCGCGGGAGCCGCGGGTGGCCTGCCGTGGTTGGCGCAGGGTTTCATGATGGCGCTCATCCTGGCGACGGCGCCCCTGGTGGGGCATCGCATTCTCGAGCATGCCCCAGGCCAGGGACGTCGCATTCCCTTTCTGCCGACCGCCCTGGCGTTGACGGCATCGTTCGTCCTGGAGTCCTGGACGCCGGCGGCGTGGAGCGGGCCGTGGGTGACGCGCCTTGCCTACGGGCTACGCGGTGCGACGCTCGCGATCGTCTTCGCCCGCTCGGGGCTCCTCGCGCTTCCGGGGCGAAAGATCCCGCACGCGATGCTCTTCTGGATCGCGCTCTGTGCGACCGCCCTCGGCCCTCTCGCGGTCGCCGCGTTTCCCGCTCACCGCGCCGGCCTCCTGCACATCACGCTGATCGGCGGATTTTCGCTGATGATGTTGATGGTGGCGACGCGCGTGACGCTTGTGCATGGCGGCGCGAAGGCTCTCGTCGAGGCCCCGTATCTCCCGGCGACGGTTTATGGAGGGCTGGTATTCCTGGCCGCGATCCTGAGGGCGGCCGCGGAGTTCATTCCGAGCGCCTACGGCCCGCTCCTCGCGGCGGCGGCCAGCGCCTGGTGCCTGGCGCAGATCCTCTTTGTCATCTACCCCGGCCGCAAGCTCCTGGTCGGGCCGGGACACTGAGCTTGCGCGCCGCTAGTGCTGGGCGCAGGCACCGTGGATTTGCATGAACGATAAGGGCCAACGCTGGTCGTCATTCTTGGCGAGGCGTTGGGTCCGCGTTGTCATCAAGATGGCGCTCGTAGCCCTCGCGGCCGGCGCCGCCATCGTGTTCTTCGGAATTTGTGTGCCCTTTTCACTCCTGGCGCTGGAACTCACGCACTATCGCGGTCTCGCCGGGATCGTCTATGTCTGGGCGGGAGCCTTGTTCGGGCTGGTCTTTGGTGGCGCGAGCTCGGCCTATAGCCTCGCGCGAAGCCCCCGCCTGGTGACCCGATACTATCTCTGGCTGATGGGCGTGCTCCTGATGTTGTCGCTTCTCCACCTGGCCTGGTATTCCGCGATGCCAGAGCTCTTCGCGCACATCTAGAGGTCGTGTCAGGCATACACATGTGCGCAAGCGTGCTTGCGGAGATGAGCTCTTGCTGTCGAGCGGGTTGCCTGAGGTGAACGTTTCAGCGCGTTGACGTGTAAATGTGTAAGCCTGACCCCCTATCGCTTCTTGGGGCGGCCTCTTTTTTTCAGGGAGACGGGGGAGGATGCGGCGGCGTGGATGGCGGCGGCGGGACCGGTCCCGACCTCGGCGAGGGTGGTCTTGGTGGCCCAGGTCTCGGTGGCTTCGTTAAGGCGGGTCCAGATGGGGTGAAGGGGGCAGGGGGTATGGAGGTTGCAGCGGCCCCAGCCGAAGGCGCAGCGGTCGGGCATCAACTCGAAGTCGGTGGCCTTGAGGACGTCGATGAGTCGGATGCGGGAGGGCGGGCGCGAGAGGGCGAAGCCGCCGCCGTGACCTTTGTGTCCGGTGAGCAGATCCTTGAGAACGAGGCGGCGCAGGATCTTGGAGAGGTAGGAGACGGGGATGGCGGTGGCGCGGGAGATGTCGGTGGCGCGCAGCATCGAACCGCGGGGAAGAGTCGCTAGGTAGGCCGTGGCGCGCAAGGCGTATTCGGCGGTCTGGGACAAGAGCATGGGGTTATGCCTCCGGGACCATCTTCCACGCGAGGTGATCCTCGTCAAGGGATTGCTGCCTGAGGTCCAGTGACATTTTTCCACAAAAACGATAAAAATATCCAGTGAAACCTTGCAATCATCCTGGGACTGGATTAGATTTTGGTCAGCGTACAGATGTGTGCTGTATCGCGGAAGGAGAACCAAAAGTATGAAGAAGATGATGACAGCGTGGGTTCTAGGCGCCTTGGCCGTCGGCCTTGCGGCCTGCGGCGGCTCCCAGGCACCGAGCGCCCCGGCTTCGACGCCGGCCGCGGCTCCAGTCGTGGCGGCCGCCGCCGTTCCCGCGGAGTATGCGGGGAAGCAGAGCCCCATCCCCGCCGGTGACGCGGCGGCCGTTGCGGCAGGGCAGAAGCTCTTCGTCGAGAACTGCGGGACGTGCCATGGCGAGACGGGGCACGGGGACGGGGCGGCCGCGGCCGCGCTGGAGCCGAAGCCCAGGAACCTGACTGAGCCCGGGTACATCGCGGGGCTCAGCGACGATCGCCTCTACTGGCGCATCTCCGAGGGCGGCGCGAGCGGTCCTGCGGGTTCGGCCATGCCGGCCTGGAAGACGATCCTGAAGGAAGAACAGATCTGGCAGACCATCGCCTACGTGCGAAGCCTCACCAAGTAAGCTCATCGGCTGCCCGTCCGGGGTTCGCCCCGGACGGGCTTTTTCAGGTGATGACAATGGATAAGAATATCTACAGAAATGAGCGGGCGGCCGCAGGTTGGATGGGGGTCGCGGTTGCCGCGCTCCTGGCGTCGGGACTCTTCGCGTTCCTGCCCGTGCTCGCGCGCGTTCCCGCGCTCCAGGCGTTCTTCGATGATCCGATGCTGGCGCGCCGGTGCCTTGTCGTCCATGTCACGCTTGCGCTCCAGGTCTGGTTTCTGGCCTTCCTCGGAACCCTGTCGTCATTCGCCTCTCATCCGAAGGAGACCGTGCCGCGCGCCCGCTTCGGCGAGGGCGCTGGCTCGCTCATTGCCGGCACCGGGCTCCTGGCCCTCGTCCTCAGCGGCTTCCTGCCCTCCGCTCGGCCCGTCCTCGCCAACTACATCCCGGTCCTCGACCATCCGCTCTTTATTGGTGGGTTGCTGGCCGTCTTGGCCGGCGCCGGCATCGCGCTCCTGCCGGCGGCGCGCGGTCTGTTGGTCCCTCCAGCACCCGCGGACACCACGGGCGCGACAGGCCGAGCCGATCGCGCGGAGGCCGCGCTGCCGCACAGTGCTCGCTGCTTCCTCGGTGCCGCGGCCCTGGCGTTCCTGGCCGCGATCGTCACGCTCGGCGTCTCCGCCTGGACGACGCCCCTCTCCTGGCAACCCTCCGCCTATTACGAGCATGTCTTCTGGGGAGCCGGCCACGCGTTCCAGTTCGCCCACGTTGCCGGGATGCTGGCCGCCTGGCTCATGCTCTCTTCCCGAAGGTCGGGGAGCGATCCGCTCTCGCCGCTGATGGCGCGCAATCTCGCCCTGGTCCTCGTCGCGCCGCTCGTCGCCGCGCCCGTCCTGGCCGCGTTCGGGCCCGAGCACCCCCAGGCTCGCCACGGCTTCACGCTCCTCATGCAGTGGGGACTCTTTCCCGTCACCCTCATCGTGCTCGCCGCGATAGGCAGGAACCTGCTCCGTCGACCGGTGACCGCCGCCCCCCGCGCGGCCTGGCGCTCTGACGTCTCCGCGACCGGCCTCGTCTCCAGCGTCGTCCTCGCTCTTGCGGGCTTCCTGCTCGGCGCCGCCATCCGCGGTTCCTCGACGCTCGTGCCCGCGCATTACCACGCCGCCATCGGCGCCGTGACCGCCGCCTACATGGCCGTCACCTGGCAGATCCTCCCGCGGCTCGGGTTCGCGACCACGTCCTCGCCGCGGCGCATCGCCCTCCAGCCGATGCTCTTCGCCGCCGGCCAACTGCTCTTTGCCATCGGTTTCGGCTACGCCGGCATCCACGGCATGGCGCGCAAGGTCTACGGAGCCGAGCAGCACGTCCGTTCCGCCGCCGAATGGGTCGGTCTCTCCGTCATGGGGCTCGGCGGCCTCGTCGCCATCGTCGGCGGCGTCCTCTTTCTCACGCTCGTTCTCAAGGCCGCCGGGAGCCGGCTCTTTGATGCCCTGGTTTTCCCGCTCCCGTTCACCGCGACTCAACAACACAGGAGGAATCCATGACCGACGACATCCAGGACCCCGAGCCCCACTGGCTCCAGAAGGTCTACGACAACACGTGGCTGCTCTTGGCCCTCGGCCTCATCATCCCCATCCTCTCCTACACGGTCTGGGGCTGGATCGAGCTGGCAATCCTGCCGGCCGCAACGCTGCCCTAAAGGAGATTCGAACCCATGGCCATCTATACCCCCGCACGCGACTGGTTCAAAGCCCCGGAAGGTCCCGAACGGACCTGGATCGCGCTCGCCCTCGGCTGGTGCATCATCATGTCGATCGTCATGCCCTGGTGGCACTTCAAGGGCAAGCAGAACTCCACCGGCGAGTCCTACCGCGTCACCCCGATGGACTTCGTGGCGCGCGTCAACCGTACCGTAGAGACCCAGAAGGTCGGCGAGTACCAGGGCGTGCCCGTCGTCGAGCCCGCCCCCGGCGGCGACGCGTACCTCCTCGGCAAGATGTGGGCCTGGTACCCGGTCCTGAAACTCAAGGCCGGCCAGACCTATCGCCTGCACGTCTCCTCGCAGGATCTCCAGCACGGTTTCTCGCTGATGCCCCTGAACATGAACTTCCAGGTCATGCCCGGCTACGACCACGTCCTCACCCTCACGCCCACCACGCCGGGCGAATACACCGTCATCTGCAATGAATTCTGCGGAGCGGGTCATCACCAGATGACCGGCCGCATCCTCGTCGAGTAAGGAGCCCGTAATGGAAACCAAAGGCAATCACGCAGCAGGACGCGTTCGTTCCTGCGCCACGACCGGACTCAACGTCTGCCTGGACGGCCAATTCTTCACGCGCCTCAACGCCGTCCTCGCCGTCGTCTTCCTCCTCGTCGGCGCCGTCGCCGCCCTGCTCCTCGCGCTCACCCGCTGGCAGACCGTCCACCTTCTCGATCCGATCATGTACTACCGCATCCTCACGCTTCATGGCCTGAACATGCTCATCTTCTGGATCATCTTCATGGAGATGGCCATCCTCTACTTCTGCGGCACCGTTCTCCTGAACGCGCGCCTGGCCTCGAAAGCGACCGCCTGGGTCTCGTTCGTGATGATGGCCATCGGCGCCGTCGCCGTCGACGTCATCATCCTGATGGGGAAGGGCGACGTCCTGATGACGTCCTACCCGCCCTTGAAGGCCCACCCCGTCTTCTACCTCGGGATCACGCTCTTCGCCGTCGGAACCCTCATCGGCGTCTTCAACTACTTCGCGACCATCTACATCGCCAAGCGCGACAAGACCTATACCGGATCGATGCCGCTCGTCGTCTTCGGCGCCACCGCGGCGGCCATCATCGCCGTCGAGACGCTCCTGCACGGCGCCACCGTCTACGTCCCCGCCCTGCTCTGGTCCATGGACCTCATCCAGACGCTCGACCCGGGCTGGTATCGCCTGATGTGGTGGGGCCTCGGACACTCCTCCCAGCAGATCAACGTCTGCGCCATGATCGCCTGCTGGTATCTTCTCTCGACGCTCACCGTCGGCTCGCGGCCCATCAACGAGGCCGTCTGCCGCACCGCCTTCGTCCTCTACATCCTCTTCATCAACCTCGCCTCCGCCCACCACCTCCTCGTCGACCCCGGCGTCAGCGCCGCGTGGAAGATCTGGAACACGTCCTACGCCATGTACCTCGCCGTCCTCGCCTCGATGATCCACGGCTTTACCGTCCCGGCCTCGATCGAGGTCGCGATGCGGGAACGCGGACAGGGGCAGGGACTCTTCGGGTGGCTCTCCAAGGCGCCCTGGGGCGATCCCGGGTTCTCGGCGTTCTTCCTCTCCGTCGTCATCTTCGGCTTCGTCGGCGGCATCACGGGTGTCACGCTCGGCACCGAGCAGATCAACATCGTCGCGCACAACACGCTCCGCATCCCCGGCCACTTCCACGCCACCGTCGTCGGCGGCACGACCCTGGCCTTCATCGGGCTCTGCTA
>CAZJQD010000060.1:7123-17562 GCA_964548165.1 uncultured bacterium
ATCTTCCTCCTCGCCACGGTCGCGACCGTCTTCTTCGGCAAGCGAATCGCCGACGGAGAGAAGATGCCGTCCTGGCAGGATGCGGAGAACACGCGCCGCACCGAGGCCATGCTGGCCCCCGACCGGGTGATTGCCCCGGCGTTCCTGCACCGCACTCCCGGCACCATGACGTTGACCGTCGTCTTCCTCGCCACGTTCGCGGTCTACTACTTCGCGAACTGGAAGGCCCTGGCCGATGTCTGGCCGGTGCGCTGAGCTCTGCAGTGATGACAACAACCGCAGAGACGCGGAGAACGCAGAGAAAGTCAGAAACCAGCCTAGTCAAAAGAACGGGGCGCTTCGGTTGTGAGCGGAACGACGAGATCGAGAGAAGATAGAGTGATCCGAGCGGGAGATGACGAGGCCTCCGTGGATGGGCCGGCCGCGTATGCGGTCCACCGCCTGACGTCCTGGGTGGGGGAGTGGCCGTTCGCCGCGTTCCTGCTCTTCACGATCGTCTTCTCGGAGATCGTGCTGGTCACGCTGATGGCGTGGCCGGCCGATCTCGGGACCTTCGGTCAATTTGCCGACGAGTTCCGGACGTGGTGCCTGGGGCAGGACCGCGCGAGCGGCCACCTGCAGTGGGCCTACGTCGCCATGTATATCCTCAATCCTCTCGCTGTCGGCGCCGTGGTCTGGGCCATCTGGAGCCGTCCTCTCCGCGTCGCTTTCGCCGTGGGTCCGCGCGTCTTCCTGGCGCCCGCGCTCGCGGCGTTCGCCCTGATCGTCGCCTCGACGGCCGCTCTCTACGCGTGGCAGGATCCGGCAGTCTCCCAGGGCTACCTCGCGTTCCCCGCGCGCGAGATCCGGACCGCGACGCCGGCGCCCGGCTTCACACTCGTCGACCAGGACGCCTCTCCCTTCTCGCTCGCCGACTGGCGCGGTCGCCCCGTCCTCGTCACGGCCGTCTACTCCAGCTGCGGCGCCGCCTGTCCCCGCATCCTCGCCGGACTGCGGGGCGTTATCGATCGCCTGGGAGCGCCGAAGGCGGACGGCTTCGGCGTGGCCGTCCTGACGCTCGATCCCGAGCGGGACACGCCGGCGCGGCTGGCAACCCTGGCGCGCGCCTATGGGATCCAGGGAGAAGGCCGCAAGTTCCTCTCGGGTCCCCCCGCCGATGTCGAGGCCGCGCTCGATGATCTCGGGTTCGCTCGTCGCCGCGATCCCGCGACCGGCGTCATCGATCACGCGCCGCTCTACATCCTCATCGATCGCGCCGGACGGATCGCCTATCGCTTCACGACGGGGGAGACCCAGGAGAAGTGGATGACGGAGGCCGTGACGCTTCTCGAATCGGAGCCGCTTCTCCCGGGCGAACTCCCGTGAGGGCCTGAGGGCCTGGGGGCATGACATGACCGAGATGCGGAGCCCGTCGTTGGGCGGTCCCATCGACGATCCGAAGTTCCAGGTCTGCCTGCGTCCCGGCGGCACGCCGACACCCGGCCGCGCGCTCGGACTCCTCGAGCAGTTCCGCGCCGACCCGCCGCTCCGCGCCGAAGCGCTCTGGAATGGATTGGCCGCCGTTCTCCGCCCGCTCCAGGCCGCGGCCGCCTACGCCCTGCCTCGCGACCTCAACCTCGTGGCGCAACCCGGCGCCGCCGCCAACGTCTCGCTCCTCTATGCCCTCGTCTCCGGCATCCTCATGCTCTTCTGGTACAGTCCCAGCGTTCACGAGGCCCACGCGTCCCTGGCCGCCTCCGCCCCCTACAGCCTAGGCCGCATCATGCAGGGCCTGCATCGATACTCCAGCGACGCCTGCATGCTCTTTGTCTTCCTCCACGCGATCCAGGTGATGGCGGCGCGCGCGGTGACTGGCGCGCGGTGGCTGGCGTGGGTGACGGGGATCCTCCTCCTGGGCCTCCTCTGGTTCGACGGCTGGACCGGTTACTGGCTGGCCTGGGACGACAGTGCCGCCCGGATCGCGATCACGAGCGCGCGCTGGTTGGATATCATTCCCATCTTCGCGGAGCCGCTCTCGCGCACCTTCCTCGCCGACGCCACCGTCACCTCGCTCCACTTCTTCCTCGTCTTCTTCATCCACATGCTGATCCCGCTCGCGATGGGCGTCGCGCTCTGGCTCCACATCGCGCGCCTGAATCGCTCGCGCTTCCTGACGTCGGGGCGCGCGGCCGCCGCGCTTGGTCTCTTCTTTGTCCTCCTGGCGATCGCGGCGCCGGCGGTGCCGGGTCCCGCGGCCACCCTGTCGCGCGATCCCGCGACCGTGCGCATGGACTGGTTCTACATGGCCCCGCTCGTCGTGATGGAGCGGGTGACGCCGATGACGGGGTGGGCCCTGGCGTCCGTTCTCGTTTCCTTCGCCCTCGGCCTGCCCTGGATTCTGGCTCGCCGACGGGCCGCCCCGGTCACCGTGGTCGAGGATCGCTGCAATGGTTGCCGCCAGTGCGTGGTCGACTGTCCCTACGCCGCGATCACGATGAACCTCCGCCCGGACGCGCCGTTCGTGACCGCGACGTCGTCGGCCGCGGCCACGGCCGCAAGCACGAGCGCGAGCGCCGCCGCCAGCGCAACCGCGAACTCGGCTCCAGCCACGACCGCAACCTCGCCCGTCCTGCGCGCCGCGGTCTTCGCGACGGAGAATCCCGTCGGTGAGCCTGACCCCCTGCGCCGTGCCGTCATCGATCCCGCGCTCTGCGTCGGATGCGGTATCTGCGTGGGATCGTGCGCGCCCGCCGCGATCGATTTCCGGCACCTGCCGGTGACGGCGGTCCGCGAGCGCATGGCGCGGTGGCTGACCGATTCCCGGCTCTGGGTGTCCCATCCGAGCGGTGGTGCGCCGCGCTCCAAGGCCTGGGCTCCGCCCGACGCGCTCGCGTTCCTCTGCACGCACGGCGCGGCCTCCAGCCTCGCCTTCGATCCCGCGAACGGGATCTCGCCCGAGCTTCCTGGCTATCGGATCGTGCCTGTTCCCTGCACGGGTTGGGTTCACCCCTATCTCCTGCGGCGTGCCTTCAAGGAGGGCTACAGCGCCGTCCTCGTCGGCGGGTGCTCCACCATGCCGATCTATCGCGAGGGCGTCGAGCGCACGGATGAGCGTCTCGACGGCGACGATGCCGTTCCGACCGGGCGCGTGCTTCGCCTGCGTTTTGATCGCGCCGATCGGGCCTCGTTCCTGGAGGAGGCCGAGGCGTTCCGCAAGGCGCACGTGACCTCGACCGGAGCGACCCAACCGCAACGCGAGGCAACCGGTTCGGAGCGAAGCCGGTCCGATGTTCCGTTCGCCGGTGCCCGCCGGTGGATCCTCGCCGCGCTCCTCGTTGTAGCCCTGGCCGTCGGCGTCGTGGCGCCGAGCGAGGGCGTGGTCGCGGTTCCCGGCGCCGGCGCTTCCTCGCTGGTCGTCTCGTTCCGCCTGGCCGGCATGCCCGGTCACGTCGCCGCGCACGTTGCCGACCCGGAGCTGATGCCGCACATGCAGGGCGGCGTCCAGGCCTCCGCTCGCGACCGCGTCCCGGTCCGCCTGCGCGTCCGCGTGGACGGCGCGACCGTGCTCGAGAACGCCTATCCGGCCCACGGACTCTTCGGCGACGGCGCCAGCATCGCGATCGAGCGCGTGCCGTTGACGCCCGGCGCGCACGAGGTTGAGGTCGCGCTCGGCGTGACGACCGATCCGAGCGAGTGGACGCACCGAGCCACCCGAACGCTCGAGGTGACCGAGGGCCGCCGCGCCGCCGTGCTCTTCGATGCCGTGGACGGATTCCAGTGGCACTGAACGCGCCGCTAGTCCTGAAAATGTTCGAGCAGTACCGCAGAGACGCGGAGGACGCAGAGATGATACCGCTCAGGACCACGAATCCTGCGACCAGCAGATCTCCGAATCGAGCGGCGCAATGACATCCGCAATCGGAATCCCCGCAGGATGGAAATCGTGTCTGCATCTTCTCCATCTCTGCGCTCTCCGCGTCTCCGCGGTGACGACGTTACGTGTCGTCCACGATCTTGCGACACTGACCAAGCCTCGCATCACGGCGGCGACCGTCGTTGCGGCGGCGGCAGGATGGGCGGCGGCCGGCGGAGCCCCGACTCCACGCCTCCTCGGCGTTCTCGGCGGACTGGCCGTTCTCTCTGGCGCGGCCTGCACGTTGAACATGGCGTACGAACGGTTCACCGACGCGCGGATGCAGAGAACGGCCGCCCGCCCGCTGGCTTCCGGCCGTCTGCCTCTCTCTGCCGCCCTCGCCCTGGCCCTGGTCCTGGTCGTCACCGGAGTCCTCCTGCTGTCGCTTGCGGCCACGCCGTCCGCGCTTAGCTTCGGCATCCTCGGCCTCCTCACCTACGCCGGCGTCTACACGCCTCTCAAGCGACGTACCGCGTGGGCCTTCGCGCTCGGCCTCCTCCCCGGCGCCCTTCCTCCCGTCGTCGGTTGGGCGGCGGCCGGCGGAGGCCCCGCCGGTGGGCTCCTCCTCGCCCTGGGCCTCGCGGCCTGGCAGATCCCTCACGTCCTCGCGCTCTCGCTCTGGCTCGACGCTGACTACGCCCGCGCCGGGATCCGCACCTGGCCCCGCGCTCTGGGCGAATCCGCCATCGCCGCTCCGAGAACCCGTCGTCTCGCCGCCTGGCTCACCGTTCCGGCCGCGATCCTGATGGCGGCGCCGGCCGCATTCGGTCTCGCCGGTCCGCTCTTTGTCGCATGCGCCCTCGCCGCTGGAGCGCGCTTCGTTCTCTCGGCATTCCGGAAGCACAGGGACGAAGAAGACGCCGCGTGGGGACGCCGCGTCTTTCTCGCCTCGCTCATCCATGTCATCGCCGTCTACGCGGCGCTCGTGGCGGATCGTTGGTTGCTGTGAATATAAATCTCTCGGGGAGGTCGGTCATGAATCGACGTCTGAAGGTTGGTTTCCTGGGTCTGGCCGTTGCTCTTTTGCTCGGCTGCGGTCAGAGCGTGAATGCTCCGGGAGGTGTGCCCGCTGATCCGGCGTCGTTGCCGGTGGAGCACGCCGTCCTGACGAGCCCCCCGAACGTGCCGCCGCCGATCACGCGCCGCCACGCGGCGAAGGTCGTCATCGAGCTGGAGATCCAGGAGGTCACGCGCCCGATCGCCGAGGGCGTCCTGTACACGTTCTGGACGTACGGCGGCTCCGTGCCCGGCTCGTTCATGCGCGTGCGCGAGGGCGACGTCATCGAGTTCCACCTCAAGAACCACCAGGACAACAAGTTCCCCCACAACATCGACCTCCATGCCGTCACCGGCCCCGGCGGCGGTGCGACCTCGACCTTCACCGCGCCCGGCCACCAGACCCAGTTCACGTTCACGGCCCTCAATCCCGGACTCTACGTCTACCACTGCGCCACGGCCCCCGTCGGCATGCACATCGGTAACGGCATGTACGGCCTCATCCTCGTCGAGCCCGCCGCTGGGCTCCCGCCCGTCGACCGCGAGTATTACGTCATGCAGGGTGACTTCTACACCACCGGCCGCTACCACCAGAAGGGCCTCCAGTCCTTCGACATGCAGAAGGCCATCGACGAGCACCCCACGTACGTGCTCTTCAACGGCGCCGAGGGCGCGCTCACCGGGACCGGCAGTCTCAAGGCCGAGGTCGGCGAGACGGTGCGGCTCTACATCGGCAACGGCGGACCGAACCTCATCTCCAGCTTCCACGTCATCGGTGAGATCTTCGACAAGGTCTACCAGGAAGGCGGATCGCTGGCGAACCAGCACAACGTCCAGACCACGCTCGTTCCCGCGGGCGGATCGACCATCGTCGAGTTCAAGGTCGAGGTCCCGGGCAAGCTCATCCTCGTTGACCACGCGCTCTTTAGAACCTTTAACAAGGGCGCGCTCGGACTGATGGAAGTCTCGGGTCCCGAGAACAAGATCGTCTACTCCGGGCTGGAGGTGGACGAGGTCTACATCAGCGAGGCGGCGCTCGGTCGTTCCACGGCCGACGACACGGCGCTAGCGACGCAGACCCTCACGCCGGCGCAACGCGTCGAGAACGGCCAGAGGCTCTTCAAGGCCAACTGCGCCACGTGCCACCAGGCCGAGGGCCAGGGGCTCGCGAACGTCTTCCCGCCGGTCGCGGGATCGGAGTATGTCTCCGGCGACAAGACCCGGCTCATCAAGATCGTCCTGGGTGGCCTCACCGGGCCGATCACGGTCAAGGGCGCGCAGTATAATGGCGTCATGCCGCCGCAGAGCCAGCTGGCCGACGACGAGATCGCGGACATCCTCACGTACCTGCGATCGAGCCTTGGCAATACCGGCGGACCGGTCACGGCCGCGGAGGTCGCGCGTCAGCGTGCATCCGCCCCGCGCGCCGCGGGCGCCGCGGAGTAAGAAAGGAACCAGGGAATGCGGATCTCGGATCGCGGATCGCGGCAGTCACACCGTCGCACCGCGGTTCGAGCCCGCGTCCCGATCCTGGTCGGGCTTCTCGTCCTTGTGGGCGCTGCATCGGCCCTCGCGTCCGGCCGGCTCGTCACCATCGCGGCCGGAACCTGGCAACCTCTCTATCGAGGCGCCACGGACACCGAACCGCGCCGCGTTCGCGCCTTTCAGATGGAAGAGATGCCGGTCACGAACGCGGAGTACCTGGAATTCATAAGAGCAAGACCGGAGTGGCGGCGTGACCGCGTTCTCGCTCTCTACGCCGACACCGCCTACCTGCGCCACTGGGCGGCTCCGGACGTTCTCGGATCGTCGGCCCTGCCGGAAGCGCCGGTGCGGTTCGTCAGCTGGTTCGCCGCGCGCGCCTACGCGCGGTGGAAGGGACGGCGATTGGCGACAGAAGAAGAATGGGAGTATGCGGCCTCGGCGAGCCGGCGATCGCGCGATGGGCGGCGCGATACCGCCTGGCGCCGCGATCTCCTGGCGATCTACGGACAGCCGACGCCCGCCGTCTTCGGACCGGTCGGGCAGGGGAGTCCGAACGCCTGGGGGCTCCACGATCTGCACGGCGTCACCTGGGAGTGGGTCGAGGACTTCCAGGCAACGGTGAGCGGGCGCGACAGCCGCTCGAATCGCGGCGACGACGAGTCGCCGTTCTGCGGCGCCGGGAGCCTGCGCGCGAGCGATCGCGACGACTACCCGACGTTCATGCGCTACGCGCTCCGGGGGTCGCTCGCCGCCCGCGACTGTCTCCACAACCTCGGCTTCCGCACCGCGGTGGACGGGATGCGATGAGAATCCACCACAGAGACCACGGGGACCACGGAGAAAGACCGGCACCACAGAGAACACAGAGGACGCAGAGAAAGTCAACGGCCGAACCGGGCGAAAGTCAGATGCCGAACCGGATGAACGTCTGGGACAGAATCGGATGAAGATCAAAGGCCGAGAAGGATGCACGTCAGAGTCGAACGACCAAGATGCCTGGGCCGGGACGATGAATCGATGATGCTATTCTCGATCCCGGTTTTGAAGTTCTCTGCGTCCTCTGTGCTCTCTGTGGTGAAACGATCTTCCCTCCGCCGTTCTTTCTCCGTGGTCCCCGTGGTCTCCGTGGTGATGGCCCTTGTCCTGGTTTCCTGCGGCGAGGCCATCCCGTCGACGCCCGCGGTGTCGCCATCGTTCGCCTCCGACACCGCCACCCTCCCCGGGAACTCGCTCCACCACCTGCCGCATTCCTGGGCTGATGCGCGGGGAACTGCCTGGTCGCTCGCCCGATTCCGCGGCACCCCCGTGGTGCTTGGCATGTTCTACGCGTCCTGCAAGTCCGTCTGCCCGCGGACGCTCAACGGCCTGAGGGCGGTCCAGGAGGCGCTCTCGCCCGAGGCTCGTTCTCGCACCCGGTTTGTCCTCGTCTCGCTCGATCCCGTGCACGACACCCCAGCCGTCCTCGCCAGGGTCGCCGCCGATTATTCCCTCGACGACGCCTGGACCCTGGCCGTGGGAACCGAGGAAGCCACGCGGGAACTCGCCGCCGTGCTGGCGATCCGCTATCGCGCCGAGTCCGGAGGCGAGATCGGGCACACGCCGGTCATCACCGTGCTCGACGCCGAGGGCGTCCCAGGATTCGTGACGGAGGATCCGGCCGGCGATCGCGACCGCCTCGTGGAGACGATCGTCCCGCTATCCCGCTAGCGCGACTTATTCATGAAATCACCGCCGAGGCGCAGAGTTCGCAGAGGAACCAGAGTTGCAGTCGGAATTCGAAAAGAACGAGTCCTTGTTTAGACCGGCGGAGTCTGTTGCTCGGCGAGAATTGTAGAGTGGCCAAATTGGCGTCACATCGACCCCTATCTCCGCGTTCTCTGCGCCTCTGCGGTGCAATTCAACGAGCCGCCTACCGCGCGGCGACGCCGTGCTCCGCGAGTCTCAGGGCGCCGTCGGCGGCCATGCCGATCCCGGGCGCGTAGACCTTCACCGAGATCTCGCCGGGCTCCAGGGGCGAGGTCTCCTCGACTCTCAGGCAGTTCTCGAGCCTGCCGGCGGGCGTCTCGATAACCTCGGACACGCTCGTGTGCGCCGCGCGGTCCATGGCCTCGCCCGGGGCCTGCTCCTGGTAGTACATCTGACCGACGACGGCGGTCCCGGGCATGATGAGCCCGAACCGGGCGCCATTCACGCCGGAACGCCACGCGCCGTGGTGATCGACCAGCTTGCCGTCCCGGAAGATGTCGACGTCCTCGCCGAAGTAGTAGACGTCCTTGGAGGCGGGATCGATCGCGAAGAAGTTGCGCGAGACCTCGATGAGCTCCCCGTTCTTCGACTCGCGCTCCTCGACGACGCGCGTCACGACGCCGTCGATGACCTCGGTATCCGCAAGCACCGTGATGATGACCTCGGCGGCGACCGTGCCCTCCTGGCCCTTCAAAACGATCCGGTGACCGGGCTCCAGGATGAAGAACGGGTTCCGGCCCGTCGTCGCGAGCGTGGCGGTGTCCACGTCGAAGCGCTCGATCCAGGTGTCGGCGATCACGGCGCCCTCGGGAGCGGGCGGAGCCTCCTGGGCCGGCGGTGCGGGCGGAGGAGCGGCGGGAGTGCCGCAGGCCGTGGCGAGAGCGATCAGGCTACAGAATCCCAGGACATGGCCGCTTGTGAGTTTCATGGATCTCTCCTGCTCGCGTCGCGGCAGGGTTCGGTCCATGACCGGTTCCGGACGAGGAGCCGGGCAGAGTAACCGATTCTTTCACCGCTTCAAGGGAGGTCGTGATCCTGGCGTCGAGGAGGGCTCGCGGAGAAGCGGCGAATCAGCGCCGATGCGTGTCCAGTGCCAGGGGTATTGAACGAAGGTATCCAGGCGGTTGGCGCCGCGGAACGCGTGGCGACGAAGACGAGCGGTCTGAGCCTCGGAGAATCCGTAGGTGGTGACCGTCCAGAGGGCGCCGTCTCGGAACGCGGCGATGCGTGTGTCGGTCCAGAGTCGTTCGAGCGGGACGTCATGGCCTCCCTGGTAGCGGAAGCCGGGCATCAGTGTCATGCGGGGGAGCCCATCCTCGGGGACGGGCAGGACGCCGACGGGCGCGCCGGGATCCCACGCGCGGTGCGGGAAGTACGTCAGGCCCTCGGCATGCAGGAGCACATCACGCGCGCGGACGAACGGGAGCGTGTCCGAGAGGATGCTGTCGAAGCGAATGCGTGACGGATAGGACTCGTGCCATCGCCACCAGCCCGGGGCCATGGTCGCGACGAGGAGGACCAGCGCGCAGGCGCCGAGCCGTGCCGGCACGCGCGCGACGATGACCGCGGCGCATGCGGCGGGAAACGGCAGTAGCCAGAGAAAGAAGCGAGGCTCATCCATGCCGAGCGCCAGGTGGGACGCCAGGATCCAGGCGAAGATCGCCGCGAGCCCGGCGACGGGCGGGCCCAGGCGACGGTCTCCTCTCGCGAGTTGCACGAGTCCCGCGGCCACCAGGAGGAACCAGGCCGCCCCCGCCGCGGTCTTGAACACCGACCACGTCGGCACTCCCAGGAGCGTGAGCCACGGCTCGTGGAGTTCCTCGAGAGGAAACCTCGCGTGGCCGAAGAGCGCGCCGGGCCCGGGCGACGGCAGGCCGTTCACCGCGGAAAACGAGACGAACTCGGCCTCCAGCGCCTTCGTGCCGCGGTACTGGAGCCCGATGAATAGGGCAGCCACGGCGATCGCTCCGAGAAGCGGCAGCAGGGCGCGGAGGTCGCGACGGCGAGCGGCCGCCCACGCCAGGAGAACTCCGGCCGCCGCGATGGGGAAGGCGGCGAGCGAGGAGGTGAGCGCGGCCAGGAGGCAGAGCGCGCCGTCGGTCCAGCCCGCGCGCGCGCGGCCCGCCACGATCGCGTCGACTCTCACGGACCAGAGCCCGACGATCGCGGCCAGCAGGATGTGCTCCTTGATGGAGAAGGCATAGAAGCCGGCGTAGGCGTGCGCGGCCAGGAAGAGGCCCGCGATCGCGCCGGCGCTCCGGGTCGATGTCCAGCGGGCCGCCAGGGCCCGCGCGGAGACCATGACCAGCATCATGCCCGC
>CAZJQD010000061.1:0-17524 GCA_964548165.1 uncultured bacterium
GAGCCCATCGTGGAGGGCAAGATCGCCGCGCCGACCGCTGAAGCGTTGATGCGCGCGCGATACACGGCGCATGTCGTGGGGAAGGTTCCGTTCATCCGGGAGTCGTTGGCGCCCGAAGTACGCTCGGACTTTGACGAGGAGAGCGTTCAGAAGTGGGCGTCGCAGTCGGAGTGGCTGGGGCTGACGATCCTCTCCTCTACGGAGAAGGCGCGGCGCGGGACCGTGAAGTTCGTGGCTACCTACAAGAGCGAAGGCAAGACGCTGGAACATCACGAGGTCGCGACGTTTCGGAAGGACGACGAGACGGGGCGCTGGTTCTTCCTCGATGGCGAGGCCCAGGTGAAAGAGAAAGTCGAGGGCGATGAGCCCGTGGTCGTGACGACGATCGTTCGCGACAGCCCGAAGCTGGGGCGCAACGACCCGTGCTCGTGCGGGAGCGGGAAGAAATACAAGAAGTGTTGCGGGAAGTAGGGCTCGTCCCGGTTTCCCGGTAGGCTTCTCGTGGCCGTTCAGCTCAGTTGCCGAGAACTCACGAAGAGCTTCGGCTCGCGGCCGCTCTTCCAGGCCCTGACCTTCGGGCTCTCGGACGGCGAGCGCACGGGGCTCATCGGCCCCAACGGCGCCGGCAAGACCACGCTTCTCAAGATCCTCGCCGGGCTCGATTCCTCCGACGGCGGCGAGCTGGCGATGCGGCGCGGCCTCAAGGTCCGCTACCTGGCGCAGACCGATTCCTTCACCGGGACCACGCACGAGAGCACGGTGCGCGACGAGCTCGTGCGTTCCCTGGGCGACGAAGGCCTCGAGGAGTGGGAGGTCGATGTCCGCGTCGACACGGGACTCTCGAAGACCGGGCTCGATCCCGACCAGCGCGTGGCCGCGCTCTCGGGGGGCTGGCGCAAGCGCCTCGCCATCCTCGCGCAGGTGCTTCGCGAGCCCGACCTCCTCTTCCTCGACGAACCCACCAACCACCTCGACCTGGAGGGCGTCCTGTGGCTGGAGAAGTTCCTGGCCGGCGTCGCGTTCTCGTTCGTCGTCGTCACCCACGACCGCCGCTTCCTCGAGTCCGTCTGCAACCGGGTCATCGAGATCAACCCGCGCTACGCGGGCGGCCACTTCTCGTCGACGGGCAACTACAGCCAGTTCGTCGAGAACCGCGAGGCGCTCTTCGAGGCGCAGGCGGCGCGCGAGGAGTCCCAGCGCAACATCGTCCGGCGCGAGATCGAGTGGCTGAGGAAAGGTCCGCGCGCGCGAACGACCAAGCAGAAGGCGCGAATCGACCGCGCCGGCGGGCTCATCGAGGACCTCGCCGAGCTGACCTACCGCAACGCCCAGGACCGCACCGCCGGGATCGACTTCTCGGGAAGCGAGCGCAAGACGCGACGGCTCGTGGAGACGATCGAGGTCACCAAGAGCCTGGGAGGCAAGAAGCTCTTCGGCCCCCTCGACCTGACGCTGGGCCCCGGCGACAAGCTCGGCCTCCTCGGCTCCAACGGCAGTGGCAAGTCGACGCTCCTGAAGATCCTCGCGGGCACGCTGGAGCCCGACACCGGGAAGATGAAGCGCGCGGAACGACTGCGGGTCGTGACCTTCGACCAGCAGAGGGAACAGCTCGATCTCTCGCTGACCCTGAAGCGCGCGCTCTGCGAGCGCGGCGAGTTCGTGGAGTACCGGGAGAAGCCCGTCCACATCATGGGATGGGCCGACCGGTTCCTCTTCGCCAAGACCCAGCTCGATCTCCCGCTCCACAAGCTCTCGGGAGGCGAGCAGGCGCGCGTCCTCATAGCGCGGCTTATGCTCAAGCCCGCCGATCTCCTTCTCCTCGACGAGCCGACCAACGACCTCGACATCAACTCGCTGGAGGTCCTGGAGACGAGCCTGATGGAGTTCCCGGGCGCGCTGGTGCTCGTCACGCACGACCGCTACCTCCTCGATCGCGTCAGCCAGCAGATCCTGGCGCTCGACGGCCGCGGCAACGCCACGTTCCACGCCGACCTCTCGCAGTGGGAGGATGCGCGGGCCGCGGAGGACAGGCGTGCGGAGGGGGCGTCCCGGAAATCCTCGAAGCCCTCTCCTCCACCCAGCGCGCCACAAGCCAAGGCGACCGCGGCAGGCCCGAAGATCGCAGGCGATCCGAAGGCCGCGACCGTTGCCAAGCCCGCGCTCACGCACCAGGAGACCAAGGAATTGAAAGCGCTGGAGACGCGGATACCGGCGGCGGAGTCGGAGCGGGACCGGGCCGCGGCGGCGCTTTCCGATCCGGCGATCGCGACGGACGCGGACGAGCTGATCGCTCGACAGCGGGCACTGGACGCGGCGACCCAGGCCGTGGAGACGCTCTACCGGCGCTGGGAAGAGCTGGAGGCCCGGCGCGGGGCCTGAGGGCAAGCATGAGACGGGTGTATGCTTGCACAGCGCGGGCGAATTACCTGCCTCGCCTGGAGAACTGCAACGCCGAATGGCTCACCCGGCATCCCAGAACCGGCGATAACCAGCCGGGGCTCCGCTTGAGTTCGGCTTATGCAGTCCTGCAAACAAGCGGCGCTCACGAGTTGCGCTCACACCGGGCGCGGCTACTGCCACGGCGGCGGGTTGTCTCTGGGGGGCTTAAAGGGTAGGATGCCGCGAGCCACATTTCCTGAAGGAGAGATTCATGATGCGTGACGATCCGGTGATGAAGGTCATCCTGTTCGCGATCCTGTTCCTGGTGATCGGGTTCTCGTTCGTCATCGCCATCTACACGGGCTCGGTCTTCCTCCTCCTGGGCTTCCTGATCCCGGTCATCTCCTTCGTCGTCATCTTCTACGTGATGTCGCTCTTCAAGCGGCGGATCCAGTCCCAGCTCGACGAGTCCTTCGGCCCGAACGTGGTCAAGATCGCCTCGGCCGTGATCGAGTATTTCGAACTCCCCCTGACGCTCATGCTGTCGATCACCGTCACGCTCTTCTTCTTCGCCTTCACGGTCATCGCCATCGCCTTCTGGATCAACCTCATCAAGTTCTGATGTCGATCTCGATAGACGATCAGATCCACGATCCGGACACCTTCCTCGTCAAGGCCCTGAACGCCAAGCTGGACTCGCTGAACCAGCGGATCAACGAGCTCGTGACGACGGGCAAGAACAAGGCCGAGCTGGAGCGCCTGCTCTCGGCGCGAGCCGACTTCATGGAGGTCCTGCGCTCGCCCCGGCTCTTCCTGGCCAGGCCGCCCGGCGCAACCGTGCCCGGCCTGGCAAGCTCTCCCTCACCGGCGCCGACGGCGCCGGGCGCCCCCCGCGCGGGATCCTCCGGGCTCCCCTTCGGCGCCGTCCCCCAGCCCCGCCGCGTCGGCGCGGCACCCCCGGAACCCGGCGCCGATCACGGGCACCACGCTCCCGCAACCCATGCTCCGCCCTCCAAACCTGCGCAGACCTCGCCGCCCGCGGCGGCGACTCCGTCCGCCAAGCCCGGCGGCATGCTCTCGTTCCTGAAGGGCGTACAGACCCAGCAACCGGGAGGCGCGGCGCCCGGTCGCGATACGGTCGCACCTCCGCCATCGGCGCCCCATGCGGAGACGCCCACGCCAGCGCCGCGCCCCGCGCCCGCAACCCCGACCCCTCCCGCGGGAACCAGCGCCGGGGATCCGCCGTCCAAGGGGCAGATGCTCTCCTTTCTCGAGAAGGTCAAGGTGGCCGGCGCCGCTCCTGCCGGCACGGGCGCGCCCGGCGCCCCGCGCTCCAAGGAGCTCACCTACGAGGGCAAGAAGGCCCTCATCGAGAAGATCAAGGCCCACGCCGCCTCGACGGGATTCCAGGACATCTACGAGATGCTCAATTTCAAGAAGGAGAAGCTGATCGAGCATCGCGCCAATCTCCTCAAGACCACGAACCTTCCGGCCGCCCAGGTCACCGCTCTCATCGATCGCGAGATTGCCGAGATCGATGACCTCCTGATGAAGCGGCCACAGGAGATCGTCTCCCAGGTCCAGGAATTCGACGAGGTCGCCAGGGTGGACACCGGCGGGCTTGCCGCCATACGCCTCGAACTCAAGGGCCTGCTCGACGAGATCCAGTGATCGCGCCGGACCAGCCACGCGCGACCCGGACGATCGCACACCGTCGCGCACGCCGGGCGACCGGTCACAAGACCGCCGTTCCCGCGGGCGCGGCCCTGCTCGCGGTCGGCCTCCTGCTCGGCGCTCACCTCGGCGCCCACGCGCAGGCCTCCTCCTCGCCGTCTCCCGCCAGGCCGGCCATCGAGCGAGGACGGGCCGTGCTCGGCAACACCTGGGTGAGCGAGCATCACGTCGTCTTCGCCGATAAGCTGCACAACCTCGCGCTCGGCCACTACGCGCTCGAGGTCGCCGCGGTCACGCGCGACACCGGCGACCTCCGGCTCGTCGAGGAGCTGAAGCTGATCCTGACACCGGGACCGGCGTGGCACCGTCCGCGCTACGGCCTGTTCGGGCGCCTGGGCGGACCCTCCGGGGTGGAACCGGATCCCACGCACCTGACGCAGTTCCGACTCGAGACGATCGAGTTGCAGGAATCGGACAGGACCCTGGCCATCATCCCGGTGGACCGCGCCCTGGACCGCGGCATCATCCGCATCCCGCTCCTCTCCGCTCCCGGCGCGCCGGCCGGATCGGGATTCGAGCCCGCGGCGTGGGCGCGCACCGCGATCATTCTCCACGCGCGCCTTCTGCCTCCCGTCTCCCCCGCCGTGGCCCTGCCTCCGCTCCAGGACTCCGGTCGCCTCTCCTGGATCTACCGGCCCCAGGCCGGCACCGTGCGCGCCGAGCGGGCCCGCGCCGTCGGCCGCCTGCTCGCGCCCGGCCGCCTGGAGCCCATCGGTTCCGGCCTCGCGCTCTTCCCGGAGCGCGCCTACGCCGGGGAATCCTTCACGGCCTCGATCATCCTGATGAACCGCGGCGAGCGGCCCACGGAGACCGCGAGCGTGCGGTGGCGTTACGACGAACGCTCGCTGGACGCGATCCTGCCGGCGCTCCCGCCCGGGCGCGACGTCACCCTCACGTTCCAGGCCATCGCCGCGCGCACGATCCTGCCCGTCACCCTGGAGGGAAATGCCGCGACGCTCGCGCGCGACATGGACCCGCTCCTCAGGCCCCGCCTCTCGCTCGGTCGGCTCGCCGTCGACACGGGATTCCGCGACGAGCCCCTGGTGGTCCGGATCGCCGTGGGAAACTCCGGCACCGGTGAAGCCTCGCGGCCCCGGCTCTTCGTCGGCGCGGGATCGGTCGATACCACGCTGGTCCTCGATCCCATTCCCGCGGACGAGACGAGGATCGTGGTCCTGACGCTCGGCGACACGGCATGGCCCGAGACCGTGCCGGTGATCGCGCGCATCGCGAGCGCGATCGAGCCCGAGGACACCGGCCGGTTCCTCGCCCGACGCACCCGGCGCCCGGCCCCGGATCTCCGCCTGGCCGGCCTCTCGTTCGAGGGCGACCCCGTGCCGGGCGGAGCAGGGCGCGCCGCGGCCGTCCTCGAGAACCGCGGCAACGTCGAGGGATTCGCGCGGGCCGCGATCACGATCCACGCCGTCCCCGCCGGCATCGAGGTGCTGAGAGTCTCGCGCGAGATCCGGGTGCCCGCCGGCGAGCGCGTCGAGATGAAGACGCCGATCTTCGCCTGGGCCAACGGGATCACGCGCGCCGCGTTCGAGTGGCAGGGCGGAACCGAGTTCCTCCAGGCCTACGCCGAGCCCGCCCCGTTCACGGCGCCGGATGGCGAGACGGTGCTCATCCTGGCCTCCGCGTTCCCGGCGCGCGGGATCGCAGGCACAATCGAGAGCGCGGACCCCGACTCGCCGGATGCCGGCGCGGGCGTTCTGCCGCGACGGATTACCGAGCACTGGAAGGCCGTTCTCCCCCCGCTCACCAACCTCGACGAGCTCGCTCCCGTCGGGCGACTCGTCGTCACGTCCGCGGCCTGGCTCACCAATCCCGCCGGGACCGAATTCCTGCCCGAGCAGGCGGCGGCGCGGCGCGAGGTTCGCCCGTCGCTCAAGGCCACGATCACGGGCGCGGGCTTCTCGGACGCCTTCACGGTAACCGCCTCCGAGACCCAGTTCGTCTTTCCCATACCCCGCGCCGCCCTTGCCGAGACCCTGGTGCTGACGCTGAACGCGGTCGGCCGCTCCCCCGTCTACCTCACATCGGCTCCCCTCCTCAGGGTCGCCTACGGCGCGCCCGAGCGCGGCGCCTTCTCGGACGTCCACGTCACCGAGACCGGGCTCCACCTGCGCGTCGCCAACACGGCGCGGTGGATTCCCGCGCGGGCCCTGACCGTCTCCGCGGCCTACGCCGAACCCCTGCCCCATCCCGATGGTCCCAACGTCGTGGAGACCTCGATCGCCCTGGATCGCCTGGAGGAGCGCGACGTCTTCATCCCGCTTCCGCGCGTCCCGCCCGGGCGGATGCAACTCGAGGTCTCGCTCCCGCTCTCCTCCGTCCCCTCCGCGCAGAGAATCGAGCAGTTGGTTCTTCCCGTGCCGCGGCCCGAGCTGAGTCCCTTCCGCGTGATCGCGGGACGAGCCCGCGCCGGCGCGCGCGAGGGGACCGGCATGGCGACCCCGGGAACGGAGACAGGAATCCTCGTCCTTCTCGGCGTCCATCGCTCGCCCGTGCGCGACCTCATCCTGGCGGCCCAGGAGGCCCACATGGCGGTGACGATCCACGTGCCCGCCGAAGAGACTGCGGTGGCGTGGTTCCCTCGCGCTCGCACGGCCAGCATCGACTATGGGCCCCTGAGCGATCGGCGCCAGGTTCCGGAGCACGCGGAACTGCCCGCTCCCGGCGCGGGCTCGACAAGAACCGGGATCCGCATCCTCGACACCGGGGGAGATTCACCGGCCGGCGGGCAGTTCGTCCTGGTGAGGTTCGCGCGCGGCGGCGAGGAGCCGAGGCCGGCGGGTCGCGTCTATCTCGCCATCAACGGCCTCCTGCGGTCCGTGAAGACCGTCCCCGCGACGGCGGCAGGCGAGGCCTGGATCGACGGGTTCGCGGTCCGGCCCAACCCCGCGGTTCCGCTCGATGTCCTCCTCTTCGAGGAAACGTTGCCAGGGGGCGGCGCGGCCGCAGTGGCACACGTCGATCGCGGCGTCTTCCCGGTCTCCCTGGAACCCGAGGGCGCCAGCCGCGTCGAGCGGGACTGGATCCAACCCGTGCGCGCGACCGCGAGCATGATTGCGGGAACCGGCGCGGACACGGCGGTCGACGCCGGGGAGAGGGCGGCCCAGGCGGCATGGGCGGTCGCCGCCTTCCTGGGAGGACAGGATCCGACGTCCCTGGGCATCATCTCGCCGGAGCCCGCCCGCGCGCTCACGCGCCTCGGCCGGGACACGACCGCCCTGGGCCGCATGGCCTATCGTCAACGACTCTGGACGCTCGTCGAGGAGTGGCAGGCGGCGGCGGACCGCATCGCGCTCCGCACGCTCCCGGTCACCCTCTCGGCCGCGCGCTTCGCCGCGTTCCAAGCCTCCATCGCGAGGCTGAAGGCTCACTCCGAGGACGTGGGCGTCCTCAACCGTCGCGCCGTCGTCGAGGAGCTGGGCACGTTGGCCACCCATGTCGACCACATCCTGGGCCAGCGCCTCGAACCCGGCCTGGCGGCCACCCTGCGCGGGTTTTGATTCTTGAGTTTTCCCTCGCGCGCTGTAGATTGCGCGGGACCGGAGTCCTTGTCCGGCGATCCCCTTTCCCGGAGGTGAACGGCAGCACCAACCCATCGCTCAACTGAACGTCGTCCCCATCGTCGCACTGAACACAGGAGTCATCGTTGCCCGCTCGCCGCTCTCTCAACGGGGCGCGGATCGCCGCATGGTCGGCCTCCGCGATCCTGCTCTGTCTCCTCCTGACCCCGGCCCCCGATCCGGGCGCGGCCGGGACCATCGTCGCGTCCGCCCCCGCGCTCGCCGCCGCGAACCCAACGCCATCCCTCGTGCCCGGCGAAGACGCGCTGGCCGCGTCGAAGGGACTGACCCCGGAAGAAGTCGCCGTGCTGGAGGAGCGCCTGCGCGCGCTGATCGCCTCCTGCCCCGGCGATCCGGCCCTGGTGGTCATGCCCCCGGACGCCTCGTGGACGATCGCTCACGACGCCGAGGAGACGACGTCCGCGGCGAGCCTCATCAAGCTCCCGATCCATCTCGCCCTGGATCGCCTCGCCGCGGACGGCCGGATCGATCCGGGCATGCTCGTGACGCTGGAGGGCGAGGATCGCACGCCGGGATCCGGGAGACTGCGGGACGCGCGCGCCGGAAGAACCTTCCGATTGCGGGAACTCGCGGAGCGCATGATAGTCGAAAGTGACAACACCGCGACCAACGCGATCATCCGGCTCGTCGGACAGGACACGCTGCAGGCGGAGTTCCTCCGGCTCGGCCTGAGAGCGACGCGGCTGGAGCGACGCATCCTGGCGCAGGGCGGCGACAACGCGACGACGGCGGCGGAGATGGCGCTCCTCCTGGCGGCGCTCCCCGAGGGCCCCGTGCGGGAGACGCTGGAGCGGGTGGAGAACCGGCGCCGCCTGGCCCGCGACCTTCCGGCCGCGACGCCGATCGCGCACAAGACCGGGACGCTGCGGCGATTCGTGCACGACGCGGGACGCATGGAGACACCGCATGGCCCGCTCATCGTGGTGGGGCTCGTGCGTCACGCCTCCTCCTGGCCGGAAGCCGAGGACTGGCTGGCGGCGCTGGGCCGCACCGTGTACGAAGCCGGGGGCGAAGTTGTGCGGGACCGTGATATAGTGAGGTGACGAAATGAGGATGCAGAGGTTGATAGTCGCGCTGAGAACGACGCTGCTGGGCGCGGCGCTCCTGGCGAACTCCGCGGCGCCGGCGGCGGCCGAGATCCAGGACCTGGCCCCGCGATTCCTCTTCGAGACCCGATCGGTCGCCCCGTCCGGATCGCCGGCGACACAGAGGTTCACGGCGCCGGATTCTCCCCCGCTCCCCGCGTACCGCCCGCCGCAGATCCGGCTCCAGATGGAGATCCTCGACACGGCCCAGGTCGACCAACCGGTGCGCATAGCGATCCAGGCCTACGATCAGAATGGCGAACCCGCGGTGCGATTCCAGGAACCGGTGACATTCGAATGCGCGCTGGGCGTGGTGCCCATCCTGGCGACGGCACCGTGGATCAACGGCGCGATGGTGGAGACGGTGATCATCACGCGGCCGGGACGCCAGGCGCGGCTGGGCGCGGTCGCCGGCGAGGTGTCGGTCGCCCGCTATCTCGACGTGGCGCCGCCGCCACTGAGCCGCGCCACGTGGCTGGCGCAGGCCGAGGAGTACCTGGCCCAGGATCGTTTCGCGGACGCCATCCGCGCCTTCACGAACGCGGCCTCCCTGACGGCGGGAGGCGACGCCGCGATCGAGGATCGGCTCGGGCGCATCTACCTCCAGCGCGGCCAGTGGGCCCAGGCCCAGGTTCATTTCCGGAACGCCATCCGGATCACGATGACGTCCGCGCCTTGAAACACGAGCTGGGAGCAGCCTCGGTCCAGCGGCTCGATCGGCCGGCGGCGATCACCGGGCCCGTGATGGCCTTGATTCTCGCGGCCATCCTGGGTCTGGGGTTCGCGGCGCCCGCGTCCGCGGGCGGGCGCGAGGATTACGAGCGGGCCGTGGCCTGGAGAGCGTGGCTGGTGGCGGACTCGCGGCCCGTCCTGGGGCTCGCGCTCGGCGGGGGCGGCGCCCGCGGGATGGCTCACATCGGCGTCCTCCGCGCCTTCGAGAACGCGGGGATCCCGGTGGAGCGGATCGCGGGGACGAGCATCGGTTCGTTCATCGGCGCGCTGTACGCGACCGGCGCGCAGATCGATCGCATCGAGGAACTGGCGCTCAAGACCAACTGGTCGAACCTCATCGAGCTGAAGATGTCGCGCGTCGGCTTCTTCTCGACGCGGCGGCTGGAGCGGTTCATCAACTTCCACCTCAACTTCCTCCAGCGCAACATCCTGCGCCTGCCGGCGCGCACCTCGAGCGACGAGTACCTCGCAACCGGGCTCGGCGACATCCAGTTCCACGAGCTCAAGACACCGTTCATCTGCACCGCGACCGACCTCTACTCCGGCGCCATCGTCCTCTTCGACAGCGGCCCGGTCGCCGAGGCCATCCGCGCCTCGTGCTCGATCCCCGGCCTCTTCGAGCCCGTCATCGCGGAAAACCGCGTCCTGGTGGACGGCGGCGTCCGCCTGAATCTCCCGGTCTCGCTCTGCCAGAGCATCGGCGCGGAGGCCGTGATCGCGATCGACCTCGAGAGCGACACGGCCCCTTCCGTGACCGGGCTCGTCGACATCCTGGCGCAGATCATCCGCATCCAGGGCCGGGCGCTGACGGAAGCGGAGCGCATGGCGGCGGATGTCCTGGTGGCGCCCGCGGTCGGGCGGATCAAGATGACCGATCTGGTCATGACGGCGGAGGCCATCCGCGAGGGCGAGGTCGCCGGCCGCCTGGCCGCGGATCGCATCAAGGATCGGCTGATGGGCCACGAGATCAGCCCGGAGGCAGGGAGGCCAGTCACGCCGCCGGCGTCGGAGACGCGGGATTCGATCGCGGCCGTGCAGGAGGCGCTACGCACCGGTCCCGGGGCGGCCCGGGGATTCCGACAACCCGCGCGCCTGGCAGCAGCCGCCGTCACCGCCTCCCTCCTCGGGCTCGATCGCGAGGCGCTCACGATCGGCGGATCGGTGCCGCGCGAGATGAGGACCGCGAAGCTGGTCGCCGCGCTCGCCGCCAGCGCCATCCGCCTCGGCCGCATCCCAGAGGCCGAGCGCCTGGCGACGGAGCTCGAGGACATGGGCCCCGGGTCTGACGATTGGTGGAGCCTGGCCGCCGCCGCCGTCGATCGCCGGCACGATGGTCTCGCGTCCACGATGGTGCGGCGCGCGGAGTCCGTATCCGCGCCGCGAGCATCCGCGGCACCGCCGGGCCTTCCCTCCGCCCCATGATCGGCGCTCCGTCCGGGGCGCGAGGATACCCCGCGTATCCTCCACGTCGCTCACCGTCCCGCCGGCGCCTGATCGAACGCGCTCTTCCCGGACGTCCCTGGCTACTCGCGACCCTCCTGGTCTCCCTGGTCACCGCTCCTGCGCTCGCCGGCCCCTTCCAGGAGGGATGCGCGGCCTGGCAGAGGCAGAGCTACGTGGAGGCGGCCGGCTCGTTCCGAACAGCGATGATGATCGGCGACGCTCCCCCGGAGTGGTGCAGCTGGTACCTGGCGCAGATCGACCTGAAGACGGGCGAGACCGTGGCGGCCCGCGTTCGGCTCGAGATGCTGGCGGCGAACCCCGGAGCGCCGATGCGCTACCGGGCGGCCGATCTCCTGGCACGCATCCACGCGGCCGACGGCCAGGTCTACGCGGCGGCCCGCCTGATGCTCGACCTGGCCTCCGACAGCCGCCTCGGTCCCCGCGCGCGGTTTCGCGCGGGGGAACTGCTCCTGGGCGCCGGCGACACGCCAGCGGCCGTGCGCGCCTGGAGCGCGCTCTGCACCCTTCACCCCGACGCGCCGTCCGCGCATCGCGCCGTGCTCCGGATCCTCGACCTTTCCGGGCCCATCCCGCCCGTGGGCGACTACGAGCTCTACCTGCTCGCGCGCAGCGCCGCCGCGGCCGGCGACTTCACCACGGCGGACGTGCTTCTCGAATCAACGGTGCGGCGGCGCATGGATCGCCGCCTCCGCGACGATCTGCTCCGCCTCCACGGGGATGTGCTCCTCAGGATGAGCCAGTACGAGCGGGCGCTCGAGGCCTACCGCGAGGCCCGCACGATGACCTTCGACCCGGCGCTCCTCGACCGGATCGACCGCCGCATCGTCCTCTGCCGCCTCTACAAGGGCGATACGAACCTCGCGACGCTGACGCGCCGGAGAACCCTGGCATCGACCGACGACCCGGAGTTTCTTCAATCGATCCAGGTCGTCGCCGCGCTCCGCAGGCTCTCCGGCGACGACCAGCTGTCCCGCGCGCTCCCGTCCCTCGTGGGCGTCCCCACGTTCGAGGCCTTTCTCGTGGCCTGGGAGGACGCGGGAGGTTGGAGCGCGACGGATACCTCGTCTTCCGATGCTTTTCGCGTCGCCCTGGCGGCCGCGGACGGGCTGACGGACCCGAGGGAGCGCGCGCTATCCATGGCGCTGTTGGCCCGCAACGATGCGCGGCGGGCCGTTGACCGCTGGCGGGGAGTGCTCTACGAGACCGACGACGAGTGGCTGGCGCGGCGGGCGGCGGCGGCGATCCGGGCGGCGCCGGGCGCCCGCGCGCTCTGGGAGGCGGAAGCCGATCAACTGCTCTCAGCCGCGCTCCGTGCCCTGCAGGGCGAACGCCCGACCGAGGCGCTTAGGCACCTCAGGGTCTGCCGGCTCGGGTATCCCGGAACCCGGGCCGCGGGAACCGCTGCGAGCCTGGCGCGGCAGATCGTGGGTCCCTGGCTGGAAGGCGGCGACGACGGCGGGCATCCGCGGATCGCCGAGGCTCGCCTCCTCTTGGCGGCGGGCGCGCCGGACGCCGCCGCCATCACGCTCGAGGACGTGTCCACGCCGGCGGCGCGAACGCTCCGCCTCTTCGCGCTCGAGGCCGCCGGTCAGCTCGCCGAGCTTGTCGCCGCGACGACGGCCTGGCAGTCCACGCTCCCGGCGCGCGTGCTCGCCGACGAGCTTCCCGACAGCTTCGTCACGCTCCTGCACCCCGCCTGGAGGAGCCCGGTCTTTCGCAACCTCCTGGCGACACCGGGAACCGCCGCGGGGTCGCGGCGACCGCGCGCCGGCATCGCCGCGCCCGCGACCATTCGTCACGGCGATGCGGCGCTCCTTCATGCCATCGCGTTCACGATCTCCGGCCTCGATCCCTACTACCAGTCCGGCTATCGACTCGGCTTGATGGGCACCGACGCCGAGGCGACCACCTACGCGCGCGAGTTCGCGGGCGCCCCTCACCTCGCGCCCGTCGACCTGCTCTCGCCCGAGAGCGCGGTGCCGTTCGCGGCCTGGTTGATCCACGACCTCGCCCAGAACCTCGGCGAGACCGAGCCTCATCGGTTGGCCGCGGCCTGGCTCGCGGGTCCCGGATTCCTCGCGCCGCCACCCGGCGCCTCCCCGCTGGTCACGCTCGCGCGGCTCCCCTTCCCCACCGCGCGCGAGCAGTTCCTCCGCTTCCTCGCCGCTCACGACGCCTACCTGGCCCTCTATCCCCCCGCTTCCGCGCGGCCCGCGCCCGCGCGCCCCGCTCCTCCCCCGGCACGATCGGCCGCGCGCCCCGCCGCGTCCGCCACGGCACCGGCATCGACCCGAACTCCGGCGCGCGCAGGAACGACGCGCCCCGCCGCGCCCGCTCAGCCCGCCCCAGGCGCGCCTGTCCCCTCGGCGCGCATCGTCACGCCGGCCGAACCATGACCGCCACCCGCCTTCATGCGCCGCTTCTCTTCCTGGCAGCCCTCTCGCTGTACCTGCTGACCAGCGCGCCGGGGCTCACGTCGGAGGACAGCGCCGAGCTGGCGACGGGTGCGCGCTACCTGACGATGGTTCACGCGCCGGGCTACCCGCTCTACCTCCTGGCCGGCCGCCTCGTCTCTGCGCTCGACCAATGGCCCGGCCGCGGGCTCGTCCTCTTCTCGGCCTTCACATCCGCGCTTGCGGTGAGCCTCCTCTACCTGGCCCTGCTGCGTCTCTGGAACGAGCGATCCGCGCTCGTCGGCGCCGCCACGCTCGCGGTGATCCGGGGATTCTGGGACTCGGCCATCATCGTCGAGGTGTACGCGCTCCAGGCCGCGCTCTTCGCCGCGCTCTTTCTCACCCTGGTCCACCTCCGCGCGCACCCTTCCGGGCGCCTGCTCCGCCTCTTCGGCCTCCTCCTGGGCCTGATGCTGGCTCATCATGTCGGCGTCCTCATCCTCACGCCGTTTCTCCTCGGATTCCTCCTCTGGCAGACGCGTCCCTTCCCGCGAGCGGCCATCCTTCCGGCCTGCGGCCAGCTCCTTCTCGGCCTGGGCCTCTACGCCGCGCTTCTCCTCCTGTCGCGCCGGCCCGAGATGCCGATCGTCTGGTGGCCGCCGATCACGTCTCTCGGACAGCTCCTTCACGTGGCCGGCGGCGCCGGATTTCGTTCGCTCCTCTTCGCCGTGCCGCCCGGTGACGCGCTCGTGAACCTCGTGCAGTACCCGCTCCTCCTCGCCACCTGGCTGAACGTCCTCTCGCTCATCCTCGCCGCCCTCGGGCTGGTCCATCTCGCCCGCACCGACCGCCCGCTCCTCCTGCTCGTCGGGGGCGTCATCGCGATGACGGTTTTTCACACGGCCAACTATGCGGTCCTGGACCCGGAGAGCTTTCTCCTGCCGGCCGCCCTGCCGCTCGCCATCCTCGCGGGCGCCGGCTTCCAGGGCGTGATCGCGATGCGCAGGGATCGCGCCGTCTACGCGGAGGCCGTCGCAGTGACGATCCTCGTCGTCGGCATCGCGGGTCGATTGGCCCTGGGCGACCTGATGGCGGCCAGCACCCAGTCGCTCCCCGTGGACATCGCGCGTGCCGTCCTCGACGCGCACGATCGCGAGCGGAGCGACACCGATGTCCTCGTCTGGTCGGACTGGCACCTCTTCCCCACCCTTCGCTACGTCCAGATCGCGGAGGGACGCGGCCGACGGGTCACCGTCGAGCTCGACAGCACGGCGAGTTCCCCCGGCGTCACGTTCTGGCCCGGGCGTACCTGGACCATGCGCCCGACGCGCACGGTCGGCGCCCTCTACCCGCTCGTCATGGAGGACCTTCATTGGCGCGTGGACATAGCGGGGGCAAGCGGCGAAACCACGCTCCCGCCCCCGGGGCCCGTGCCGGCGCCGGCCGCCTCCGTCGACACCCCGCCCGCGCCCTTGCTCCCTGGCCACGACCTGGACCTCGTCCGCGTCGACACCCCGGCCGAGGCGCGGTTCGGGGAACCCATCCGCGTCATCGCGTGGTTCCGCCGCGCCGCGCCGCGCGCCACGCGCGCGGCGACGCCCGTCGCCGCGCTTCGCGATGCGAGCGGGCGCGAGGAGCCCCCGGCCGGGTGGCTCGTCCTTGCCCGGAATGGCCGGCCGATCCTCCGGACTCCGCTCTCGCCTCCCTCGTGGCACGGGGATCCGGCCGATCTGCCGGCGGATCGCATCCTTGCAGAACCGGTTCAGACCCTGATTCCGACCGCGTTCCTGCGCGCTCCGGTCACCGACGAGTATCGCCTCGCGATCGAGCTTGGCGCGCGGCCCGAAAACGGCGTCGTCGATCTCGGCCCACTCGCCGTCCGCCGCGACCGCGAGTAGTTTCCCGGAACCCGCGTACCGGCGAATCGCTTCCCGTGGACTCCGGAGCGCGCTGGGACTAGGATGAACGTATGCGCTATAAGAATGTCGCCGCAGTCATCATGGGAGGGGGCAAGGGATCGAGGCTGAGCCCCCTGACGAAGGATCGCTGCAAGCCGGCGGTCCCGATCGGAGGCCGCTACCGGCTCATCGACATCCCGATCTCCAATTGCATCAACTCCGGCATCATCAAGATCTTCGTCCTGACGCAGTTCAACACCTCCTCCCTGCACCGGCACATCGAGCGCACCTACCGGTTCGACATGTTCTCGGAGGGCTTCTGCGCGATCCGCGCCGCGGAGCAGACGACGGAGAACACGGACTGGTACCAGGGGACGGCCGACGCCGTCCGCCAGAACCTCCGCTATGTCATGGCTTCCAACCCCGAGCTCGTCCTCATCCTCTCGGGCGACCAGCTCTACCGCATGGACTTTTCCGAGCTCATCGCGTTCCACAAGGACCACGACGCGGACGTCTCCATCTGCGCGCACCCCGTCGACCGCGCCACGGCACCCGAGATGGGGCTCCTGCACGTCAACGACGACCTCAAGGTCGTGGAGTTCGTCGAGAAGCCCAGGGATCCGCGCGTCCTCGACAAGATGCGCACTCCCCTTGATGCGCTGACCAAGATCGGGTTCACGCCCGAGCCCGGCAAGGAATACATGGCGAACATGGGCATCTACCTCTTCAAGACCGAGGTTCTCCAGAAGATGCTCGACGACACCCACCAGGTCGATTTCGGCAAGGAGGTCATGCCCTCCAACCTCGCGCGCTTCAACATGTTCGCTTTCCCGTTCGCGGGATTCTGGGAGGACATCGGGACGATCCGCGCCTTCTACGAGACCAACATGATGCTGACCCAGCCGCGCCCCGCGTTCAGCTTCTTCGATCCCAAGGCGCCCATCTACACGCGCCCCCGGTTCCTTCCTCCGACCAAGATGTTCCACTGCGTCGTGAACAACTCGCTCATCGCCGAGGGCGGCTACCTCGAGCATTGCGAGATCCACCGGTGCCTGCTCTCGGATCGCACCGTCATCCGCCGCGGGTCCGTCCTGCGCGACGTCTTCATGATGGGCGCCGACGAGATGGAGGGACCGGACGAGATCGCCGCGAACCGCGCCGCCGGGATCCCCGACATCGGCATCGGCCGCGACTGCTTCATCGAGAATGCCATCGTCGACAAGGGCGCGCGCATCGGCGCCGGGGTGCGGATTCGCCCGCAGACGGGCGTTCCCGACCGCGACGGCGACTGCTACGTGATCCGCGACGGCATCACCTTCATCCCCCGCCGAGCCATCGTACCACCCGGCACGAAGATCTAAACCCGGTCATTCCAGGGCCGCCCTGCGGCTGGAAACGCGTCCACCTTTCGCCTAGACTGGCCGCTTATGAATATCACCATCACGTTGCCCGACGGCGCTACTCGTGAGTTTGCCGCCGGGATGAGCGTCGGCGAGATCGCCGAGGCGATTGCCCCGCGGTTCAAGGACGCCTGGGGCGCCGTCATCGACGGAACGCTCTATGACCGGCAGACCCGGCTGAACGCGGGGGGCTCCCTGAAGTTCGTGATGCCCCAGAACGACGAAGCCCTCACCCTGCTCCGTCACACCGCCGCCCACGTGATGGCCGAGGCCGTCCGCGATCTCTTCCCCACCGCCAAGTTCGCCATCGGACCGGTCATCGAGGACGGGTTCTACTACGACATCGATATCGAGAATCCCTTCCAGCTCGAGGACCTCGAGCGCATCGAGAAGCGGATGGCCGAGATCATCGCCGGCAAGCATCCCGTCACCCGCAAGGAGATCTCGCGCGAGGACGCGCTCGCCTTCTTCAAGGGCGATCGCTACAAGGAAGAGCTCATCGCCGACCTCCCCGTCGACACAGCGCTCACCACCTACACGCAGGACACCTTCACCGATCTCTGCCGCGGCCCGCACGCGCCGCACACCGGCGCCATCAAGGCCTTCAAGCTCCTCAAGGTCGCCGGCGCGTACTGGCGCGGCGACGCCCGCAACCCCATGCTCCAGCGCATCTACGGCACCGCCTGGCGCTCCAAGTCCGACCTCGACGCCTACCTCCACCGCATCGAGGAGGCCAAGAAGCGCGACCACCGCGTCCTCGGCCGCGCCCTCGACCTCTTCCACATCTCCGACGAGGCCCCCGGCTCCGTCTTCTGGCATCCGAAGGGCTGGGCCATCTGGCGC
>CAZJQD010000062.1:0-14964 GCA_964548165.1 uncultured bacterium
TGATGCCGTAGAACGTCAACGTGACGAAGAAGATCCAGCGCGCGACGGTCGCGAGCAGGGCCGGGACGGTCAGGATGTGGGCCAGGGCGAAGACCGAGACCGCGACCAGGACCGGCGTCGAGGCGCGATCGAGGAGATCGAGCAGGCAGTCGTCCATGACCGTCTCGGTCCGCGCGGCCAGCTTGCGTAGGCGCCGGCTGACGAACGAGGCGTAGACGCGCGCCGCCACGGCCAGCGCGACCACGACAACGAAGGCCACCGCGTATTCCCTCAACGAGTTGCGATAAAAAACCCGGTCCCAGACCGGGTGGGTCAGGAACATACCCGGATCCCACGCCCCCTTCACGCCGGCCTATCTCCATGCCCGTCGGACCGGTACATCAGCAGGGACAGGGGCGGGAGCGTCAGGACGACGGAGTGGAGGAGCCCGTGGTGGGCTCGCCCCTCCTCCGCCTTCACCCCCGGGAAGTTCCCGATGTCACTGCCCCCATAGATCGACGCGTTCGTGTTGAAGATCTCGCGCCAGTAGCCGGCACGAGGAACGCCGACGCGATATCCCGATCGCGGGACGGCCGAGAAGTTCGCCACCACCAAGACCACCCGCCGCTCCTCGCTGCTCTTGCGGAGAAACGAGATGATGCTCTGCTCCATGTCGCGATTGTCCACCCACTGGAACCCCCGGTCCCAGTGATCCTCCTCGTGCAGCGCGGGCTCGTCGCGGTACACGTGGTTGAGGTCCTTCACCAGCTTCTGGATCGACTCGTGCTCCGGTTGCTCCAGGAGCTCCCAGTCGAGCTCGCGGTTCACGCCCCACTCCCCCGCCTGCGCGAACTCGCCGCCCATGAAGAGGAGCTTCTTGCCGGGGTGGGTGTACTGGAAACCGTAGAGCATCCGGAGGTTGGCGAACTTCTCCTCCTTCGTCCCCGGCATCTTCTTCAAGAGCGACCGCTTGCCGTGCACGACCTCGTCGTGCGACAGGACCAGCATGTACTTTTCGCGGAAGGCATAGTCGAGCATGAAGGTCAGCTTGCCGTGGTGGTAACGGCGGTAGTAGGGCTTGCGGGTCAGGTACTCCAGCGTGTCGTGCATCCAGCCCATGTTCCACTTGTACGAGAACCCCAGGCCGCCGACGTAGTAGGGCTTGGAGACGCCGCTCCACGCCGTCGATTCCTCGGCGATCGTCACGACGCCGGGATGTCGCTCGTGCACGGCCTTGTTGAGAGAACGCATGAAGGCGATCGCCTCCAGGTTCTCGTTGCCCCCGTACTTGTTCGGCACCCACTGGCCGGGCTTGCGGGAGTAATCGAGGTAAAGCATCGACGCGACGGCGTCGACCCGGATCCCGTCCACGTGGTACTTCTCGACCCAGAAGAGCGCGCTGGAGATGAGAAAGCTCTTCACCTCGTGGCGGCCGAAATTGAAGATGGCCGTCTTCCAGTCCGGGTGGAACCCCTGGCGCGGATCCGCATGCTCGTAGAGATGCGATCCGTCAAACCGCGCCAGGCCATGCGGATCCCGGGGGAAGTGCGCGGGCACCCAGTCGAGGAGCACGCCGATGCCGGCCTTGTGACACTCGTTGACGAAAAACATGAAGTCGTCGGGTGTGCCAAAGCGGCTGGTGGGCGCGAAATAGCTCGTCACCTGGTAGCCCCACGACTCGTCCAGCGGATGCTCCATCACCGGCATCAGCTCGATGTGCGTGTAGCCCATCTCCTTCACGTAGGGAATGAGATCCTCGGCGATCTCGCGGTAGTTGTAGAACGGCTGCTCGGGGGTGCCCTTGCGGATCCAGGACCCCGGGTGCACCTCGTAGACCGTCATGGGGCTGTGATAGTGCTTCGCGCCGGCGCGGGCCTTGAGCCACTCCTCGTCCTGCCAGGCGAACTTCTCGAGGTCCCAGACGATCGAGGATTTCTTGGGCCGGAACTGGGCCGCGTAGGCGTAGGGGTCGCTCTTCACCAGCGTCTTGCCATCTCTCGACCGGATGACGAACTTGTAGAGCGATCCCTCCTTGAGGCCGGGCACGAAGAGTTCCCAGAGGCCGTTGCGGCCCGTGTAGTGCATCGGGTGCGTGCGCCCGCTCCAGCCGTTGAAGACCCCGGCGACGCTGACGTATTTCGCGCACGGAGCCCAGACCGTGAAGTTCACCCCCGGGACCCCCGCGTTCTTCGCGATCCGCCCCCCCAGCACCCTGTAGATGTCCGGGTGATCGCCGGCGACGAAGGCGTCGATATCCTCTTTCTTAAGCATCGACTTGAACTTGGGGTTGTAGGCGTCCTCGACCGTCCGCGCCTTGCCGTCGCGGCGGACGATCGCGATCTTGTAATCGAAGATCTCGGTGCTCGACGGAAAGCGGGCCTCGAAGAGCCCGTCGCCATGGAGCTTCTCCATGGGCGTGCGCTCTTTCGTCTCCGCGTGGACGACCTCGGCCGACTCCGCGCCGAGATCGAAGAAGCGGAGAGCAAGCCCCTTGTCGGCGCCGCGCGTCACGCGGTGAAGGCCCAGGACGGAGTGCGGGTACTTGTACTGCGCGGAGAGAAGCTTGGCGATCTGGACGCCCGTGAGTCGGCTCATGCATTCACCTCGGATCTTCCCGCCATCGCGGGCCGGCTGTCGCCGGGCGCGCGTACCTCCAGGTGCTCGGGCCGGCGCTCCGGAGGACGATACCGTACGGCGAAGCCCCGGGCACGGGGAATGGCGAGGAGCGCCTCCAGATCGCTCTCGATCCGGGCGCCCGCCTTCTCGGTCACCTCGTCCTCCAGCGGGAGGTCGAAATCGTCGGCCCCCCAGTCCAGCGCGTCGAAGGCGGCCTCGTTGAGCGTCAGCACGGAGGTCCGGACGTGGCGGACATTATCGAGGACGATGCGGCTCAGGGCGATGTGCCGGCAGTATTCCTCCGAGGAGACCTCCGAACCTCCCAGGGCCGTTGCGTAGGGCTTGTAGGTCCACGCCAGGAAACTGAAGAGCGCCCCGTCATTCTCGTCCTGGAAGCGGCGCGTCCGCTCCAGGTGCTCCAGCCGCTCGTCGATCGTCTCGTCGAACCCGATCACCATGGTCGCCGTGGTCCGAAGCCCCGCCGCGACGATGGCCTTCTGCGCCGCGAAGAACTCCGCGACCGTGTACTTGTACTTGGCGTGGCGACGCCGGAAGTCCTCGGTCAGGATCTCGGCGCCGCCGCCCGTGATCCAGTGGACGCCCGCGTCCCCGAGCCGGCGCGCCGCCTCCATGCATGTCACGCCGGCGCGCTCGGCCAGGTAGAGAAACTCGGCGATCGTCAGCGCGTAGAACTCCACGCGCCCCCCGTAGCGGCGCCGCACCCGCGCGAAGAGGTCGCAGTAGAAGTCGAGCCCGACGCCGGGGTCGAATCCGCCGTTGAAGCCGACGAGGTCGCCGCCGCGCGCGACGAGGTCGTCGATCTTCTGGAAGATCTGCTCCTCGGTCAGGCGGTAGGCGCCCGCCGCCCCCGGCAGGACGTAGAAGGCGCAGTAGTCGCACTGGGCCACGCACGTGTTCGTGTAGTTGATGATGCGCATGATGGTGTAGGTGGCCGCGCGGGGATCGTGCCAGCGGGCGCGGACGATGCCCGCCAGTGCCTTCAGTTCGCCGGGATCGGCGGACTGCCAGAGCGCGCGCGCCTCGACGATCGAGATCCGGCCTCCGTCGGCGAGCCTTCGCCCGAGAACGCCGCCCGTCATCGCTCGCTCATGATTGCCACGCGCTTAGTAGCGTCGCTGGTTCTTCGACGCCGGCGCTCATCGGCATAGCCCCATCATGCCGGCCCGCGCTCCCAGACCTCGGCCACCAGCGACTCCAGTTCCAGGGAGAGCGGGCGCGCCGCCTGCCGTAACGGCGAGCCGTCGCTCGGAGATGAAACCGAAGAAGCGTCTCGCGGCTCCGCGGCCGAAGCCACGTCGGCCGGGGGCGCCAGATCGCCAGCCTCGGTCACCGCGCGCTCCACCGGCGGCAGGACGACGTGCGTGGTCTCGACGATGGGAACCAGCCGGGACTGCACGAAGGCGTCGTAGGCCTTGAGGCGCCGCGCCAGCACTTCCATGATCCGAAGCGCGATCGCCGGAGCGCTCCGGATGATCGTCTCGAAATCGGCGGCGCCGATGCGGATCGCGCGCAGGGGCTCGATGGCCCGGACGGTGGCGAACCGCGGCGCGCCGTCGAGGAGCGACATCTCGCCGAAGAAGGCGCCCTTCCCGAGCAACGCGAGGACGCGCTCTTCTTCGCCCCCCGCGCGCGTGACCCGCGCCACGCCGTCGAGAATGAAGTAGAGATCGCGATCCGCGGAACCCTCCCGGACGACGATCTCACCCGCACCGTACGAACAGCCGTGACGCGCAAAGAGAGGCTCGAAGTTCACGGCCCACTCCACGGTCTCGGTCGTGGACCCGATGCCGGCGGACTCCACGAGGCCCGCGCCTGCCGGGCGCTCGCCTGCCGGGCGCTCGCCTACCAGGCGCTCGACCGGGCGCGGAGGCGACGCGGGCAGGGGCTGGCTGAAGACGCGATCGGGTGGCTCGGCGACCGGAGAAAACGCCGACTTCGTCGCCGGCGAAGACGGAGCCGGGGGCGGCTGCCCGGACGGCAGGGGCACGGGCACCCCCGGAGGCGCGGCGGCCGCCACGCCCGGATCCACGGCTTTCAGGAGCGGCTTGAGATCCTCGATCTTCACGCGCAGCTCCGCGCTCCCCGATCGCGAGACCGCCTGCAGGGACATGCTCAGGAACTTCAACGCCCGCGCATGCCGCGCCGCCCGATCCGTTCCCGGGGCCTCGAGAAGCATGTAGTTCGTCGCGGCGATCATGTAGGGAATCGCCTCCTGGCCGAAGTTAACGCCATAGTCAGGGCCCACATACAGGCCGTCCGGGAGGCTCTCCTTCACGTACCCCTGCTCGAGAAATTCGTCCGCTGTCACCAGGGCGTCCGTCACGGCGCGGCCCGCATCCCACGGCAAGGTCATGCCCGACGCCGCCGCAAGCTCGATCATCCACGCGCGGCGATAGGCGATCCAGCCGATCCGAAAGGCGCGGATCGGCCCGCTCCGGGCGCGATACCAGGTGTCGGCCAGGAGATAGGAGACAAGCCCGAGGCGCAGGTCGCGCGTCGCTTCCAGGGCCGCCGACGTGATGCCCCACTTCTTGAGGAGCGCTCGTCCCTCGTGGGCCGCCGACTCGCGGACGGCCGTGTCGATCTTGATCCGCGCGTCGTCGAACTCGGACTCGACGGCGGTCAGCGTGCAGGCCGGACAGATCGCCAGCGAGTAGACGAGGGGATCCGGCATACCGCCCGGCAAGGCGTCGTAGACGTTGCGGAGCCGCCAATCGCGCGCCTTGGCCGCCACCTTGCGCGTCAGCAGTTTCTCGTAGGAGAAGGCGCAACTGCACGCGGGGCACATCTTCGCCACCTGGTAGGTCCAGGTCGTCAAGCGGTCGGCCATGTATCTACTCCCCCTTGATCATCAACGGTGCGCCGCGGTCGTGGCCGACGACGGCGCGCCGGGCGTCGCCAGCGCGCCGGGCGCCGCCAGCGCCCGCCACCGACGCTCAGCCTCACGCGCGGCCACCTCGGGCCTCGTCCCCGCGAAGACGCGGTCGAGGCACCCGGGTTCCCCGGTCACGTCATCGCGCATCATCACGGTCCAGACGTGCTGCATCTGGACATCCGTCGGCATCAGCACCGCCGAGTCCCAGAAGACCTGCGGCCGCGCGGTGAGCGGATGGCTCGAGAGCGCGTCGAACTCGTAGGCCCGGCGATTCGCGGGCATGTATCCCGCCACGACGTTCATCAGGCACCCGCTGAAGGGCGACGTGAGGTGGCGCATCACCTCGACGGCCAGGTCCACCCGCGGCGAGTGCGCGGCAACCGCGAACGCCTTCACCCCGAGAAACGGCGCCGGGTGCCGGCGCGAGGGTGATAACAGCGGGAGCGGTGCGATGCCGATCGGGATGCGGTCCCATGCCAGGCTCCCGTAGGCCCAGGGGCCGCTGATGAGAAAGGGCGCGCGGCCGCTGTTGAAGATCGCCATCTGCCGCTCCCAATCCACCGTGTCCGGGATCACGTGCTGAACGCGCGCCAGGTCCCGGGCGAAAGCGAGCGACTTGAGCATCGCGGGGCTTCGCACGGCGAAGTTGCCCCTCGCGTCGAAGACCTGGCCGCCGAACCCGTGCAACCACATCGCATGGAAGTAGAAGTTGGCGCGTTCGTACACGATCCCCCAGCGATCCCGGCGCGGGTCCGCGAAGCGCCGGGCCGTGGCCAGCATCTCGTTGGTCGTCCGCGGCGCGCGGTCGACGAGGTTGCGGTTGTAATAGAGCATCAGCGACTCGAACGAGAGCGGGAGTCCGTAGAGCTTGCTCTCATGGCGAAGCGGGGTCACGCACTGCGGGATGAAATCGGAAAGCTCGGCCGAGTCGATCCGCGAATCGAGCGGCAGGAGCCACCCGCGCCGCGCCCAGGGCACGATCTTGTCGTGGGCCCAGACCACGAGGTCCGGCGATCCCGCCCCCGGCTCCGCCAGCGCCGACTCGACCCGGGCTATGTACTCGGCCCCGTCGATGGCAACGAGCTTCACCTGGTTCTCGTGAGCCTCATTGAAGGCCGCGACCGCCGTCTCCAGGGCCTCCGCCTCGCGTCCCCGGAAGGAGTGCCAGAGCGTCACCGCTTCCGCGGACGCCGGCGCGGTGAACGACAGGATGAGAGCGAGCCCGAAAAGGCCGGCGACGAAGCCACGGGCGACCGTGCGGATCATGCGAAGCATGTTCGCAGGTTCAGGTCAACGGGTCAGCAGAATTCAGCCCCGCTCTACCCCTCGATGGCGAAGTTGATGGTCACGACGGCCATGGCTTCCTTGTCGCGGCTGGAGGTATCCAGCATGCCGCCGTCGGAGACCTCCGTGGAGTTGACGGGCCGGACCTGGAAGACGCCGACGCGCACGCCGCGCGCGGTGCCCAGCGTCGATCCCGTCTTCGTCGCGATCGCGGTCGCGCGCTCCCGGGCGTTCGCGGCGGCCTCGCCGGCCAGCTCGATCTTCAAGGCCTCGAGCCCCGTGAAGAAGTACTGCGGCTCGTCGGACTCGAAGTACAGGCCCTCCTCCAGGAGGTCCGTAGCCGAGCTGGCCAGCTTGACGAGGAAGTCGACGTCGCGGGACGTGATCTTGAAGTTGAGCGTCAGCTGGTAGCCGATCACTTCCTCGGTCGTGCCGTACCCATTGGGGTTGGGTTTACGGATGGCCTCCGTGTTCAAGGGCGGGATCTCGATGTCCGAATCCTTCACACCCTGGCGGCGGAAATACACGAGCACCTTCTCGCGCGCCGTCTTCAACGCCGCGTAGGCGCTCTGCACGTCGGCTCCACGGACCCGGATGCGCGAGTTCCAGACGGCCATGTCGGAGCTGATGGGACGGATGGCCGAACCCGTGACCGTCAGCGTCTGCCCCGACGCCTTCAATTCAGCGAGGGGCCCAGCGAGGATGAACGCGGATAGGGCCAGCCCGGCGGCGAGCACCAACCCGAAGACAACAAGACCTGGTTGACGATTCATAATTCACATTCCTTCTCCGGCGGCGTCCTGCGCCTCACCGGTCACTCACACCCGTTGGACCAGCCGGACTCCCCGAAAGTTCCAGACCCCGGCTCTTCTGACCCTTCCTCCCTACCGCGCGTGGGCGTCCTCCAGGTAGGTGTACCCCGAGAGCCCCGACTCGTAGAAGCGAAGGAAAAGAGTCGCTTCCTCGACCGTCATCTTCTTGGCCCGGACGGCCTGCTCCACGTCCTTGCGGATCGCGTTGAGCATCTCGTCGGGATTGTACTCCACGAAGGAGAGAACCTCGCGAACCGTGTCCCCCTTCACCACGTGGTCGATGGAGACCTCGCCGTCCTCGTCGATGGAGACGTGCACGGCGTTGGTGTCCCCGAGGAGGTTATGCAGGTCCCCGAGGATCTCCTGGTAGGCGCCGACGAGGAAGGCCGCGAGGTAGTAGTCCTTGCCGTCGTAGGGATGGAGTTCCAAGGTCTTCTTCACGTCGTGGAGCTCGATGAAGCGATCGATCTTGCCGTCAGAGTCGCAGGTGATGTCCGCGAGGATGGCCCGGCGCGTCGGTTCTTCCGTGAGCCGGTGGATGGGCATGATCGGGAAGAGCTGGCGGATGGCCCAGCTGTCCGGCATCGACTGGAAGATGGAGAAGTTGCAGAAGTAGGTGTCCGAGAGCTGGCTCTGGAGGTTCTCCATCTCCTCCGGCACGTGCTCCATGTCCTGCGTCATCTTCAGGATCCGCCCGCAGATCGACCAGTAGAGGCTCTCGACCTGGCACCGCTCCTTGAGGTTGAGGTGGCCGAGGTTGAAGAGGTTGAGCGCGTCCTCGCGGAGCTGTTGGGCGTCGTGGTAGACCTCGTTGACGTTCTTCGCCGTGATGGTCTTGGCGACCTCGAAGAGCTCCTTCAAGGGCATCGAGGCGTCCGGCAGGGGCGCCTCGGGAACGCGGAAGTCGTCGAAGCGGGCGACGCCGAGGACGTTGAAGATCAACGCGCTGTGGTAGGCCACGACGGCGCGGCCGGACTCGGAGATGATCGTCGGGTGGGGAATGCCCGCCTGGTCGCAAACGGACTTCACCCGGAAGACGATGTCGTTGGCATACTCCTGGAGCGTGTAGTTGACTGAGGACTCGAAGTTCGACTGCGAGCCGTCGTAGTCGACGCCGAGCCCGCCGCCGACGTCGATGTAGCAGAGCCCGGCGCCGCTCTGCTTCAGCTCGGCGTAGATCCGGCAGGCCTCCGTCAGCGTCTCCTTGATCTTGCGGATGTTGGTGACCTGGCTCCCCATGTGGTAGTGCAAGAGCTTCATGCAGTCGGCCATGCCACGGTCCTGGAGGTACTGAAGCGCGTTGGAGACCTCCATCACGGTCAGGCCGAACTTGGATCGGTATCCGGCCGAGAGCTCCCAGCGCCCCGACCCCTTGCTGGCCAGTTTAACCCGCACGCCCAGCTGGGGGCGCACCTGGTGGATCTCGGCGTATTTCACGATCAGCTCGAGCTCGGTGAACTTCTCCACGACGGGGATGATGTTCCGGCCGATCTTCTGCGCCAGGATCACCGTCTCGATGAACTCGTCGTCCTTGAAGCCGTTGCAGATGATGGGGACCTTCATGCCGGCCGTGCACGCCAGGACGGCGAGGAGCTCGGGCTTGGAACCCGCCTCGATCCCGAAGCCATACTCCTTGCCGAAGTCGAGGATCTCCTCGACGACGTGTCTCTGCTGGTTGACCTTGATCGGGTAGACACAGCAGTACTCGCCGCGGAACTCGTACTCCTGGATCGCGTTGCGAAATGCCTGGGCCACGTCGCCGAGGCGGTGGCGGAGGATGTCGGTGAAGCGGATCAGGAGGGGCGCGGAGAGCCCGCGCAGCTCGAGCTGCTTGACGAGCTCAGGAAGGTTGATGGCGTGATCGGGACGCTTGTCCGGATGCACGGTGACATTGCCCTCGGGACTGACGGCGAAATAGCCCTGTCCCCAGTTCTTGATGTTGTAGCAGTCGATGGAATCCTGGACCGTCCACTTGATATCCATGGTTGGCGAATCGTCTCCCGTCGGCGGTTCAACATGCTGCGGGCGGGAGCGACTCCGACCGGAGGCCGGGACCGTGACCCCGACCGATCGCGAACATTAGCGCCCGTCGTCGCTCGCGCAATACAAATATGGCGTAGGGACGGCGATAAACTTGTTACACTTCTCACCATGCTCCTCGGTCCGCACAGTCTCCTGGTCCTCGCCGTCCTTCTCGTGGGCGCCGGCTTGTACCATCGCGAGACCGTGCCGACACCGGGCCTTACCCAGGCGGCCGCGGGGGTCGAGTCTCCCGTGTCGGTCGCGCCGCAGCCTGTCACACCGCCCGTGTCAGTCGCTCCGCAGGCGGGTGTCACCACCGCGCCCCTTCCGGCCACGCTCCAGGCCGCGATCGACCAGGCCCTCACGAGCGGTAATCCCGCGCCTCTTGGAAACAGTCGCCTCCCGCGCCTCGGCGACCTCACCCCGCCTCAACTCGAAGGCGTCGCCCGACGCTTCGCCGCCTGGCCGGCTCCACGACGAGCCGCCGCCTTCGCCTTTCTCCTGGTCGGGACTCCCTACAGGAACGGACCCCTGGGCGAAGAGGCTCCTCCCGATACCGATCCCCTGTTCGCCACCCGCCCCGTCGACTGCGCCACCGTCAATCTCGTTGCCATGTCGCTCGCTCACGTCCCCGAGTCGGGCACCCCGCGCGAGGCCATGCGCCATGCGAACTATCGCCATGGGCGCATCGGCTACGCGACTCGCCTGCACTTCACGACTGACCGCCTCGACGTCAGCCCCTACAACAAGGACATCACGCGCCTCATCGGCGGCCGGGCGACGCGATCCCGCGTCGTCACGCTGAACCGCCGCCCGAACGGCACACCGTGGATTCCCATCGAGTGGCGACGAACGCGCAGGGTCTGGTACATCCCCATCGCCGAGGCGCGAAACTTCGCCGCTCGCTGGCGTGAAGGGCGCCTGCCGGAAGCGGTCGGCGTCGCCTTCGTTTCCGAAAGGATGATGGCCCAGGGGCTCGACGTGATCCACGAGTCGCTTCTCTGGCAGGGGCAGACCCTCCTGCACGGCTCCAGTAGCGCCGGCAGCGTCTCCACCGTGGACTGGAACCATTACCTGGACAGCCAGGGATCGCGCATCGACGGCGTGGTGGTCTTTGCGTATCGCTAGAGCCCTGATCGCCGCCGCGCTCCTTCTCGTCGGCATCGTCTCCACCGCGACAGCCTTCGGGCCTGCTCCGTTCGCCGTCACCGCGACGATCGCGAATGACCTCGCCCTCGCCAGCTCCGGCACCCTGGTCGTCACGCTTGACGTTCCACCCCATCTCCACGTCAACGCCGCCCGACCCACCTTCGACTACTTGATCCCGACCACGATCGCGGTCGAAGGCGCGCCTGGCCCAGGCGCGCCCGGGGTCCGGATCGGAACGCCGCGCTTCCCCTCCCCGAAGATGCTCGCCGTCGGGGGCATGAACGAGCCCATTGCCGTCTACGACGGCTCCGTCCGCATCCGCGTCCCAATCACGGTCGATCCCGCCGCCTCGCCCGGACCGCGCACGCTTCGCGGGACAGTCCGCTACCAGGCCTGCGACGACCAATCCTGCTATCCTCCCGTCGAGGTCGCCTTCACCACGACCTTCACCGTAACCGACGCCCGGTCGCCGATCGCGGAGCCGGAGCCCGCGTTTCTCCTCCCGCCGCCCGCCGACGAACTTCCGGTCGACGATGCTCTCCCCCCCACCGCCGATACCGCGGGTTCCGCAGCCGGCGCGAGCGCCGTCCCGACCGCGGTCGTGCCCCTCCCCGGATCCACGCCCGGCCTCCCCCTCATGCTCCTCTTCGCCTTCCTCGGCGGACTCCTCCTCAACCTCATGCCCTGCGTCCTGCCCGTGCTCTCGCTCAAGATCATGAGCCTCATCAAGAACGCGCACGAATCGCGCGGCCGAGCCGCCGCCCTGGGGCTCGCCTATACCGGAGGCGTCCTCGTCTCCTTCTGGTCCCTCGCCGCGCTCATCCTTGTCCTGCGATCCGCCGGCGCCGCGGTCGGCTGGGGCTTCCAGTTCCAGAATCCCCACTTCGTCACCGTCCTCTCCGGGATCGTCACCGCCTTCGCCCTGAGCCTCTTCGGCGCCTTCGAGATCAACCTGCCGGGCGCGGCGGGTACCCGCATGGCCGCGGCCTCCTCGCGCGAGGGCGTCCCGGGCGCCTTCCTCGGCGGCGTCTTCGCCACGCTCCTCGCGACGCCCTGCACGGCCCCCTTCCTCGGCGCCGCCATGGGGTTCGCCTTCGCCCAGCCTGCCGGCATTCTCATCGCCGCCTTCACCGCCGCCGCCCTCGGGCTCGCTCTCCCCTACCTCCTCCTTGTCATCACGCCCGCCGCTCGACGTCTCCTGCCGCGACCCGGCGCCTGGATGGAACGGCTCAAGCAGGGCTTCGGCTTCCTCATGCTCGCCACCCTCCTCTGGCTCTGGTTCGTCCTCGGCCAGCAGGCCGGCGTCCTCGCCCTCATCGCCGTCGCCGGCTGGAACCTCGTCGCCGCCTTCGCGATCTGGTCCTCCTTCGCCGCCGCCGGGCTCGATGCCGGCGCCGCGAAGCGATGGACGGCGCGCCTCGTCATGGTCGGAGTCATCGTCGGCAGTTGGTTCCTGCTCGTCTCTCCCGCGCTGGTCCCCGCGCCCGCCTCACCCGACGGCCGCACTCCCCTCAGCACATATGCCAGCATGGCCCCGGAAGATATCCCGGCAGGCACCTGGATCCCCTACGACGCCGACCTCCTCGCGAAGCTTCGCGCCGCCGGCCGCACCGTCTTCGTCGATGCCACCGCCGACTGGTGCCTCACCTGCAAGGTCAACGAGCGCACCGTGCTCAAGACGGAGCGCATTCAAGAGGCCTTCCTCCGAGAGAACGTCGTCCTGATGATCGCCGACTGGACGCTCCAGGACCATGCGGTCACGGATCTGCTCGCCGGCTTCGGCCGCGCCGGCGTCCCGTTCTACGTCCTCTACCCGGGTACCGCGAATCCCATCACGCTCCCGGAATTGCTGACAGCCTCCATCGTCGAAGACGCTCTCGCCCGGGGTCGTCCCCCGACGCCCTGAACCACCACGCGGGTTGACAAGGCACAAAGAGCTGTTGTTTGATAGGCGCACACGTCCAGCTCACGCCGCCCGCCACGCTCTCCCGAACGATAGACGACATCCTTGCGGGGGTAGTTCATGTCCACAATCATCGGCTTGATAGGCACGGTCATCGGCGGCCTCATACTCCTGGTCATCGTCTACGGTGTCCTGCGTCTCGTCGTCGGCTGGACCTATCGTATCCCCCAGCAAGGACAGGCCCTGGTCCGGACCGGCCTCGGCGGCATCAAGGTCGCCTACGAGAGCGGCATCTTCGTGATGCCCATCGTCCACAAGCTCGAGATCATGGACATCGGCATCAAGCGCGTCGAGATTCACCGCCACGGGGCCACGGGCCTCATCTGCAAGGATAACCTCCGGGCCGACATCAAGGTCACCTTCTACGTGCGCGTCGATTCCAGCAACCCCATGAACACCGTGCACGTCGCCCAGACGCTCGGCTGCGTCCGCGCCTCCGACGCCCAGGTGCTCGCCGAGCTCTTCGAGCCCAAGTTCTCGGACGCCCTCAAGACGGCGGGACGCGAGTTCAACTTCGAGGACCTCTTGAACAAGCGCGTCGAACTGCGCACCGCCATCAAGCGCCACGTCGGCACCGACCTCAACGGCTACGCGCTCGACGACGCCGCCATCGACCTCCTGGAACAGACAAAGGTCGAGATGCTCGATCCCAACAACATCCTCGACTCCGAAGGCATCAAGCTCATCACCGAGAGAACCGCGACGCAGTCCATCCTCACCAACGAGCGCAACCGCGATCGCGAGCGCGAGATCAACAAGAAGGACGTCGAGACCCGCGAGATCATCCTCGAGCAGAACCGCCAGCTCGCCGAGGCCGAGGAGAAGCAGAAGCGCGAGATCGCCTCGATCAAGGCGCGCGAGGACGCCGAGACCGTGCGGTTCCAGCAGGAACAGCGTCTCAAGGCCGAGAAGGCCCGCATCGCCTCGGACGAGGAGCTCCAGGTCGCCGAGGAGAATCGGAAGCGCCAGGTCATCGTGGCCGAGCGCAACCGCGAGTCCACGGACGCGGTCGAGAAGGTCCGGGTCGAGAAGAACCGCCAGATCGAGGACATCGAGCGCGACAAGATCGTCTCCCTCGCCGGGATCGAGAAGCAGAAGGTCGTGGAGACCGAGCAGAAGAACATCCAGGAGGTCATCCGCGCCCGCGTGATGGTCCAGAAGGACGTCGTGATCGAGGAGCAGAAGATCAAGGACACCGAGGCGTTCGCCACGGCCGATCGCGAGAAGAAGGTGCTGCTGACGATGGCCGAGGCCGAGGCCGAGCAGGCGGTCGTGAAGAACATCAAGGCCGCCGAGGCCGCCAAGAAGACGGCCGAGCTCAAGGTCGACGCCGACGGCATCGTGCTCGTCCGGAACGCCGAGGCCGCCAAGAAGGCCGCGGAACTGAGAGCCGACCAGGACGTGCTCGTCGCGGTGAAGGGCGCGGAAGCCCAGAAGAAATCGGCCGAGCTCATCGCCGAGAAGGTCGTCATCGAGGCGGAAGGCGAGCAGAACGCGGCCGCCCGCATCTCCACCGGCAAGAAGGTCCTGGCCGAGGGCGTCTCGGCCGAGCAGGCGGCAACCGGGCTGGCCGAGGCGGCCGTCATTGAGGCAAAGGCGGCGGCGTTCGGCAAGCAGGGCCAGACCGAGGCCGAGGTCGCTCGCCTCAAGGCCCAGGCCGAGGCCGACGGGATCGTCAAGAAGGCCGAGGCCATGAAGCTCTTTCACGAGGCCGGGAAGGAGCACGAGGAGTTCAAGATCACGACGCAGACGGAGAAGGACATCGCCCTCGCCGAGATCGGCATCCGCAAGGATATCGCGGAAAGCCAGGCCAAGGTCGTCGGCGCCGCGCTCGCGAACGCTCGCGTCGATATCGTCGGCGGAGAGACCCAGTTCTTCGACCGCATCGTCAACGCGGTTACGGGCGGCAAGGTCGTGGAGCGGACGATCGAGAACTCCCGGACGCTCTCAGGCCTTCGCGACACCCTCTTGGACGGCGACCCCGAGGCCTGCCGCCACCGGATCCGGGAATGGGTCGGGCGGTTCGGCATCTCCTCCGAGGACCTGAAGAACCTCTCCATCGCCGCCGCGCTCACGCGCATGCTCTCGCTCGCCGGCGATGCCGAATCCAAGAGGTCGGTCCGGGGACTCCTCAAGCAGGTGAAGGACGCGGGGATCGGCGAGGAACTCATCACGGGCATCATCGGTAAGACCGAGTAATCGCCGTCCGACGGATGGCTCCTGAAGACGCCAGGTTGATGCAC
>CAZJQD010000062.1:15064-17146 GCA_964548165.1 uncultured bacterium
AGACCGAGTAATCGCCGTCCGACGGATGGCTCCTGAAGACGCCAGGTTGATGCACCATGGCTGACGAGACGGCGACGGCCCAGACTCCGGCACCCCCAGGGGCTCCGGGCCCGGACCCCGCCCCGATGCCTGCCACGGCTCCTGCCGCGGCGCCCTCCCCGGGGGTCGCCACTGCGGCGGCCACAGAGTCCGCCGCCGCGCCCGAACCCCAGAAGCTCGAATCCGGCACGTACGAGATCCTGCGGCAACGACTCGACGGGCACGTCGCAACGCTGGCCGAGCGGCTCGAGAAGCTGAACGCGGCCAGGCGCGAGGTCTTCGGCGGCATCGACTTCGCCCTGGTCGGAACCGAGCGCATCACGACCGCCAACAACTGCGTCCCCCGCGACATGATCCCGATCGGCCCGAACCGGTTCCTCTTCGGCTACAACGTCCGCATGGGACTCAAAACGGAGACGAAGCTCGAGGACGTCTTCGCGATCTACTCCTGGCGCGACCGAACGTTCCACGAGGAGTCCCTGGGCCTCTTGCGGACAGGCGCGCCTGGGACCGGCGAGTTCGAGCGTGACTTCAAGGACCTCTACAAGTACTACCGCGAGTCCACGTTCTCCGCTTTCCGCATGATAGGGCCGTACCTCTACATGGCCTTTCAAGTCGGCAAGGAGGTCACGGACCTCAAGACCTTCAAGTGGACCTTCGACGACAGCGGCGCGCACTACCTGGGAAATCGGTCCGACCACGAGTTCCATTACCCTCCTCAACACGACTTCGAATGGAAGCGGGTCATCCGCGATCATCATCGCCTGGGCAAGTTCCCCCACGTCTCGATCGAGGATCGCCTCTTCGTCGAGTGCGTCCACGGGGACCTCACGATCAAGGTCGAGGACAACACGGACACGGGCGAGGGCATCTACTCGGAGGCGGTCGAGAACCGCGATCAGACGCTCGACGACGCCGAGATCCACTACGCCATCGTCGGCAACCTCATTCTCCTGAGAATCCGCCCGTTCCAGGAGAAGGCCTACCGGTATTTCGTCTACAGCGAGAAGGTTCGCGACGTTCGCCGGATCGATCAGATCGAGCAGGCCTGCGTGCTCCTTCCCGACGGTCACGGCATCATCTTCTCGCACGGTTACTACCTCCAGACCGGCGACTTCAAGCTCTTCGACAACGAGCATTCCAACATGATCTTCTCGGGTCGGTTCGACTCCCCGAACGGCGAGGACTTCCTCTACTCGTTCACGAACCGCGAGACGGGCGCGGACATCCTCCTCTCGTACAATCGGATCGGCCAGCGCCTGGAGACCCCGCTCATCGCCAGCGGCTACTCCTTCTTCGAGTCCGGCGAGCTCCTCCTCTTCCGCTCGCCCGACGAACCGCAGAAGCATCACGCGATCCAGATCTGGCAGACGCCCTACGTCGGCCGAAACGTGGTGGCCCCCATCCAGTCCGATTCGTTCCTCGTGAAGATCGGCAACTCCGGCGTCGTTAACGCCATGTCGGAGTGCCACGAGATCCTCGCCTTGGCGCGGAAGGAAGACTCGTTCTCAGGCCTTTACCTGGATCTCGTCCGCAACACGACCGCCATCCTCGACACCTACTTCTGGCTGGGTGAGGAGGGCGCGGGTGATATCCGCACGCCGCTCCAGGGAATCCGCGAGGCCGCGACCGCCGCGATCGAGGAGTTCGAGAAGGTCTCGCGCCTTCGCAAGAACGCGGCGCAGGAACTCCGGCGGCTCCAGAAGCGCCTCGCCGATCGCGTCTCCCAGATCGACTACCATCACCTCCCCAGCATCGACGTCTTCGTCGCTCACCTCGCCGACCTCCGCGCCATTCGCGGCGAGATCGTCACTGGCCAGGACGTCCGCTACATCGACCGGGCGGCCCTGGCCGGCATGGAGAAGGATGTCGCCGCCCACGCGGAGCGCCTCTCCCTGCTCTGCGTCCAGTTCCTCCTGGAGCCCGCGTCACTGAAGCCCTACGCGGATCGCGCCGAGGCCTTCCGCGCAATGCCCGAGACCATTGCAAAGGGGGCCGATGCCATCCGGATCGAGGAGGAGATCGGCCGGGCCGCCGTCGCGC
>CAZJQD010000063.1:0-16607 GCA_964548165.1 uncultured bacterium
TGTGCTCGATGATGGGCATCTCGTTGACGGGGATGAGCGGCTTGGGGATGGCGAACGTGAGGGGCCGGAGCCGCGTGCCGAGACCGCCGGCTAGTACGAGCGCCTTCACGATTAGACCGCGTACTCCTCGGGGTTGTAGCGGTGCAGGTTTCCGCGGAACCACTCAAGCGTAGCGGCGAGGCCGCGGTCGAAGTCGTACTCGGGTTCCCATCCGAGGACGGCCTTGGCCTTCCGGTTGTCGCTGCAGAGCCGCGTGACCTCGGAGGCGGCCGGCCGGATCCGCTGGGCATCGGCCTGGACGTCCAGGGCGACCCCGGTGAGCTTCGAGACCTTCTCGACGATATCGCTGATCCGGACCTCGACCCCGGTTCCCAGGTTGATCTCCTCGCCGAGCGCCTGTGGACCGGCCGTGCCCGCGACGAGGAATCCGCGAGCGGTATCGGTGACGTAGGTGAAGTCGCGGGTGGTGTCGGTGCTGCCGAGCTTGAGGCGTTTCTTGACGAGGGCCTGGACGATGATCGAGGGGATGACGGCGCGCGTCGACTGCCAGGGACCGAAGGTGTTGAAGGGGCGGAGGATGATGACCGGGGTCTTGAACGAGCAGTGGAAGCTGACGGCCATGGCGTCGCCGCCCACCTTCGTGGCCGCGTACGGCGACTGGGCGTGCTTCGGATGCTTCTCGTCCATGGGCACGTACTGGGCCGAGCCGAACGTCTCGGATGTGGAGGTCACGACGACGCGGCGGAGGTCGGACGACTCCTTGGCGGCCATGAGAATGTTCATCGTGCCGAGGAGGTTGGTGTTGAAGACCTCCTGGGGGTGGACGTAGGAGTAGGGGATACCGACGAGCGCGGCCAGGTGGAAGACGTAGTGCTGGCCGCGGGTTGCCTTCGCGATCGCGGCCCCGTCCTCGACGTCGCCCCGCACGATCTGCAGGCCGTCGGCTCCGGGCATGGAGGAGACGTAGTCGTCGACGTTCTTGGAGCTGTAGCGAAGGAACGCGGTGACCTCCGCGCCGGCCTCCAAAAGAAGCCTCACGACCTCGCGCCCGATGAACCCCGCGGCGCCCGTCACCAGAACCCGTGAACCCTTGTATGCGGACATGCCACGGACGATACCAGATGCCCCCGTCACCGTCCACCGGGGGGGGACGCGGAGGCGCGAGCCCATCATTCGCACGGTGTCGCATTGGGAAGTCGCGCGGTATAATCGGCGGTCATGCGCGAGCGTTCTCTACTCCTCGTCGTTCTCTTCCTGTCGCTGGCCGTGCGCCTGGCCGGGATCGAGCACGGACTCATCGTCTTCGCCGCGGACGATCCGCCGCCCGGGGTGAAGGGGACCGTCTACACCTTCTACCCGGACGAGCGCGAGTTCATGGCGTGCTTTCGAAGCCTGGGGAACAGCCTCGCGGAGTTTCGGGCAGAGGAGGAGGCCGGGCGTTCGGGCGGCGGATTCCGCCTGGACGCGGGCACGCTGGCGACCGTGGCGCGCGGCGTGCTGTCCGGGAGGATCACCTTCGCGCCGGCCTGGCCGCTGGCCTCCCTGCCCGTGGCCCCGTACCTGGTCTTCTTCGCCACGATCCCGCTCGTCGCGTTCAAGTGGCTCTTCGGCCTGTATCCCGGGGGCCTCGATTCGAACGCCGTCTTCGCGGACTCGATCCTGGCCGGGCGCTTTCTTTCCGCCGTGGCTGGCACTCTTCTTGTCCTCATCGTGCGCGCCCTCGCGCTCCAGCTCTGCCGATCCCGCTCGGCGGCCTGGACCGCCACGATCATCGCGGCCTTCCATCCGCTCGGGATCATGCTCGGTCACTACGCGTCGTACAACGTCTTTGTCGCCTGCCTCGAGCTCGGGGCGCTCCTGGGGTTCGTGCGCTGGCACGCGGTCGACGATCGGCGAGGGCTCCTCTGGGGCGGCGCCGTCGCCGGTATGGCGCTTGCCACGAAGACCACGGCGGGCGCACTCCTGCCGCTCCTCGTGGTGGCCGCGGCCGTGCGCACCGACCGCCCGATCCTCGAGCGTTCCCGCGCTGCGGCCGGGGGGCTTGTCGCAGCGGCGATCGCCTGGCTCGTCGCGCTCTCCTATTCGCTCCTGACGCAGACCGGCGATATCGCCCGGACGATCCGCACCCAGCTCTTGAACGTCAGCGGCGATATCAGTGGCCTCCCGATCCCGAAGGATGTCGTCGTCGCGAACTACTACGGTGTCGTCCTCCCGTTCGCGCTCTCGACCGTCGTGGCCTACCTGGCCTATCTCTCCGTTCCCGTTCTCGCGGCGCGCGTTCTCAGGTGGAAGTATGACGGTCGGTCGCGAGGACTTCTGGTCACCTTCGTCTACCTCGCGGTCTGGCTCGGCCTCTCGAGCGCCAACGGCCTGAACCAGGCCTCGCGCATGCTGGTGCCGGCGCTCCTCCTGGCGCTCAGCCTGGCCGTGGCGATCGATCTCCTCGTCCGAGCCGGTCGCATCGGCCCGATCGTGGCTGGTCTTCTTCTTGTTCCAGCCGGAGGATGGCTGGCCGGAGAGGCCGCGATCACGGCGCGATGGTTCACGACGGAGGACGTCCGGCTCCAGGCCGACCGCTGGATCGCGACACACCTGCCGCCCGCGACGCGCGTGGGGTTCTTCTACGAGATGGTCTACAACTATCAGCCGACGTCGCTCTACGTCGACGCGTTCTGGCGGCGCGATCCCGTCTACCGATACACGCCCGAGCTCTCGCTGGCCGGCGACTCGTTCCCCGTGGACGTCATCGTCACCAACCGCATGGAGCTCCTCTTCGACAACTGGCAACTGGCGCCGGACGCGGACCGTATCCTGGGCGAGCGCGGTTTCGAGCGGCTGGCCACCTTCACCCCGGATCTCGCGCTCGGGCCCTTCCACGTGGTGCCGGAGAGCCCGCGGTTCTTCCTGCCCAACCTCTTCGTCTCGGAGATCTACATCTACGGGAGAAAGCCGACCGCCGCGCTCATTGAAACCCCCGCCGACCGCCCCTAGAATCGGCGCATGACCACCACCTCTCCCAAGTCCTCCCAGCGCCGCGTCGAGCGGCTGACCAGCTACTCGTCGCTCGTCCTGGAAGCCCTCACGAAGCTCGATGAGCTCGACGCCATCAAGCGGATGTGGCAGCGCGATTGCTCGCTCTGGAAGACCGATGAGGCCCACCAGAAGATCATCGCCAATTCGCTCGGGTGGTTGAACGTGGCCGTGCCGATGCGTAAGAAGGCCGAGGAGCTCGTGGCGTTCGCCGACGAGATCCGGACGGCCGGGTTCACGGATGTTCTCCTTCTCGGCATGGGGGGGTCCTCCCTCTGCCCCGAGGTCTTCCGCCAGGTCTTCGGATCCCGCAAGGGGTACCCGGCTTTGCACGTTCTCGACTGCACCGTGCCCGCGCAGGTCGCCGCGTTCGCGGCCCGGCTCGACCTCACGAAGACCCTCGTCATCGTCGCCTCGAAGTCGGGATCCACGATCGAGCCCCAGATGTTCTTCCGTTTCTTCCTCGACGAGATGAAGAAGGTGAAGGGGGACGCGGCGGGCGAGAACTTCGTCGCCATCACCGACCCGGGCACGATGATGGAGAACCAGGCGAGGGAGGCGAAATTCCGGAAGATCATCCTGAATCCCGCCGATATCGGAGGACGTTTCTCCGCGCTCTCGAACTTCGGCATGCTCCCGGCGGCTCTCATCGGCGTCGATATCCGCGTCCTCCTCGACCGCGCCCTGCACTCCGTGAACTTCTGCTCGTTCAACACGCCCATCATGGGAATGCCGGGCGCTCGCCGCGGCGCCGCGCTGGGCGCTCTGGCCCAGGCCGGCCGCGACAAGGTCACGCTTGTCATCCAGCCCGAGCTCGCCTCGCTCGGGCTCTGGATCGAGCAGTTGGTCGCGGAGTCGACGGGCAAGGAGGGCGTCGGCATCCTCCCGATCTGCGGCGAGGCGCTCGGGGACCCCGGCGTCTACGGCGACGATCGCGTCTTCGTCCTGGTGCATGACCGCGAGTACGATGATCCGGCGGTCGAGGCGAAGCTCGATCGCCTGACCGAGGCCGGGCACCCGTCGCTACGCATCATTCTCAACGAGCACATCTCGATCGGCGAGGAGCTCTTCCTCTGGGAGTTCGCCACGGCGCTCGCGGGAGTGCTCCTTGCGATCAATCCCTTCGACCAGCCGAACGTCCAGGAGTCGAAGACGAACTCGGTCGCCATCATCGAGGAGTACAAGAAGACGGGGGTCCTGCCGGAGCCGGACGTTCTCGCGTCGGAGGGCGGGCTCGTGGCGTATGGCCGCAAGGCCGACTGGCCGGGCGTGACCTCGGTCGCGAACGCCATCAAGGCGCTCGTGAAGACCCTGAAGCCCAGGGATTACTTTGCGGTCATGCAGTTCGTGGAGGAGTCCCCGGTGTACGACGAGATTCTCCAGGACATGCGCACGTCGGTCCGGGACGCGAAGAAGGTGGCCACGACGACGGGCTACGGCCCGCGGTTTCTCCACTCCACCGGCCAGTTCCACAAGGGCGGCGGCGATAACGGCGTTTTCCTGCAGGTGACGGCCGACGACGCGAAGGACGTGGCGATCCCGGGAGAGCCGTTCTCGTTCGGCGTCCTGGTGCGCGCCCAGGCGATTGGCGACTTCCAGTCGCTCCTCGCGCGCGATCGCCGCGCGCTCCGCATTCACATCAAGGGACCGGTTCGCGAGGGTTTGAAGGCGATCCGCGACCTGGTGAAGCAGGCGCTCTAACCGTCCAGCGGACGCGTCAGCCCGCGGGTCGAAAGCCCTCGCAGGAGGGGGCGTAGGCGGCGAGCCGCTTCGCCATCACGCGGCATGCCGCGAGGCTCGAATCGACGAGAAGGAAGCGGCGTCCCAGGAGTGCGGCGGCTTCGCCGGTTGTGCCGCTCCCCGCGAAGAAGTCCAGGACGAGGTCGCCGGGGCGGGTGTGGACGGCGACAAGCCGGCGGAGCACGGCGAGGGGCTTCTGCGTGGGATAGCCCGTCTTCTCCCTGCCGTTCGTGGGCACGATCGTCTGCCACCAGACGTCGGTGGGAGTCTTGCCGCGAGCTGCCTTCTCCGGGCCGACGAGACCGGGCGCCATGTAGGGGATGCGATCCAGGGCGTCGCGATTGAAGACGGCGCGCGAGGGATCGTTCGCGTACCAGAGGATCGTGTCGTGCTTGGCCGGCCAGCGCGTCTTCGATCGCCCGCCGAAGTCGTAGGCCCAGATGAACACGTTGAGAAATCCGCTGCGCCCGAAGAGCGTGTCGAGGTGGACCTTCACGTAGTGAACCTCGCGCGCGTCGAGGTGAACGAAGAGCGAGCCCCCGGGGGAGAGCACGCGGTGGGCCTCGGCGAGGCGCGGCGCGAGGAAGCCGAGGAAGTCGTCGAAGGAATCCGCGTAGCGGCCGGCGTTCGCGAGCCGCTCGGTGCGATACCGTCGGTCGCCGTAACCCGCCCGGTCGCCGTCGTCGTCGCGCTGAACGCGGATGCGCGTGCGCTCCTGCGTCTTGCCGGTGTTGAAGGGGGGGTCGATGTAGATGAACGGGATCGACGCGGACGAAATCGTGGAGAGGATCGCGAGGTTGTCGGCGCGGACGATGCGGCCTGGTGCGCCCGGGGGAGACTCGCGTGCGGCCGTCAGCGGGACGGCTCCTGGTCGAGCGCGGCGAGGAGCCGGGCGCCTTCGGCCGAGCCGGTGGCCGCCGCCTGGGCGAAGACGACACGGGCGAATGGCAGGGTGAGCCGGATGAAGAGACCCCCCGCGGAGCCGGCAGGGGTTGGGTGATCCAGGGAGTGGGTCAGCGCGTGCAGAGAGGAGAAGGGGGCTTGTCCGGGTTCGGGATCGGCGAACGTGATCCGGACGCTGGGCGGCGCGAAGGACCAGATCCGCTCGACGGTCGGCGTCATGGCGCTCCAGGGGATGAAGAGCGGGGGGTGGAAAGGACGAAAGAGGATGAAGGGCACGAGGTGGAGTCCCTCGAGGGTGGCGGTGAAGGTCAGGCATCCCGAGTAGTGGCTCATGTTACGGAATCCGGCCGTGCGAAACCGCCAGCGCGTGCCGTCCAGGGGAGGATCGCCGCCGGGAAAGACCGCGGCGAGCCGACGCCAGCCGGTCATTGCGGAGACCAGTCCCAGGCTCGCCGTCCAGACGACGGGGAAGAAGACCATGAACATCATGGGGACGATCACGGGGAGGTAATCCTGCGGGCAGAATGCGGTCATCTCACCGTCACGTGGGGCTAGAGCGCCGCGATGATGGCGTCGGTGATCTCGGACGTCGTGGCCTTGCCGCCGAGGTCGCCGGTGAGATGCTTCCCGTCCGCGAGGACTGCGAAGACAGCGGCCCGGATGCGGTCCGCGGCGGCTGTTTCCCCGATGTCGCGCAGCATCAGCACGGCGCTGCGGACCAGGGCGACAGGGTTGGCGAGACCGCGCCCGGCGATGTCGGGAGCGGAGCCGTGCACGGCCTCGTACACGGAGGCATGCTCGCCGATGTTGGCGCTGGGGGCGAGCCCCAGCCCACCGACGAGGCCGGCACAAAGGTCGGAGACGATATCGCCGTAGAGGTTCTCCATGACCATGACGTCGAACTGCGAGGGACGGGTCACGAGCTGCATGCAGGTATTGTCGACGATCATCTCCTGGTACTCGATGTCGCGGAACTCGCGCGCCACCTTCTGGCAGCACTCCAGGAAGAGCCCGTCCGAGAGCTTCATGATGTTGGCCTTGTGGACGGCCGTCACCTTCCTGCGACCGTAGCGCCGTGCATAATCGAACGCATACCGGGCGATGCGCGTGCACGCGGGCTCGGTGATGATCTTGAGGCTCTCGACGACTCCGGGAACGACGGTGTGTTCGAGCCCGGAGTAGAGGTCCTCGGAGTTCTCGCGGATGACGACGAGGTCGACATCCGGGAAGGGCGTCTTGATCCCGGGTAGGTTTCGCGTCGGTCGGACGTTGGCGTAGAGGTGAAGGCGCTTCCTGATCTGGACGTTGATCGACGAGTATCCGGCGCCGATGGGAGTGGTGATCGGGCCCTTCAAGGCGATGCGGTTGCGCACGATCGCGTGGTAGACCTCGTCCGGCATGGCGGTCCCGAGCTTATGGAAGACATCCATCCCGGCCTCGTGTCGCTCCCATTCGATCGCGACCCCGGCCGCCGCGATGACTTTCAACGTCGCGTCGGTGATCTCGGGCCCGATGCCGTCGCCGGGGATGAGCGTGATCGTGTGTTTTGACATGGCCGGAGTATACGGTGCCAGGCGGCTACTTTGCTACTTTGGGACCCGCTGTCGGGCGCGTATCATTTCCGCGGGCACTGAGCCTCGGTTCAGCGAGAGCGAACGCAGCAAAGTGGCAGCCTGGCACCGGGGGGGACGAGGGAGGAAGGATGACCGTCCAGGAAGTCATGGCGACGCTTGAGCGGCTCGGGAAGCCGCAGACGGCGGCGATCTACAGGCGTCATGGGTCGGGCGAGAATGTCTTCGGCGTTCTGACATCGGAGCTCGGGAAGCTCAAGAAGAAGATCAGGATCAACCACGCCCTGGCAAAGGCGCTCTGGAAGACCGGCAACACCGAGGCGCGGATCCTCGCGCTCCAGGTGGCCGATCCCGGGAGGGTGACGCGCGCTGATGCGGATGCGCTGTTGAAGGACGGGCCCGTCCGCTTCCTGGGATGCTACCTCTGCGCGCTCATTGCCCAGAGCCCCATTGCCGAAACGACCATGCGCGCATGGATGAAGTCCGGTGACGAGGACGCCCGCGTGATGGGATACGGGATTCTTTCTGCTCGATTGAAGGATCATCCAGGCTCGGTCAGCTCGGGCGAGGTGGCGAAGGTCCTGGCGACGATCGAGAAGAAGATCCAGGGCTCACCAAATATGGCTCGCCACGCCATGAACTCGGCGCTGATCGCGATCGGCGTCTTCCGGCCGGAGTTCCAGGAGCGGGCGATCGACGTCGCCCGCCGCATCGGCAAGGTCGAGGTCGACCACGGTGAGACCTGTTGCAAGACGCCGGACGCGGTCTCGTACATCCTCAAGGCGTCGAAGCGACGACGCTGCCCCTGACGCCGATTCGCTTGCGTTGACGGGGGGCCGGCAGGGCGGGGATAATCGACGTCGCGGGCGCCGCCTGGGCTGGCTACGCCCCGTAGCCGATCACGTCCCGAGGAGTGGGAAACCATGACCATCAAGAAAGTCTGGATCGAGGAAGGGTGCATCTCGTGCAGCCTGAGCGTCGATACGTGCCACGAGGTCTTCGAGATGGCCGACGACGGTGTCCGGGTGAAGGCGGGGATCACGGACTTTTCGCCCTACGAAGAGCGGATCCGCGAGGCCGCGGACGGATGCCCGGTGCAGGTGATCAAGTTCGAGGAGGCCTGAGATGATCGCGGTCACCGTGAGCGTCAGGGTCAAGCCGGGATGCGAGGCCGATTTCATCGCGGCGACGAAGGCGAACCACGACGGCTCGGTGAAGGAACCGGGATGCTTGCGGTTCGACCTGTTGCAGGTTCGCGGCGAGGTCGGGGCCTTTCTCCTCTACGAGGCCTGGGAATCGGACGCGGCGGCATTGTCGCACAAGGAGACCGATCACTACAGGGCGTGGCGGGCGGCGGTGGAGCCCTGGATGGCCGAACCGCGCCGTGGGATCACGCACGAGATCATCTGCCCGGAGGATCGCGGCGCGTGGTGAGGCCGCGGCTTTCCATCACGAGGCACGCGTGAGCGACGAGGGCAGTCGACCCGCGGGGGCTGGCGCCTCGTTCGATGCGGGTCGATTGCCGAGGCTTGTATTCGGCGCCGGCAGGTTCTCGGAACTGGCCCCGCTCGTCGGACGGCTGGGCCGGAACGCGCTCGTGGTCACCGGCGGGCGGTCCCTGGCCGCGTCGGGAAAGCTGGAGCGGGCGCAGGCGGCGCTCAGGGCCTCGGGCATTGCCGTCCGCCATGCGGCGGTGAGCGGTGAGCCCTCGCCGGAGTTCATCGACGAGACGGCGGACGCGTGCCGGGGGCACGTCGACGTCGTGGTCGCCATTGGCGGCGGAAGCGCGCTCGACGCCGGCAAGGCCATCGCCGCGATGATCCCTCACGAGGGCTCGGTGGCCGATTATCTCGAGGGCGTGGGCACGCGCGTTCATGACGGGAGGCGCGTGGCCCTGGTGGCGGTGCCGACCACGGCGGGGACCGGGAGCGAGGCGACGAAGAACGCGGTGGTCTCGCGGGTGGGCGAGCAAGGGTATAAGAAGTCCCTGCGCGCCGAGGGACTCGTCCCGGATGTGGCTCTCCTCGATGCCGAGTTGACGATGGAGTGTCCGGCGCCGGTGGTCGCCGCATGCGGGCTCGACGCCTTCACCCAGCTCCTGGAATCCTACCTGTCGCCCACGGCTTCCCCCTTCACGGATGCTCTGGCCATTGACGGCATCGAACGCCTATCGGGCGTCCTCGAGTCGGTCGTCGCGATGGCGACCGGCGATGTTCCGGAGGATGCGGGCACGCGCGGCGAGGCGCTCTACGCCGCTTATCTGTCCGGCGTCTGCCTGGCCAACGCCGGCCTGGGGATCGTTCATGGCCTGGCTTCGCCGCTGGGAGCGCGGTTTCCGATCCCGCACGGTGTCGCCTGCGGGACGCTCCTGGCGCCGGCGACCGCGGCCAATGTCGCCGCGCTACGACGCAGTGGGACCGATCCGCGTGCCCTGGCGAAGTTCGCCGCCGTCGGACGGCGCGTCCTCGGGAACCCGGACCTCGACGATGCGTTCTCCATCGACGCGTTCCTGGCGCTCCTGGCGGACTGGGTCGAGCGCTTTGGCATGGCCAGGCTCTCTGAGTTCGGCGTGGGAGAGGAGCACCTGGACGCGCTGGCCGCGTCCGCAGGTCAAAAGACGAATGCCGTCGCGCTCAGCCGGGACGCGATCGCAGGCATCCTCCGCTCACGTCTCTAGGATCAGCGGGCCCGGGTCCTCGTCATTCTCGCGTTGACGAGGCGGATGGGGAAGTTGGGGACGTGGACGCGGACGCGGGTGCGGAGCCAGCGGAACATGCCCTGGGCGGCGGGCATCGTGCCCTCCAGGACGATCGATGCGACGAACTCACTGCGATCCTCGGCCTGCGTGCCGGCGAAGAACGATCGCGCCTCCTCGGCGTCGTAGACATTCTCGACCCGGCGCACCTGGACCGAAGAGGACTCGACGAGGAACTGCGAGAAGTCCCACTCCGCGAAGACAGCGGGCTCGGCGACCAGTTCCTTGAGGATGTCGAAGGCGATGCTGTCGCGGGTATCGATCAGCCAGGACTGTTGGCTCACCCAGCGGAGCTCGAACGCCTGGAGGCTGTCCTCGTGGGAGGATGAGGCGATCGAGCCGGCGCCGGGCGCGGCATCCGCGAAGAGGGGACCCAGGAACCGATCCCCGGCGGGAAGAAGCGAGGCGAGGGGGACGGCGGAGGACCGGATCATGATCGCCTGGCGATGGTCGCCGGGGGCGGCCACGTAACTGCAGAAGGCGGCATCCGCGCGATAGGTGACGCCACCCGTGGTGACGGTCCCGTCTCGGAATGAGGAGGTCACGCCGTCCACCGATGCGCGACCGGCGAAGGCGATGGGGCCGAGCGGACTTTCGGGCCAGGCGACGATCTCGTCGGCCCGGGCGGGAAGGGCCGCGAGGTGGAAGACGACGGCGATCGCGATGGCAAGGCTGATGCGCATGAAAGCGCTCTCATCATAGGACAATGGAGAGTCACCGTCACGCGCGCGGTGAGGCGCGGCCCTCGCCCCCGGCAGGCTCAATCGTGGGGCAGGGAACCCGGGAAGGATCGGAGCCTCAGGAAGGGGGTTGCGGCCAGGAAGTTGGCGACGCGGGAGAAGTAGAGGTCGGCGTAATTCTCCACCATTCGGGCGAAGAGGCTCTTCTCGTTGCCTGAGCGCATGAGAAGCCCCCACCGCGGATTCCCGAGCGCTCCGGCGGCGCGCGCCAGCGGCGCGACCCGGGCGTCGATGGCGGCGATGCGGCGACGTAGAGCGGCGGGCGAGCGGGGGGCCATGCCGGCGGCGCGGGTCGGACCCTGGCGCCCTTTGCGAGCGCGAAGGCCGGCGAGCCGCGCCGAGGCCAGTTCCGCCTCCGCCGCCTCCTTTTCGCTCATCAGTTGATCCAGCACCGCGGCCTTCCGCGCGAAGCCGTCCGTGACCGCGATCTCCTCCTCGAGTTCCCTGAGCACCAGCGCGGTCCGCCACCGGAGGACGCTCTTGGAGACCTGGCAATCGCCGATAATGTGGTCGCCCACGTAGAGGATACGGTCGCCGTCGACGCCGAGGCGCTTCTCCACAAGCGCCGCGTTGCCGCCCCAGAAGGTGATGCCGGATCTCAAGCCCCGTACCGAGACCGAGAGCCGGGATCGGGCCTCGTCGACGACCTCGTAGAGCGGACGAGGCGACGCGAAGAACGCGGGCTTGTCCGCCGAGACGATGACGATCTCGAAGAGGTCGCGCCATTTCATGCCGCGTGGCAGGTGCGGGCCGTAGGCGTAGGTGAGGACGGCATTGGTGTAATGCCAGTCGGAGTTCGTGATGAGCATGAGCTTCTTGCCCGCGGCCTTCTGATCGAGAAGGGCCTGGGGCGCCTCGGCGTCCGCCACGATGAATCGCTCGGGGTGCGCGAGGATCTTCGGCTTGAGCTCGCCCTCGAAGTAGGCGCGGTCGGTGGAGGTCCGGATGCGGCGGTGGAGGTCGGCGTAGGAAGCCGCGCCGGGCAGTCGGCCCTTGTCGAAGAGATCGACGAGCTGGGCGTAGAGACAGCCCTCGGAGAGCGCGAAGAGCGTGGTAAGGATATGGAATCGGGGCTTGTCGACGTCGATCAGCGTTCGCGCGTACAGGCGTCGCGTTTCCTCCGCGGGAAGGCGCTTCGCGCCATGGGCGGCCTGCTTGACGAATCCCGATCGGTTGACCTTCAGGATGTTGCCGAGCTCGACATCGAGCACGAGCCCGCGGATGACCGTGTCCGGGTCGAACTTCAGCCGGGACAGGGGCCATCCGGAGGCCGCGAGCCGCCTCTTGATGTACTCGTAGGCGTGCTTCTCATAGGCGTCGACGTGGTAGTGAACGAGCGTGTAGTCCATGTCGTAGCCGATGGCGTCGATCTGGGTGAGGTCGACGAGGCGGTTGCAGAAGACGCGGCGGGAATGGGGGGCGGACGGCCTGGACATGTTCCCACGATAGAGGGGGGGAGCGAACGCATCAACGGCAAACGAGCCGGAAACCGGGGAGGTGGCGCCGGCGGGCCCCTTGTTCCGGTTCTCGCACGGGGCTATCCTTTCGGTATGAGACATGGGGGGGCGGTTTCCACGGACCCGGAGGGAGAGGCGGACCTTATGGGCCGTGATCGCTTCCGCCTGCTCTTTGAAGCCATGCAGGACGGCGTGCTCGTCGCCGATCTCGACACGGGCAAATTGGTCCTCGGCAACCCCGCCATCTGCCGCATGCTGGGATGTGATCCGGCGGAGATTCCGACGTTGGGTTTCGCCGACATTCATCCACCGGAATCGCTCGCGACGGTCCGGGGCCTTATCGATCGGCAACTCTCGGGCGAGCAACCCATGGCGGAGGATGTTCCCGTCCGGCGTCGCGACGGGACGGTCCTGTACGCGGACATCCACGCGGTCCCGTTTTCATTCCATGAGAGCCCCTGCATCCTTGGGATCTTCCACGAGGTCACCGCGCGACGCGAGGCCGAGCGCGAACTGATCGTTACGCGGGATCGCCTGGAGGCGATGCTGGATGCCCTGGAAAAGAGCGAGAAGTTCCTCAGGGATTCTCAGCGCGTCTCCGGTGTGGGCAGCTATATCCTCGATGTCAAGACAGGCACGTGGACGGCCTCGGAGACCCTGATGGCGCTCTTCGGGATGGGCAACCAGACGCAGGGGACCATCGAGACCTGGGCCTCGCTCGTTCACCCCGATGATCGAGAGGAGACCCTGGCTTACTTCCAGTCGGTGGTTGCCGAGCGCAAGGCGTTCGATCGCGAGTATCGCATTATCCGCGCGAGCGACGGGGCGGAGCGCTGGGTGCATGGCCTCGGCGTCCTCAAGCTGGATGAGAGCGGCGAACCTGTACTCATGACCGGCACCATCCAGGACGTGACGACCCGGCACCTTGCTGAGCTTGAACGGGAACACCTGCTGGCAGCCGAGCAGGCGGCGCGGATCGAGGCCGAGATGGCCGTGAAGGCGCGCGACGAGTTCCTGTCGGTGGCCGCCCATGAGCTCAAGACCCCCCTCGCGGCGCTCCGCATCGTTGCCGAGGCGATGGCCAAGAAGAGAGAGGCGATGGGGGAGATCCCGGAGTTTGTTCGGAAGAGCATGGAGACGGTCGATCGGCAGTCGCAGAGGCTCGTCAGGCTCGTCAATGCCCTCCTCGACATTACCCGCCTCCAGACCGGTCGCTACGAGCTCAACATCAGGTCCGTCGACCTGGTGACGGCGCTGGGCGGCGTCTTGCGCCGGCTCGAACCTTCCCTGGACCAGGCCGGGTGCACCGTCCAGGTCGAACTGCCCGAGCTCCTCCTCGTGGAGTGCGACCGGGACCGGATGGAGCAGGTCTTCGAGAATATCCTCTCCAACGCGATGAAGTTCGCGGCTGGAAAGCCGATCACGATCCGGGGGTACCCGGACGGGCAGATGGTGAGGATCGAGGTTCGCGATCACGGTCCGGGCATCCCGGGCGAGAATCACCAGCGCATCTTCGACCTTTACGATCGCGGTGACCTGGGCCTCCACGCCGGCGGGCTCGGGATAGGGCTCTTCGTCAGCCGTCGCATTCTCGAGGCCCACCACGGCACCATCGCGGTGCGCAATGCGGACGACGGAGGGGCCGTCTTCACCCTGGCGATCCCCGCGGGGTAGGCGCAGGCAGTCGACGGGAGGTTGAGACCAGGCCCCTACAGGGGCGCTACGGCAACCGCTCGACGGATTGCGTCCCACCCGTGATATCGACGCGGAAGAGATACGCCCCGGCCTCGGGAACCTCCACGTGGAAGTTCGGCCCGTTCTTCTGAAGGACGCCCTCCCGGCCGCCGTAGTTGATCTCCCAGGTTCCGTTGACCGTGAACTTGTACTCGTGGATTCCCGGCTCGAGCCACTTCTTCAGGAGGAGGATCCCGCCGGTATCGGGCCTCAGCTCCAGGTCGCGATCGCCGGGATTCCAGTGGTTGAATGAACCGGCGAGCGCCACCCATTGGAGCGCGCGCCGAGCGCGGCGCTCGGCGACGGGGACGAGAGGGCGATCGTCGTAATACGCGCGGCCTGGCTCGGCGGCGCTCGACGCCGCGACGATGCTCACGGTCGACTCGGTCGCCGTGACCGGGGAGAGGAGTTCGAGGAATCCGTCGGCGACGCGGAACGGCGAGGGAACCCCGTCGATCGTGACCGAGAGATTCCGGGCGGCCGCGGTATCGACCGCGAGCTCGCCGTAGACGCGGAACAGCGTCATCTCGCTCGCATCCTCGCTGACGAAGGGGATGACGTGGCTCGCCAGGGGCGTCGACGGCGCGAGTCGTTCGCGCAACAGCTCTGGAAGGTCCACGACACGGCCTGCGGCCTCGGAGAGGACGAGCTTCAGGTACTCGGCGTGGGCCCACGCCAGTGGCGCCGCCGACCCGGTGGGCAGGCCCGCCGACGGACCGACATCCCAGACCTGCTCGGGGAGAATGACGCCATTGGCCGAGCGGCGCAGGAATTGGATATGCGGGGCTGCGCTCCGGCCTGCGGCAATCTCGTAGTGCCCGCGCTCGCCCGAGAGAAGCGGCCAGATCCGACCCTGGCCATTCTCACCGTAGCCGTCGTCGTTGTATCTCAGCCAGCCGGCACCCGTGGGGAGTTCGCGGCGGAGCCGCCGATCACAGATGACGAGCGTGCGCAAGACCAGGGGATCGTCGGCCCTACGGACGCCGAGTCGAACCAGCTCGAGAAAGCTGACATCGAGGTCATCGCGGTTGAAGTCCGTCTCGTTCGGCGTGCCGGTGAGGTTGATCTTCACGAAGTGTCCGCCGCCGTCGAAACGGCTTGGCTTGACCGTGAACGTCCAGTTCTCGATCGACCGGTCCCAGGTCCTTGCGATCTGGTGATACCGGAAAGCCGAGGTCATGTCGCCGGCGCGGCGAGCGATATCGAAGGCGGCGTAGAGGCCCGCGATCTCGGCCGCGATCGTGGCCGGGGAGTATCCGCCGACATTCTCCCAGCGCTCGTTGCGCGTCGAAGGCCCGTGATCGGCCAGGTAATCGGCCGCGGGTTTCACCAGCGAGAGCCAGCGCGATTCGGCGGTGATGAGGCCGAGCGAGAGGAGCCGGTGAGCGAGCAGGATGGGGACCGCGACCTGGTCCATCTGCACCGTCGGCCAGACCATGCGCCCGGTCACGTCGGCGGTCTGCGGGAAACTGCCGTCCGGTGACTGGAGCCGGTCGTCGAGGAAGGCGAGAGCGCGAAGCGCGGGAGCGGGATCGCCGGCGGCCAGGAGCGCGGTCGTCGTGTGGTAGAGGTCGCGGCTCCAGACCTTGAAGTAATACTGGTCGCTCGTGTCGCCCCTGCGGTCACCCCAGGGTCCCCCGATGTCGCCCCAGGGCATGGTCGGCGATGCGATAAAGGCGCCCGGGTTCTCCTTGTCCTCGCACGCGGCCAGGATCAGGACGCTGGCCCAGTAGAGGGTGTCCGTGGTTTCGGGAGGAGGCGTGATCGTTTGGCACCAGCCGCGCCAACCGCTGACGAAATCGCGCTCGACCTGGTCGACGCCTCGTGAGCGGCTCGCGGCGATCGCCATCCGCGCCTCGTCGAGGTTGTGGCCGAAGCCGGCATAGATCGTAAACGTGCCACTCCCGCGTTCGAGGGGAACGCGACCGGCGAAGGCGATGTTGCCGGGGCCGGCCTCGAGTCGAGGCGACAGGAGCGCGTGGTGGGTGCGCAGTTGAGCGACGCCATCGTCGATGCCTTGAAGGCCGACCGTTGCGTCGAGTAGGGGCGGATCGGCCGCGACGAGGAACGCCGTCGTCTCCGCGCCGGCAAATGCGCTCCCGATCACGCTCCCCCGATCGTCGTCTCCCTTCCCGCCGATCATGGGGTCGACGAGGACGTACAGTCGCGGCGCGGTCCGTTCCGATGCGGTATTGCCAGCGGGTGCTTCAAAGAACACTTGCAGGAGGAGCGACTGGGAAAGGGGATCCGTGAAGATCCGCTTGGTCAGGGTATACCCGTGTTCGGCATGGCTGGAGGTGACCTGGTACCCGAGCGCGCGCGTGTCGATGAGCGTGACGCGGTGCGTCATGTCCTCCTGCTCGAAATCCACGTACGGCGGCCCGCCGCTTTCCGCGCGGCCGACAACGGCGAACGAGATTCCCCTCAGTATCGGGCTGGCGATGGTCGGCGCATAGACCTCGCTGACGGCGCCGCGCGTCAGCGTGAACCAGACGCGCGACCCCGTGTCCCTCGCGGTCCCGAACCCGTCCTTGAGCCCGGACTGGTACGTCGATCCCTCGAACGCGCCCGCCGGAGCGCAGAGCGCAAGGAGAAGCAGGAGTAGGACCAGGGGGCCAGGCTTGCCGTTTCGCAGTTTCGGCTTCATGCGCTCGTGAGCCATAGGACGTGAGTATTA
>CAZJQD010000064.1:0-15956 GCA_964548165.1 uncultured bacterium
CGCCAGCAAGGCTCTCGCGCGCACGTACAACATGATGCGGATCGTGATCGGGGGCCGGATCCCCGGGTACGCGGAGCACGCGGACCGCATGACGGCGCGGGAGTATGTCGACCAGGTGATCGACAAGAAGCTCGTGGATCCGGTCCTGACGACCCAGCTCTCGAACGGCTTCGTCCTGAAGCGCCTCCTCGCCGACTACCTGGGGGCGGACGAGGAATCGAAGGGGTATGCGACGCTCCTGGAGTGGAGCAATCTCGATTACCTCCCCGACGTCACCCGCCGGTTCGTCCCCGTGAAGGCGGTCCGGATCTGCGCGGTGCAGTACGAGATGCGCTACATCGAGAGCTTCGAGGCGTTCGCCAAGCAGTGCGAGTTCTTCGTGGACGTGGCCTCGGATTACCGGAGCGATTTCATCCTCTTCCCGGAGATGTTTACGACCCAGCTCCTCTCGTTCCAGGAACCCCTGCGTCCCGCGCTCGCGATGCGCAAGCTGGCGGAGTACACGCCGCGGTATCTCGAGCTCTTCGCGGTGCTGGCGGTGAAGTACAACGTGAACATCATCGGTGGTTCGCATTTCACGATCGAGGAGGACAATCTCTACAACATCGCCTACCTCTTCCGCCGCGACGGCACGATCGGCAAGCAGTACAAGCTCCACGTCACCCCCAGCGAGCGCCGGTGGTGGGGGGTGAAGCCCGGCAACAAGCTCGAGGTCTTCGACACGGACTGCGGCCGGATCAGCATCCAGATCTGCTACGACGTGGAGTTCCCGGAGCTGGGGCGGATCGCGGCGGACAAGGGCGCCCAGATCATCTTCGTCCCGTTCTGCACGGATGAGCGCTACGCCTACCTGCGCGTCCGTTACTGCGCCCAGGCGCGCTGTATCGAGAACCACGTCTATGTCGTCATCGCCGGGAGCGTGGGAAATATCCCCCAGGTCGACAACGTCGACATTCACTATGCCCAATCCGCGATCTTCACGCCGTCGGACATCCCGTTCTCGCGGGACGCGATCCAGTACGAGGCGACACCGAACATCGAGACCGTGATCGTGGACGACGTGGACCTCGAGCTCTTGAAGGCGCACAAGCAGACGGGCACGGTCCTGAACTGGAAGGACCGCCGCGGCGATCTCTACAAGCTCGACTACGACTGTTGAGCCGCGGTCAGCTCCAGTAGGGGTGGCCGGGGTGGAGCCTGGAGGCGAGTTCGGTCATGACGCGCGCCAGGGCTTCGTCTCCCTCGGTTCCCGCAAAGGCGATCAGCTCCGCGAGCACGTCCGCGTCGCCGGTTGTTGCCTGGAGCGCGGCCAGGAGAAGGGACCGCGCCTCCGCGCGGCGGCCGGAATCGGCAAGGAGGCGGGAGAGCCAGACGGCGGGGGCGGCGTAGGCGGGCTCGGCCGCGCACGTGGACCGCAGTAGAGCTTCAGCGCCGGCGACCTCGCCTCGCTTCAGGAGACGCACCGCGACGATCAGGCGGATGCCGGGGTGGTCCTGGCCGTCAGCGATCGCGCGTTCCGCTCTTCTTCCATACGTCTCGGGATCGCGCCCCGCGAGGAGGCCGTCGTGGTGGACGCGGACGAGGGAACGCGCGGTGCGGTAGCCGGCGCGGCGAGCCGAGAAGTCGACGAGCTCGTGGACGGGGCCCTCCCAGCGCGCGTCGCCGCCGGGGCCGTGCCGCCGGAAGAGCCGGACCTTGGCCGAGAGAAACCAGTGCGGGGCGATCGCGGCGGCTTCGCCCGTCGTGGGGCGCGTGGTCGCGGGGTCGCTGCCGTTCACGTAGTTAATCGTCTCGAGGACGTAGGCGTCGGCGTCGCTGCCCTGCGTCAACGCCTCGAGCTGGATGGGCCCGTCGGCGGTGAGCCACTCGTCGGCGTCTAGGGAGAGGACCCACTCCGAGCGACCCGCATCGAGCGCGGCGTTCCGGGCGGCGGAGAGATCGTCGTCCCACGGGCGATCGACGATGGTCGCGCCGTGCGCGCGAAGGATCGCCTTCGTGTCATCGGTCGATCCCGTGTCGACGGCCGTCAGCTCCCAGCCCTGGTCCGAGAGCGGCTCCAGGAGGCGCGGAAGGGTGCCGGCGCCGTTTCGCACGATGAGCGAGAGGCCGATCGTCATTTCAAACCTGCGCAAAGTGGTGGATGAATTCGGAAATTGGAACCACAGAGACACAGAGGCACTGAGAACGTCAAAAGCCCTAGCAGGGGGAGAATCAGAAACAAGATCAGAAACGGAACCAGAATCGTGATCTTGCTTGCAGTCGGGGACTTGATGGGGAGGAGGCGGCCCTGCGCTTGGGATATCGCCTCTCCCTGGGTCTGCATTTGCTCCGTGTCTCCGTGTCTCTGTGGTTCGAGATTCTTAGTCTTGAGCATTTCGGGAAGACTTCACGGGTAGAAGCGACCGACCCGGGGTATGCCGCCGGGTTCACGGACGTCCTCGAAGGTGAACGGGATCGTGTGCCCGTCCTTCTCGACGTGGAAGTGGAGGTGGGGCTGGGTGGAGAAGCCCGAGTTGCCGCTCGTCGCGATCCGCTCGCCGCGCCTCACGGCCTGCCCCGGCCGCACGCTGGCGCTGTCGAGGTGGGCGTAGACGCTCACCTGGCCGTCGGCGTGTCGCACGGTCACGTAGTTGGCCTCGCGCATCTCCAGCGGGAGCTCGCGGTCGGCGGCGTCCGTCTTCACCTGTCGGACCACGCCGTCCCGGGCGGCAAAGACGGGCGTGCCGATCGGCATGGCGAAGTCGAGGCTCCAGGCACTGGACCCGGTATGGCTGAAATGGCCGCCGAAGCCCTGGGCCAGGAGAAAGCGGCTCCCCGGGGGGAAGGGGAGGCGGTAGAGCGGGGGGGTGTCGTGGGCGGTCGTGATGAGCGCCGGATCGTCCTGGCCGAAGACGCTGGAGAAGAGACCGGTGCAACCCGCGAGGATCGTGATCAAGAAGAGGGCGAGAGTTGCCGAAGAGAGAGTCGAGCGCATCACGACACCGACAGTTTAACCCAGGACCGGAGGTTCCGACACCATGAAGCCCATCACGTTTTCCCGCATCCAGACCCTGTGGAGCCGCTTCTCCAACGACATGGGGATCGATCTCGGCACCGCCAACACGCTCGTCTTCGTCGACGGGCGTGGCATCGTGCTGCGCGAGCCGTCCGTCGTCGCGTTGAAGGATGGCGAGGTCCTGGCGGTGGGCGAGGAGGCCAAGCAGATGGTCGGGCGCACCCCGGCCGCCATCAAGGCCATCCGCCCGATGCGCGACGGCGTGATCTCCGACTTCGACGTCACGGAGAAGATGATCCGCCACTTCATCGAGAAGGTCCACAACCGCCGCGCCCTGGTGGCGCCGCGGATCGTCATCGGCGTTCCTTCCGGCATCACCGAGGTCGAGAAGCGGGCCGTCAGGGAGTCCGCGCTCCAGGCGGGCGCCAGCCAGGTCTGGCTCATCGAGGAGTGCGTGGCGGCCGCGATCGGCTGCGAGATGCGGATCGAGGAGCCGATCGGTAACATGATCGTCACGATCGGCGGCGGCACGACCGAGGTGGCCGTCATCTCGCTCGGCGACATCGTCGTCGCCAGGTCGCTCCGGATGGCCGGCGACAAGATCGACGAATCCATCATGAATTACATGCGCAAGGTCCATAACCTCCAGGTCGGCGATCGCACGGCCGAGGAGATCAAGGTCGAGATCGGCAATGTCTATCCCTCCGCCGATGACCTCGTCACGAAGGAAGTGCGCGGCAGGGATTACACCGGCATGCCCAAGACGATCCAGGTCTCAGCGGGGGAGATCCGCGAGGCCATGATGGAGCCCGTCACCGCGATCGTCGACTCGATCAAGCAGACGCTCGAGAACACGCCCCCGGAGCTGGCCGGCGACATCATGGAGAACGGCATCACCATTGCCGGCGGCGGCGCGCTCATCAAGGGGCTCCCCGAGCTGATGCGCGTCGAGACGGGCCTTCCCATCACGATCGCGCAGGATCCCCTCTCCGTCGTCTGCCTCGGTTGCGGCCGCTACCTCGGCGAACTCAAGGGCAGTCTCAGGAAAGTGGTCTGAGGAGAACGCGCCGTCCCCCGTGCTTGCTCGCCCCCTTGATACCGGTTGCCGCGTCGACGGCGATCGCCGCGCCCGCGCGATCCTCGCCTACGCGCTTTCCATCGCGATCTGCGGATCGATCCTGCACCACATCCCCGGCCTCCATTCCTATCGTTCCTGGCTCCTGACCCCGTTCCAGCCCGTCCTGGCGGCCACCGGCACCGTCCGGGCCGCGCTCATCGCGGCGGCGTCGTCGCGCGCTTCGCTCGGCGATGACAGCCTCGACGGGGCGTCGCTCCGGATGAATTACGCCGCCACGCAGGTCCGGGCGGCGCAGTTGGAGAGCGAGCTCAACAGCCTTCGGGCCTCGATCGGGATGGGCGCGGTGACGGGATTCACGGGCGTGACCGCCTCGGTGACGGCGGGATCCTCGGGCTTCGAACAGCGCACGCTCATGATCGACAAGGGCCTCGTGCACGGCGTGAGGACCGGGAGCATCGTCCTGGGATCGGGGGAGGGCGGGCGCGTGGGGATCGTCGGCCGCGTGATCGAGGCGGGTCCGGCGATGGCCAAGGTGCTGACCATCCTCGATCCGTCCTGCCGCGTCTCTGTCCGGTTGAAAGGCGAGGAGGGCTTCGTCTACGCAGGGTCCGCCCAGCGCAGCACCGGCAAGCTCGATTTCGTCCCGCGGGACCTGGCGGTCTCCGTCGGCGATCCCATCGTGACGGCCGCCGAGGGCTCGCTCTTTCCCGCCGACTTTGCGATCGGGGAGATTGCCTCGCTGGGGGCAGGTAACGGGGTCTTTCATGATCTCCGCGTGAAGCCCGTCGTCGACATCGCCGGCGCGCGCTACGTCTGGGTCATGACCAGGGAGCGCGGGTCCATGTCCTCGCGCGAGAGGGCGAACGGCCAGCGCGAGAGGTCGATCGAGGCCGCAAGCGGTCCCGCGTCCGGTGACGCGCCTGGTGCCGCGCCCGAGGGGGAGGCCGACGCCGCACGCGTTCTCCCGGCTGACGTCGTCCCGGAGGCCCGGCCATGAGGCTTCGCGCGCCGGAGACTGCCCTGCCCGCGCTCTCGTGGAGCCGCATGTTCTTCGTCATCGGCGGCGCCTTGCTCCTGTCGCTGACCATCGAGCCCGCGCTCGGGATCCTTTTGCCGGTCTCGCCGGCGATCTCCCTGGCCGTTGTCGGCATCATCGCCGCGCACAATGGTGCGCTAGCCGGGGTCGTCAGCGGCGTCGTGGCGGGACTCGTCCTGGATCTCATCGGGGGCGGCGCTCTGGGCGTCCAACTGGGTTCGTATGCCCTGGCTGGCTACGCGGTCGGCCGCGCGATGCGCCTGGTGCCTGCCTGGCACCCGCTCCTGAGATTGGCCGTCGTCACGCCGCTCCTGGCGCTCCAGGTACCCGTTGCCGGTCTCCTGGCGCGCCTGGCCGGCAGTTCCTTCGGCTTCGGACCGAGAACGCTCCTGGTCTTCATCGTCGTGCAGTTGGCGACGGTCCTGGCCATCACGCCCCTCGTGGCGGCGGTTCAACCGGGACCGCAGCGCGCCTAGGCCGCGTCCATGCGCGCCGACTCCCTGGCTCTCTCTCCCCAGCGTTTCCTCGTGGTCGCCCTGGGTATGCTCGGCATCGCGGCGGCGGTCCTGGCGAGAAGCTTCTTTCTCCAGGTTATGGAGGGAGATCGCTTTGCCGCCGTCTCGGCGGATAACGCCATCCAGGATCGCGTCCTTCGACCTCCGAGGGGAGTCCTGGTTGATCACCGGGGACGCGTCCTGGCAACGAATCGCCCCTCCTTCGATCTCACGTTCCTCCCGAAGGGCGTACTCCCCGACGAGTATCCGCACGTCGCCTCCGTCGTTGCCTCCCTGACCGATCAGGACTCCGCCGCGCTCCTCGAGCTCATGCGCGACGCGCGCAAGCGCCCCTTCACCTCCGTCCTGTTGGCGCAGGACGTCTCGCGACGGACCGTCGCGATGGTGGCGGAGCGCCGGTCAACGCTCCCGGGCGTACTCATCGAGAATCGCGCGGTTCGCTACTATCCCCTTGGGCCGGCCACGGCCCACCTACTCGGTTACATCGGCGAGATCTCGCAGGAGGAGATCGAGTCGGGCGGCACCTACATCCGTGGAGACTGGGTCGGCCGCGGCGGCGTCGAGCTGGCGCTGGAGGACGCGCTCCAGGGGGTTCGCGGGAGGGAATCGGTCGAGGTCGACGCGCTGGGCCAGTCGATCCGCCAGTTGAGCGTGACGCCCCCGGAGCCGGGCGCGCGCGTGGTCCTGACGGCGGACGCCGACATCCAGCAGTGGGCGCACGAGGCCTTCTCGGGCAAGCAGGGCGCCCTGGTCGCGATCGATCCCTCGACGGGCCGCATCCTCGGGATCTACTCGGCGCCCACCTACGACCCGAACGTCTTCGTGGATCGCAAGCGGAGCGCGGAGCGGGCCGCGGTCTTCGCCGACACCAGCCTCCCGCTCTTCAATCGGGCGCTCATGTCGACCTACTCCCCGGGCTCGACCTTCAAGACCATCACCATGATCGCGGGCCTTATCACCGGCCGGCTGACGCCCACGACGACGATGTCCTGCGGCGGCATGCACGCGGGAATGAAGTGCTGGAAGGACGGCGGGCACGGGTCGCTCGATCTCATTCATGCCTACCAGAATTCCTGCAACGTCTACTTCTACAAGGCCGGCGAGCGGGTCTGGATCGAACCCATTCACCGGGCCGCCCGCGCGCTCGGTCTCGATGAGTTCCCGGGCTTTGGCGTCGGCCCGGAAGTTCACGGCGTCGTGCCGACCCCGCAGTGGGAGCGCGCCAACGTGCGGGGGCCGGACGGCGAGCACTGGGGCACGGGCGACGTGCGTAACACCGCCATCGGCCAGGGCTACGTGGCCGTGTCGCCGGCACAGATGGCCCTGGTGGCGGGGAGCGCGCCGCGTGGCGGCATTCGCATGCGTCCCTCGATCCTGGAGCGGATGGAAGGGCCGAACGGAGAAGTGCTCGCGACCTTCGACACCAAGGTCGCCGACAACCTTCACCTTTCCGCCGAGAACGTGGCAACGGTGCGGGAGGCGATGAAGCTGGTGGTGGAGGCGGGAACCGGTCGCCGCGCGCGGATCCCCGGGCTCTCGATCGGCGGCAAGACGGGTACGGCGCAGAACCCTCACGGCCAGGATCACGCGTGGTTCATCTGCGCGGCGCCCCTGGAATCGCCGCGGCTGGCCATGTGCGTCCTGGTGGAACACGCGGGCACGGGCGGCGGCGCCATTGCCGCACCGATCGCGCGCTACGTGATGGAGCGGTACGCCGTGCGCGAGGGCTGGCTCCCGGATACCACGGCTCTCGGGCCCGTTCCGCTGATGCCGCGCCCGGGCACTCACTGATGGCGCGCGTGGCTCGCCGTCCATCGGCAAGCGTCTCCCTCTGGGAACGCCTGGCACCCGAGGGTGGATTCCCGCTCACGATCGACCCCTGGCTCGTGGTGCCCGCCTTCGTCATTCTCGGCTTCTCCCTGGCCGCTCTCTTCTCGGTCGTCTATCACCCGGTCGCGTTCGAGATCAACCCGGCGCTGGCAAGCGAGATGGCGACGCCGTTCACCAAGCACCTCCTCTGGGGGATCCTGGGGATCGTGGGGATGTCCTTTGTTGCCGGACTCAGCCCTTCGCACCTCCACGCGCGGGCGCGCTGGCTGTACGCGGGCGGGCTTCTTCTGCTCGTTGCCACTCTCCTGGTGGGCATCAAGGTCCGCAACATCCGCGCCTGGCTCTCGCTGGGGTTCCTGACGTTCCAGCCCTCGGAGCTCGTGAAGGTGATCCTGGTGATCGCCCTGGCGCGCTACCTGGCGCGGCCCGCGCGACGGGCCCGGCCGCTCGAGACGCTCCTCGGTTGCGCCGTGATCGTGGGCGTGCCTGCCGCGCTCGTCCTGAAGCAGCCGGACATGGGGACCGTGATCGTCTATCTCTCGCTCCTGGCGACGATGCCCTTTGTCGCGGGCCTGCCGTCGCGCTACCTCGTCCTGATCGTGCTCTCGAGCGTGCTGGCGGGGGTCCGGCTCCTCGCGGGCATTGCCCAGGAGCAGCTGGGTTTCCTGCCGCCGGGCGCGCTGGCGACCTTCATCACTGACTCGGGCGCGGCGATCGTCCTCTTCGCGGCCGCGGCGTTCCTGGGCACCCTGGTGGCGGGGACGATGGCGGGCCTGAAGGTTCGCAACGCGTTCACGACCTGGCTCTTCTGCCTGTTACCCGCCGGCGCGTGGCTGGGCAGCTTCGGGCTCGAAGGTCATCTCAAGGCCTACCAGAAATTGCGCCTGCTGACGTTCCTTGCGCCCCAGCTCGATCCCAAGGGTTCGGGCTACAACATCATCCAGTCCCAGATCGCCTACGGCTCGGGCGGTCTCTGGGGTCGTGGATTTCGCGGGGCAACCCAGTCCGCGCTCGGGTTCCTTCCCGAGCGGCAGACGGACTTCATCTTCTCGGTCATCGGGGAGGTCTTTGGCTTCCTGGGGGTCGTGGTGGTCGTCCTGGCCTTCGTCGCGCTCTGCCTGCGCGTCCTGTGGATCGGGAGCCGGGCGACGAGCCGCTTCGGCGGCCTGCTCTGCGCCGGCTACGCGACGATCGTGATGACGCACGTGGCCGTGAACATGGGCATGGCGATCGGGATCATGCCGATCATGGGAATCCCCCTGCCGCTGGCGTCGTATGGCGGAACGGCGATGCTGGCGACCTTCCTGATGCTGGGCGTCGTGCTGGCCGTGGAGCGGGATCAGAAGCTGGCGCCCGAGCGTCGCCAGCGAGCCTACCGGCCCGGCGCCGAGCTCGAGGAGCTCAACCGCCTCACCGCGTGACGGGCACAGAGAAGACCGTTCTAGCCTGATGTATTCACATAATTGAACCACAGAGACACAGAGACACGGAGAAAGTCCAGGTTCGAAATCAGAATGACTGATAATCGTGTGGACATATTAACCGGACCAAATTGAGGGAATGCATCACAGGAGGAACAATGCAACTCCTCCGACTTTTAGCATGGTCTCCTCAGTGTCTCAGTGTCTCTGTGGTTCGTTCTTGCGAATACGCCGGGCTGGAGAACTTCGCGAAGATCTACTTGATCAGTTCGAGGATGCGCTTGAACTCGGGGGTGCCGGCTTCTTCGGTCAGCTCGAGGATGAGGGCCTCGCCGGTGGAGACGGTGACGCCGGCGGCGCGCAGGCGCGAGAGCGCGACATCGCGGTCCGCGGGGCGGCGGGAACTGACGGCATCGGCGGCGACGGAGACGGTGTAGCCTCGGACGAGGAGATCGAGCGCGGTCTGCGCCACGCAGACGTGGGTCTCGATCCCGGCCAGGAGCACGTGGGTGGGCTTGAGCGCATCCAGCTCGCTGATGAAGGCCTTCTCTCCGACCGCCGAGAACGAGAGCTTCTCGATAACCCGGGCCCGTCCCATGTGCGGCTCCAGCGCGGCGTCCGTGCGCCCGAGCCCCTTGCGATACTGTTCCGTCACGATGACGGGAACATCCAGGATCTCGGCGGCGCGGAGGAGCTTGATGACGCCGTCGCGGAGCGCGGGGGCGGCATGCATGGAGGTCATGAGGCGTTCCTGGAGGTCGATGAGGACGAGGACGGTATGCCCGCGCGCGAGGATGGACGGGTGTCGCTTGACCAGCTGGATCTCCGTCCACCCGAGCGACTGGGCGGGTGCGGATGCCGGGACCTTCTGTTCGCTCGGCGGGAAGGGCATGCCGAGGCGGTCAGGCGTGGTCATGAGAGCCTTTCCCAGGCGCGACGGCATCTTGGCCCGCGACATCATCGCGGCAGTGCCCGTTGCAGAAGTGAGCGCCGGCCGGGTTCGCGAGCAAGAGGGGGAAGAAGATATCCGAGGCGCAACAGGGGACGATGACGGCGGCAAAGACAATGACGAAGACCTCCGGGAGCCGGAAGGTCCAGTCGGTGAGACCGAAGCCGATGAGGTAGAGGATGGTGGCGCCGGTCGAGATGAGCACGTGGGCGGAATGAGAGAAGATCGAGATGCGCTGATCGGAGTAGGCGTCGGCGGCGACGAGGCCTGCCAGGACACCGATGACGGCAAACGGCAGGACCAGCTGCGGGTGCTCGAACAGGCAGATGTGGAGCCCCATGTCCTTGCCCATCATCCAACCTCCCGCCCACGGGAAGACGATATCAGAGACCCCGCAGAATCCGACGGAGCCCACCAGGCCAGCGAAGACGGCCATCAGGAGACGCCGGTCGTAGCGCCAGAACATGGCCGTGGTGGCGGCGGCCGAGAGCAGGATGTGCATGGGGTGGAAGAGGTGGAAGAGCCGCTCCCAGGGGGACCGGGAGTCGGAAGCGGGCGCCTCCGCGCCGGTCGCGTGCGCGGCCGGACCGTGCGCATCGTGATCGTGAGCGCCCGCCGCAGGCGTCGTGGAACCGCTCGCAACTCCCGGCATCAGCTCGGTGAAGATCCCCAGGGCGAGAATGGCGATCACGACCGCGAGGATCGTGAACGGGAAGTGATGTTCGAACTCGTGAATGATGGTCTTGAGGCGCGTCGTCAAGCGGAGATCTCCAGGGAGAAGAATGCTCGTCCCACGATCCAGAGCGCGGCCTGGATCGTGAGCCAGAGGATGAGGGGGGGGAGGATGAGGTCGAGGAGGACCTTGCCCGGGGGCCTGCCGAGGTGGGCGGCAAGCACGCGGGCAAGGACGAAGGGCCAGCCGAGAACGAGGGCCTGGAGGAACCAGGGGCCGACAAGGGGAACGACGGCCGGCAGGAGAAAGAGGGAGGTGCCGAGGAAATACGCGTAGAGGGCCGGCAGCTGGTCGCGCTTGAGCTCGCTGACGAGCGCGAAGAGCAGGACCCAGATGAGGGTGAGGGCGCCGAGAAACACAGGGTAGCCGATCATCTTGCGGGGATCGAAGGTCTGGATCCCGAGGGCGAACGCCAGGATGAACTGGGCGCCGAGGAGCCGGACGGCGGGGATGGCGTCCAGCCGCTCGCGCACCGCCTCCGTGGGACCCACGAGCACCGTGCGCGCCGTGACCAGGAGCTCGCGGATGAAGGCGTCGGGTTCGGACGTGATGGTGTTCGTGGTCTCCATGAGGGATCAGACGCTATGATACCACTCTCCTCATGTCCACGCACAGCGACACGCACAGCGACACGCACGGCGACCCGCACAGCGACACGCACAGCGACACGCACGGCGACCCGCACGGCGACTGCATCCCCGATCTCCTGGTGGTCGGCGGCGGCATCACGGGTGCCGCAGTGGCTCGCGACGCCGCGGGGCGCGGCTATCGTGTCGTCGTCTGCGAGCGAGCCGACCTGGGAAGCGGCACGACGTCCCGTTCGTCCCGGCTTGCGCACGGGGGGTTGCGCTATCTCGAGCACTATGCCTTCGCGATGGTGAAGGAGGCTCTTCGCGAGCGGGAGAGGCTCTTCGCGGCGGCACCCGCGCGCGCGCGCGCCGTCCGCTTCCGATTGCCGCTGGCATCGTCGCCCCGTGCGCCGTGGATGGTCGAGGCGGGCTTGAGGGTCTACGACGCGCTCGCGGGCGAGCGGACGTCGCGGCGGGAGGAGGGAGCGTTCACCTACAAGGACGGCGTCTGCGATCCCGAGCTCATCACCGCCGACCTCGCGGCGGACGCGGTGACGCGCGGCGCGACGATCCGCACCTACACGACGGTGACGTCCTGGGAGGGCGGGGCCGCCGTGACGAGCGCGGGCGACCGTATCCACCCCCGGGCCACGATCCTGGCCGCGGGTCCCTGGACGGATCGCGTCCTCTGTGGATGGGGCATGGAGCTCCCGTCGCCGGTGCTGGCCGCGACCCGGGGCACGCACCTCTTCCTGGACGCGCCGATCGCCGAGCCGCATCTTCTGCAGGCCACGTCGGACGGGCGCGTCTTCTTTGCCGTGCCGTGGCTGGGCGGGACGCTCATCGGCACGACCGATCTCGACGAGACCGGGGACCCGGCGCTCGTGCGCCCGCGCATCGAGGAGATCGAGTACCTGAGGGCGGCGGTGGCTCGCCACCTGCCGTCGCTCGCGGATGCGCCGCTACGCGGAGTCTGGACCGGGGTCCGCCCGCTGGTGCAGAGCGGTCGCACCGCGGGGGAGCGTTCGCGGTCCGAGGTCGTGATGCGGCACCCGCGCCGGAAGAGCCTGGTCCTGGTGGCCGGTGGCAAGCTGACGACGATGCGGCTGATGGCGGAGCGCGCCGTGAATCTCGTGGAGCGCGCGATCCTCGACCGGCCACCTCGGCCCTGGACGGCGGGAGTGCCCCTGGCGACCGCCCCGGAAGCCTTCGCGGTGCAGCGCCTCTCCGACCTGCTCCTGCGGCGCAGTTACGCGGCCTTCGACGCGGATCGGAGCGCGGCGCGGCGCGTGGCGGAGGAGCATGCGCGCCGCGAAGGCTGGGACGAGGCGCGGCTGGAGAAGGAATGGGCGAGCTTCCTGAAGGAGGCCGGCGGCGACTTCGGCCTGGAGTTCCCGGGGTGAGCGTGGACGTCGCGGCGGGAGCGGGCGTGGCCGCCGGTGCGGGTGAGTTCAAGAACGAGCTGCGTCGCAGGGCCTTGGACGCCGGATTCACGGACATCGGGTTTGCCAGGGCTCGGTCGCTGGATGAGGACGCCGCGCAGATGAAGGCCTGGCTGGCGGAGGACCGGCAGGGCGAGATGTCCTGGCTGGCCGATCGCCCGGAGCGTCGCTCGACGCTCTCCCCCTGGATCCGCACCGTCATCGTGACGACGACGGCCTATCCGCTCCTGGAGTGGAATCCGGGCGCGGACCGGTATGCCGCGTATGCCGAGGGCGAGGACTACCACAAGACGATGCGCGCGCGCTTGTTGCCGCTGGCGGACCTGATCCGTGCGCGTGGGGGACGGGCGCTACGCATGGTCGACACGGGTGCGATTTTCGAACGAGCCTGGGCGCGCGAGGCCGGGCTCGGATTCATCGGCCGCAACAGGATGCTCATCGCCCGTCGCGGAGGTCCCGCCGTTCTCCTGGGCGTCCTCCTCACGGATCTCGACCTTCCACCCGACGAGCCGGGCACGGGCACGTGCGGGGAATGCGTGCGTTGCCTCGAAGCCTGTCCCACAGACGCCCTGGACGATCGCGGGCTCGATGCCCGCCGGTGCATCTCCTACCTCACCATCGAGCTCAAGCGGCCGATGACCGAGGCCGAGCGGGCCGCGACGGGGACGTGGGTCTTCGGTTGCGACGAGTGCCTGGCGGCCTGCCCCTACACGGTGCGTGGACTCCCCGCGATCCGCCCGGTGCACCGGGGCGCCACGCGCTTCGGGAAGTAGGCTTCCTCCATCCTGCTTTTTCTCTTCCGCTTTCTATCGTAGGCTGGCGGGATGGAATTGGTCATCGGTCACAGCCCGGATCCGGACGACGCCTTCATGTTCTACGCGATGACGCGCGGGAAGGTGGACACGTCGCCCTACACGTTTCGCGACCACCTGGAGGATATCCAGTCCCTGAACGAGCGGGCCACGCGGGGCGAGTTCGCGGTCTCGGCCGTCTCCCTGCACCAGTATCCGTACATCGCGGATCGCTATGCCCTGATGGCGTCGGGCGCCTCGATGGGCGACGGCTACGGCCCGATCGTGGTGGGCAGGACCTCCACGTTCGATCCCGGTGGCCGCGTGGCCCTGCCCGGCGCCCGGACTTCGGCCGCTCTCCTCTTTGCCCTGCGATTCGGTCGGCTGGCCCATGTCTCCCAGCAGGCCTTCGACGCGATCCCCCGGCTGGTCCTCGAGGGAGCCGTCGATTATGGCGTCCTGATCCACGAGGGCCAGCTGACCTACGCCGAGGAGGGGCTCCAGCTCGTCGAGGACCTCGGCGCGTGGTGGCAAGCCGAGACCGGGCTCCCGACGCCCCTGGGCGTGAATGTCATCCGCCGCGACGTCGATGATCCCGAGCGCGTGAACGCGATCCTCAAGGCGAGCATCGCGTGGGGGTTGGAGCATCCGGACGAGGCGGTCGGCTACGCGATGAAATACGGCCGCGGGCTCGATCGGGAACGCGCCGACAAGTTCATTCGGATGTATGTCAACGACTACACCGTGGACCTGGGCGAACGCGGCCGCGCGGGCGTCCGGGAACTTCTCCGAAGAGGCTCCGCCGCCGGACTCATCCCCGAGGTCGCCCTGCCGTTCTAGCGCGGCTGATTCATGAATAGCACCGCCGAGACGCAGAGAACGCAGAGATAAGACAGGGCAAGCGCCGAAATTTTGTAACGAACAGTCATCCGATTCGAACGGAGAATTGACACCCGAGACGGGCTTGTTGCAAAGATGAAAAGGAACTCATTTTCTTCCTTGTCTCGGCGTTTTCGGCGTTCTCGGCGGTGAATGTCTGTGAATACGACGGGCTACCGCGGCGTAAGCGCGGAATCATGTCTCCGTGCACTCCGGTGCTTCAGACGGGCAGGGGATCGTAGAGGTATTTCTTGGTCTGGAGTTTCTTGCAGCGCTTGCAGGGCATGTTGACGGTGAAGCCCATGGTGCGCCAGTCCGGGGTGGCGCTGATCGTGATGTGATCCGTGGACTCGGGGCGGCCGCCGGCGCGCGGGAACTGGATCATGGCGGATTGCTGCTGGCCGCAGGCGCAGGTGAAGGTCAGCACGGCCGAGGCGCCGCCGAGGATCTCGACGCCTTCATCCAGGGCATGGCTGAGCGTGGTGGGCACGTGGTGCGACTGGATGATACTGCGCCCACAGGCTCGCGCCGCGCGTTCGACCGCCTCCCGCGCGAGCGCCACGTGCCTCACGGCCAGGATCAATCGCTCGCCCTCCAGCCATTCGGCCTCCTCCACCATGCGGCGCAGGCCGCGCTGGGCCTCCTCCAGCGGCGCCAGGGGGTAGCGGAAGCTGTGCTTGCCCCGGCTGAAGAAGAAGAGGAGGGCCAGGCCAGCCAAGAGGATTAACACAACGAGCCAGGAGGCGGCAAGGGCGCCGACAAGGACTTCGACCGAGAGGTGCTGTACCACGGCGCCAGCTTAGCCTTTCGGAGCCCCGGATGCATCATGAAGCCTGCGGGCCTCCGCGTACTTGGCGACCGTGCTGACGGCGCCCCACCAGGCCAGGAGAAAGCCGGGCCACCCGTCGAGGAAACCGCGGCGCAGGACAAAGTCGCGCAGGAAGGAGGCGGCGGCCCGGGGGAAGATCAGGATGGGGGGCAGCACGCGACCGCTCTTGACGATCTCGGCCGCCATCAGGGGGACATAGTCGGCGAGCTTGCGGGCGACCGTGGCGAAGTCAGGCTGGGAGTAGTGAAGCAGGTGATGCGGTAGCGCGACGACGGTGCCGTCGACGACGACCTCCTCGTGCACGGCACGCTCGGGCACGGTCGCAGAGCGCCTCCTGAAGAGCCGGAGGACGCGGTCGCGGCCCCACGCGCCGTGCCGGATCCAGCGGTCCAGGAAGAGCGACCGGCGGGGGAGGAGAAATCCCGCGGCGTCGCTCCCTCCGTCGAGGGCTGTGCGGATCGCGGTGGTGAGCTCGGGTGTAAGTTCCTCGTCCGCGTCGAGAAAGAGGATCCACTCGGCTGATGCCTGTGCGATCGCCCAGCGGCGCTGCGCGGCGAAGCCGGGCCAGGCGTTCTCAAGGACCGCGGCTCCGGCACCGCGGGCGACGTCCTGGGTGGCGTCGGTGGATCCGCTGTCGATGACGGCGACGGGGCCGAGCGGGAGGGCGGAAGCGATGGCACGGGCCACCTGGTGAGCCTCGTTGCGGGTCAGGATGAGCGTTTGAAGGCTGTAGGCCACGTGCGGATGGTAGCGGGGAACAGGCCGGGTTGAAAGCGGGGTTGCGGTGTCAGGCACGCTCGCTCCACTCGGAGCCAGACACCTCATCGATACTGCGCTCGGAGCCAGACACCGCGGCTAGCTATGGGTGGGCCCTGTAGGACTTGAACCT
>CAZJQD010000065.1:0-6007 GCA_964548165.1 uncultured bacterium
GGAGCACCTCCGGCTCGACGGCGATGGCGCGCGCGATGCAGAGGCGCTGCTGCTGGCCGCCGGAGAGGGCGGGGCCGGGATTGCCGAGCTTGTCCTTCACCTCGGGCCAGAGCGCGGCGCGCTCCAGGGCGTGCTGGACGCGGTCGGCGAGCTCGGAGCGGGAGAGGCGGTAGTGGAGGCGGAGGCCGTAGGCGACGTTCTCGTAGATGGACATCGGGAACGGCGTGGGCTTCTGGAAGATCATGCCGACTCGCCGCCGCAGCTCGATGAGGTCCATGGAGGCATCGAGGAGGTTGGCGCCGTGAAGGAGGATGCGGCCGGAGGCTTTCTGGTCGCGGTAGAGCTCGAAGATGCGGTTGTAGCAGCGCAGGTGCGTGGACTTGCCGCAACCGGAGGGGCCGATGATGGCGGTGACGCGGTTGGCGGCGATGCGGATGGAGTTGTCCCAGAGGGCCTGCTGGTGGCCGTAGTGAAAGGTCAGCGCGTCGACCTCGATGGCACAGGGGACGTCGGCGGGGAGACGACCGACGGTGGCGGCGCCAGTGGCGGAGCCTGTAGCGGAGCCGGGGAGGGCGCCAGTGGCGGCGCCCGGCGGGGCGGTCGAGAGGGCGTTCATGCGCGGATTTTCCTTTCGCGGAAGAAGAATCGGGCGACCAGCGAGAGCCCGAGGACGGTGGCGGTGATGAGGAGCGAGGCGCCCCAGGCCGTTCTCTGCCAGTCTTCGTAGGGGGACATGGCGTAGTTGAAGATGGTGACGGTGAGGTTGGCGGTCGGCTCGGCGAGCGAGCGGACCTCGTAGGGGCTGTTGAGCGCGGTGAAGAGGAGCGGCGCGGACTCCCCGCTGATGCGCGCGATCGCGAGGAGGGCGCCGGTGACGAGGCCTCCGCGGGCGGCGCGGCAGACGATGCCGAGCGTGACGCGCCAGCGGGGGGCGCCGAGGGCGAGGGCGGCCTCGCGCAGGGCGTTCGGAACCAGGCGCAACATCTCTTCCGTCGTCCGGACGATGATGGGGATCATGATGATGGAGAGGGCGACGGAGCCGGCGTAGCCGGAGAAGGTTCCGAAGGGCTCCACGAGGAGCGTGTAGACGAAGACGCCGACGAGGATGGAGGGGAGGCCGAGGAGGACGTTGCTGCCGAAGCGTAGGAGTCCCGCAAGGCGCGATCCGGCGCCGTACTCGGAGAGGAAGATACCGCCCATGACGCCGACGGGAACGCCGATGGTCGTGGCGAGGGCGGAGAGCAGGAAGGAGCCGACGATGGCGTTGGAGACGCCTCCGCCGCCGACGCCCGGGGGCGTGGGGAGCTCGAAGAAGAAGGTCCGGTCGAGGGCCTCGAAGCCGCGCAGGCCGATCTTGAAGAGGATCCAGCCGAGGAAGAAGAGACCGAGAAACGCGGCGCCGCCGGAGATGAACTTGACGGCGAGATCGACGGCGCGGCGGAGGGTGACCGAGCGGAAGGGCGGGAGCGGGCGGCGCGCCAGGACGGCCGCGCCGTGGGCGGACGTCGAGGGCGAGGTATCGAGCGACGTCATCGGTGGGCACCCGCGGCGCGGTTGAGCCGGGCCAGCCAGAGCTGGGCCGCGGACTGGAAGAGGAGCGAGATGACGAAGAGGATGAGTCCGAGCTCGATGAGGGAGCTGAGGTAGAGTGGCGAGGTCGCCTCGCTGAACTCGTTGGCGAGCGTGGCGGCGATCGTGGTGCCGGGCTCGAAGAGCGAGGCGGAGATGCCGTGGTTATTCCCGATGACGAAGGTGACGGCCATGGTCTCGCCGAACGCACGCCCAAGCCCGAGGAAGAGGGCGCCGATGATGCCGCGCATGCCGTAGGGGAGAGCAACGCGACGGATCATCTCCCAGCTCGTCGCGCCGAGCCCGTGCGCGGACTCCTTGAGAACGGGCGGGACCATCTTGAGAACGTCGCGGATCACGGAGCTCATGTAGGGAAGGATCATGAGCGAGAGGATGATGCCGGCGGTGAGCATGCCGATGCCCATAGGGGGGCCTTCGACGAGGCGGCCGAGGAGGGGGATCGATGCGAAGTGGTCCTGCAGGAAGGGCTGGATGTAGTCGGACATGATCGGCGCGAAGACGAAGAGCCCCCAGATGCCGTAGATGATGGAGGGAATGGCCGCGAGGAGCTCGATGGCGCCGCCGACGATGGCGCTCAGCCGCGGCGGCGCGAGCTCGACGAGGAAGAGCGCGATGACGAAGGAGAGCGGGGTGGCGATGAGCATCGCGAGGAGCGTGGCGACGAGGGTGCCGTAGAGGCTCGACATCCCGCCGAACTCCTCGGTGACGGGGTTCCAGGAATCGACGGTGAAGAAGCGCGTGCCGAAATGGCCGAGCGCGGGCTGGGAGTGTAGGACAAGCTGGAGGCCGATCCCGACAATGAGCAAGAGGACGAGGGCGGCGGCCGAGGCGGCGAACCCATAGAAGCTGCGGCCCGCGCGCCGGTCCCGTCGCGCGTGCGGCACCATCGGGGGGTGGGGGGGAGAGGACGGTGTATGGGCGGCGGTGGTCATCCGAATCATGCACTCATTTCGACAGTTTCATAGTTATAGAAATATGAAAATGACGAGGTGTCGTGCGGCGATGACATCTCGCGCTTCAAATCCCGGGCAGCAGCGGTTTGCCGCCCGAGGTGAACGAGGCCCAGGAGGCCTTGATCTGCTCGTAGACGACGGGGGGGAGGGGGATGTAGTCGAGCTTGGAGGCGGCCTCGGCGCCGTCGCTGTAGCACCAGGAGAAGAAGTCTAGGAGCGCTTTCGCCTTTGCGGCGTCCGCCTGGTCGCGGTGCATGAGGATGAAGGTGGCGCCGGTAATGGGCCAGCTCTGGGCGCCCGGCTGGTCCACGAGCACGACGCCGAATCCCGGGACGCTCTTCCAGTCGGCGTTGGCGGCCGCGGCCTGGAACGAGGTCGCGTTCGCCGCGACGAAGGCGCCGTCGCGGTTCTGGAGCTGCGCGACGTTCATGCGGTTCTGGAGCGCGTAGGCGTACTCGACGTAACCGATGGAGCCGTTGATGCGCTCGACGTAGTTGGCGACGCCCTCGTTGCCCTTCCCACCGACACCGACCGGCCAGGCGACGGCCTTGCCCGCGCCGACTTTCGCTTTCCAGTCCGGTGAGATCGCGGCCAGGTAGGTGGTGAAGATCCAGGTCGTGCCGGATCCATCCGAACGACGAACGACGGTGATCTCCTTGTCCGGGAGCGTGAGGGTCGGATTGATCGCGGCGAGGCGCGGGTCGTTCCAGCGCTTGATGGTGCCGAGGTAGATGTCGGTCAGGAGCGCGGGGGTGAGCTGGAGCGAGCCGGGGGCGATGCCGTCGATATGCACCACGGGCACGACACCACCGATGACCATGGGGAACTGCAGGAGGCCCTCGGAGTCGAGCTCGTCGCCTGAGAGGGGGGCGTCGGAGGCGCCGAAGTCGACGGTCTTCGCCGTGATCTGGGCGACGCCGCCGCCGGAGCCGATCGACTGGTAGTTGATCTCGATGCTCTTCTGTTGGCTGTAGGAGTGCGCCCACTGGGCGTAGATGGGATAGGGAAACGTGGCGCCGGCGCCATTGAGCGCAAGCCTGCCGCCGGGAGCGGAGGGCGCCGGTGACGAGGTGCCGCCGCCGCAGGCGGTGAGAGCCAAGGCCAGCGCGAGGGCAAGAGTCGTTGTAGTGGCGTGTGATGTGCTGCGGTTCCCAAGCATGTCGGTTCATTACCTCGCGTTTCAAAGTGCGGCTCAACGGGCCCGCCGGGAGAATGTAACCACTGGATTGTTAGGGGAGTGTGAGGATGACGTAAAATGGGTGTCAGCGACGGGAGATTTCCCGTGCACGGCCCGGAGCTTGCCACCTCGATTATCTGTCGTTAGGCTCAAATCCCATGACCGGCATCCCATTTCAGGCTCCAGCGCCCCCGGATCGCGCATCTTCCGATGCCGAGGTTCGTCGCCGGGACGCGGCGCTGCTCTGTCTTCGGGTCACCCTGGGCGTGGTCTTCCTGCTCTTCGGGGTCGAGAAGGTCAGGGTGCCCGGCGCGTGGATCGTTTTTGTCCCGGACTGGTTGGCCCGGATGCTGGGGTCGGCCACGGAGTCGCTCTTGAGGGCCCAGGGCGTCGTCGAGTTCTCGCTGGGGCTCTTCCTGCTCCTGGGATTCGTTACGCGGTGGAGCGCCGGCGCCGCGGCCCTGCTCATGGGGGCCATTGTCGTCAACCTCGGCCTGGATCCGATCGGCATCCGAGACATCGGCCTTCTCGGCGCCGCGCTTGCCCTGGCTATCCTTGGTCCGGGCACGTGGTCGGCCGACGAGCGGCTCGTCCTCGTGGCCCCGCGCCGGCATGGCCGGATTCGCATCGCCGTGGTCGGGGTCGCGGCACTGGCCACGCTCGTTGCCGGCGGTGTCTTCTCAAGTCGCGGCGGAGAAACGTCGGCGAACGCCTTGGGCACGTATGCGGCCGAGACCGGTGAGGTCCGGGAGCACGTCATCAAGCCGATCCCGAGGTCGATCACGCTTGATGCGCGGACGGTGGCCCTGGGCGAGCGCCTATTTCGGGATCCGCTGCTCTCGAAGGACAAGACCGTCGCCTGCGTTACCTGCCACGATCTCACGAGTGGCGGCGATGATGGTCGACGGGTCTCCGTGGGAATGGGCGGGCACGAGGGCGAGCTGAACGCGCCGACGGTCTTCAACTCGGGGCTCCAGTTCGCGCAGTTCTGGGACGGCCGCGCCCAGACGCTCGAGGAGCAGATCGACGGCCCGCTCGGCCACGACTCCGAGATGGCCTCATCCTGGGACGAGGTCGTCACCCGCTTGAGGGCGGATCCCGATTACGCGCGCACGTTCGCGGCGATCTACCCCGATGGCGTCAACGCGGGGAACATCAAGAACGCGATCGCCGTCTTCGAGCGGTCGCTCCTGACCCCGGACGGCAAGTTCGATCGATGGCTCCGAGGCGACGAGGCGGCGCTCTCCAGCCGCGAGAAGGAGGGCGCCCGGCTCTTCGAGGAGTTCGGCTGCGCCTTCTGTCATTCCGGGGTCGGCGTCGGGGGCTCCATGTTCCAGACGATGGGGAAGTTCGCGCGGTACTTCGACGAGCGGGGGCGTCCTATTACGGCGGCCGACCTGGGGCGTTACAACATCACGGGCGACGAGCGGGACCGGCACAAGTTCAAGGTGCCGATGCTGCGCAACGTCGAGCTCACGGCGCCCTATTTTCACGATGGCTCCGTCGAGACGCTCCCGGAGGCCGTTCGCCTGATGGCGCGCTACCAGGCCGGCGTCGATCCCACGGACGAAGAGGTCGCCCTGCTTGTCGACTATCTCAAGACGCTGACCGGAACCCGCGACGGCCGACCGCTCGCTCCGTAGCAGGTTGTCCTCGCGACCGTCTAACCCGGATTATTCGTAAGTTTTGAACACGGAGACCACGGAGAAGACCAATTCAAGGCATGGATTTAAAGTAGGGGCGCTACAGAATCATCTCTTCATTACAGGCAAATTGGGGTAAAGCAGTCGGCACTAATCCTTCGTCTGGGTCAACATCTTTAGCCTCGCTCCGTGGTCCCCGTGGTCTCCGTGGTGTGAATTCATGAATAAACCGAGCTAAAAGAAGAAGAAGAGCGTGTTGACGAGGACGAGTCCCGTCAGGATGGGCCAGTAGATGAGCTTGGGCCAGTGGTTGTCGCGGGCGGCGAAGAAGGCGGGAGAACGCTTCGCCAGGATGAGGTAGGCGGAGAGGACGATCCAGAGGACGACGCCGTACATGGCGAAGAAGAAATACTCGAGGTAGATCGTCGAACCGAGGCCCTGGAGCTCGTTGCGAAGCCGGATATGCGCGAGGAGCACGGCGAAGAAGAGCGAGGTCGCCACCGAGGTCGTGCGGGCGCCGCGCGCGTCGTAGGCGGCGATGGTCTCCTTGTCCGAGCCCACCATCATGAGGAGCATGAAGCCTATGCCGGCGATGAGGAAGATCGGGAAGATGTTCGAGATGAAGGGGGCGATGAACTGCCTTC
>CAZJQD010000065.1:6017-15788 GCA_964548165.1 uncultured bacterium
CTGCGCGACGAACTTCTCGATGCCGAAGTCGGAGTTGTAGCCGGTCAGGAAGTAGTCGAAGTAGGACGCCTCGACCCGCCACCCGTTGATGATGAAGGACCGTTCCACGCCGGGGAGCGTCGTCGGGATGAGGACGTCATAGGCGCCGAGATCGGGGATGAGGATCACGTTGCGGTCGAAGTTCTTCCGGGAGAGACGTAGCCAGACGGTCTGGTGATCGAGCGGGTATTGGGCATAGTCGAACTGCTGGCGGAGCGTCGCGCGGAAGCGCCATCCGATGTGCTCGGAGCCCCCCTCGTTCCGGCGGTAGATCTCCTCGATCTCGTTCTCGACCGCCTCCGTCAGCTCGATGCCGCGGGTCACATCCGGCGGCACATCGGCGCCGTACTTCTGCCAGACGAGCCCGGTTACCAGCACGTCGCTCGCGCTCTTGAACTCCACGGACTGGATGAAGACTCCCGTGGGAACGTAGAGAGGAGGCTCTCCGAACTCATCGATAGACTTTCGAGTCCTTTCTTCGAGGAAACGGTGGAGCGCGGCGCGATCGCCGATGCGGTGCGTGAGGGCCTCCTCGTGAAAGGCGGCGGCGAGGGTGAGATACCAGATGTAGACCGTGCCCGTGAGAAAAGCGGCCGAGACGAGGACGGCGGCAATCCAGAGCTTGGTCGTGGTGATCTCCACCCTCACCAGCTTGGCCAGGAGGAAGCAGACCACGGAGGCCAGCGCGAGGAGAAAGAGCCCGATGCGCTTCTGGCGATCAGAACGGTCGGATTTCAGGACCTCGTCCTTGACGTAGACGGCCGCGAGGACCCAGTCCGAGGCGCCGACCGGCTCGAAGAAGACCCAGTCGGACTGGCCCGTCGTGACGTTCTGGAAGTCCAGGACCCCGCTCCGGCCGGACGCGATCGATTCGCTGAGGAGGTTGAGGTTGGAGTCGTTCTCCTGGAGGGCCACGTCGCGGAGCGTCTTACGGCCCCGGATGTAATCCTCGATGGGGTGATGGACGAAGCGGCCCGACTTGGAGACGAGGAAGGCGTAGCCACCGGAACCGAGCGGGAGCGCGGTCAGGATCTTCTGGATGCCCGTCATCGAGTAGTTGACGCGGACGACACCGAGGGGGGTGTCAGACGCGAGTCCCGGCGCGTGGATAGGCGCGGCGTAGCCAGTGACCCACGAGCGGGTGGCGCGGCCGAAGTACGGATCGAACCAGCCGCCGCCCGCGAGGCCCGCCGTGTACCAGTCGTAGGTCGTGTAATCGTAGGCGACTTCCACCTGGAGACGCTTGAATGCGCCATCGTGCAGGCCGTAGTGCGGTGCGTCGCGCCGATCCCCGCTTCCCAGGAATGCGGGGGAGTAGGCGGCGCCGGCCTCGATGATGAGGGAATCGCTCTCGACGATCTCCTGCAGTCTCGCAAAGAGCTGCTCACGCGATGCTCCCTCGCGGGAAGCGGCCATGCGGGCGATGGCGTGGGTCATCGACATGACGGGCCTGAGGTCTTCTTCGAGCGCGGCCACGGCCTGGCGAGTCGCCGTCCGGGCCGTCTCGCGCGCCTGGTCGACGGCGAGGCGCCGCTCATAGAGATAGTAGGCGCCCGCCGCCAGGAAGAGCGCAAGGAGCACCCATCCGCCGGCGCGCAGTCGCCGCCTCACGGATCTCAGGTTGTCGCTAATGGGCGTATCTGTCATGGGACAGGCCGCGACTCTATAGAGAACCGTTTGTCCGTCAAGGGTAAGAGCAGTGAAGGCATGCCATTTCCAATGTGACCTGACAGGGTTCGCGGTCGTCGCATTCACGCTGAGACACGCTCAGACTGACATGCCCGGTCCGTCGCGGTATCCTCCCAGAGAGGGATGCGGGATATGGAGCGGATAGAATCGTCGATCGGCGAGCCGGTCGATTACGGGGATCCTGCCGCCCTGGTGGGGGGACGGACGCCCGTCCTGGAACAGATCGCGAACGCGGCGGTCGCCCAGAGGCTTGTTCGCCTCGTCTATGAAGGGGATGGAGGCGCGTCAACCCGGGAGATCGAACCCTATGCCCTGAGGAGGGCGAAGAACGGGCGCGTCTATCTGCTGGCCGCGGATCTCACGAGAAACGGCGAGGTCCGGAACTTTCGGTTCGACAGGATTCGCCAGGTCGAACTGCTTCCTGCCCCATTCACCCCACGGTTCGCCGTCGAATTTGTGGCGAGCCCGTCCTCGTCGGCTCCGGCATCTCCCATGCGGCCGGCACAGGGGATTTCCCGGGATGTTTCCCGTCCAGCGGCCCTAGGTCCTCCGGACTATCATCCGCGCGCGCGCGGCGGCGCGCTCTTTTCCGTCCTGTGCCCGTTCTGCAAGCGCCGGTTCACGGAGGCCGTCTACCGCACGGCCCTGGCACCCCACATGTCTGAGGCGGGCGCGCCCTGCGAAGGGCGGCACGGCTTCCCGGTCTAGGCCGTCGATGGTGAACAATCTAGAAGTAGCTGGATAGCACCTTCCGATATTCGAAGCCGGGTGGGGTTTAACCCCATTGACGGACTTAGGTGTGCGATACTTCTGACGGCGGGCTGATGCATTGCCGATAGAAGTGTACGAGTGCCACCGCTACGGGGCAGGTCCCGCGCGTCCTGGCTTGTTTTCCACCGGACATCTCTTCTCCAGGTCGTTCTTTGACCAGGAACCCCCGGGGAAAGGGTCCTCGGTCGACCTTGTGAACACATCCGAAGGGAGACGAGAATGATGACAGGATTCCAGTGCCTGGTGGTCACCGTCGGTCTCTTAGTGGCGGCAATTCCCTCCGGGTCCACGCTACAGTCACAACCTGCGGCTCTTGAGGTTGCGCCCACGGGTTGGGGTGAAGCCTCGACTGCGGATGTGGATCGTTTGCTTCAGAATGTCTCCTTTCACCTGGTGCAACATTTCCCCGATTTTGACCTGCCCGGGATCATCGTGCGGCCGCGTGGGGGACCCATGATGTTGCACCAGCGCGGCGCGGATGGTCGACTGGTGATGCGGTTGAACACGCGCGACAAGTTCTGGGCTCAATATGCGTTTCAATTCAGCCATGAGCTCTGCCACGTCCTCGCTCGGTTCGACGAGGATCCCACCGGCAATCTCTGGTTCGAGGAGTCGATCTGCCAGGCGGCTTCCTGGTTTGTTCTCCTACGCATGGGAGAGAGCTGGGTGGACGCGCCGCCCTATCCCAACTGGTCCCGCTATGCGCCAGCGCTGACCCGGTACGCGGAGGCGGAGAAGGAACGGTGCCGTCCCGCAGAGGGCTTCGAACTGGCCGCGTGGTATCGCGCTCACGAAGGCGCGCTTGTCGCGGACCCCGAAAACCGGGACCTCAACGGTCTCGTGGCCTCGGTACTGTTGCCGATGTTCGAGGCTGAACCCGAGCACTGGCAGGCGGTGTCTTACCTCAACGTCGGCCAGCCATCGGGACCGCAGTCCTTCGCAGATTACCTGGGCGACTGGCATGCCAACTCCCCGCCCCGACATCGGCCGTTCATCCGTGAGATCGCTAGGAAGTTTGGCGTCTCACTTGACGCGTAGCGAAGATCCTGCAGAGCTACCCACGCTCTACTTCGTAGCGAGGCTGGCCTTCTCCGGCGCTATCGATATCGTCGCGACCGCTCCCGAGTTGAACTCGATCCGGTCCGACTCCACCCCGTCCGAGAAGATGACGCCCTCGGTCGGCATCCGCGATTCGATGACGAGCGAGCTTGCGCTCTCGATCTCGCCGGCGACGATGCCGGCAGTCGAGGTCTTGGAGACGAAGGGCTCGCGGACGACGAAGAGGAGCCGGTCCTCGTCCCAGTTCATGCGCACTCCCTGAATGTCGGACTGCCCGGCAAACCGGGAGACGCCGGTCGCCATGTGGAAGACCGAGCTCAACCAGCCAGTCGATCCGGCGCCCGTCGAGACGATGATGCCGCTCGAGGATTGATTCTCCGTGCGCCCCGCCAGGCGGACCTGGTATCGGGCCGAGACGTGAGATGAAGCGCCGATGAAGAGGTCGTTGAACGCGAGGAGACGCTGGCCGTCGGCGAGCGAGGCCTGGGCGAGCGTGACTTTTTTTAGCGGCAAGCTTCCAGCTACCGCGCGGCGGACGACGTCGCCGACATCCTGCACCTGGAAAGGCAGGAGGATGCCGTCGAACCGGTCGGGCTCCGGGTTGACGGCGATGATGGGCTGTCCCTTCACGTACTTCGCGGTGTTGGCGACCAGGCCGTCCTGTCCCAGCGTGATGACGAGGTCGGTGGGAGCGACCACGTAGTTCGGCAGGAAGTCGCGATCGAGGACCTGGAGCTTGAGCTCTCGCGGGAGCGAACGGCGGATGACCTTGAGCGCCTCGCCATACTCCTCGTGTTCCTCCTCGTAATCCGAGAAGTCGCCGCCCGAGCGCTCGATGACGAACTCGGCCTGGAGCGCGGTGCTGTAGCGGGCGACCAGGCCCTCGAGGCGCGTCCGGCGCGTGACGAGGACGATCTTCTCGAACACGGATTATTCGTCCCGGGAGATGAGTTTCTCCAGGAGGTCGGGGGTGACGTTGAGATTGCCGATCTTGGCGGCGTTCGCGGCCAGCTCGCGGAACGAGTCCGCGATGAGGGTCTGGGGCGTATTCTTGCCGCCGGAGAGCACGGCGAGAGCGCGCCAGTCGAGGCTGCGGATCGGCTTGAGGGAGGCTTCGAGCGCGTAGGCGCGGGAGTCGGCGGCGTCGCGATCGTTGGCGAGCTGCTGCTTCAGGAGTTCGCCGCGCTTCTCCTCGGCCATGATCTCGGTACGCAGCTGGGACTCGCGGATCTCGCGCTGCTTCTGCTCCACGGCCAGGGCGGTGTTGAGCTCGCTCTCCTTGATCTTGCGCTCCTCCTGGACGGCCGCGTTCCGGCGCGCGTAGACGGCCTCGTCGGCCTTGCGGTAGAGCGTCTCGCGCATCTCGGCTTCGAGGGCCTTGGCGGTCTCGGGCGTGGGCTTGACGGAGACGATGGTGAGGCCAAGCGTCTCGACCCCGTGCAGGACGATGGGCTCGGATGTCTTCAGGCGCGAGAAGATCTCGGTTGCGATGGTCTCGGTGCGGGAGAGGGCGTCGCGGAGCGTGAGCTTGGAGATGATCGTGCGCGCCGCCTCCTGCGTGGCGTTGACCAGGCGGGGTGCGACCTTGGAAGGGTCCTCGGACTTGTAGTTGCCGCGCGCGTCGAGCTCGAAGTCGAGGATGGCGCTGATCCGATCGACGTCGGCGACGCGGTAGGTGAGCTGTCCCTGGATGGTGAGTTCCTGGAAGTCGGCCGTGACCTCCTTGAAGACGAAGGGCAGGTCGGTCGAGGCCAGGGAGACGGCTGTGATCGTGGCGGTGGGCGCGAAGTAGTAGAACGCGAGCCCGACACCGGAGCGAACGAGCTTGCCGGAGCTGTAGTGCGCGACGTGCATGGTCGGCGCGGCCTTCATGTATCGAATCATCTCTTGCACCCCGCTTTCGCAAGGCATGTTACTCCATGGTGTCAGACTGCGGAATTGCGGATATCAGAATTCACGACTTGCACGACAACTGCCAGCGCCGGGAACGGAACTCAAGCGATTGGAGTGCCGCAATTCCGCAGTCTGACACCGTCAGTCAGAGCCGCACGCGGTCCAGGCGGAGGGCATTGAGGATGACGGAGACCGAGGAGAGGCTCATGGCTACCGAGGCGGCGATCGGTCCGGGCAGGATCTCGAAGACGGGAAAGAGAATTCCGGCCGCCAAAGGCAGAGCCAGGATGTTGTAGCCGAACGCGAGCGCCAGGTTTCCCCGGATGTTCTGAAGAGTAGCGCGTGAGAGCCTGCGAGCTCGAAGGATGCCTCGAAGATCGCCCTTTATCAGCGTGATGCCGGCGCTCTCGATAGCGACGTCGGTTCCGGTGCCCATGGCGATGCCGACGTGGGCAGTCGCCAGGGCGGGAGCGTCGTTTGTCCCATCGCCGGCCATGGCTACGCGTTTTCCGCGCGCCTTCCACTGGCGGACGGCCTCGACCTTGTCCTCGGGGAGGAGGCCGGCAAGGACGGTCGTGATCCCGAGCCTGTCGGCGACGCGGGAGGCCACGTCACGGTGGTCGCCCGTGGCCATGACGATCTCGATACCGGCCGTTCGCAGCTGGCTCAAGGCCTCGGCGGCCGTCTCCTTGATGGGATCCTCCACCGCGACAACGCCGACTGTCCGACCGTCGACGCTGATATGGATGACACTGCTCCCGCGCTCCTGGTGTTGCGAGGCGGCGGAGTCCAGCACAGCCGGTATCGGGCTCCCGATGTTCTCCATCAGGCGGCGATTTCCGACAGCGACCTGGTGTGCCCCAACCTCGCCGACGATGCCAAGACCCGTGCGTGATTCGAAATTACCTGGCGCACTTAGCGTGAGCCCCCGGTCGCGAGCGGCCTCGATCACCGATCCCGCAAGAGGGTGCTCGCTGGCCTGCTCCAGCGATGCGGCCAGCGCCAGCAACTGGTCTTCGGCGTATTCGAACGTCTGGACGGCAGTGACTCGTGGACGTCCCTCCGTCAGCGTGCCCGTCTTGTCGAGGATCAGCAGGTCGACCTCGGCCAGCGTCTCCAGTGTTTCTGCGTCGCGATAGAGCACGCCGGCCCGGGCGCCCCTGCCCGTTCCCACCATGATCGAGAGCGGCGTGGCGAGACCCAGCGCGCACGGGCAGGCGATGATGATGACCGTGACCGCGGCCACGAGCCCGTGCGCCATGGCCGGAGCCGGTCCCCAGAAGGCCCAAGCCAGGAACGTGAGGCCGGCGGCGACGAGGACGGCTGGCACGAACCAAGCGGCGACGCGGTCGACGACGCCCTGGATTGGAGCGCGCGATCGTTGAGCGGCCGCGACAGCGGCCGTGATGCGCGACAGCATGGTCTCTGCGCCGACCCTTTGTGCCGCCATCACGAGGGTCCCACTTCCATTCAGAGTGCCACCGACGACGGGGTCACCGGGAGCCTTGGACACCGGATCGGCCTCGCCCGTCATCATCGACTCATCCACCACGCTCCGTCCCTCGAGAACGGCGCCATCAACGGGGATGCGCTCGCCGGGCCTGACGCGCAGCTTGTCATCAACGCGCACGCTTTCGAGAGGGATGTCGGTCTCGCCCTCGCTTGTGATCCGCCGGGCGCTCTCCGGGGCCAGCCCTAAAAGGGCGCGGATGGCGTTCCCCGTGCGGGCGCGCGCCTTGAGCTCCAGTACCTGGCCCGCCAATACGAGCAGGATGATGGCGGCCGCGGCCTCGTAATAGACCTCGACGCTTCCGTGCGGGCCTCGAAAGGTCGCGGGAAAAGTGTCGGGCGCGAAGGTGGCCAGGAGGCTGTAGACAAATGCGGTTCCGGCACCGAGCGACACGAGCGTGAACATGTTGGGGACGCCGGATCGTATCGAGGCCCAACCCTTGGCGAAGAAGGGCTTTCCACCCCAGAGGACGACGGGAAGCGCCAGCAGCAATTGCAGGAGGTTCATGAGCCCTGGCGCCGCATGGGTCCAGGACATGCCCGGGAGCAGGTGTCCCATGGCCAATACGACGAGAGGTGCGCCGAATGCGGTACTCCCCACGAGCCTCCGCTTAAGGTCGGTCAGTTCGGGCACGGGCTCCTCATTCCGCGTGGGCATCAACGGCTCCAGTGCCATACCACAGAGCGGGCAGTCGCCGGGAGATGATTTGAGGATCTCCGGGTGCATCGGGCAGGTCCATTGCGCCGCGCTCCCCGGCTGGGCTTGGTCCGCGCGCGCGGTGCCCGGCGCTTGCGAGGAATCCTCTCTGTGGTGGACGTGACCTGGGGCGGCGTGCGTACCGTGATGCAACTCGGGAAACTCCCTCCGCGTTCCGACCACGAAGGCGTCCAGGTAACGCTCAGGATGCTCCCGGAACTTCTCCTTGCACCCTGTGCTGCAGAAATGAAAGACGTGCCCGCCGTGCTCGCCGGCCCCTCCTCTTGCCTTCTCCGCGTCGATAACCATGCCGCAGACCGGATCCTTGACCATCATTGCTGACCTCCTCTATCCGGCCTGTTCGGGCGGATATGAGCAGAACGGAGGTGCCGGAAATTCCTTACAAAGAAATTCGCGAAAATTCCTGGAGGTCCTTCAGGAAAGAGATGAGGTGGTTATCAGCAGCAGGTGCAGTCCGTGCAACCGCGATCGGAGCAGGCACCGCAGGAATGGATCACGGCCACCTTGAGCGCCTGGCGGCCGCGGTGGATCCGGACGTAGGCGTTCCTGGTGGATATTCCGGCGCGCTTTGCGAAATCCGCGACGGAGACATCGTCCACGTCGACGGCCTTGACGGCGTCGGCCAGGGGCGCCGGGATTCCCTTGAGCGCCTCGAGAATGCATCGGCAGACGACCTTCTCGAATTCCGGTCCGCGGACGAACGTGTCCGCTTCCCGTGCCAGGCGCGCGGCGGCGCGGGTTTCCGTCCGCCCCCGGCGATAGTGGTCGATCATGGCATTCCTGAGGATGCGGAAGAACCAGGCGACGCTGTCCTCTTCACTCTTCGTGGTCTTCGGGGACTTGATCGCCTTGAGGTATGCGGCCTGCAGGATGTCCTCGGCATCGTCGCGAACAGGCGCGTTCTTCCTGAGAAAGGCGAGGAAGCGCCGGTGGTGCGCGGCGAGCCGGGCTGCCGAGGGAAGAGCGTCAGTCCTGGAACCCATGTCCGCTCAGTCGATCTCGAACTCCAGGGTGTCATCGCGGTCCGGAGACGTGGAGACGTAGCGGATGGGGACGCCGATGCCTCGCTCGACGTAGGCGAGGTAGTCCTGGGCGGCCTTGGGGAGCTTGGCGCGGTCGCGGATGCCGGCGATGTCCGACTTCCAGCCGGGGAGATCGCGGTAGCGGACGTTGACGCGGGCGAGTGCGGAGGCGCGGGACGGGTAGCTCTCGATCGCCTTGCCGTCGAGCTCGTAGGACTCGCCGACGCGGATGCTGTCGAGGTCGGAGAGGACGTCGAGCTTCATGATGGCCAGCTCGGTGATGCCGCAGACCATGCACGCGTAGCGAACCTGGGCGAGGTCGAGCCAGCCGCAGCGGCGCGGGCGTCCGGTCGTCGTGCCGAACTCCTGGCCCTTCTCGCGGATGGCGTCGCCGGTCGCGTCGTGGAGCTCGGTCGGGAACGGGCCGTGGCCGACGCGGGTGCAGTAGGCCTTCATGACACCGATGACGCGGTTGATGCTCTGGGGCGGCAGGCCGGTGCCGAGGCAACCGCCAGCGGTCGTCGGTGACGACGAGGTGACGAAGGGGTAGGTGCCGAAGTCGATATCGAGCATCACGCCCTGGGCGCCCTCGAGGAGGATATTGCGGCCCTCCTTGCGGGTCTTGTGGAGGAGCGTGACAGTGTCGCAGACGTAGGACTCGATCCGCGCGAAGAGTTCCATCTGCTCGACGACTTCCTCCGGCGTCAGGCCCTTCTTCGCCAGTTTCTCGCGGATGTCGGGTTCCTGGAAGTCGGCGACGCGAACTCCCGAGCGCGCGACCTTGTCGCGGTAGGCGGGACCGATGCCGCGGCCGGTCGTGCCGATGGCGTCCGGCGTGGCCTCGCGCGCGGCGTCGTCGCGCTTGTGGCAGGGGAGGACGACGAAGGCACGATCGGAGAGACGGAAGTTCTCGAACGTGAGTCCCTGCGCGGTGAGCGTCTCGATCTCTTTGACGAGCGAGTTGAAGTTGACGACGACGCCGTGGCCGATGACGGCGAGCGTGCCGGGGTTGGAGATGCCGGAGGGGACGAGGTGGAACTTGAACTTCTCGCCGTCGCGCACGACGGTGTG
>CAZJQD010000066.1:0-4512 GCA_964548165.1 uncultured bacterium
CCAGTTCGTCGTCATCACCCACGGCTCGACGCGCATCTCGGAGGTCGCCGCCCGCTTCACCCTCGACGCGATGCCCGGCAAGCAGATGGCGATCGACGCCGACCTGAACGCCGGCCTGATCACCGAGAAGGAGGCGCGGGAAAAACGCGACGAGATCCGGCGCGAGGCTGACTTCTACGGCGCCATGGACGGCGCCTCCAAGTTCGTCTCCGGAGACGTCGTCGCGGGCATGATCATCTCGGCGGTGAACATCGCCGGCGGCCTGGCGATCGGGACGATCATGAAGGGCGAACCCATCGTCGAGGCCGCCGCGACCTACACGCTCCTCACCATCGGCGACGGCCTGGTGTCGCAGGTCCCGTCGCTGCTGATCTCCATGGCGACCGGCCTCATCGTCACCCGCGCCGCCTCCACGAAGGAGAACCTCGGCGAGGAGGTCGTGAAGCAGCTGACGGTCCAGCCCCGCGCCCTCATCATGACCTCCGGCATCCTTGGCTTTCTCGGCGCCTTCTACCTCGGCTGGCCCATGCTCGTCTTCTCCGGCATCACCGGCGCCGCCGCCTGGGTGCTCCACCAGAACGTCAGGGATCTGGCGAAGGAGGAGCAGACGGCCAAGAAGAAGGACGACGCCAAGCAGAGAAAGCCCGAGGCCGTGGAGGTTCTCATCCCGGTCGATCCCCTCGAGGTCGAGATCGGGTACACGCTCATCCCGCTCGTCGATCCCGAGCAGGGTGGCGACCTCCTGGAGCGCATCACGATGATCCGGCGGCAGATGGCGCTGGAGATGGGGCTCATCGTTCCTCCCATCCGCATCCGGGACAACGTCCACATCCGCCCGAACCAGTACGTGATCAAGATCAAGGGATCGGAGGTCGCGTCGTCGATCCTCAAGACCGACCAATTCCTCGCGATGAACCCCGGCAACGCCGCCGTGGAACTGCCGGGTGAGCCGACGCGCGAGCCCGCCTTCAACCTCCCGGCCATCTGGATCCGCGACCGGGATCGCGAGCGGGCGGAGAATGCCGGTTACACCGTCGTCGATCCACCGTCCGTCTTCGCCACGCACCTCACGGAGGTCCTCAAGAAGCACGCGCACGAGATCCTGGGGCGGCAGGAGACGCAGAAGGTGCTGGAGGAGTTCAAGAAGAACTACCCCGCGCTCGTGGAGGACGCGCAGAAGGCCCTCCCGCTCGGCGACATCCACAAGGTGCTCCAGAACCTCCTGAGGGAAGGCGTCTCGGTCCGCGACATGGTGACGATCCTCGAGACCATCGCCGACCGCGCCGCCTCCAGCGGCAAGGATCTCGATCGCCTGACCGAGATCGTCCGAGCCAATCTCGCCAGGCACATCACCAAGCAGTATGCCGGCGAGGACGGATCGCTCTCCGTCATCACGCTCGATCCGCGGCTCGAGGAGGAGATCGTCGGATCGGTCAGCATCGGGCCGGAGGGCCGGGCGATCGCGATGGAGCCCTCGCGGATCCAGAAGGTCCTGGAACGGTTGAGCGCGGAGGTGGAGAAGGCCATCCAGAAAGGGCTGACGCCGGTCGTCTTGACGTCGCCCCGGTCGCGGCTGGCCTTCAAGGTCCTGACGCAGCGAGCGGCGCCGCACCTGGTGGTGCTCTCCTTCAGCGAGATCGTGCCTGACGTCGAGATCCGCGCGCTGGGATCGATCGCGGCATGAGGAACGGTGAGAACGTGTGAACGCAGCGAATCAGTCACCACTGTGTCTCGGTGGTTCAACGACGTGAATGGGATGGGGTTGGGCGGCAGGAAATGGACAGAGAGAATGCATCACGGGAGGCAGTCATGAAGCAGCAGATGGGTATCCGGAAGACGTTCACCGGCGAGACCAAGGCCCTGGCCCTGGTGGCCTTGAAGAGAGAGCTCGGGGCCGAGGCCTTCATCATCGAGGAGCGCAAGGTGAGGGTCGGCGGCGTGCTGGGGTTCGGATCGCGCGAGGTCTTCGAGGTGACCGGGGAGGTGCTCCCCGAGTTCATGCGCCGACGGCGCGACGCGGCCCGCCAGGAGACGCCGGTCGCCCGCGACCTGCAGGACATGAGCCAGATGGCCCGGCAGCTCATCGATGTTCATCGCGCCAACATGGGCCGCCCGGTCCGTGGCGGCGCGGGACTGCCGACGCCGGATAACGGCCTGATCGCGCGTACCGTGCCCGGCGCCGCTTTTCGTGGCAGGGCCTACGAGGCGATCGGCGGGGCGGCGCGTCGCACGCGGCCGGCGGTCGTTCGCGATCCCCGCTTCAGCCAGGAGACCGTCGTACCCGCGCCCGCGCCGGGTCGACCCGCCGGCTACGCGGCCGGCGCGGGCCACCCGGCGCCCATTGCCGCGCCGAGGCCGGCGCCGCCGGCGGCAACTCATGCTCCGGTCGCTTCGGACCCGGAGATCGCGCAGATGAGATCCGATGTCGAGCAGATGCGCCAGATGATGACGGCGATCATGGGGCATCTCCAGCCGGCGGCGCTTCCCGCGGGAATTCCGGCCCACCAGCCGACGGGCGACCGCGCGGGACTGCCGCCCGCGCCGGTGACCGCCGAGTCCGCGCCGGCCGAAGCGGGAGCGGCGCACGGGACCCGGACCGTGGCCGGAACGGCCGCGGATGGCGCGCCCGCGGAGCACCGGCGTGCAGTCCTCAGGACGGCCACGCTGCCGCCGCTCCTCGCGCAATGGCACGAGCGCCTGATCGACGCCGGCGTCGACGGGGAGTTGACGGACCGGTTGATCGCGAGCGTGGCGCATCGCACAGCCGTCCACGAGCGCGACGACGCGGCGCTTCACCGCTCGCGATTGGCCAAGGAGATCGCCGGGATGCTCCGCATCGCGACCGCGCCGGAGCCGCACGACGATCGGCCGCTCGTGGTGGTGGTCGTGGGCGCGACCGGCGTCGGCAAGACCACGACGCTGGCGAAGCTGGGCGCCATCTTCAAGCGTGAAGAGAACCGCACGATCGCCTACATCACGCTCGACGACTTCCGGATCGCGGCGGCGGAGCAGTTGCGCACGTACAGCGACATTCTCCAGGCGCCCTTCGAGGCCGTCAGCTCTCCGGAGGAGCTCTCCAACGCGCTCGACAAGTTCTACGACCGCGAGGTGATCCTCATCGATACCGCCGGCCGCAGCCCGTATGACACGCCCGCCATCGCCAAGCTCCGCGAGACGCTGGACTCGATGCAGCTGGAGCCCGAGGTGTTCCTCCTGGTCTCCGCCAGCACGCAGGTTCAGGAGATGGAGGCGGTCCTCAAGAGCTTCGCGGTGGCGGATCGCATGAGGCTCTGCTTCACCAAGGTCGACGAGACGGTACGATGGGGCCCCATCTACGGGCTGGCCGTGCGATCCGGCATCCCGGTCGCCTACTGCACGACCGGACAGAACGTGCCCGACGACATCGAGCCGGCCCTGAGGGCCCGCTTCGTCGACGCGCTCCTGGGCCCCGAGGCGCCGGTCGAATCGCCGCGACCCGCCTTCGGTGACGAGGAGTTTCCGGTGGCTCACAGGATGAGACCGTCCGCGGAAGCCGGGCCCCTGGAGTTGCGGTGAGCGACCAGGCGGCCGCGCTCCGGCTGGTCGCGCGGCCGGCGAGCGCGGTTGCGGCAGCCGCTTCTGCGGGCGTCCTGGTCCAGCCGGCGCGGCCGGAGCGGATCATCGCCGTCTCCAGCGGCAAGGGTGGCGTTGGGAAGTCGAATATCGCCCTGAACCTGGCGCTCGATCTCGCGCGTCGCGGCCGGCTGACCTACCTTCTTGACGCCGATCTCGGGATGGCCAACGCCGGGATCCTCGCGGGCATCCAGCCGCGCTGGCACCTCGGACACCTGGTCTCGGGCGAGCGGACGCTCGAGGAGATCATCGTTCGGGGGCCGTGGGATCTCGGGATCATCGCGGGAGCGACGGGGGTCTCGGAGCTCGCGAACATGACCGCGGAGCAGAGGCGGATCCTGTCCCGGCAGATGGGCGCGTTCGGGTCACGGCTGGACTACCTCGTCGTCGATACCGGGGCCGGGATCTCGTCCAACGTCGTGGGCTTCGTCCAGCGCGCCGATCACGCGCTGGTGGTGGCCACGCCGGAGCCCACGTCGCTGGCCGACGCCTACGGCATGATCAAGACCCTGCACGAGCGCCGCTACCAGGGGCGGGTCTCGGTCGTCGTGAACCGCGCGCAATCGATCCGCGAGGCGCGGGCAACGGGCGAGCGGCTCGTGGAACTGGCCCGCAGATACCTGGACCAGTCCGTTGACTGGGCGGGATTTCTCCTCGAGGATCCGGCCGTGGGGCGCGCGGTTCGCAAGAGAGCGCCCTTCGTCGCCTATGATCGCACGTCGTCGGCGGCCCGGGCGATCGCGCTCCTGGCGGATCGCATCGAGACCGGCGCCACGGGCGCGCCGGTCGTTTCGGACGGCCTGGCCGGGAAGGTGGCACGATGGTTCGAACGCATCTTCCTGTGATGAGCTCACCCGTCCTGCCGCCCGCGCACGACTTGCCGCCCGCGCACGACTTGCC
>CAZJQD010000066.1:4612-15766 GCA_964548165.1 uncultured bacterium
CGCACGACTTGCCCCGCGCGTACGTCTTGACGCGCGCGTACGTCTTGACGCGCGCTCACGATGCCTGGACCCGCCGTCGCCTGGCCGCGGCGATCGCGGCCGTCAGCGTGCCGACGGCGCCCGAGTCCGCCTGGCAACTCTTGCGCGACCTGGCGGCTGCGGCCGGTGAACCCGAGCTGGCGCGCCAGGCCGAGCGGGACCGCCAGGCCGAGCGGGACCGCCAGGCCGAGCGGGCGCGCCAGGACGAGCGGGCGCGCCAGGACGAGACCGCTCGGACCAGCGCGGGATTGTCCGAGTCCCGGGGCGGCGCGGTGATGTCGCCTCTGCCGGGTTCGCCGGACGGTCCGCCCGCGGCGGTTCCAGGGATCGAGCCAGGACCCATGTCGCTGCCCGGGAGGAATGTGGTCGTCTCGGAAACCCGCGCTTCGGCGACTTCGCTCGTGCCGGTGGCCGCCGATGCCGCGCGTGGTGCGCCTGCGTTTTCCCGGCGATTCACCATCGCGGGCCGCCTACCCCTGGCTCGTCGCGCCTGGGTCAGCGCCGCGCTGGCGAGCGCGGGATTCTCGACGCGGCCCGATGCGGAGCAGATCGTCGCCTGGACGGATGGACCTCTCACGGATCGGCGGCTCGCATGGCTGGACCGCCTTGGCCGACACCCGGACCTGGCGGGAGCGGCGCGATGAGCTGGCCGTTGGCGCGGGGGCGTGACCAGGAACGCGGGCAGGCGATTCTCTTCATCCTGATCGCGTTGGTGGTCGGGTTCCTCGTCGGCGGGATTCGCTTTCTCAAGCTCGGCGACATCTCGTTCACGGCCAAGATGGGCGAGACCCTGCTCTGGGGCCTGGGATCGGCCGTCGTGGCGCTTCTCATGTCCGGCCTGGCCTCGCTCGTCATCAGCCGGGCCGACCACCTGCCCCAGCCGAGGCGCCGCGAGGGAGCGTCCCGCGCCGTGGCGCCCGAGGAGCTCAGCGCCATCGAATCGGAGCTCCCGGAGCGCGAGAGGCCCGAGTTTGGCGGCGTTCACGGGCGTCCTCCGGAGGAGATGGCCGAGATGATCAGGAAAATGGCCGGGGGCGACGGGGTGTGATAGAGTCGGAAGCGGTGATCGAGTGACCCGCGTGGGCTGGAAACATGGCTGATCCGCAAACCCCGACCGCTTCCGCGGGACCTGTGGATTTGACCCCGACGCGTCGCCTGGTCGCCGTCAAGGCGGTCTTCAGCGGAGATTACAGCGGATCCCGCGGCGCCTTCCTCCTGGTACTCGATCCCGTCCTCATGAAGCTCGACCGCGTCCACGCCATTGTCGCGAACGACAAGACGGAAGATCGGTTCCGCATCACCAACGATTGGCGGACGATCGAGGACGCGCTCGTCTCCGCCAAGCTTCACGGCCAGGCGATCGTCGAGCTGTCGCGCGACGTCCAGAACTACATCCGCAAGGCCGTCCAGGACGAGGTGATGGAGCCGCTGGCGGAGGCCGTCGTCAACAACCAGAACAATGACGTCCGCCGCATCCTCGGGGACGTCGTCTCGAAGGCGATCGCGGACGCGAACGTCCTGATCCAGGTGGCGATGGAGGCGGTCGTGCTGGAGGAAGCGCCGGCGGCCGCCGCGACCGTGGCGGCGCCCGAGGGCATGGAGCCGGCTCAGGCCCCATCGCTGGTGGGAGCCCCAACCGCGCCCACGACGCGCATCCGCGTCGATCCCATCCTCTCGCCCGTCTCTGGTATAGCGGCCAAGAACGTCCTTCCCGGGATGACGATGGTCGTGGAGGCAAAGGATCTCGGCGCGTCCCGGACCGCCGTGGCCAAGATCATGGCCCTCAAGATGCCGGGGGCGACCGGGAAGACGCAGTTCGAGGGGAAGGTGCTCGACGTGTCGCCGGGCGACTACGACCGGATCACCATCACGATGGCGCTCTCTCCCGATGTCATCGGCTTCACGAATATCTCCGGCGAGCTCCGGGTCAAGGTCTCGGATGCGTCCATACGGCTCGCGGAAGCGAAGGGGGGCAGCTCGCCCGGTGCACGTGGCCTCGATGGGGGCCCCTTGCCTCCCGTCTCCACGAATCTTTTCCTCTGGGCCGCCTTCGGCATCTTGGCAATCATGGCTCTTCTGGCATACTTGGTCTTTGGCGGTATTATCGGCTGATGGCGCACGCGCTCGATAAGCTCTCCGACGAGGAGATCTGGAAGATCTACAAGGACAGTAACGATCTCGAGGCCCGCAACGGGCTCATCGAGCGTTACGCGCCCCTGGTGAAGTACGTGGCCGGCCGCATGGCGATGAACATGCCGCCGCAGGTCGAGTTCGACGACCTGGTCTCCTACGGGATCTTCGGCCTCATCGACGCCATCGAGAAGTACGACCCCCAGCGCGGGTTCAAGTTCAAGACCTACGCAACGACGCGCATCCGGGGCGGCATCATCGACGAGCTCCGGGCCATGGACTGGATCCCGCGGTCGGTGCGGCAGAAGTCGCGACAGCTCCAGCACGTGTACGCCGAGCTCGAGAACCGCCTGGGCCGCGCCGCGACGGATGCGGAGGTCGCCGGCGAGCTCGGCATGACCATGGACGACTTCGACCAGCTCGTCAACGACGTCTCGGGCACCGCGGTGATCTCCCTCGACGACGTCTGGCACGTCGGGTCGGACGACGACGAGATCCAGATCGGGGACACGATCGCGGGGAGCGAGCGCGATCACCCGAACTACAAGATCGAGCGCCAGGAAGTGAAGAACACGCTCATCGACGCGATCAAGCAGCTCCCGCCGCGCGAGAAGGAGGTCATCGCCCTCTACTACTACGAGGAGTTGACGCTCAAGGAAATCGGGCTTGTCCTCGGTGTCACCGAGTCCCGCGTCTCTCAGCTCCATTCCAAGGCCATCTTTCGCCTGAAGGCCAAGCTGCAGAAGAACCGGGACGTCTTTGCCGGCTGACGGGGGCGGTCGGCCCATGCCGGCCGGAGGCGGTAAGGGCTCCAGCGGGGCGGGGGGCCGAGACGGGACGGACGCGCCCGCGGAGGCGCCGCGCTTCGAGTTCAAGGTCGAGGAGAGCCGTGTCTACCTGACGGTTCATCCCGCGGGTCTATCCGGCCAACCGGCCACCAAGGACGACATCCTCATCGCCGCCCGCGGGCGCGGTTATACCGACATGGACAACGACGTCATCGGGGAACTCGTGGCCGCCGCCGACGGTCGGCCGCGATGCGTCGGCGTGTACGTGCCGAAGGCCGCGTCCGTGAACGTGCGCCTCACGAAAGACGACATGCAGGCCATTCTCGAGCTGGACCCGCCCGATCCGGGCGGCAAGGCCGCGAGCGCGGACGACCTCCGGGCGCACCTCCGGGCGGCCGGCGTGATCTTCGGCGTGAAGGAGGATGTGATCCAGCGGCTTGCCGAGACCCCCGAGTACGGCGCGGACATCCTGGTGGCGGAGGGCCGGCCAGTGGAGCAGGGCGTCGACGGGTGGATCGATTACCAGTTCGAGCTGGAGCGGCACATCCACCTGAAGCGCGACGAGGATTCCGATCGCGTCGACTTCAAGGAATTGAACCTCATCGAGAACGTCGTCGAGGGGCAGTTGCTGGCGGTGAAGAAGCATCCGACCCCGGGCGTCGCCGGCGTCACGGTCAAGAACGAGTACGTGGCGCCCAAGCCGGGGCGCGAGATTCACCTCCTGGTCGGCCGCAACGTCACGCTCTCGCCGGACGGCAACGAGGCCTTTGCCGCCACCAACGGCCTGCCGCTCCTCCTGGCCAACAAGGTCACCGTCTCGCAGGTCTACGTGGTGAAGGGCTCCGTCGGTCCCGCGACCGGGAACATCAACTTCCTGGGAACGGTCCAGGTCACCGACTCGGTCGAGGACGGATTCTCCGTCAAGGCCACCGACCAGGTGCTCATCGCCAAGACCGTCGGCAAGGCCGAGGTCGAGGCCGGTGGCGACATCAAGGTGCGGGGGGGCATCATCGAGGGCAAGTGCGTCTCCGGCGGGTCGATCCGGGCCAAGTTCGTCCAGGAATCCACCATCGAGGCCAAGGAGGATGTCATCGTGGCCGAGGCGATCCTGCATTCGCACGTCAATAGCGGCAATCGGATCGTCGTGGGCATGGGTGGACGGAAAGGCACGATCGCGGGCGGACAACTCCGCGCCTGGCGGCTCGTGGCCTGTCGCGTCCTGGGCTCCCCGATGTCCACGAAGACGACCGTGGATGTCGGGATCAATCCCAAGCTCCTCCAGCGCATGGAAGAGCTCCAGGCCGAGATCATCAAGGACCGGACCAACTTCGAGAACCTGAAGAAGGGGATGATGGCCCTCGAGGCCCTGAAGCAGCGCCTGGGCCAGCTCCCGCCCGACAAGCAGAAGATCCAGGACACGCTCGTCCTGGCCCAGAACTCCCTTCGCACCAAGCTCCAGGAGCTCGCCGGCGAGCTCAAGGATCTCCAGGCGCAGGCGGCGACGAAGGTCCAGGGGATGGTCTCGGTCTCGGAGGACGCCCACCCCGGTGTCAAGATCACGATCGGGACCTCGGTGTATTACGTCAACAAGATGGACAAGTTCGTGACGTACAAGGAGGAGGGGAGAGAAGTGAGGCTCTTCCCCTACGAGGCGCCGAAGGGAGAGAAGACGAAGGGCGGCAAGGGAAAGAAGGACGGCGCCGATGATGAAGGCGGGGAGGAGGAGGCGCCATGAGTCCTGAGCCCATCAACCTCCAGGTCAACATCCTCCAGACGCCGGAGGTTGCGCGCCAGACGTCGGCTCTCCAGCAGGTGGGCGCCCACCAGAAGATGGCGCAGGAAGCTCATCGCGCGAAGGAGTCCGAGAAGGCGCCGGAGACCGTGCCCATTCCCTCGGAGGCCGAGGAGGTGAAGCTCTCGAAGGACGGAAGCGGCCATGGGCATGCGTTCCTGAAGCAACCGCGCCGAGAGGTCGAGGAGCAACCGGACGAGGCCCCGGAAGAGAAACATCAGGACGATCCGGGCAAGGGCGCCCGGATCGACTTCACGCGATGAGGGTCCATGGGAGCGCGCGGGACCATGTCCCTGGAGCGCGGAGCGTGGTCGCGTGACGGGCGAGCTCTTCCTGGCGTCGGTGCTCTTCGCCGCGGGTTGCTCGGTGACCGTCTATCTCCTGCTCGCGGCCCGGATGAACCGCCGCTCGAGCGAGTCCGGGAGATCGGACGATTTCGATCTCACGCCGATCGAGACGCGGCTCTCGGACCTGGTGACGGACATGAACCGGGTGGCCAACAGCCACACCAAGGCGATCGCGGATCGTCGCGACGAGTTGAAGCGCGTCATCGAGATGGCCAACGATCGCATTCGCCGCCTCAATACCCAGCTGGCCGACCTGGCGATCCTGGAGCAGAGAATCCGTGATCCCAGGCGGGCCGAGGAGCGTGTTCCCGGAGGCGGGAACGACGCGATGGCGGGCCAGGAGCCCTCCGAGCCCTCCCGGCGGTCTCCTCGGCGCGCCGCGCCGCGCGCCGCCGCGCCGAGCCGCGATGAGGATGGAGGCCCACCGAGGGACACGGTCGTGGAGGATGAGGCGGGCGCGGGATGGCCGGCGGCGTCCGCGCGCGGCCGCTCGCAATTGCCCGTGGACCGGGTTCTTCCGTCCGAGGGCGGGTCCTGGGTCTTCGAGGTGCCGCCGCCGGTCGATGGACAGGAGCGGGCGAGGGACATAGAATCGCTCGCCGCGGAGGGCCTGGCTCCCGCCGCGATCGCGTCCCGACTCCGGCTCCCGCTGTACGCGGTGGAACAGGTCCTGGGAGGATCAGGCCGCCACTGAGATCGGTTCGCGGTCGGTTCCCATCGTGCCCGCGCGGATTTGCGTCGGCGACGAGCCAGGGCGCGCGGGATACTGGGAGGTGGAACGATGTCCGGGCATTCCAAGTGGGCGACCATCAAGCGCAAGAAGGGGGCCACTGATCAGAAGCGGGGCGCCATGTTCTCGCGCCTGGCCAAGGAGATCGTCGTGGCCGCGAAGCAGGGCGGCGGGAATCCCGACGGCAACGTCCGCCTGCGCGCCGCGATCGATCGCGCCAAGGCCTCGTCGATGCCCGGCGACAATATCGAGAAGGCGATCCTTCGCGGGACGGGACAGCTCCCGGGCGTCGTGTACGAGGAGGTCACGTACGAGGGCTATGGACCGGGCGGCATCGCGGTCATCATCGAGTGCCTGACGGACAATCGCAACCGGACCACGGCGAGCCTTCGTCATACCTTCACCAAGAGCAACGGCAACCTGGCCGAGCACGGCAGCGTCAGTTATCTCTTTGCCCGGCAAGGAGTCATCGCGGTGGAACGCGGGGCGATCGGCGAGGAGGCGCTCATCGAGGCCGCGCTAGCCGCCGGTGCCGACGACGTCGAGGCGCAGGAGGATGTCTACCAGGTGAAGACGTCCGCCGGGAGCGTGCACGAGGTGGCCGAGGCGCTGAAGAAGGCCGGCATCGCCGTGGCGTCCGCGGAGGTGGCGATGATCCCCGCGGTCTGGGTGACTCCCGACGACCCCGTCGCGGCGCGAGCGGCAATGCGCCTCTTGGAACAGCTCGACGACGACGATGATGTCCAGAACGTGCACTCCAACTTCGAACCGTCCGCGGAACTCCTCGCGGAGTGACAAGGCCCTCGACGATGCTCGCTGATCTCCCGTGATCATCCTCGGCATCGACCCGGGGCTGGCCACGATTGGCTACGGCGTCATCGACGCCGGCGGCCCGGCGCGCTTCCACGTGGCTCACGGCGTCATCCGCACCCCGGCCGGGATACCGGTGACCGAGCGATTGAAGCTGGTGGACGACGGGATCGGCACGATCCTCAGGAGGTACCGGCCGGAGCTGGTCGCGGTAGAGGAGCTCTATTTCTCCTCCAACGTCTCCACCGCCATCGTCGTGGCCGAGGCGCGCGGCGTGCTCCTCCTGGCGGCGGCGCGATCCGGGGCGCCGGTCGTTGAGCTGGCCCCGAACCAGGTCAAGCAGGCGGTGACCGCGAGCGGCCGCGCGGACAAGGCGGCGATGATGGAGATGGTGAGGATGCTCTTGAACCTCGAGGTTGTCCCGCGTCCCGATGACGCCGCCGACGCCCTGGCGATCGCCCTGGCGGCCGCGAACGCGCCCCGGTGGCAGGCCGCGATGCCCGGCGCCCCGCGCCGCTAGCCCGATGATTTCGCCCATTTGAGCCACGGAGCTACGGAGCCACGGGGAACGCCTCCATCGCTGGGGGTTCCTGAATCGCCCTTCTTCGCCGGGATCAGCTATCTCAACAGCGCTCCATTCTTCAGCCCCTGGCGGCTCGGCGTCGTGGAACCCCGCTTCCCGTTTGAGCTGATGGAGCCGTCCGCGGTGAACGCCGCCGTGGTCGGCGGGCGCGCGTTCGGGGGCCTGATGTCGGCGGCCGCGTTCGCGCGAACGCGTGGACTTGTCCGCGTGCCTGGATTCGAGATCGCCTGCGACGGTCCGGTCCGCTCGATCCTCCTGGTCTCGCGCGGACCCCGCCGGGGATTGCGCCGCGTCTTCGTGACCACGGCGTCCGCGAGCTCGGTGGCGCTCCTCGAAAGGCTCCTAAGCGCCGAGGGACTCATGCCGGCGCTGGTCCCGGCCGCAGAGCCCCTGGGCGCCCTGGAGACCGACACGGACGGCGCCCTGCTCATCGGCGACCCCGCGCTCGCCGTGGACCACGCCTCCTGGCGGACATGGGACCTCGGGGAGTGGTGGCAAGCGGTGACGGGATTGCCGATGGTCTTCGCCGTGGTCGCGGTGCGCGAGGAGGAGCAGGAGCGGATCCCGGCGCTACGCGAGGCGCTGGAGTCCTCGCTCGCGTGGAGCTCCGCTCATATCGACGAGGTGATCGCCGAATGGTATGCTCGGGAGGCTGGGAAGGCGGAGGGCGACGCTGAGCGGACCACGCTTGCGGACGCCCGAGGCTACCTGGATTCGTTCGCGGCCGCGAGGCGTCACGAGCGGCTGGAAGAGGGCTTGGCCGCGTTCACCGTGGGGCTGGGCGCCGGAGGCAGGAAAGGGTCATGACCGTGCAGGACCAGGAGTGGAAGGCGCGCAATCCCAATACCTGTCCGCTCTGCGTCCGTTCCGAGATCACCTACGTCACCGATTGCTTCGACAAGGGGCATGCCAAGATCTGCGAGCTCTGGTTCTGCCAGTCCTGCGGGGGTTTCTTTCCGCGTCAGCTCGACGTCAACACCCTGCGCCCCGAGCCGCGGGCCGTCACGATGACGCAGGAAGCTCCTGCCGCCGAGAAGCGGCGGGCACCCCGGTTCCCGGTGCAGTTCGTCGTCCAGGTGGATTTCGACCATGCCCAGCTCCCCGCGAAGAAGGGCCGGGAGGACGTGGAACTCTCCGAGCCCATGATCGCGATGGTGATCAACGCGGGTGTCGGGGGATTATGCTTCCGCTACCCCGAGGCCGTGGCCGAGGGGCGCGAGGGGCGCATGAAGATCTCTCTGCCCAGCGTCTCCAAGTCCTTCTTTGCGCTGGGCCGCGTTGTCCGGTCCACGCGCCTTCCCGACGGGAGCTGGGGCCTGGGGATCGAGTTCATCGATGTGGATCCGGATTACCGAGACGCGCTGAAGCGCTACGTCTCCCTGGGCTGACGCATGGTCTTCCAGAAGCGCGAAGAGAACGTCAAGCCGATCCTGAGCTCGAAGGTCTACTTCTGGTCGATCATCTTCGTGCTCTCGCTGCTCTTCGTCACGGGAATGGTCACGGCTTACAAGAATGCAACCGCCCGGGATCCGAACGCCCTGCCCGGGCGCATCGTTGCGCTGGGGGACAGGGGCAGTGCCGCCGGGAACGTCGATCCCGCCGAGGCGTACGCGGCCGCCGATGAGCGCTTTCGAGCGGGCGATGAGCCGGCGCGCGTCGAGGCCCTGACCGTGATGATGGCGCTCGACCCGGTTCGAGCCGAAGGTGCGATGAGTCGCGCGCTCTCGGATGCATCGCCCCGGGTGCGACAGGCCGCCCTGGAATTGGCAGGCGTGAGCGCCGTGAGCCTCGGCGCCGGCACCGTGGTTTCCTTCCTCTCGGACGCCGATGCCGGGGTGCGCGCCGCGGCGGCAGGATACCTGACAAGCCGCCCCTACGATCCCTCGCTGATGTACCCGTTGAGCACGCCCCTGGGATCCGGGGACCTGCCGGTGGTCACCGTGGCGCTCCAGGTCTGGACCCAGTTTGCCGCCCAGGATCCGGCGGTCGCGGCGCAGGCGCTGGCCGGCGCCCTGACCGTCACTAACCCGGAAATTGTGACCGCGGCTGTGAACGCCGTGAACGCCGTGCCGGCGAACGCCCGGGAGCCGTTTCGCGCGCACCTCCAGGGAGTCTCCGCTCGCCTGGCCGGCACGCCGGCCGGCGACCAGGCCGCGTCGCTAGTTGTGCAGATTCCGTAATCGATTCAGGAGGAGAGGCTCATGGACCCCATCGCGGATCAGGCGCACAAGCGGAACGCGGAGGCGCAGGCGAAGAAGAAGAAGGCCGCGCGAGCGGAATCGGTGCTTCTCTCGCCCGCTGTCCTGAAGTGGACCTTCGTTGGCGCGCTTGCCGCGCTCTTCCTGGCGGGGCTCCTCATCCAGTTCCAGAGCAACAAGACGAGCGAGATGAACGATCCGGCCGCGGCGATGAGGCGCGAGATGGGACTCATGGATCTCGAGGGCAACACGTTCGTCCCGACCTCGGAGTTTGAACAGCAGTTTGCGAAGATCCAGTCCTCGGATCCCGACATGCGGATCGAGGGGATGAACGGCATCCTTGCCGAGAACAGGTCCGGGGCTCTCCCCGTGATCCGGGGCCTGCTGGGGGACGGCGATCCCAAGATTCGTGAGCGGGCCGCCCAGCTCCTGGGAGAGAACAAGGCGAAGGGCTTCGCCAATTCCCTGGTGACGCTCCTCATCGATCCCGTGCCCGAGGTGCGCGCCGCGGCCGCGGGGAGCCTCAAGGCCTACACCGACGAACCCGGCGTGCTCTACCTCCTGACGACGCCCATGAATCAGAATGATCCGACCATCGCGCTCAATGCGCTCGAGGTCTGGAAGGCGTTCTCCCGCACGGACGAGGCCAGCGCGGTGAGGGTGCTCGTGGAGGCGTTCCGGTCCACGAGCGATGAGGTCGTGATCGCGGCGATGAACGCCGGCGCCAACGGCCTGACGACCGATTACCTGCGCTCCGTGCGAGGGGAGTATCAGGTCCTGGCCGACCGCCGTGCCGGTTCACCCGTGGGAGACGAGGCCGCCCGTCTCGTCGCCTTCATCGACACCCAGACCGGCGGGCAGTAGAGCCGGCGCGCGGCGCCCGGCTTGCCCTATTCCTGCAACCAGACGGTGGGCGTGGAGTACTGCTCGGGGGACGCCGAGAGCGCGTTGGCGATCGGTGCGGGACCGGCGAGGTCGCCGTCGTAGTAGACCTTGAAATTGTTGCCCGTCGAGGTGAGCGAACCGGCGACCATCGATCCCTTGATGAATCCGTTGCCGACGGCGTTATAGGCACCGGCCGTGCCCTCGTTGCCAGCGTTATAGTTGTTCATGTTGCCGGTCCAGAGGACGTTGCTGAGGGTGTAGAGGAGGCCATAGACGTTGAGGGCGTTGCCGCCGTTGTCGAACCCGATCTCGTTGGGCCCCAATGTGGTCCCCGGGTTGATGGCCAGGCCGACGTTGTCGAGCCCGGGCACGGCGATGGCCTTGTTGACGGTTCGGATCTCGCAGTTGTTCGAGGTCATCTCGAGCTTCTTGGTGGACTGGACCGAGCCCAGCCAGTAGTTCTGGCCGGTGAGGCCGCTGTTGGAGCCGCTGCCGTTCGGGAGCGCCATCTCGGCTTCGCCGACGATATTGAGATCGATGCCGGCTCCCCAGTTCGCTGTCTGCCCCGCGATGTCCGAGGTCACGAAGCCCGTCGACTCGATCACCCACTTGGTGCCGTCCCACTCGCAGGTCGTATTCGGGACGGCGACGCCATTGAGGGCCAATAGGGGCTTGGCGGTGCTGTAATAGGCTTTCTGCGCGGCGTCGTTCTCGTTGAGGACGACGTCCCAGACGAGCTTGGACTGATCGAGCACCGGGATCTCCTCCCAGGGAGAGACGACGGTGGCGATGCCGCAAACCCGCGCGACTCCCAACAGCACCTCATATCGGAAGAGCGGCGTCTAGGGCAAG
>CAZJQD010000067.1:0-15570 GCA_964548165.1 uncultured bacterium
GCCGACGACGTGATCGCGACCCTGACGGAAGAGGCCGTCGCCGCCGGGTGGGCGGTAGAGATCCTCTCGGGCGACAAGGACCTCGCGGCCCTGGTGCGCGACACGGTAACGCTCCTGGCGCCCGCTCGCGAGATGGACAGCGAAAAGCGCCTCGACCCGGAGGGGGTTCGCGAGAAGTTCGGCGTGCCTCCCGAGGGCATACCCGACCTGTTGTCGCTGATGGGGGACGCCTCCGACAACATCCCGGGCCTTCCGGGAGTAGGCGCCAAGACGGCGGCGAAACTGATCCAGGACTTCGGTTCCATCGAGGGCGTCCTGTCGGCCGGCGACGCGCTCCCGCCTCGCGTCCAGAAGACGCTGTCCGAGCACCGGGCCGAACTCGATCTTTCCCGGCAACTCGTCGCACTGAAACGCGATGTCGATCTCGGCGCGCTCTCCTTTCCCGGTGACTACCCCGCGACCCTTAACCCTACCCAAGCGGCAATCCAGCAGCTCCAGGCGCTCGGATTCCGTTCGCTCGTCGCGGAGATGAAGGCCGAGGGCATCGCCACCGGCGCGGAGCCTCTCCCCGCCGAATCCCCAGCGAAGGAGACCGCGAAGACGAGAAAGAAGCGCGCCAAGGATACCGGCCCTTCCCTCTTCGACGAAGAGACGGCCGCGGCCGCTCCGCGCGCGACCTCGCGCCTTTCCGTGCCACGAACCATCATCCTCGACGCGACCACGCTCCCCGCCTACCTCGATCGTCTCGCCGCGACCCCCATGGCCGCCGTTGACACCGAGACCACGGCGCTCCTGCCTCGAGCCGCCGAGCTTGTCGGGATCTCTTTCGCGGCGCCCGGTGTCCCGCCCGCCTGGCTCCCCACCTGGTCCGGTGACGGGCCCGACCGCGCGCTCTGCGCGATCGCCGGCCGCTGGCTGGCCGACGCGGCGGCAAAGAAATGTTTCCATCACGCGAAATACGATCTCCAGGTGCTCCGCGGCGCCGGCATCGAGGTCAAAGGGCTCGCCTTCGACTCGCTCGTCGCCGACGGCGTCCTGACCCCCGAGCGCCGCTCGCACGGCCTCGACCAGCTCGCGCTCGAACTGTTCGATCATCAGACCATCGCCTTCGAGGATGTCGCTCCGGGCGGCGACTTCCGCTCGGTGCCCGTCGCCGACGCCGCCCGCTATGCCGGCGAGGATGCCTTCCTCACGCTCGCCTTTCACGACTCCATGGTTCCCGAGCTCGCGCGCACCGGGCTCCGCCGGGTCTACGACGAGATCGAGCACCCGCTGATCACGGTGCTGGCCGACATGGAATGGACGGGGTTCCGCGTCGACGCGGAGAAGCTCGCGACGATCGCAACCGAGTTCCGCGCCGACCTGGCGCGCCTGCGGGACGACGCCTTCGCCGCCGCGGGGCGCGAGTTCAACCCGGACTCCCCGAAGCAGGTCGGCGTCGTTCTCTTCGAGGATCTCGCCCTCCCCGCCCAGAGAAAGACGAAGACCGGGTGGTCGACGGACCAGGAGACCCTGGAGGAGCTGGCGCCCATGCACCCACTCCCGGGCCTCCTCCTGGAGTACCGCGAGGTGGCGAAGCTCTTGAACACGTACGTCGAGGCTTTGCCGGGCATGATCCTGCCGGCGACGGGTCGCGTCCATGCCTCGTTCCGCCAGGTCGGCGCCGCGACGGGTCGACTCTCCTGCGTGACCCCTAACCTGCAGAACATTCCGATCCGGACGAAGCGCGGACAGAGAATTCGCGAGGCCTTTGTCGCGGGGCCGGGCCGCGTTCTCGTGGCCGCCGACTACTCGCAGGTCGAGTTCCGGATCGCGGCGTGGCTCGCGCAGGAGGAATCGCTCCTCGCCGCCTTCCGCGACGGGCGGGATCTCCACGCCGCCACCGCGGAGAAGCTCTTCGGGATCACCTCCGCGTCGAGCGCGGCCGAGCAGGCGGAGGCCCGACGCCGCGCCAAGTCGGTCAACTTCGGCATCCTCTACGGCCAGAGCGCGTTCGGGCTGGCGCGGCAACTGGGGATCCCCAGGCGCGAGGCGGACACGCTCATCAACGATTACTTCGCGGCCTTCCCCGCGATCAAGGCCTGGATCGACCGCACGATCGCGGAGGCCACGACAAACGGCGCGGTGACGACCGTCTTCGGACGGCGACGGTCCCTGCCCGAGCTCGCGGCCTCGAACCGCAACGTCCGCGCGGGCGCCGAGCGGGTCGCGGTCAACACCCCCATCCAGGGAGCGGCCGCCGACGTCATCAAGATCGCGATGGCCCGCGTCGCCGCAAAGCTGACGGCGGCTTCGAAAAGTGCTATGGTGTTACAAGTGCACGACGAGCTGATCATCGAGGCGCCGGCGGGGGATGCCGGAGCGCTCACGGAGTCGCTGAGCGACGCGATGCGGGACGTCCCCATCCTGGGCGACATCCTCGCCGTCAACACCGGATCCGGATCGAACTGGCTGGAGGCCTCGCACTGACCGTCACGTCCGCCATCCGCTCCCTGGTCCTGCCCGTTCTCGCCGCCCTGGCCTTCATGGCCGTCACGCCGGCGCCCTCGGACGCGCGCGGAACCATCCGGGACTACGACCGCATCACCGCGCTCGTCCGGCAGGCGGCCTCGGCCCGGAACCCCGTCGAGGTCGATCGCCTCCTGCGAGCAGTGCTCACGGAGAGCGGAACGCTCGACTCCGGGGATGGCCAGAAGGGACTCGCCGTCTTCTGGTACGACGACTGGTCGCCTCGCGCTCGCGTCTGGCTCCGGGGGGTATCCGCCGACCATCTCTTCCGCGACATCCTCCTGGACAACTACCTGATGGAGGCTCTCACTCTGGAGGGCACGGTCGATGTCGAGCTCGAGATTCGCGCCGGCAACCCTGCCGTCATCCGCGGCCGGATCCTCCTCGCCGACGCCGTCTTCCGGTGGAAGTCCGGGGACTTCGCCCTGGCAGGCGTCTCCGGTTCTCTTCCCTTTCTTCGCACGATCGGATCTCAACCCGCGCCCACCGTGGTCCCCTCCCCTCTTCGCATCGACACCATGCTCTGGGCGGGACGCCCCGTTGCCTCGGCGCTCTCCTCCCAGGCCGTCATCGACAACCGCGTGCTCCGCTTCGATCGCCTGCAACTGAAGGTCATGGGCGGCACCGGGCTCGGGAGCGTCGTGATGGACCACCGCGGCGAACGATGGCGTTCCGCGGCCATGATCCGCCTCGAACGCGTGGACCTGCGGCGGCTCGATGAGCTCCTCCCCAGTCTCCCGATCGTCGCTCGCGTGACGGAAGCCACGATGACGGGCGAGATGGGGATGGTCTACGAGGCTCCCAACCGCCTCGCCGTCACCGGCAAGCTCACCTCCATGGCCCCGGGCGTCATCGAGATCGCGCCGCGGCTCCGGGAGACCCTGCGCGAATTCGTCGACACGCGCGTCATCCGCTTCTCCAAGCTGGAGATCGAGCTCGGGCATAACGAGGAACAGCAGGCCGAAGCCATCATCACGCTCTACCGCCAGACCTCGGCCAATCTCGCCGATCTCTGGCGCGGCCGCCCCTTCCTTCCCCACAAGCTCGTGGTCCGCGTCCCCATCCTTCCCTTCGTCCAGCAGCTCAGCCAGCGCTGACCGCAACTCACGCATGAACACGAGGCGCGCATGACCGAGCTCGACGCGGCCCAAAGAGCATCGCGGGACCAGTTCGACCGGCAGAGCTCGCAGTACGGCAAGCAACACATCCTCGCCGACGTCTCCGATGTCACGGCCGCGCTGGACCTGATCGATCCGCGCGCCGGCGACTCCGCTCTCGACGTGGCCACCGGTGGGGGCCACACCGCGCTCGCGCTGGCCGAGCGGGGTCTATGCGTCACCGTCGCCGACATCTCGCCGGCGATGCTGGCGCAGGCGGCCGCGGCCGCGGCCGAACGGGGATTGCACGTCGAGACGCGGGAGCACGCCGCCGAGCGTCTCCCCTACGCGGACAATTCGTTCGCCGTAGTCACCTGCCGCGTCGCGGCCCATCATTTCAGCGACCCGGCCGCGTTCGTAAGGGAAGCCGCGCGCGTCCTGGACCCGGGCGGACACCTCCTGGTCATCGACGGCTCCGTAGAGGACGACGAACCGGAAGCGGAGGAGTGGATTCACCGCGTGGAAAAGCTCCGCGATCCCAGCCATGGTCGATTCCTCTCGCCCATGAACTGGCGCGCGCTCTGCGTGACCCATGAACTCTCGGTACGCCGCTGTCTCCTGGAACCCATGCTGATGCCCGACCTCGAGTGGTACTTCCAGACTGCCGCAACCTCGCCCGAGAACCGCGCCGCCGTCCTCGACCTCGTCAGGACGGCGCCGGAATCGGCGCGACGCATCTATCGCCTGACCGAGACCGAGAACACGATCACGTGGTACTGGCGCCGCCTGACGCTCGTGGCCCGAAAGTAACTCGCGCGTGACGCCCGAACTCCACTTCATCGGGTGGGAGCGAGCCGTCCTGCCTGGCGCGGCGGAGTGGTTGATGAAGCGCTTTGGCGCGGACGGAACGCTCGACCTCCAGCACGTCGTTGTCGTCCTCCCGGGAGCGCGCGCCGGGCGGCGGCTCGTCGAGCTCCTGGTCGCCGGGTGCGACACGCTCCTCCCGCCCGAGATCCTCTCGCCCGCCACGCTCGCCGACCGGCTGGCCGACCGGCTCGCCGGCCCGTGTCCCGCCTCCGCCTCCGCGATGGAACGGCAGTTGGCGTGGTGCCAGGCCCTCGCGCGCCTCACGCCCGACCAACGCGCTTTGCTCACCCGGTCCTCCGATGGAGGAACACCGCGCATGCGCCTGGACCTCGCGCGTGAACTCGACGAGCTCCACGAGACCCTGGCCGCGGATGGCCTACGCATCCCCGATGCCGCCAGGACACTCACCCGCGCCGTCGCGGATTTTGCCGACGCGGACCGCTGGGACGTTCTCGCCAGGCTCCACGGCCACTACCTCAGGGTTCTGAAAAAGGCCGAGCGCATCGACCCGCACGAACACCGGTTTAAAGCACGGGAGGCAACCACGGCAAGCGCGCACGGGTCCGGGTTCGAGACACTGATCCTCGTCGGGTGCGCGGATCTCAACGCGATCACGGCACAGCTGATCCGTAAGGCAATCCCGTCCCTCAACGTCGTCGCGCTGGTGGCCGCTCCCCCGAGCGAGGCCGCAGGTTTTGACGACCTCGGCGTCCTGGTGCCCTCGGCCTGGGTGGAACGGGTCCTGCCGCTCACCGACGAGCAGATCCGCTTCGCGGACCGACCCGAGGACGAAGAGGGCCTCGTGCTCTCACTGGCCGGCGCGGAGCCCGCGATCCGGCCGGACGATGTCACCATCGGATTTGGCGATGAGAGCGCGGCAGAGCGGATCGCGCGCGCGTTCGACCTGGCCGATGTTCCCACGCACAGCGCTCTGGGGACCTCCCTGGCCCGGACGCGCGTGGGCCAGCTGATCGCGGCCCTCGAGGCGTGGGTGAGCGAGGGGCGGCCGGACCAGGTCGATACGCTCGTCCGGCAGCCCGACGTGGAACGACTCATCGATGCCAGGCTCAAGGAGCGCTTCCCCGGGCATGCGCGGCGCGCCTCATGGCTGGCCGCGCGCGACAACGCGATGGGCGCGCTCGGGGATCGGGAACCGCGGAACGAGCGCGCGGCCCTGCGCGCGAACGAGGAGGCGGAGATCAACGCGGCCAGCCTCGAGCTCATCGAGCGACTGCGAAGACCCTTGGCGAAAGAACGCCGGCTCGCGGCATGGACACAACCCCTGCTCGACCTCCTGGGATTCCTCTACGGCGATCGCACGTTGAACACCAGCGAGCCCGTGGATGCGGCGATCGCGCGCGGGCTCCTGGTCCTTCGCGACGCCGTCTCCGTCTGGAAGACCCTCCCCGCTTCGCTCGACACCGCGTCCTGGCCGGCCACCGAGGCCCTTCACTTGCTCCGGCAGGAACTCGCGGCCGTCGCCCTGCCCGATCCCGGCGGCAACGTCGCCGTGGAACTTCTCGGCTGGCTCGAACTCGCCTTCGACGATGCGCCGCGCCTGATCCTGACCGGCGCGAACGAGGGCCACCTGCCGCAGGCCGTGAACGCGCACGCCTTCCTCCCGAACCGCGCGCGCCAGATCCTCGGGATCGCGGACAATGACCGGCGCTACGCGCGCGACGCCTGGCTCCTCGCGACAACGACCTCGCGGAGAGACGCGACGCTGACCGTGATCGCACTCCGCAGGGCCGCCGACGAGAGCCCGCTCGTCCCCAGCCGCTTGCTCCTGGCGGCCGACGAAGAGACGCTGGCACGGCGCATCCGCACGTTCTCCCTGCGCTCCCCGGGTCCGGCGCCTCGTATCCGGCTTGCGCACGCCGCCGTGGCGCGGTGGCGCCTTCCCGTCGTCAGGCCGCTCCAGGAGCCCTTCTCGTCGCTCTCGGTTACCGCCTTCCGTGACTACCTGGCCTGCCCCTACCGCTTCTACCTGAAGCGCGTCCTGGGGCTGAAGAAGCCTGGAGACCGTGGACTCGATCTCGAAGCCGCGCCCGTCGGGGAGATCCTCCACCGCATCCTCCAGGAGTTCGGCGAGGGTCCCCTCCGCGCCAGCCGCGACAAGAGCGAGATCCGCGAGTACCTCCGGGACCGTGTCGAAGCGTGCCGCAAGTCGGTGGGTTCGCTCGAACCCGCCGCGGCGCTGCAACTCGACCTGCTCGCTCACCGCCTCGAGGCCTTCGCGGGATGGCAGGCAGAGAGCGCGCGCGAGGGATGGGCGATCCGCTTCTGCGAGAAATCCCTCGCCGTGGCATTCCCCGTCGACAAGCGCCCGTTCTCCCTGACGGGAACGATCGACCGGATCGATTACCGCGAGTCGGACGGGGCCTGGCGCATCATCGACTACAAGACGGGCGACACGGCCAAGACGCCGGACAAGAACCACAGGCAGGGACCGAAGAACGCCAAGACCTGGATCGATCTCCAGCTCCCCCTCTACACCCTCCTCGCGGCGCAGCTCGGCGTGAGGGAGGATGCCCTGCTGGGATACGTGACGCTGGCGAGGCAGGGCGCCGACGTGAAGTTCCAGGATTCGCGATGGCCGGAGGCCGTGCGCCGGGAAGCCATCGAGGTCGCGCGGGGCGTCGTGAGGGGCATCCTCGACGAGGTCTTCTGGCCGCCGCGTGATCCCGAGGAATTGGCCTACGACGACGATCTCTCGGCGCTCCTCCTCGACGACTACGTCGGGCGCGCCGACGCGATCGCGCAGGGAACGGCCGCCAACGAGGCCGCGCGGGCAGCGGGCACCCGAGCCGGCGCGGGTGCGATCGACGGCGGCCGGCCGGCGGAGGCGCCATGACCATCGACGTCCACGCGCTCGAACACCGTGTCATCCGCGCCTCGGCCGGTACCGGCAAGACCTTCGCGCTCAGCACGCGCTACATCAAGCTCCTCTCTGCCGGCGCCGACCCGCGCGAGATCCTGGCGACGACGTTCACCCGGAAAGCGGCGGGAGAGATCCTGGAGCGCATCCTGCGGCGGCTCGCAGACGCCACAGCGTCCGAGCTCGAAGCCGCAACGCTGGCCGCGGAGATCCGCGAGCCGGAGCTCGACGTCCAGAGGGCCCGCGCACTCCTGAAGCGGCTCGCCGTGAACCTGCACCGCGTCGCCGTGGGCACGCTTGACAGCTTCTTCCACGGGATCGCCGGGACGCTGCGGAGTGAACTCGAACTGCCGGCGGAAGCGGCCCTGATGGGGGCCGAGTCACCGGGCATCCAGGTCGCCATGGCCGAGGCGATTCGCACGCTGCTCCAGCGCCACGACCGGGCCGAGCTTGCCCCCCTGCTGCGAGACCTCGGACGCGGTTCGCCGACGGGGGCCGTTGCCGGGCGCCTGATCGGGATCCTGGCGAAGCACTACGACCTCTACCACGAGAGCGCGGCCTCCGCGTGGGGGCCCATGCACGCGGAGCAACCGCTCGACGGCGATTGGCCCGCGGCGCTCTCTCGGCTCGAGGAGCTCCAGGGGCAATTGCACGCCAAGAGCCGGGACAAGTGGGCCACCTGGATCGCCGACCTCCGGGAAGGCAATTGGATCCAGGCGTCGTCGCACGACATCCTGGCCAAGGTCGAGGAGGCCGAGACGTTCTCCGGCGCCTCGCTCACGCCCGAGGTGAAGGACGCGGTCCGGATGGCGGGGCGGCGGATCGCCGGGCGCGTCCGCGCCATCTATGCCGCCGAGATGCGGGCCATGCACGCGCTCCTGTCGCTCCTGGACGCGGTCTACACCGAGGCGCGCCGGGCGAAGCGAACGCTCCTCTACAGCGACGTCCCGTTCGCGCTCGGCCGCCTCCTCGCTGGCCAGGACGAGGCGAGCTCGTTCAGCCGCGACCGGCTCTACTGGCGCCTCGACGGTCACTACCGCCACCTGCTCCTCGACGAGTTCCAGGACACCGCGCGCGGGCAGTGGGAGATCCTGCGCCCGATCGCCCAGGAGATCGCGTCGCACGCAATCGGCGCGCACGCCGAGCAGACCTTCTTCTGCGTCGGCGACGAGAAGCAGGCCATCTACGGATGGCGCGGCGGGTGCGCGGCCATCTTCGGCCACCTCGAGGACGAGCTCCCGCTCAATAAGGACGCGTTCCAGCCCCTGGACCGCAGTTACCGTTCCTCGAAGGTCATCCTCGACACCGTCAACACGATCTTCGAAGGGCTCGGCGCGAACGCCGCTCTCCAGAAACCGATCGTGGCCGAGGAGGCGCGCGACTGGGCCGACCGATTCCGCACCCACGAGACGGCGTATCCCAAGCAGCCGGGCTTTGTCCGCCTGGTGAGCGCTCCCACGGACGCTGACGACGAGTCCGGCGGCGACGGCGAGGCGGGAGACTCCAGTTCCAGCGATGATGCGTCGAGCCTGCGCCTGGCAGGACCCGTGCGCGCCGCCGCCGCGCTCGCCGAGAGCGTCCTCAAGGAAGCGCCAGGTCGGTCGATCGGAATCCTCTTTCGGTCCAATGGCCCCATCGGCGGGCTCGTCGCGCACTTTCGCCGCAAGGCCATCCCAGTCAGCGGCGAGGGCGGACAGCCCATGACCGATGATCCCGCGGTCACGGCGATCCTGGCCGCCCTGGACCTGGCCCAGCATCCGGGGGATACCATCGCCTGCGCCGAGCTCGCGCGGACGGCGCTGGGAGCGCACCTCGGGCTTGAACCCGGCGCAGGCCCCGGCGGGCGGCAACTCGTGGGCACGCGCATTCGCGCCGTGCTAGCCGACCAGGGCCCGGCAAGAGTGATCGCGGAGTGGGCGCGCATCGTGGCCGTCGACGCCGATGCGCGCGGCGCGGCACGCCTTGGGCAGGCCGTGCGGCTTGCGGCTTCGGTCGCGGAAGTCCTGACGCCAGGGGAACTGGCCGCCCACGTCCGCGCCGCCCTCGTCGAAGATCCCTCGGCGGCCCGGCTCCGCGTGATGACCATCCACGCGGCCAAGGGCCTGGAGTTCGACGTCGTCATCCTGCCGGAACTCCACAAGCCGATCGGTTACGTTCACAACGACGCGCTCTGCACGTCGCGCCCGAGCCCGACCGCGGCGCCCGATGGGATCTTCCCGGCCGGGAACAAGGAGATCAGGGCGCTGGTGCCGGAGATGGCCGCCGCCTACGACCGCGAAACGCGCCGGATCGTCCAGGACGACCTCTGCACGTTCTACGTGGCGCTCACGCGAGCGCGCTACGCGTTGCACCTGATCATCCCCGCCCTGAAGAAGAACAAGGATGGCTCACCCGCGGCACGACACTTCACAACCCCGTGCTTCTCGGCACTCCTCCGGCAGGCGCTGAGCGGCGTGAAGGAGCGGGAATCCGAGAAGGGAGGGGAATGCCTCTACGAGGCCGGCGATCCCGCGTGGCACGTGAAGGCAAAGCCCGTGGAACCGGAGCCGCCGCCGGCCGTGGATGTCGTCTTGAAGTTCGACCGCGCGGTCGGAGCGCCGCGCCGTGGCTGGCAGACGGTCTCCCCCTCGTCGCTGGAAGGGAGCGGGCGGGTAGCGGCGAGCGTCCTCCTGGATCTCGAGCGCGCCCCTGGCCGCCAGCGCGGTTCGCTCATCCACGCCTGGTTCGCGCTCGTCGGCGATACCGCGGATCCTCCGTCGGCGGACACCCTGGGGACCGCGGCGATGCAGGCGGAACCCGGCGCGCCCGCGCGACTCGTGTCGGGACTACAGGCCGAGTTCCTGCGGCTTTTGGAAGAGCGCGTGGTGCGCGAGGAGTTGTCGGGGCCGAAACTGTCATCCGGGGAGGAGTGCGAGACCTGGATCGAGCGGCCCTTCGCGTTGCGCGTCGACGGCGGCAAGCTCCTGCAGGGACGATTCGACCGCGCCTTCGTCGTCCGCAGGAACAGCAAGCCCGTGCGCGCCGTCATACTCGACTTCAAGACCGATGAGGTCCGCGACGAGTCGGGACTGGCCGCCCGGATCGCGGAGTACAGCCCCCAGATGCACGCCTACCGCGAAGCGGCCGCCGGGATCCTGAAATTGCCCCTGGAATCCGTCAGCGCCCGCCTGCTCTTTCTGAGCGGAAGACCCCAAGCCGTCCGCATGGATTAGCGAGGGATATTTAATGAATTCGCACCACAGAGAACACAGAGGCCACGGAGGAAGGCAAATGAGAAGAACCCTGAATTAGGAAAAGCACCTCTCCTTGATACACAGTTTGCAGATCGAACGACGGGATGAATCGGCATCCTCGTGAAGGTATGGCCCCATTGGCTTTCTCCGTGTCCTCTGTGCTCTCTGTGGTGGAAAATTGCGAATGATTCGCGTCAGCTCAGTCCAGGCGTGATTTTCACCGCTGCGGATGAATCGGGTCAGAGGCAATTTGTCAGAGCATGTTGAGGGCGAGCTTGGCGCCTTCGCTCATCTTCGACGGATCCCAGGCCGGTTCCCAGACGATATTGACCTCGGCCTCGGTCACGCCGGGGACCGACTCGGTCTTACGCTTGACGGAGAGCGGCAGGGACTGGGCCTCGGGACAGTTCGGCGAAGTCAGCGTCATGGTGACCTTCGCCCTGCCGCCCGGCTCCACGTCGACGCCGTAGATGAGCCCGAGGTCGTAGATGTTGACGGGGATCTCGGGATCGAAGATCGACATCAGGGTCTGGACGATCTGCTGTTTCACGGTCGCGGCGTCGATCGTCTCCGGCGGCGCCTGCCACTCCGCGCCCGCCGTTCCGCCTTCCTTGTTTGCCTCGTCACTCATCGATCGATCCTCAGCTTTCTCACTTCATCGAGCGCCGGAGCCCGGCGCTTCCGAGCCCCGCCGCCTCACTCCGTCGTGATCTCGGTCGCGCCGCCGATCAAGGCCTGCTTCAGGGCGCGCCAGGCGAGCGTCGCGCACTTGATCCGCGAGGGAAACTCGCAGACCTGCGCGAAGACGGCGAGCTTGCCCATCGGCTCCGCATCGAACGGCTCGTTGGGCGGCCGCGTCAGCATCGCGTGAAACTTCTCGTAGAGAAACTCCGCCTGCTCCACGGGCATGCCCTTCACGGTCGTCGTCATGATGGAGGCCGAGGCGCGGGAGATCGCGCAACCGTCGCCCTGGAAACCGATATCCTGGATGATGCCGTTCTCGACGCGGGCGTGGAGCGTGATGTGGTCGCCGCAGAGGGGATTATGGCCCGCGATGGTCCGGTTGGCGCCCTCCGGCACGCGAAAGTTCTTCGGGCTCTTGTGGTGAGACAGGATCGTCTCCTGGTAGAGCGCCCGCAGGTCGTCGCCGTTCGTCGTCACCGGAACACCTCCTGCACCTTCCGAATCCCCGCCGCGAGAACGTCGACCTCTTCCACCGTATTGTAGACCGAGAAGGACGCGCGCGCGGTGGCCGGGATCCCGAACCTCGTCATCACCGGCTGGGTGCAGTGGTGGCCGGTGCGGATGGCGATGCCGTGCTGGTCCAGGACGGTGCCGATGTCGTGCGGGTGAATGCCCTCGAGCGTGAACGAGACCACGGCCGCTTTCCGCGCCGCGGTGCCGACGAACGTCAGCCCCGGGATCGCGCCGAGTACGGCCGTCGCGTGTTCGAGGAGCTGGTGCTCGTGCTGGGCGATCGATTCCAGGCCCAGTGCGGTCACATACTCCATGGCCTCGCCGAGCCCGATGGCGCCGGCGATATGGGGCGTGCCGGCCTCGAACTTGAACGGCGTCTCCTGGAACGTGGTTTTCTCGAAGGAGACGGACTTGATCATGTCGCCCCCGCCCTGCCAGGGCGGCATGGCGTCGAGGAGCTCGCCGCGGCCCCACAGGACGCCGATCCCGGTGGGGCCGAAGAGCTTGTGGCCGGAGAGGGTGTAGAAGTCGCAGCCGATCTCCTGCACGTCGACGGCGATGTGCGAGACGGCCTGGGCCCCATCGACGAGAACCACGGCTCCGACCGCCTTGGCTGCCGCGACGAGTTCCTTCACGGGATTGATGGTCCCGAGGGAGTTCGAGACCTGGACGATCGAGACGAGCCTGGTCCGCGGCGAGAGGAGCTTCTCGAACTCGTCCACCATGAGCTCGCCCCGATCGTTGATGGGGGCGACCTTGAGGACGATGCCAAGGCGATCGCGGAGCATCTGCCACGGAACGATGTTGGCGTGGTGCTCCATCGTGGAGATGAGAACCTCGTCGCCTGCCTTCAGGTTCGCGACGCCCCAGGTGTTGGCCACGAGGTTGATGGCCTCGGTCGCGCCCCGGACGAAGATGACCTCGCGCTCGGTCGCCGCATGCAGGAACCGCTTAGCCTGGCCGCGCGCCTTCTCGTACGCAAACGTGGCCTGCTCCGAGAGCGTATGGACACCGCGGTGGATGTTGGCGTTCGTGGTCTGGTAGTACTTCGAGAGGGCGTAGAGGACGCGGAGCGGCTTCTGGGTGGTCGCGGCGTTATCGAGGTAGACAAGCGGCCGACCGTGAACGGTCTGCTCCAGGATGGGAAAATCCGCGCGGAGGCGGTGCACGTCGAAGGGCGCGCGGGAGGCGAACATGACGGAAGGACTATTTTCCATGTTCCATTGCCCATCGATCATTGGTCATTTTCCATGCACCACTGCGGCGTGGTGGTTCCCATGCAAATGACCCATGGAAAATGACATCTGGAAAATGATCAGTTCGCGGTGCGGCGATCGCGGAGGCGACGCCTGAGGACCGTGTCGAGCTGGCCGACCACGGGCTCGCAACCGATCCGGTCGAGGACATCGTGGGCAAAGCCGTACGTCAGCAGGTCGATGGCCGCGGGGCGATCGATGCCGCGGGACTGGAGGTAAAAGACCTGGTCCTCGTCGAGCTGGCCGATCGTGGCGCCATGCGTGCACTTCACGTCGTCGGCGAAGATCTCGAGCTGGGGCTTGGTGTCGACGCGGGCGTCGTCCGAGAGGAGGAGGTTGCGATTGGTCTGCTTGGAATCGGTCTTCTGCGCGTCCCTTCGGACGAAGATCTTGCCATTGAAGACGGCGCGCGCCTTGCCGTCGAGGATGCCCTTGTAGAGCTCGTGGCTGTCGCAGTGCGGGTTGGCGTGATCGATGGCGGTGTGGTTGTCCACGTGCTGGCCGTCGGTGGCCAGGTAGAGCCCGTTGACGGTGGCGACGATGCCGGAGCCTCCGAGGAGCGCGTGCGTGTTGTTCCGGACGAACTTCGCTCCGACGACCAGGGAGTGGGTCTCGAAGCGCGAGTCGCGGCCGAGCACGGACTGGGAGTAGCCGACGTGATACGCGGTCTCCTCGTCCTTCTGCACGCGGTAATGATCGCAGGTGCCGCCATCACCGACGACGATCTCGCTGACCGCGTTGGCGAAGGTCGCGGCCGCGGGGGTCCCGAGGCCGACGTAGCGCTCGACGATCGTGGCCTTCGCCCCGGCCTCGACGACGACGAGCGTGCGGGGATGCGTGACGCGGCCGGAGGGTCGCGAGGTGGCGACGTGGACGACCGTGATCGGCCCGGGAGAAACAACGCCCCGGGGCACGTGCACGAAGGCTCCGTCCTGGAGGAGCGCGGTATTGAGAAGGGCCGGGCCCAGCTTCTCGGTCGCGTGAGCGCCGAGATGCTCCTCGATGAGGACCGTCGCCGGGTCCTTCGCGCTGACGAGCGCGGCGATGGAGCCGAGGGTGACGCCCGAGGCCTTCGCGCCCTGCAGGCAGGGGGCGATCGTCGAGAGGTCGGGGGCGAAGTGGCCGTCGACGAAGACGAGGACGCTCCATCCCTCCGGGTGATCGAAGTTCCAGTACGCCACGTCGCTCGCGGCGATGCCGTTCTTCACGTAGCCGTAGACGGGCTTGTAGGGAAGCGCGGCGACAGGCGCCAGGTCCGTGTACTTCCACTCCTCGTCGGCCGGCGTCGGGATGCCGACGCCCCCGAAGAGTTCGAGCGCGGCGGCGCGGCGGCGACGAACGGCCTCGGGAAGCGCCTTGGCGGCGTCCGAGTTGGCCTGCATCTCCTTCCAGGCCTCGATGAAGGGCTCGCGGGTCGGCATGGTCGTCAGCGCGCTCCCGCCGCGGCGCCCGTCGCGACGGCGCCGTATTCTTCCTTGATGCAGTCGTAACCCATCTCTTCGAGCTTGAGGGCCAGGGACTTGTCGCCGGTGAGGACGATGCGGCCCTGGAGCATGACGTGAACGAAGTCGGGGACGATGTAGTTGAGAAGCCGCTGGTAGTGGGTGACCACCACGAAGGCGTTGTCCTTGCGGCGGAGCTGGTTGACGCCCGCGGCGACGATCTGGAGCGCGTCGATGTCGAGCCCCGAGTCGGTCTCGTCAAGGACGGCCAGCTTCGGGTCCATCACGGCCATCTGGAGGATCTCGTTACGCTTCTTCTCGCCGCCCGAGAAGCCCTCGTTGACGGAGCGATTCAGGAACGACGTGTCCATCTCGACGATCTTGAGCTTCTCCTTGAGAAGAGCGAGAAACTCCATCGGGTCGAGCTCTTCCTCGCCCCGGGCCTTGCGGATCTCGTTGTAGCCCGCGCGCAGGAAGTAGGCGTTCGAGACGCCCGGGATCTCGATCGGGTACTGGAACGCAAGGAAGACCCCGGCCTTCGCGCGGTCCTCGGGGTCCATGTCGAGGAGATCCTGGCCGGCAAAGTCGACCGAGCCGCCGGTCACGTCGTAGGCGGGGTGGCCGGCCAGGACGGAGGCGAACGTGGACTTGCCGGATCCGTTCGGCCCCATGATCGCGTGGATCTCGCCGGGGTTAACCGCGAGGTTGATGCCCTTGAGGATCTCGTTGCCCTCGACCGTCGCGTGCAGATCCGTCACTTTCAACATTGTCCCGACCTCTCAGAGCTAGAATTTTCCATCGTCCATTTTCCATTTCTCATTTGTTCATTGTTGGTTGATCCGCTCATCCGACGGAGCCCTCGAGGCTGATGCCCAGGAGCTTTTGGGCCTCGACGGCGAACTCCATCGGCAGGTTCTGGAAGACCTGCTTGCAGAAGCCGTTCACGACGAGCGAGACGGCATTCTCCGCGCTCATGCCGCGCTGGCGGCAGTAGAAGAGCTGGTCCTCGCTGATCTTCGACGTCGAGGCCTCGTGCTCGACCGACGCCGTCGGGTTCTGGACCTCGATGTAGGGGAAGGTGTGCGCCCCGCA
>CAZJQD010000068.1:0-15316 GCA_964548165.1 uncultured bacterium
GCCTTCCGGGCGGCGCCGGAAACCATCGCGAAGGGGGCCGATGCCGCCCGGATCGAGGAGGAGATAGGCCGGGCCGCGGCGGAGCTCGAGATGCTCATCGAGATCGTGGGCGGGCTCAAGATCGACGATGCGACCGAGTCGACGCGCATCATTGACAACATCTCGACCATCTACGCGACCTTGAACCAGGTCCGCTCGCTCGTGCGCGCCCGGCGCCGCGATCTCGCCAGCGTCGAGGGCGCCGCCCAGTTCCACGCCCAACTCAAGCTCCTCGCCCAGGCGGTCACCAACTTCCTGGACCTGGCCGACACCATGCCCCGTTGCGACGAATACCTCACCCGGCTCATGGTTCAGGTCGAGGAGATGGAGGGAAAGTTCGCGGACTTCGAGGAGTTCGTGAGCCAGCTCGCCACCAAGCGCGAAGAGATCTACGCCGCCTTCTCCTCCCGCAAGATCCAGATCGGCGAGGCCAGGCAACGCCGCGCAAACGGGCTGGCGGAGACCGCGGACCGGCTCCTGGCGGGCATCAAGAACCGCGCCGCTTCCTTCAAGACCGTCCCCGAGCTCAACGCCTACTTCGCCTCGGACCTCATGATCGAAAAGGCCCGCGACGTCGGCGCGAAGCTGATGGAGCTCGAGGACACTGTTCGAGCCGACGAGATCCTGGGCCGCCTCAAGACCGTTCACCAGGACGCCGTCCGCCAGCTCAAGGATCGCCTCGAGCTCTTCGCCGAGGGCGAAAACGTCATCCGCTTCGGCAACCATCCCTTCCACGTCAATACCCAGCCGTTCGAAGGAACCATGGTCCTCAGGGACGGGGACATGCACTTTCATCTCTCCGGCACCAATTTCTTCGAGAAGATCGATGACCCCGCGTTCCTGGCGACCCGCGAGGTCTGGAAGCAGGAGGTCGTCTCCGAGAACGAGGACGTCTACCGCGCGGAGTACCTGGCCTACGAGATCTTGAGAGCCGCGATCGAGGCCGGCCCGGACGATGTCCAGAACCTCCTGGCGCTCTCGAGCGAGGACAGGCTCGCGCAGGTCCGCGCGTTCATGGCGCCTCGCTACACCGAGGGATACGTGAAGGGCGTCCACGACGTCGATGCGACGACGATCCTCGGCGCGCTCGTGCCGCTTCATCACACCCTCGGCCTCCTCGGGTTCTCGCCCTCGGCTCGCGCCGCGGCCCGCCTCTTCTGGGAGGATCCGGACGATCGCGATCGGGACGGGCGCGAACGGAAAAACCTCCTGGCCGCTCGCCTCGCCAGCCACGGCGCCGCCGGACGCCACTTCCCGACCTGGCACGATCGAACGGACATCGCCGAGATCCGCGCCTGGATGGGCGAGTATGGGGGCCAAGGCTGGTTCTCACCCGACGTCCTGGAGGAAGCCGCGGAGTATCTCTTCGAGGATCTTCGGAGCGGAGGGCCGGCCGCGGCCGGGAAGTTCCCGGTCTCCCCGGAAGCCGCCAGGCTCCTGGAGGCTTTCCAGGCCGCTCTCCTCTCCAAGGGGGCCGTCGCCGATCTCGACACGGCCCGCTCCGCGGCAAAGGCCGATCGGCGTAGCGACTGGCTCATCGTCCGCCACTGGATCGCCGCCTTTGCTTCCCAGGCGCGCCTGTCCGAACCGCTCTTGGCCGAGGAGAGCCTGTCCTCGAATCCTGCTGCAGGTTCGACGGCCTTCCTGGACGAGGCTGCGGCCGTGCTCCTGGGGCGATCGAGCGGCGCCCGAGCCGGTAATCAGAGCGCCGGAACGGTCACGCTCACGGGGCTCGTCGGCAGTCATCGCATCATCGCCGGCGGCAATTACACCCTCGACTACCACGCCTTCATGCGCCGTCTCCGCCGCTTCACGACGATCGATCGCCCCGCGTTCGAGACCTACACCGCGATGAAGAAGACCATCATTGCAGCGAAGCGCGAGGAGATGAGGCTGGGCGAGTTCATGCCCAAGGTACTCTCGACGTTCGTTCGCAATCGCCTCATCGACGAGTTCTACCTCCCCATGGTCGGCGCCAACATGGCCAAGCAACTGGGCGTTGCCGGCGAGGGAAAGCGCACCGACAGGATGGGCCTACTCCTCCTGGTCTCGCCTCCCGGCTACGGCAAGACGACGCTGATGGAGTACATCGCCAACCGGATCGGGATCGTCTTCGTGAAGATCAACGGGCCGGCGCTGGGAGAACGCGTCCTTTCCCTGGATCCCGCGGAAGCCCCCAATGCGTCCGCGCGCGAGGAGATTAACCGCCTCAACCTCGCCCTGGAGATGGGCGACAACGTCATGATCTGCGTCGACGACATCCAGCATACGAACCCGGAATTCCTCCAGAAGTTCATCTCGCTCTGCGACGCCCAGCGTAAGATCGAGGGCGTCTACCGCGGCAAGCCCCGGACCTACGACCTGCGCGGCCGCAAGGTCATGATCGTCATGGCGGGCAATCCCTACACGGAATCCGGCGAGCGGTTCCGCATCCCCGACATGCTCGCCAACCGCGCCGACACCTACAACCTGGGCGACGTCGTCTCCAACAACGTCGATATCTTCCTCGATTCCTACCTGGAGAACGCCGTCTCCTCCAATCCCATCCTCCAGCGCCTCGGCCGCGCCTCTCAGAAGGACGTCCACGCCGTCATCCGCCTCGCCGCGTCCGGCGCCGGGGAACCGGTGGATCTCGAGGGAGGCTTCTCGCCCGAGGAACTCAACGAGATGACGGCCGTGATGCGTCGGCTCGTCCGAATCCGCGACATGCTCTTCAAGGTCAACCAGGAGTACATCCGATCGGCGGCCATGGCCGAGGCGTACCGGACCGAGCCCGCCTTCCGGCTCCAGGGATCCTACCGCAACATGAACCGGCTCGCGGAGAAGGTGCTCCCGATCATGACCGACGAGGAGATCGACAACCTCGTCCTCGACCATTACCAGAACGAGTCCCAGACACTGACGACGGGCGCGGAATCGAACCTCCTGAAGCTCAAGGAACTCTGCTTCACTCAGACCGCCGCCGAGAAGGAGCGCTGGGACGAGATCAAGAAGGGGTTCCGACGCCATCTCGTGGCCGGCAGTTCCGATCCCTCGGATCCGGTCGGACGCGTCGTCGGTCAGCTGGCCCACTTTCGCGAGGGTCTCGACTCGATCGAAGGAACCATCACCCGGGGCATGGCCGCCGCCGCCGAGGCCACGCGCTTGATGGCCGAGCGACCGCTCCAGGTCTCGATGCCGCCGATTGAAGTGACCGTCCCCTCTGCCGCGCCCGCGGAACCGGTTGCGGCGATGAGCCCAGCGAGAACGGAAGCCTCGTTCTCGGCCGAGGCCATCGAGGCCCTGCGGATTCTGCTGGCAGAGTGGAACGCGGCGATGCCGAGGGTTCAGCCCCCCCAGGTGATCGTGATCCCTCCGCCCGAAACGCCTCGCCCTCAGCCCACTTCCAGCCCTGCCACTCCTGTCTCCAGCCCCCCGGCCGCCGGCCCCGCCTCCACAGCTCCAAGGCCGGATGCAGTGCCCGAATCCCAAGCGAGCGCGGCGGCGGCGCCCGCCATCCCCTCGCCCTCCGTCGATGCCCCTCGTTTTTCAGGCGAGTATCACGACACGTTCGAACTCCCGTTCGGTCGCTCCGTCGACTTCGCTCCGCGCACCTACGCACTGGCCGGAACCCGGTTCCAGCCCGGGGCCAACCTCTTTATCTACGACAAGATCCAGCCGCTCATCGTCCGCGACGGCGAAACCCTGACCTACACATTTCCGCCCAATCCCAAGATGCGGCCCTGCGTGGATCGGGGCGAGGCCCTCGTCTCTTTCTCGGTCTCCTCCGCGACGAGCGCGCAATTGACGGTTGAGTGGCGGCACGTCACGAACCGCGGCCTCAAGACGGAGCACACCGAGGTTCTCCCCTTCACGATCGTGAATCCGGACGGCCAGTTCGCGCCCTACTCGATGATGTATTTCCTCATCAAGCCGTTCGGCGCGGCCGTTCCTCGCCCGAAGAAGAATTGACCGCGTGACCGGCCCCGTGAACGGCCCCGCGCCGTCTTCTCTCCAGGCACTCATCGAGAGTCTCCGCGACGTTCACGCCGCGTGGAAGAGCTCCGGCGCATTCGGTGCGGCTATGGCTCTCTTGAGAAGAAAACAGCGGCGCAACATGATTCAACTGATCGAGGACGCAATCCAGGACGTCGAGCGTGACCCCGAGGTCATCGCGCGAACGCTGTCCAGCGGGGCGGCGGGAGCGGAAGCGAAGGCCTGGCTCGACACGCTCGACGACGCTCAGAAGACCGCGCTCCTCGGCAACGAGCTCCTGGCGGTACGCAAGGCGGCCGTGACGGAGCGACTCGTGGAGCTGAAGTCGCTCCTGGCGAGCACGACCCGGGGTCGTGTCGACCCGGCGGCCCTGGCCGCCTCCGTCGGAGGGCTCGTCGACGAGTTCCTTCCTCCGGCGGAATCCGCCTCGGGCACCGAGGCGCTCCACCCCGACGTCCTCCGGCAGAGAGCGGGCGCGTTGGCCAGGTCCGTCGCGGACCTGGAGAACGAGGCCCGGGACGCGGCCAACGAACTGACCATGAACGCGAGCAGGGTCGCCCAGGATGGGCGCGCCCTGGACAAGTCCGAGGCCGCGCGGGATGTCGTGGCGGAACTGGTCAGGGGAACGCGGAATGTCTTTGCCGAGGCCGAGCGAATTCGCGGCGAGGATACGACACCGCACGCGGAGCCTGCCGCGATCCAATCGCAGAGCGCATCATCGGGGGAAATCTCGAAAGATCCCTTCGCGGTTCTCTCCTCGACGCCCTTCCCGCGCGTCTCGACGCCGATCGAGGAACCAACGTCACCGCCGGACCCTGTCGCGATCGCGACGCCCGCGCCTCTCCCGACGCTGTCGCCGCTGATCGATCGATTTCTCGAGCGCCGCTGTCGCGAGATCGTTGGCCGTGAAGTCTCGCATTTCCGCACCAACATGTTGCTCTCCGCCCTTGCCCAGCACGCCGGAGGACCCGACTTCGGCGCTCTGCACGTGACCTGCACGGACGAGGCGGAATCGGAGTCGCGCGAGAGGTTCCTCCGAGGCGGCATCGGGATGCTGCTTCCGACGTTTTCTTCCGGCCGTAGCGCCGGCATGGCCACCTCGAATCGTGGGGGCTGTTTCGAGCTCGGAACCCTGAGGATCGCGGTCGAGCACTTTCGCCGGCAGGGTCCCGTCACCATGGTGGTCCGCGTCCAATCCCACTGCGGCGTTTCCGTCGGCGCCGGGGGTCGCACGTTCGGCGTCCTGGATCGATACGGCAAGACCTCGCGCGCGTGCGGCGCCTTGCAGTCCATTCTCGAGGGAGACCTGGCCCCGGCGCGCCTGCAAGAGGTTGCGGCTACCATCGAGCCGGAGCACCTCGACGAGATCCGTCAAGGTCCCGAGCCGTGGCGCCCGGTGGTCCTGGCCGCGCTCCAGGCCCGCACCCAGCTCGAACGCGCGATGACCGAGATTCGCGATATCGATCACCCGGCCACCTACATCCTCTGCGGGTCCATCAACCTGAACGGGCTCTCCGAGGCCGCGGAGATCCCCGTGATCGTGCGGATCGTTGAGCGCGAGGGGCAAGGGGAAAGGCTGTGGGAGATGGCTCTCCCCAAGCCACCGATCGAACAACGCCTCGAGGAAACTCCGAACGGGGTCCTAATCGGCCCCGTCATCACGGCGTAACCCAAGCGAGTCCAAGCCCGACGCCCTGAGCGCTCGCAGGCTCAGCGCGTCGTGGCGCTTGGCCAACCGGACGCCGTGCTCGTCCGTGACCAGGTCGGCGTGGCAGAACGCGGGAGGCTCCCACCCCAACGCGCGATAGAGAAGAATCTGGCGCGCCGTGGAGAGGAGAAGGTCCGCGCCGCGCACGACCTCGGTGATGGCCATGGCCGCGTCGTCGACGACGACGGCCAGCTGGTAGGCGGGCACGTCGTCCGGACGCCAGACCACGAAGTCGCCGAAATCCCGGCCCGCCACGAACTCCTGCGCGCCGAGCCGAGCATCCGTGAAGCGGATCGGTTCGCCGTCGGGAACGCGGAATCGCCACGCGTACCGCGCGCTGCCTCCCGGGGGTTCGGCTCGCCTGCGGCACGTGCCCGGGTAGCGCACCTCGTCATCGAGAGCGAGCGGACCCTCCCCCTCGTGCGGCGCCGCCGCCGCCGCGCGGATGTCGCGGCGCGAACAGGTGCAGGGGTAGAGATGGCCTCCCTCGCGCAGACGCGCCAACGCGGCGCGATACTGAGACGTTCGCTCGGACTGGTTGTAGGGCCCGTAGGGGCCCCCGCAATCCGGCCCCTCGTCCCAGAGGAAGCCCGCCCAGCGGAGATCCTCGAACATGGCCTCGACGAACTCGGGGCGGCACCGATCCGGGTCAATGTCCTCGTTGCGAAGGACGAGCGTGCCGCCGGCGGCGCGACAACGCTCCTCGGCCATCCGGAACGTGGCGGCGTGCCCGACGTGCAGGTACCCGGTCGGCGACGGCGCCAACCGACCGCGATACGTCACCCTTCGAACTGCACCCGATCCTTGCCCGCGGCCTTGGCCACGTGCATGCGCTTCGTTGCGAGCTCCAGGAGCGTCGCCGGATCGCCGCCGTCATCGGGAAAACTCCCCACGCTCAGGCTGACCGTCAGCTTGTGCGCGGCACCGCCCTCGGCGCCGGCAAACCGGTGCTGGCGCACGATCTTGCGGATCTTCTCGCCGGCTCGCCGCGCCCCGTCGCCATCCGTCTCCGGCAGGATCACCATGAACTTCTCGCCACCGTAGCGCGCGAGCGTATCGACGACGCGCATCTGCTTCCGGATGAGGGCCACGAGGTCGATGAGCGCCTTGTTGCCGGCGAGATGGCCGTGATCCGAGTTGAACCGGCTGAAGTCGTCGATATCGATCAGCAGGAGCGAGAAGCGGCGCGAGTAGCGGCGTCCCCGCTGGGTCTCGTGCGTCAGCCGTTCCACCAGCTGCCGGTAATTCATCGCCCGCGTCAGCGGATCCTCCACCGCCAGGCTCGCGGCCGTCTCCGCGCTGCGGGCCGCCGTGATCATCGAGGCCGCGTGCTTGCCGAGCGTCTGGAGTGCGGCGGCGTCGCCGGGCGAGAGGTCGCGGTCGTTGAACCAATTGTCAGCCACGATGATGCCGATCTCCTCCTCCGCGCTCACGATCGGCGCGACGATGAACTCCTTGGAGAGCGTCTCGCGCAGGGGTTCAATCCCCGCGAAGTCGCGGGCCGTGGCCCGTCGCACGTAGCGCGCCTTGCGAGAGGAGAGGGTGTCATTGAGGATATTGGAGGCGGAACGTTCCCACACGAGGCCGCTGACGAGGTCATGAAGGCGGTTCTTCACCTGGAGATTGTTCCGGTAGTACTGCTGGACGTAGAAGTCGAACTCGAACTGCTTCTCCTCCACCTCCTCGTAGAACCGGTGCATCTCGTCCTCGCTGTCGGGCGAGATCGCCAGCACGCCCTGCATCACGGGACGCTCCGGATCGCGGATGAAGAGGAGGCCACGGTTGAATCCCAGGCCGGGCGCGGCCGTCACGCCCGTCAGAACGAGGTAGTAGACCTCGCGGGACTTGAGCGAGGCATGCATGTTGGCATTGAGCTGGTTGAGAAGCGCGATGTTCTGGTTCTTGAACTCGAGCTCGGTCCTGAGCGCGTTGATCTCGAGCCGCAACAGGGCGGTCTCGGAGAGATCCTCCAGCCCGTCGCGGATCCCGATGCCCCTCTTGCCCGCCCCCTTCGCCATGCATTCATTCTATCGACCGGCCCGCCACGCGGGCAAGGGACAGTCGCATGCGAATCACGGCAGGGAGGATTTCGCGCCGCGGTGGTTGGCGTATACTGTCCCCGTGAATATCCGGGTTGGAACCCACGAGTTGCCCTTCCCCTTCGGCACGCTCGCGATACTCACCCTCTGCCTCGTCGCCCTCGCCATCACGATCCCGATCGAGCGCGCCTCCACGCCGGACACCTTGAGCGCCCCGATCAGGGCTATTCACGACGAGTTCACGGCGCAGGTCGCGGCCATGGAGCGAACGCTCGAGGAAGAGATGACCAATCGCGCGGCGCGCGGCGAGCCCCGTGAATTTCTCGTGACCGAGGCCCGCGCCCGCCACCAGGAGGCCCTGAAGAACTACTCCGCCGACTTCGAGGCCCGGGTTGCCGCGCTGGGTCAGACCCTTCCCTGGATCCGCTTCCTGCGCCGCTGGGGCGCCGATCCCACCCGGCTACGAGTCGCCGCCGCCGGCCGCACCCGCGAGGCCGCGAGACGGGGGGCGTGGTTCCTCGTGACCCTGGTGACCTGCCAGTACATTCACGCGGGCTACATGCACTTCGTCGGCAACATGATCTTCCTCCTGCTCTTCGGGCCGACGGTGGAATCGCGGCTGGGGAGCCGATGGTTCCTCGCGCTCTACACGCTCGGCGGAGTCGTCGCCACCCTGACGCAGTTTCTGGCCGGGAGTACGGCCAGCATCTGCATCGGCGCCAGCGGCGCGATCGCGGCCGTGATGGGAGCCTTTCTCTTTCTCGCCCCCGAGGCCCGCATCTCGCTCGGCTGGCTCCTCGGACCCCTGGGATTTCTCTACGGGCGCGTCCCCGCCGCCTTCTTTCTCTTCGTCTTCATGATCGTCCAGTGGGCGCAGGGATTGAGCGACGCCGGGGCAGGAGTCACGAGCGGCGTCGCCTGGTTCGCGCATATCGGCGGCTTCGCCGCCGGCTGTGCCTGGATGCTGTCGAAAGAGGCGCTGGAGTTCCTCAGGATACGGTAAAGGACGATCAGGCCCGGGGTGTCGGCGTCACGCCGATGCCGGCGCGAACAGTCCCGAGATCGTAGACGCCGTCGGGTCGCAGAACGCGCCCGCGCATCGGCCTCCCCTTCACGAAGAACGGCGTATCCAGGTCGATGAAGGTGAACCCGCCGGCACCGGCGGCCACGTGGGCGGCGGCCGTCATCGCCAGGAGCGACTCCATCATGCCTCCCATCATCGTGAGGAGCCCCTGCTCGCGCGCATAGCGCGCCAGCATGGCGGCATGAACGAGCCCGGACTTCATGAGCTTGATGTTGTAGCCATGCGCGGACTTTCGCTCGCGGAGCTTGACGGCATCCTTGAGGTTGCGGACCGACTCGTCGGCGATGACCGGTACGCCGGCGCCCCGCGCCACGGCCGCCAGACCCTTCCAGTCGTCCCTGGGAACCGGTTGTTCCAGGGCCGCGATCCGGACGCCGTCCCGCAAGGAGGCCCTTGCCAACTTCAAGGCGCCGGCCGCATCGTATCCCTCGTTGGCATCCAGGATCAGCTTCGGCCGCGAGAGCCCCGCGCTCCTCGCCGCGTCTCGAACCGCCAGGATGCGCTCCCGGTCGAGCTCAAGGCCGGCTCCGACCTTCACCTTGAAGGTGCGGAACCCGCGGCGCGCCGCATGCCGAGTAAACGACGACGCCGATCGAAGGTCCCCCAGCACCACGGTGATATCCGACCGCAGGAGGCGCCGCCGGGCTCCGAAGAACTTCCAGAGCGGGACACCGGCCGCCCGCGCGAGGGCATCGAGGAGCGCCATCTCCACCGCCGCCCACGCCGCATTCGGCTCTTTCAGCTCGTCCGCGAGAACCTGGCGCCACCGCCCTGCCTCCGCGGCGTTCCGGCCGCGAAGCCTCTCGGCCACCGCGCGAATGTTCTCGCGCGTCCCGCCGAGGGTCTCCCCGGTGATGTGGGTCGCGACCGCGGCCTCGCCCCAGCCCTCGGCGCCGCCGGAGAGGACGGCATGAACGAGCAGGTTATCCAGGCGGTCATGACGGCCGGTCGCGATGGTGAAGGGCACGAGGAGCGGCGCCCGCAGGGATCGAACCGTGAGCGATTCGATAGTGGTAGAGGTAAAAGGCATGGGCCTAAGCATACGACAGCTACGGTCGTCTCGTCCCGCGCCGACATTCCCGCTGTCCGCATCCTGTTTTGGGACCATAATGGACACAATGGGAACTGGTCCCGACATCGACACCCCGACCGCAGAAGACGATCCGCTGGAGATCAGCAGGCGCGCGCGGCGCCTCGTCAGCCTCTCGGTCGGCTTCCGCGCGCTCAGCCCGGACGGCGTCGAGGCCGAGGGTTTCACGACAGGCCTCAACGAACGCGGCCTGGCCGGGCGCGTCACGCTCATCCGTGGCGACGCATCCGCCCTCAAGCCCGGCGCGCTCATGCGCATCCAGCTCAACTTGCAGGCCTCCACGGGCGCCATCCCCGATTTTCACGCCACCCTGCTTCGCCTCGAGGATTCCTGGGTGCCCGGATTCCGCCACTTCCTCGTGCTCCGCATCGCCGACCTCCCCGCGGAAAGCGTCGAGGGCCTCAGACGCTTCATCGATTGGAGGGAGGATCACTACTTCACCGAGCAGAAGCCCGCGCGCGATTGGTACGTCCACTCCCGACGCTTCAACGAGACCTGCGGACCACTGACACGAAACGAACTGAACGCCTGCCGCGCGGGCGGGCTCTTCGAGCCGGCGGATCAGTACTGGGCGGCCGAGCTGGGCGACTGGCGCACCCTTAGGGACCTGCCCGTCGAGGTAGACGCGGAACCGTCTCCCGCGCACCCCTCCCCGATGAACCCCCAGGCCAGCTCCGGCAATCCGGGCGCGGTGACAGGCGAACACTCCAGGGCGCCACGCTTCCTGGCGACACCGGTCGCAGTGCGCATCTCCCTGCCCGCGGGGATGCTCCTGGAGGGCTACTCAACCGGGCTCAACGAGATGGGGCTGGGATGTCGCGTCAACGGGAACCCCGCCGTTCTTGCCACGCTCGCCCTGGGCCTCGCTGTTTCCATCGAGTTCATCCTGCCGCGGCGGTCTTTGCGCCCGATGAACGGGCACATTCTCCGCATCGAAGACTGCTGGGTACCCGGGATGCAGCGCTTCCTCGCGCTCAAGTTCGATACCATCGATCCCCAGGACTTCGACTACCTGAGGCGCTTCATCGGTTGGAGAGAACGTGAGTATATCACCGTGGACAAGCCAGAGCGCGCCTGGTTCATTCACTCGCCAGCCGCGGGACGAACCTATGGCCCGCTCACCACGATCGAGGTCCTCCAGTCCGCGGCAAACGGGAGCGTGGGCGCCGCCGAGCATCTCTGGTCCCCCCAGGCACAGTCCTGGATCCCCTTTACCATCGAGACCTTCAAGGCCATGGCTCCGGACGCCGAGGACTGCGATCGGATGCGCAAGGCGATCGAGCCCCTGCCGGGCCAGGCGCGCGACGCGCGCGACGAAGCGCTTGCCGGCGCGACGCATTCCGCCCAGGCGACCATCGACGCGAGCGCCGTGGTTCGGGCACTGGCCGAGGCCAGCGAGCGAGGAGAAAAGGCGTCGCCATGGCGCACGGCCACGCTGACCCTGCAGGTTCTCATCATCGCAACGTTCGTCGTCATCATGCTCTACCACGCGCTCGGCGACCACATCGACCCGCGCATCCGGGCGATGGTGTCCCGGGTCGATACCCGGATCACGGCATTCCTCACGGGTACCAGGGAATGACGGCGACGCACGCAAGATACCGGTCGGATCGGTCGATCGTCTTTCTTATCGGCGCCATCCAGTTCATCAACATCCTCGACTTCGTCATGGTCATGCCGCTCGGCCCCGACTTCGCGCGCGCGCTGGGATTTCCCGAGAGCGAGGTGGGCCTGGTGGCCGGCAGTTACACCGCGGCGGCCGCGATCGCCGGCCTGGTGGGCTCGCTCTTTCTCGATCGCTTCGACCGCCGCAAGGCCCTGGGCGCGGCCATGGTCCTGCTGGTGGTCGCGACCACGCTCGGCGGCTTCGCCGTGGACCTCACCACGCTCATGCTCGCCCGCATCCTCGCGGGCTTCGGAGGCGGTCCCGCCACGTCGATCTCCCTCTCCATCATCGCCGACACGATCCCTCCCGAGCGGCGCGGGCGGGCGCTGGGAGCCGTCGCCGGCGCCTTCAGTATCGCCAGCATCCTGGGCATACCCATCGCCCTGAAGCTCGCGGAGTGGGGATCGTGGCGGATGCCGTTCTGGTTCGTGGGAATCCTCGGCGTCGTGGTCCTGGCCGCCGCGTGGCGCGTCCTGCCGCCGATGACCGCTCACCTCCCAGGCGCGCCTGTTCCAGGCGCGCCTGTCGGCTTGCCCTCACCGCGCTCGCCGATGGCGACCATCCGGGGACTCCTGGTCCGGCCGCTGGTTCTCAAGTCCTACCTGATGACGGGCCTGGCGATGGCGGGCGGGTTCATGATCATCCCGAACATCTCCGCGCATCTCCAGCTCAACCTGGACTTCCCACGCTCCCATCTCGACCGTGTCTACTTTGTCGGCGGCATCGTCAGCTTCGCGACCACGCGGATCGCGGGACGCCTCAACGATCGCTTCGGCGCCTGGCGCACGGCGCTGGCCGGTTGCCTCCTGCTCGCAACCGTGATGGGCGTCGTCTTTGTCGCGCCCCCCGCCGGCCTCCCGGTCGTGGCCACCTTCTCGTTCTTCTTCCTCGCGATGGGCCTCCGGAACGTCTCCCACACGACGCTGGCGTCCCGCGTTCCGAATCCGGACGAGCGCGCGGGATTCACGAGCCTGCAGAGCACGGTCCAGCACCTGGCGAGCGCCACGGGTTCCTTCGTCGCCGCGCAGATGCTCCACAAGTCCCCCGACGGGCGCCTCCAGGGAATCGCCCTCGTCGCGATCGCGGCCATGATCCTGACGCTGGCTATGCCGTTTGTGATGAGAAGCGTCGAAGCGGCTGTGCGGCGCGAGGAGTCAGGACGCCGCGGAAAGTTGCCCGTCTCCGCTATCTCCTAGAGGGCGGCCAGGACCTCGGTGGCGTTCTGGGACGGATCGAAGTCGCGGAAGATCCTCACGATCCGGCCGTCCTTGCCGACGAGAAACGTCACGCGGCTGGAGAAGCCGAGGTTGTTGAGGACGCCGTAGGCGCGCGAGACCTCCTTGGAGACATCGGACAGGAGCGGGAAGTTGAGGTTCTCCTTCCGCTTGAACTCCGCGTGCGACTCCACCGAGTCCACCGATATCCCCAGCACCGCGACGTCCCGCCGGGCGTACTCGGCCATGGCGTCGCGGAATCCGCACGCCTGCTTCGTGCATCCCGGCGTCTGATCCTTCGGGTAGAAATACAACACGACGGGGCGGACCCCCTGGAACTCGGCGAGGCGGACAAGCGAGCCGTCATCGGCCATCAGCGCGAATTCAGGCGCAAGGTCCCCTTCCTTCAATGCTTGCGGGTTGGTGCCGCTACAGGCCGCGATGATCGCCGCGGCGAGGCCCATGACGGCCGTCCTCAGGAACAATGCCCAACGCTTCATGTGCTTCTCCTTTGGCCCCGCGCGATAGTCGCGGTGCTCATGCCATCCCTAGAGCTGGCTTCACGAGGTCAACCAAAAGCCCTTTCCAGAGGGTATAGGCCGGAGGGCGGACTCATGAAATCCCTTCTAAGGGTTCAGACGAATCAGCTCCACGGACTCCAGAACCATGCTTCCCCTGCCGCCCGGATCCCCCTCTTGGCGCGACTGGGCGACATGGAGCTTGCACTTCCTGAGATCGAGCATCGCGTCGCCTCCCCACCAGTGCGCGAGCGCGGCGAAGGGAATATCAAGGACGGTGCTGACCGCATCATCAGCGCGCGGCGGAAACCGCATGCCGAAGCTCGATCCGTCCGCGTCCTCGATCTTCAGTTCGAGCGTGTTGCGGTCCCCGGTGCGCGAATAACGAAGACGTAGGCCCGTATACGGCGTCAGGTCCATGGGAACCTCGCACCACGCCCCCAGCCAGGTGCCGGCGCCATAGGCATACTCCAGGCGGATCGTCGACGGCTGATCCCCGATCTTGACCAGGCACGAACTGCCGTCGGCGGCATAGGCCTTCCAGGCCGCCGGAACAAGCAACGATCGCGAGAAGGCCTCCTCGGCCGCGCGGCGCAATTCGTCCGCGGAGACCACCGGAGGTGGCCCGTCCGGAAGGATGACCGGGAGGGAATCAACGGGAGCGATGGCCGTGGGCGGGGACGCGGGCGGAGCGCCGCCGCACGCGGCCAGGAGAACGAGAGCGAGACCTGGGAGGATCGGGCGCAGATTCGTCATGAGCGAATCATAGCGCCGCCTCCGGCCGGGATCAGCAACAGATCAGCGCAGGTGCGTGTTGATCTCGCCCGCCATCCGCTCGAAGAAGTGCCCGCCTTCGACCAGCTCGGAGCGCGCGATCGTCCACTGCAGGCTCTTGGCGATCGCGAAACCCCGCTGGATATCGACGCGAACGATGAGCTGGTCGCCGCGCGTCCAATACTCGCCCATCACGAAGTAGTCCGTTGAGCCCGCGCCGGCCGCCCAATTGCCGGTCTGCTGCCAGCGGCGTTGCAGCTCTCGGGCGAAGAGCGCCTGGTACTGGCGCGCGTCCTCGCCGCCGCTACGCATGGCGAAATTCTGGGTGAAGACCTTCTTCCAGGCGGGAGGCGCGGCCGGGGGCGTTGACGGCGCCGCACTGGCGCCACGAGAAGCTGTCGTCGGGGTCACCCCGCGGCCCGTGTTGCGGGCCGGCGTTGACGACGCCGAGGTTGACGCCGTCGTCGACGGAGTCGCCGCATTCGTGGCCGCGGTCACGGTCGTAGCCGTGGATGAGGCGACGGGCGTGGCATTGTAGGCAGCCTGGCGGTTCGCCTCGGCGGCGACGGCGGCGTTCTCGCCCTGGGTGCCGCGCGTCTCGGGTGCCGCGGGATTCTGAGGCGCATAGCTGACCTGGACCTCCGGGCGCGACGGCGCCTGGCCGGATCGCGCGCGCGCCGCCGCAAGCTCGCGCTGAGCCTCCTCCCAGGTCGAACGAGCCTCCGCATCGCGCGTCCGAAGTTCCCCCTGCTCGGGCGCCAAGGGCGCCTGGGTCGCGGCAGGTGCGCCGGCCGCCATGCGGGCCGCGGCGGCTCGGTGTTCTTCCTCGCGGCGCGCCGCCTCGCGACGAGCCTCCTCCTGGGCCACAGCTTCTCGTTCCGCCGCCTCTCGAACCGCGGCCTCGCGGGCCGCGGCATCCCGGGCGGCTACCTCGGCCCGCTCCCGGGCCGCCGCTTCCTGGGCCGCCGCCTCGCGAGCCGCCGCCTGGCGAACCGCCTCCTCCTGCGCGGCCGCCTCCCGGGCCGCGGCCTCGCGAGCGGCAGCCTCGCGCGCCGCCGCAACCCGCTCCGCTTCCGCGCGCGCCTCGGCATCCGCGGCCGCGCGAGCGTTGTCATCCGCCACCACGGCGTCGACGGTACGGCGAAGTTCCGCATCACTGATCGGTCGCACGGCGGGCTCGGAGGCCCCGGCCGGCGACGTCGCACCGGA
>CAZJQD010000069.1:0-10893 GCA_964548165.1 uncultured bacterium
AATGTGCCCCGGAGTATCTATGACATTGATCTGTTGATCGAGCCAGTACGCCGTCGTGGCGGCCGACGAAATAGTAATACCCCGTTCGCGTTCCTGGTCCATCGAGTCCATCGTGGCAGTCCCTTCGTGGACTTCACCCATGCGATGGATTACACCAGTGTAGTACAGGACGCGCTCGGTCGTCGTCGTCTTTCCGGCGTCGATGTGAGCCGTGATCCCGATGTTGCGGGTGCGGCTGAGCGGAATTTTCGCGGATTCGGCCATGATGTTAGCGTCCTACCACTTGTAGTGGGCGAACGCCTTGTTCGCCTCGGCCATCTTGTGCGTGTCGTCCTTCTTCTTGATGGCGCCGCCCTGGTTGTTCGCCGCGTCCATGAGTTCCTCGGCGAGCCTCTGGGCCATGGCCTTGCCCTTGCGAGCCTTGGCGAAGTCGATGATCCAGCGGGAAGCCAGGGTCGTGCGGCGATCCTGCCGGACCTCGATGGGGACCTGGTAGTTCGCTCCACCGACGCGGCGCGACTTGGTCTCGACCTGGGGCTTCACGTTCTCGACGGCCTGGCGGAAGATGCCCAGCGGCTGCTGGCCCGTCTTCTTGTTGATGAGCTCCATGGCGCCGTAGAAACATCCGGCGGCCGTGGACTTCTTGCCGTGGCTCATGAGCGCGTTGATGAACTTGGCGACGAGGCGGGACTGGTAGATGGAGTCCGGCGCGACCTCGCGCTTCTTGGCTACTTTGCGGCGGGGCATTACTTCTTCGCGGCCTCCTTCTTCGGTCTCTTCGATCCATACTTGGATCGGCTCTGGTTGCGCTTCTCGACGCCCGAGGCATCCAGGCTGCCACGGACGATGTGATACTTCACGCCCGGCAGGTCCTTGACGCGGCCGCCGCGCACGAGCACGACGGAGTGCTCCTGCAGGTTGTGGCCGATGCCCGGCACGTAGGCGGTCACTTCGATGCCCGACGTCAGGCGGACACGGGCGACCTTGCGGAGCGCCGAATTCGGCTTCTTCGGCGTCACGGTATAGACGCGCGTGCAGACACCGCGGCGCTGCGGACTGCCCTTCAGGGCCGGTGCGTCTGACTTGTACCGAATCGCCTCGCGGCGACGGCGGACCAGCTGGTTAATCGTGGGCAAAGCCCTGCCTCCTCGTTTCTTCTCGCGGACCACCCGGCCCGCATGATTCGCGGACCGTTAAACAGAAAGGCTCGGAGCGAGCCGCGATGGACACACGGCGCACTCCGAGCCTTCACACACCGTGCGCCGGACACGAAGGTCCCTGGCGACAACGGTCCGCGAGGAAGAGGGGCCGTGGCTTCTGTCTGTACCACCGGACAGAAGGCCTACTGCGCTTCTATCGCTGCTATCTGTTCAGCTCGCCGGCACGCGCCCTAAGGCTCGTGTGTCCCCGACAAAGCGGCGAACAGTATGGTGATGACTGGGGAAAAGTCAACGCTTATGGAAAAATATTTTCGAAATTTTCCCACATTTTTTCGGAATCACATCTTTCGAGGGATTTTTTCGCCGGGGGCGACCGCGCCCCTTCGGATGCGTTCCGAACGGAGAAGTCTACGGGGCCTCGGAAGCGATAATTGTCAAAATGGCCTTTTTGAACCGGTCGTGAGCGTTCATCGCGAGGCAGAATTCCCGCTCGCTGGCGCCCGACTTCAACGAGAGGATCCTCAGGAGCGCCCGCTTCTCGGATCCGGACCACCCCTTCAATCCCTTAATAAGGTGAGCAAGAATCCCCAACTCGCGCGCCAACTCATCGGTTCGCGCGATCCTCCCCCCCAGCGCGAGCTCGGTCGAGCGGCAGGCCGCCTCCACCGCCGCCTCGCGACCGAGCCCCGTCGCCGCCAGGCGCCGCGTCACGGCCAGGCCCAGACGGCCGTAGGGAACGTGCCCGAGCAGGTCGCGCGTCTTCGGACCCAGGCAGAGGTAGACGTTGTGCTCCGCGAACTTCCGGAGCACCGAGGCCGGCGACCGGTAGCCGGGTCGAGACGCGATCCGAGACTCCTCGCGCTCCAGGAGTTGGAGAGCGCCGCGATCAAGGGGGCGAAAGCCGAGCTTGTGGTAGAACCAGAAGGCCCCCGCTGCGATCGCTTCCTCGTTCTCATCCCCGCCGATCTGGTACTTCAAGGCCGAGAATGACGTCGCCCCGCTATGCGCGTGAATGACCCGGAGGAGCGCCGCATATGTCACCGCCGATTCGCCCGCCCGGAACGCCTCGAAGATGTTGAGCGCCACTTCGCTTGATCCGAAGAGCGTCGAGAAGCAGCCATACCCGATCGGGATCCCGTTCTTCAGGATGAGATAACCCCAGAGCGATTCGAGGAGCAGTCGCCGCTCGGGGCGCGTGCCGTAGACGGCGATCCGGAGCCCGTCCCCGAGATCATACAGCCATACATCGTCTACCGAGGCATGCGAGATGGGGAACATCTCCCGCTCGCGAGCCGCCAGCGCCGCCCGGGCCGCGTCGATCGCGGCCCCGGCTTCGTCCGCCGCAAGGAGCCTCCCGGCGATCGCCCGGAAGACCTCGGTCTCCAGGGCCACCCTGCGGCGGAGCGGGTCCGGGTGAAAGCCGATCGGAGACCCGGCGAGTCGCGCGCCCGTGCGCGAATACATCGTGTCTCGATGCTTCCATTCCAGGACGATCCCGAGCCCGTCATAGAGGTGATCGCGTTCGCGCGCGGTCCGCGGCAGCGCGTCCAACCTGCCGGCCAACCACGCCAGGTCGGTCTTCGCGCCGCGCGAGTCCGCTCCGCGCGAGTCCGCGCCGCGCGAGTCCGCGCCGCGCGCCGCGTCGACATACTCGCGAACGCCCACGTCTGGATCGTCGATGCCCGCGTCCTCGGCCGGACCCGCCAGGAACGGCAGGAGCCGGAGCAGCGGTCCCTCGTCCTCCAGCTCATCCCAGGCCATCGCCGCGTTATCGCCCGCCTTCTCCGCCAGCCACCGCGCGATCGGGTAGTCAAAGCCGTACGTCGTCGTCGTCCCGATGATGCCCGTTCCCGGGAGCGCCCTGGCGATCGGCCGAGTCACGCGCCGCGCGAAGCCCGCCAGCACCGCCTCCGCCGCCGCATGCACGCGCGCGTCGTCGGGATAGGCGGCGTGAAAGAGCGCGAGGTCATGGAGCCTGGCAAGCGCGCGCGCGCAACGGGTGGCGGAACCGCCCAGCCTCGCGCGAACCAGCTTCTCCAGGAGTACGGCGCGACGCACGGCCACGGGTTCTACGGCGCGGTCATGAGCCCCCGACGTGCCGCGTTCCCGGGCTATCGCCTCAAGTCGACCCAGGAGCCGAATCCCATCCTCGCCTCGCCTCTCTCGCGCCATGGGGCGATCCTCTTCCTCGGAGAAGACCGCGTCAATCCTTCATCCGTTTCTCCGCTGTCCCCTTTCCTCCCCCCTTCCCCCTCCTTCTTCCTCCTTTCCTCTTCTCCCTTTCCCTTCCTCCTCTCTCAAACCCCCACCTTCCAGATCGGGATCCCGATCCGCCGGCGCCGCGTCTCGCCGGGCAAGAGATCGCCCTTGCGGGAAGGCGCCTCGGCGCGCGAGGTCGATTCGGGGCGCTTCAAGTAGAGCGAGGCCCCGGTGCTCACGACGTGCTTGCCGAACATCCCGGAGAGATCCGTCATCGCCTCCTGCAGGCGCACCTTCCGGTCGTGGACGCGGGGGTCCTCGAAGAGCGAGTACTGCACGGCCTCGTCGACGGCCAGATCCCCGAGGATGACGCCGGTCGAACGATACTCGACGCCGGGTTCGTGGAGACCCGTGAAGAGAGAGCGGACCTCGGGGATGAGCTCGGGGGAGAGGCAGGAGCGGCGCGCGAGGCGCGTCTCGGCGTAGACGTGGGAGAAGTCCTGGCGCCGGAGCATCAGGATGAGCCGGGCGGCGGCGAGCCGGTGGCGATGCGCCTTGATGCAGGCGGACTCGAGGTTGCGAAGGCAATGCGCGCGGAGAAAGTCGCGGTCGCGCGACGGCGGAGCGAAGGTCTTCGACTTCATGATCGAGAAGTAGCTGGTCTTGGGTTCGAGCTGGAAGGGGAAGACCGGGGCGCCGTTGAGCTCGAGCCAGAGCTCCATCCCGATCTTGCCGAGGAGTTTCTCCACGAATCGCTCCGGCAAGCGCGCGAACTCCTCCGCCGTCCGGACCCCGTGCTTCTCCAGGAGCGCCGTCGTGCGGGGACCGATGCCGCAGATCGCGCCGGCCGGGGTGCGCTTTAGAAGCTCCGGCACGTATTCGGACGGCACGGCCGTGATGCCGCGGGGCTTGCGGAACTTGGAGGCGATCTTCGCGAGGCTCCGGGTGACGCTGACGCCGATCGAGACGCCGATGCCAAGCTCCTGTTGAACCTCCGCCTGGATTCTCTCGGCGATCGCCCGGTAGCTCGCGCGGTGCAGGCGGCTGACGCCGGTGAGGTCGAGGTAGGCCTCGTCGATCGAGGCTTCCTCCACGATCGGCGTGTAGCGGCGGAAGATGTTGAAGAGGCGCAGGGAGTAGAGCGAGTAGGTCTCGTAGTCGGACGGGAGGATGATGCAGTCGGGGATGAGCTTCTTGACGTCCCAGAGAGCGATCCCGCGCTTCACGCCGCGCGCCTTGGCCTCGTAGCTGGCGGCCGCGACGATGTTACGCTCCTGCCCCGTGACGACGGGTTTTCCCGCGTAGGCGGGATTCAGCGCCTGCTCGACCGAGGCGAAGAACGCGTCGGCGTCGACGTGAGCTATCGCGCGCGGATAGCCCATGTCAGCGACAACCCCCACCGAAACGAAGGAAACCGCCGGGACGCCAAGACGCCAGGAAGGCCCGAAAAGAAAGGAACAACGACACCGTCCGCGGCGGGCAACAAAAATCGAGAAGGCATCCACTCCATTTCCGGCCCCGTGAATTGCGGCGTCCCGTCGATCCACGGCGATCCAAAATCGTGTCCTTCTCTTTGCCTTGGCGCCTTGGCGGCTTGGCGGTGATACATCTCCCGCCTCACTTCCCCGGGGGCTTCGCGTAGCGGCGGAAGGATCCGCGGACGACGCCGCCGATCACGAGCTCGCGGGCGGGATGGATCTCCGGGTACTTCGGGTTGGCGGCGCGCAAAACGATCTCGCCGCGCTTCGACTTCTCGTAGTGCTTGAGCGTCCACTCGCCGTCGACCTGGGCGACGACGACGTCGCCCGACCGCGGGGACGCGCCGCGCTCGACGATGACCACGTCGCCGGGAAGGATGCCGGCGCCCAGCATCGAGTCGCCCGAGACGCGGACGAGAAACGAGGATTCGCCGTGGCCGAGCAGGTATTCGTCGAGCGTGATGATGTCGCAGAGCTCGTCCTCGGCGGGACTGGGAAATCCCGCGCTGATGCTCTCGTAGTACTTCAACCCGACGAGCAAGGACGTGGGAAGGAGCCGTCGACCGCGACGTTCCAGGTACCCCGCCGTCACGGCCGCGCGGTAGAAACGGGTGGCCGCGTTCGGGGACTTCCACCCGAAGAGCGCGGCGAGCTCGCGAAAGACCGGGAGGCGGCCATGAGCTCTCCACCAGGCGCGGAGCGCCGCGATGCGGTCGGCGGTCAGAAGAGCGGAACGCGGCATGATGTTCGACCTCCTTCCACCCGGAATCCCTCGCGGCCGCGAGGTCCTTCCAGGCCCACCTCCAAGCACACTTTCAGGCCCCCTCGACACCGGCTCCCCATCCCACGAAACCTCTTCATCGCTATAAGTATACAAATGAACACATCGAATTCAAGTCGTCTGTTGATAGCTTTTGAAATAGTTAGAAAAGGTTGTTTGACTCGTGAAAGAGGCAAGGTCTATGGTTCTCACCAGAAGATCGGGCGGGTGGAGAACAAGCCGCCAGGTTCATAGCGACATATAGAGCAACGCACACCGCCCGCCTCGCAGCTTCGTAAACCGCGCCGAACGATCCAGCCTTAGAAGCGTGATGTTCCCGTCCGGACGCACCGTCACCTCTCCACCCGCCGTTTCACCGGACATTTCCAGGAGCGGTCGCAAGCGGCCCGGTGAACTCCCGCCATTTCTCACAATACTTCGCATGACAAGGTATTGTCCGCCTGGCGCCCCGCCCAGGGAGCGGCCAGTCGGCCGCAGAGCCGCGATCTCATAGGGGCCTTAAAACAAGAAGGCCCCCGTGAAGCGAAACACTCCACGAGGGCCTAACCGCACACCATCTTCTTCGCCGTGGCGAAGGCGGTGCTCCGTCTTGACAAGCGCACCCGCAAAAGCGGGCGCGCTCTTGGGCTTACTGCCTCTTCTTGGTGGCCTTCTTGGTGGCCTTCTTGGTCGCCTTCTTGGTCGCCTTCTTAGCCGGCTTCTTCGCTGCCATGGTGTACTTCACACTCCTCTCTCGGGATGTCTCCCTTTTGACCCCGTGGGGTCGGTCGCTATCTCTTTATCTACGACCTGTATCTCCAACAAATCCTATGGAGATTTCAAACCATTTCAAACATTTTTTCAACAAGGTGTGCAAATTCCTGCACGCCTGTCAAAGTCGCCCCGAGGTCACCCCCGACGCGACCCACGTCCTAGTTCTCGCTCTGCTCCTCGCGAAACGCATTCTTGCCCGCGTCGATGGCCGAGGTGATCTTCTCTTTCTGCGTCGCCACCTCGGTCTTCACCCGGGACAGGGCTTCCTCCGCGTCGACACGCACCTGCTGCATCTTCTCGACGGCCTTGTCCGCGGCTTCATCCGCGTAGTACTTGATCTTGCGCCGCGTTTCCTCGCCCGGCCCCGGGGCATACAGCACTCCCAGGATGCCGCCGATGGCGCCGCCCAGCAGGAACGACAACAGGATGCCGGATCCCCCGCCACGCTCGCAGCAGTCACAATCACATTCACAGCTCATGGAATTCCCTCCTCAGCCTCTCGGGCTGATCGACGACGCGTTCGAGCGACGCCGCACATCCATCATCGCGACGACCCGGGCACCGCGATGCCTCAGTCGTCGCGACGGAACAGAACGTTCGCCGCGGCCGACACCGCTCTTGCCACACCGGCCGCCATCACCGCCGGCTTCGCCAGCGTGCGATTGTACGCATCGACCGTCTGCTTCACCTGGTCGACCATCTCCTGCGCATCGCCGGTAATGCGATCGACGCGCGCCGACTGCACCGTGATCTGCCGCGTGATCTCCTCGACGTTGGCGGTGACACGGCGGGAGTTATCCAGGAGCGCGACAACCTTGGGTTCCAGGCTGCGGTAGGCGCGCAGGGTCGACTGCACCTCGCGCAAGGTCTGCACGAGAAACACCACCAGGACCGCAAACGCAAGCGCCGCTATGAGTGCCGCTGTATCCATGAACTTCTCCTCAATCGAACTAAAGCATGCGCGACGCGCGAGTGTCAAGGTTTCTTCGCGCGATCCCCGACCACGCGAGCTCCGTCCGCGTCGTTCGGATCCCGATCACCGACGCCAACATCCACACCGCCGAGGATTGTTTCCGCGCGTCCCGATTGATTCCGCGGGCGCACACAGCTACGCTCGCTCCATGCTCGAGTTCACGCTGGAGGAACTCATCGTCCGCACGGGCGTCTCCCGCCGCAACATCAAGTACTGGACCGCGCTCTACGCGCTCCCCCACCGGCGCGACGGGCGCCGCAATTTCTATCCGCCGATCACCGAGCAACTCCTCAAGGGCATCTCCCTGCTCTCGGCCCACCCCATCTTCACGACCGCCTACATCCACTGGCTCATCGACGCCGTCCTCGAACGCCCGCCCGCCGATCCCGATCGCGCGATCGCCCTGCGTTCCGGATGGGCCACGCTCGATTCCGCCTTCGGCACGACGGGCCTATTACCGCCCGGGCTTCCCGAATTTCTCATGACCGTCGCCACGCCGACGCCTCGCCAGCCTGAGTTCCCCAGGCCGATGGAGTCCCCCTTCGTCTCGAATCATTCGCGCCCCCGCAAGCACGACGACGACTCCCTGCTCTGACCCCGGCACGAGCATCTCTGAACCCTCGCGAGCCTGATCTCGCGCCACGGCAATCACGAAGACCGCAGAGAAAGGCAAACGAGAAGACCCCTGACCAACACGCGGCTCCTCTGCTTCGGCCATGGTTTGTTGTCCATGCGGCGACGGATTGATGCGGAACGATCTTGAATCCTTGCCTCCGTATTGGCTTTCTCCGCGACCTCGGTGATGGAAATGCGCGAATAAAAATACGGGCTAGAGACCGCCTCCCAGGTAGTCGAGCCAGGATTCGCCCGCGATGACACCCACCCCTTCCACGTCCAGGATGGTCGCGCAAAGATAACCGTCGCGGCATTTCACCAGGGGACCGTGCGGAAGCACCATTCCGGCCGCCGACGCGCCGGAGCCGGCGTCGCCGCCCGGCATCGCCGCGAAGACGCGCGCCCGGCGACCCGCGATCGTCGCGGTCGCGCCATAGAACGGATTCGCGGCGCGGACCAGGCGGAGCGCCTCCTCCACCGTGCGCTCCGCGTGGAGCTCGAGATCAGCCGGCTGGACGGCGGACGCCTTCGGAAAATCTCCCTCAGGCTGTTCCACCACCCTGGCCGACCCGCTCGCCACCAGGGGCAACGCCTCCAGCCAGGCCTCGCCCGCAAGGTCGGAGAGCTTCTGCCAGAGGGTGCCCAGGGTTTCCGCTGGGGCGATCGCCACGGTCTTTTGCAGGAGGATCGGACCGCGATCCATGCAGGCTGTCAGTCGATGAACCGTGACCCCGGTCTCGCGCTCGCCTCGCGCCAGGACATGAAAGTAGGGATTGTGCCCGCGCCACCGCGGCAACAACGAGGGATGAAGATTCCAGCCTCCCAGCGGAAACCGCGAAAGAAACTCCTCCGGGAGCCTCTGTTCCCAGTTCGCGACGACCAGGGCCTCCAGGCCCCGGGACGCGACCTCTTCCTCCCAGCCCTCGCCCGCGAGCAGTCGCGGCAGTCTCGACCACGCGAAGTCTTCCGCTCCGGCGTGGACCACGATCTCCGGCGCCACTCCCGCCTTCAGCGTTGACCGGATGACGGCGTCGCCGGAACCCGGTAATGCCACCAGCGCGTATCGAACCATGCCCCCATACTCGCTCCCCCGGCACCCCGAGGCAACTCCACTGTGTTCCCTGGTCCGCACCGTGCCCATCGTCTCTCAGCCTGCCGCCCTTCCCGCACCGCCTCCCGGCATCCCCGGGGCCGCTCGACCTGTACAGAATTTGGACAGTTGTACGGATTTTGGACAGACATCGCAGGTGCCCGGCCTGAAATGACACCCCTTACGCGCGGCACGCTCCCTGCTCTACGTGCGACAGGAGGTGACACATGTATCGCATCGGTGCACTCGTCGTGCACCCCGATTACGGGCTGGGTTCGTTCCAAGGAATTCACGGCGAGGTCATCCGCATCGCGCTGGTTCATTTTCGCGGACGCGGCATCCGCCGGATCATCCTGCCCAGCCCGCGCCTGCGCGCCTGTCGAGCTCTCGGGGTCATGCGCCCGGGGTCCCTCACAGGGCGCCCGTTTCCTCGTGCTACGAGGTAGAAAGAGGAGAATTAGACCATGGCAAGCGATCTCAACGTGGTGCTCATGACCGGACGATTGGTCGTGGAACCCGAGCTCAGGTTCACGTCGCGCGGCCTCCCCGCGGCTTCCCTGCGCCTGGCGTCCACACGCTACTGGAAAGCGCCGGAAGCCCCAGAGGGCGAATTCCAGAAGCGAGACGTCTTCATCACCATCGAGACCTTCGGGAAAACGGCCGAACGCGTGGCCGGATCGCGCCACAAGGGCGACGCCTTGATGGTTCGAGGCCGGTTGATCTACGACGAGTGGACCGATGGCAAGGGCGAGAAGCGTCGCGTCCTCAAGGTCGCCAGCGACGACATCGCCTTCGTACCGTCCACCAGGCACGCGGCAGACCCGGCCGAAAGCGCCGCGGAAGCCGCATCCGGAGAGGACCACCCGCCCGAGGATGCGGACGCTCAGGACCTGGGATGCGACGCTCATTCCGCGCCCCCGCAGGAGAAGCAGGGTCGCGAACATGCGCGCTTGCGCCACTGAATGGGCGCCAGTCCAAGAATCCTCTGGCGCGGGTCGGTAACGCCCGTACGCTCCGATCAGCATGCGGATAATTGTCGGAGGCGCGGGATACCTGGGCCAGAGAGTCGCGACCCTCCTGGCGGCGGATAACCACGAGGTCCTGGCCGTGCGCCGAAGCGGCGCCACGGCCCAGGACGAGTCGGGGCGCATCACGTGGCGATTCGCGGACCTGTCGCAGCCCGACCTCGCCTGGTGGCCGGAACAGGTGGACGCGCTCGTCCTCTGTATTCCTCCTCGGGCTCCCGGATACCTGCTCATGGTGCAGGCATTGACCGAGAGAGCGGCAGCCGCGGGCGCGCGTCAGGTGGTGCTCTCATCCAGCACGGGGGTCTACGCGGAGGCGCATGGAGGATGGGTCGACGAGGCCAGCGCGCTGGACACGACCTCGCACCGCGGCCGCGCGCTGGTCGACGCGGAGCGGCACGCGCAGAACACCCGGGGCGCCACCGTCTCGGTGCTCCGGTTCTCCGGGATCTACGGCCCCGGACGTTCGCCGTGGCAACGCTACGCGGATACCCTGCATCGCGGCGCGCAAGCCCTGGATGCGACGGCTTCCACCCGTGACACCAGGTCGGAATCCTCGCCGTGGACCAATCGCGTCCACGTCGACGACGCCGCGGAAGCGGTGAGGTTCACGATCGCGTCTTGCCTGCAGGGGGCATTCAACGTATCGGATGCCTGCCCGGCTCGCGTGTCGGATATCGCCGCCTGGATAGCGCGACAACAAGAAAACGCGGGAGCGGACCTGGTGCAGAGACCTATTGCTGAGGGAGCAGGGGGGACCTGCCGATCGGACCAGGAACTGCGGCTGGAGTCGCGGCAGGAGTCGCGGCAGGAGTCGCG
>CAZJQD010000069.1:10993-15113 GCA_964548165.1 uncultured bacterium
GATCGGACCAGGAACTGCGGCTGGAGTCGCGGCAGGAGTCGCGGCAGGAGTCGCGGCAGGAGTCGCGCGTGGAGTCGGCCGTGAGCGTCCGGCGCGCAAGCAACAAGCGCGTCTCCTCCGAGAAATTGCGCGGCCTCGGTTGGCAGTTGCGCTACCCCGATTTCCAGTCGGGATGGCTGGCCGAACACGCGCCACCCCCCATCGCTCCTTAAGAAAAAACGGGGGCGGGCCACCAGGCCCGCCCCCGCTTGGAGGTCTTTCCTGTTCGCGTCCCCCGGAGGGGGGCCGCGACGGATCAGGAGGCGACTGGAGCGGCCTCGGGCTTGGTCCCGAGCGGCGCGGCCGCGTTCGCGACCTCGGCGTCCTCGGGCAGGGAATCGGGAACGACGCCCTCGCGATACTTCTTCAGACCCGTGCCCGCAGGGATCAGGTGGCCGATGACAACGGCCTCCTTCAGCCCGCGCAGATCGTCGCGCTTGCCTTGCACGGCCGCCTCGGTCAGGGCCCAGGTCGTCTCCTGGAAGGAGGCGGCGGAGATGAACGAGTCGGAATTCTTCGCGGACTTGGTGATACCCATGAGCTCGGTCTTGGCGACGGCCGGAACCTTGCCCTCGGCCAGCAACTGCTGGTTGCGCGTCCAGACGATGATGCGCTCCTTGAGTTCCCCCGGCAGGAAGCCCGAGTCACCCGGATCGTCGATCTTAATCTTGCGCATCATCTGGCGGACGATGACCTCGATGTGCTTATAGTTGATGTCGATGCCCTGCATGATGTAGACCTGCTCGACTTCCTTCGTGATGTGATCGGCCACGGCGATCGCCGCGTCCTCGATCCACCCGGACTCCAGGAAGGCGCTGCTCTTCTTGCCACCCGAGTAGGGGCGGAGGGGCTGGCGGTAATAGAGGATGGAGACGGGATCGACGGGACCGCTGGTCAGCACCTCGCCGCGCCCGACGTACTGCCCGACATCCACGATGGGGGTCAGGCCGGCGGTCAGGGGCAGGACCACCTTGGAGGCCACGACCTTGCCGCAACGCCCACAGAAGACCTGGCGTTCCGACTTGGCACGGATCGGCCCGCAGTGGTTGCACTGCATCGCGTACGCGCCGAAGTAGCTGCCGCACCCGCGGCAGTGCTGGTCGTTGCGACCCTTGACGCACTTCTCGTCGCCCGAGCAGAGATCGCCGTAGAGCTCCTCGCCCTCCTCGGTCTTGCCCGCCTCCAGGACGATCGTGTTGGACGTGATGGCGGAGATGCGCCCCACGATGGGCGAGAGCAGGGCCGTGGTCGACTTCGCCTTGCGAAGCTCGAAGAGCTCCTCGACGCGCGGCAGACCCTCGGTGATGTCCTTGTTCATGCCCGACTTCTCGCTGGCGCCTTCCTTGCTGCTGCGCTGATCCGAGAAGATCTTGACCACGAGCTCGCCGGCTTCGCAGACCGCGTGGTGCTTGTCCGGGCCGCCGTGGGCGAGGTACTCGCCGTGACCGATCTGCGAAAGCTCGTGCTTGAGCATCTGCTGGAGGGCGTCCGCGGACGGGAGCGTGAACTCCACGGGACCGCTGTCCCCGGACACCGCCGTGCCCCGGAGGGATCGCACCTTCGCGAGGATCGAATCGTGGAACTTGTCCCACCGTTCGAAGAGCTCGTGGCGCACCATGTGACACTTGGCGATGAGCTTGATGTTCTGCTTCTTGGCCTTGGTCAGCGCCTTGGACTTCCCGGTGCTGGCCGACGGCTTGGTGTACTCGAGGTAGGGAAGCGGCTGGCGCTCGACCTTTTCCAGGACGCGGATGACGAGGACCTGGCTGCCATCCTTGATGCGATAGCGACGCACGATCTCCAGGGGCCCTTCGCACGGGGAGACGATGGCGGGCTGGCCGCCTCCGGCCGCGGCGATCTGGTCGCCGATCTTGATGTTCTGGCCGGGCTCGAAGAGCAGCTTCTGTTCCGGCCCGACGACGTGCTCGCTGCCGCGCCAGGTCGACATGATGCCGATCTTGGCGGAGGAGCCCGTGGGCTGGATGACGATCTGCTCGTTGCCTTCCTTCTGCAAGGCCACGTCCTGGAACTCGATCCGGCCTGTGAGCGTCGACATGACGGGGTGGAACGACGGCATGACGCCGATGACGTCCTTGATACCGACGGTGGATCCGGGAGCAACGCGCGGCTCGGAGCCAATGACTGCGGGCCCCTCGACGAGCTTGCCCTTCTCGAAGACCGCCGAGAGGTTCTCCTCGGCGACGGCCGTCACCTCGATGATCTGCTTGCCGTCCTTGCCGGACTTCACGGCCACGGTTCCCGCGGAGGGAGCGGCGAATCGACGAACGGCGACGGCGGTGCCGGCCTCGAGCTTGTCGCCCTCGCGCACCGTGACCGTCAGTCCCTCGGCCGGGATGTCAATGCGGCGATCCTTCTTGCCGCCCAGGGCCACGACCACGGACTCCTTCTTGACGGACTTGACCTTGCCGGAATCCGAAACGCGGACCTCGACGCGGACGATGTCCTGGTCGGCGGCGACCTTCTCCCCGTCCTTGACGCAGACCTCGACGTGCAGGCCCTGCTTCAGAACGACCCGCTCCTGGCTTCCCGCGGAACTCGCGTGCGACACGGCCAGCTTCGAGACGACCTCGTACCGCTCGAGCCGGCGGCCCCGGAAGGCCCCCTCCTCGGTGATGTACTCGGTGCCGTCCGCCTGCTTCTTGACCGACGGCAGGCGCGTGACGACGCCCGTGAATCGGGCGCGAAGATACGTGTCATCCGCGGACGCCGTTCCACCGACGTGGAACGTGCGGAGCGTCAGTTGCGTGCCGGGCTCGCCGATGGACTGCGCGGCAATGACGCCCACGGCCTCGCCGATCTCCACCAGGCGCCCGTTGGCCAGGTCGCGCCCGTAGCAGGTGCGGCAGACCCCGCGCAGGGAGCGACAGGTCAGCACGGAACGGACGGTGACCTCGGAGACATCGCTGTTCTTGATGAGGTCCCGGGCCTTGTCGTCGATGTACTGGCCGGATTTCACGACGACGTCGCCGGTCAGCTCGTCGATGACATCGGCCGAGAGATAGCGGCCATAGGCACGGATATGGACGGGCTCGGCGATCTCGGCGCCGGACTTGAGGTGCGAGACGCGCACGCCCTCCGTCGTGCCGCAATCCTCCTCGGTGATTACCACGTCCTGGGCCACGTCGACGAGTCGCCGCGTCAGGTAGCCCGCGTTGGCCGTCTTCAAGGCCGTGTCCGTGAGACCCTTGCGGGATCCGGTCGTCGATTGGAAGAACTCGATGACGGACATGCCCTCGCGGAAATTCGAAGTGATCGGCGTCTCGCGGATGCGGCCGAACGGGTCGGCCATGAGGCCGCGCATGCCGGCCAACTGCTTGATCTGTTGCTTGGAACCTCGAGCGCCGGAGTCCGCCATGATGAAGATGGGGTTGAATCCCTCGCGGTCCATCTCGATACCCTCGAACATGACGCGGGCGATCTCGTCCGTGGTGGAGTTCCACAGGTCGATGATCTTGGTGTAGCGCTCCTTCTCCGTGATGACACCCTTGTGGAACTGCTCGTTGATCTTGGCGACCTCATCCTTGCCCAGGGCAATCAGCTGCTCCTTCTGGGCGGGAACGCGCATGTCGTCGATGCCGATGGAGATGCCGGCGCCGGATGAATACGTGAAGCCCAGCCGCTTGATCCGATCGGCGACCAGCGCGGTCACCGATTCCTGGTAGCGGCTGTAGATCTTCTGGATGAGAAGGCTCAGCTTGGCCTTGCCCATCGTCTCGTTGACATACTCGTACTCCGGCGGCAGGACCTGGTTGAAGATGAGCCGGCCGGGGGTGGTCTCGATGCGCTTGCCGCCAGCGCGCGCCACGCGGACGCTGACGCGACCCTGGAGCTCGATGACGCCCGTCTCCAGCGCGTAGAGGCATTCCGCCTCGTCGGCAAACTTCCGGTTCACCTGCGCGGCCGAACCCTTTTCCTTCGTGAGGAAGTAGATGCCGAGGACGATGTCCTGGGTCGGGGTGATGACGGGTTTTCCGGACGCGGGCGAGAGGATGTTGCGGTCCGCGGACATCAGGACCTTCGCCTCGACGATCGCCTCCGCGGAGAGCGGAACGTGCACGGC
>CAZJQD010000070.1:0-4384 GCA_964548165.1 uncultured bacterium
CGGGTGAAGATGAGGACCGAGCCGGTGGGCGTGTGCTTGAGGATCTCGAGGAGCAGGGGAGTCTTGAGGTGCTGGTCGACGGGATAGAGCGCGTGCTCGACCGTCGACGTCGGCGCGGTCGTCCCGATCTTGACGGTGACGGGATCGCGGAGGACCTCGCGCGTCAGCGAGAGGACCTCGTCGGGCATCGTGGCGGAGTAGAGGAGCGTCTGGCGGTTCTTCGGGAGCGCGGCAACAACCCGGCGCAGGTCGGGGAGAAAGCCCATGTCGAACATGCGGTCGGCCTCGTCGAGGACGAGGACCTCCAGCTTCGAGAAGTTGATCGTCTTCTGCTTGATGTGAACGAGGAGCCTCCCGGGGCAGGCGACGACGATCTCGACGCCGCGGTGGAGCCGGTCGACCTGGGGCTGCATGCCGACGCCGCCGTAGACGGTGATGGAGTGGATGCCGGTGTGGGGCGTCAGGAGCCGGATGACCTCGTGGATCTGCTCGGCAAGCTCGCGGGTGGGCGCGAGGATGAGGGCGCGGAGGACGCGCTTGGGGCCGGTGGAGAGGCGCTCGAGGATCGGCAGGACGAAGGCGGCGGTCTTGCCGGTTCCGGTCTGCGCGAGCCCGAGAAGGTCCTTGCCGGCGAGAACCGGGGGAATGCCCTGGGCCTGGATGGGGGTGGGGGTCTGGAAGCCAAGCGCGGTGATACCCGCGGTGATGCGTTCGTTAAACGAAAAGACGGCGAAGCCCATGAAAACTCCTTGAAGGGGGTGGGAGAAACAGATGCTGGAGGCAGTATAGCGCGATTACGGCCGCTGGGATAGGGATTACCCGATGCGGGTGTAGCGCCGGATGTCGGGGGTCGAGATCACGAGGTCGGGGATGCGCTGGAAGGCATCGAGGAAATGATCAGTCTTGAAGTGCGCGTTCAAGGCCTCGTCGCTGACCCATTCCTCGATGAAGGTGAACTCGGTCGAGTCCGACGGGTTCTGGAAGAGCTCGTAGGTGATGCAACCCGGCTCGCGCCGCGTCGGCTCGATGAGGCCGGTGAGCAGGCTCCTGAGCTCCGCGACGCGCTCGGGAAGCGCCGTGATGCGGGCGACAACGTGGATGGTGGCATTCATGACGGGGAAGTCTATCACAACCGGACCACGCGGTTGCCGAATAGGATGGAGTAGCGACGATCTCCCATCCGCCCCTCCCGGCGAAACCGCTCGAAGATCTCGTAGGCATGCGTGTACGCGTGCGCGGCCGCCGTGCCCCGGTGACCGAACTCGCTGAGGTGCACGGGCAAGAGGAGGCGGCGCGGCTTGATGAGCTCGACGGTGCGCACGAGCGCGTCGTAGTCGTTGACGAGCGGGGAGACGCCGCCGAACTTGAAGAGCAGAACATCCGCGGGGTGCGTGTTGTGCCAACGGAAGCGGCGCGCGTCGGTCGTGTCGGCGTCCGACGTGTGGAGAAAGGCGTTTCGTCCGTCCCAGATCCGGGTCGCCAGCACCGGCAGGCTCCGGCCGGTTCCGTAAACGTGGGCGTTGAGGTGGAAAGAGAGGTGGAGTCCCTGCCACCAGAAGCGTGACCCATCCCTGACCCCCACGCACCCGTTCGGCAGGACCTTGGGGTGACAGGGCTGGATGCCCTCCGGAACGATGACGGTCTTGCCCCGCTCGATCAGCCGCCAGATGAGCTCGACCCAGCAGTGATCCCAATGCCCATGCGAGACGATGAGCAGGTCGAGGCGATCCGTGATGAGGTCGTAGAGCCAGGAGGGGACGTTCCACCCGCGACCGTCGTAGTAATTCTCGAGGAGCGTCAGGTCGATGCCGACGAGCTTCCCGCCGGGCGTCGCAATCAGGGTCCCGCAGTTGTAGGGGACGGCCACGGCGGGAGCGGCGCCGCGCAGATCGTCGAAGAGGTCGCGGAACGCGTGGATGAAGAACGACTGGATCCAGGGGTCCTCGAGGTCGTGACGCTGGAAGCGATCGTCGATCGCGGCGATGCCGTCGCGGTCGCTCCGGGTGAAGGTCATCGTGGTCAGCATGTGGGGTGCTTCAGCCCGGGATTCTCCAGGTGAAATTTCGGCCCACCGGCAGGACGCGCTCCAGGGCGGGCGCGGCGGCATCGCCCCGGTAGACGACGAGTCTCACGGGGAGAGAGGCCCTTCCCGTGATGGTGATCGGGTCCGCGTCTGACGCGCGGCGGGCGGCTACGAGCGAGAGCTCGCCGTCGCCGAACTCGAGGCGACGGATGCCGTGCCGATCGGTTCGGTGAATACGCCAGGTGAGCGTGTTCTCGGGGACGTCGCGGTCGAAGCCGAGCACGTTCTCGATGAGGAGGGCGACGGGGCCGAGCCCCGACCAGCCGCAGAACTTCTGGCGCACCAGGAGCCGCGCGTCCCAGCGCGTCGCGGGCGCGTCGAGGTCGGGGGCGTAGGCCTCCCAGATCTGGCGGATCCCGTCGCCGTTACGCGCGATGTTGGGCTCGGTCAGCGATGGCAGCGGGTTCGAGACGGGATCGGGACGGAAGTTCCGGTGCACGCGGGACATGGCGGCGATGTGGTTCTCGGCCGATGTCCGCGCAAAGGCGCGATCGACGCGCTCGATCCCCTTGATCGCCATGTACGTGGTCGGCGCCCAGACACCGCCGCGCCAGTAGTGGCCGCGGGGATCGTAGACCGGGTCGTGGGCGGCCAGGGTCGGGAAGACGTGCGAGCGATTGAACGAGGCCGGGTTCTTGAGGTGCTCGTCGACCATGCGGCGCGCCCGGCGCGCGTCCGCGACCTCCGCCAGCATCGGCCAGAACGAGGCGATGGTGGATCGATCGTGCCACGAACCGTCCTCGCGCTTGTCGAAGTAGTTGCCGAGATCGTCGTACCAGAGCGTGTCGTTGATGAGGCGAGAGAGATCGGCAAACTCGGCGCCGTAACGCGTAGCCAGGGCGCGATCTCCGGTAACGTTGGCAAGGCGCGCGATCGAGAGGGCGGCGAGGGCCTGCTGGGCGGAGATGTCGATCCAGGCGCCGCGCTTGATGAACTCCTCGCGCGGCGAGTTGTCCATGCCGCTCCCGAGGTCGGTGATCCAGTAGAGCCCCTGCCCCCGTGGGCCGCGCGCGTTCGCCTTGACCCACTGGAAATACTTGTCGAGGACGGGGAGGACCCGGGTGAGCCGCGAGCTGTCGCCGGTCGCGCGCCAGTAGCGCCACTCCAGCCATGCGAAGAGCGGCGGATTGATGTCGGCCTCGCCGGTCGCCAGGCCCGTGTTCTCGTTGTAGGTGCGACAGATGTAGCCGTCCGAGGCGCGCTGGAGGTTGTAGAAGTTGTCGAGCGCGGCCATGGCGGGGAAGACCTTGAGGCCGTAGATCGCGTACGCGGCCATGAAGCAGGAGTCCCACTGGTAGATGTTCTCGTTGAACCCTTCGTCGATGTAGAGCGGGACGAAGCCCTTGGAGACGTCGCCGCGCGTCAGCTTCTCGTGCATGAACCGCCACGCGTCCCAGTAGAGGGAGACCCACTCGGGGTTGCCGTCGAGGATGGGTTCCGGGAGTCGCCTGCGGGTTGCCGGCGCGAGCGCGGGCGCGGGGCGGGGCTCGGCCGGGAACGCGGCCGTCGCGGAGCCGGAGAAGAGAGGATGAGTGACCGTGTACGAGCGCCCTCGCCGGATCGATCCGGCGACGGTCAGGAGGAGATCATCGGTGCGATCCGAGGTTGGGATCGGTTCGCCGGGCGCGGACCAGGCCCTTGCGCCCGTGACCCGGAGGCTCCCGCTCAGGCGAAAGCCGCGCGCGCGGGCGGCCGCGGTCGTCGCGGCACCCGGTGCGAAACGGAGGTGGCCGAGCGTGCGGACGCGCAGGCCGAATGCTCCCGGGGTGAGCTCGACAGGGGAGGCGGAGAGGAGTCTCGGGCTGTCGGTCTCGAGCGCGTAGAGCCGGGGATCGCCGGAGACGACGAGAGCCGTGCCCCCGGCGTTGAGGTCCCACTCCATGTCCGTCCCGGGATCCTTTTCCCACTCGTCCGTGCGGACTATGACTCCCAGGCGATCGGCGCCGTCGGGGAAGAGCACGGTGCGGGGGGCGCGGAGGTAGGCGACCGTGGCGCCGGCCGAATCGCGATGGCCCGCGATCCCGGTGAAGGTGCGGCGCGTGCCGCCGCCTCCGGGATTCCACGCCCAGAGGTTCCAGGCGTCGTAGGCGCCGTCGGGGCGCCAGTAGACGAGAAGAACGTCGCCGGGAGAACGCGGAATGGCGGCGACCACGGCGCGGGCGGACTCGGGGATCGGCGCGACGGCGAGGTCGACGCCGAGAACACCGGCGACACGCGGAGTGCGGGACGTGGTCGATGACCTCATTGTTGCCGCCGCCGTGCTGTTCGCGAGCGCGGCGCCTGGGGGCGCGGCGCCTGGGG
>CAZJQD010000070.1:4484-12760 GCA_964548165.1 uncultured bacterium
GCGCGGCGCCTGGGGGCGCGGCGCCTGGGGACGCTCCGCTTGAGCGCGTGTCGCTCGTGAGCGCGACCAGAACGAGGAGCAGGAGTCCGAGGCGAAGGACGCGTGGTCCACCGGCCGGCACGTCTCCCTCAGCCCTTGTACCACTCGCCCAGCAACAGCTCGGGCCATCGGCTCCATTCGTCCCGCGAGTATTTCGCGTCGATGTCGATTTTCTTCATGGGGTCGCAGTAGACGGCCTTGGTGAGCGTCATCATGTCGTGGACGGAGAAGCCTTTCTCGGCGAGCTGGCGGTAGATCCAGTTGAGGTGCTTGGGATCGAGGAAGCGCGGCTGGGCGTGCTGGATGTCGTGGAGGATCTGCGGGCACCGCCGCCAGATCATCTTGTAGTTCGACTGGAAGATCTCGGCGATCTTGTCCGCGTTCAGCGGGCGATCGCACTGGTCGTGCAGCTCGCGCTTGATCCTGCTGTTGTCGTACGATCGGATGATGTTCTCGATGCCCTTCGACCCGTCGGGAACACGGCCCCCGGAGTGGATGAGGTGGAGCTTCACGGCGCCGAGGTCGCTACGCGTGGCGAGCATCCACGAGACATCGTTGTTGAAATACTCGTGCCCGTTGCGGCTCCGGATGATGCGGACCTTGGGTGGCGTGCGCTGCTTGTTGTAGAGCGAGCCGACGCTCCCGAAGACGCCCATGTCGACCTGGCGGAGCATCGAGGTGATGTCGAGGATCACGGTCTCCTGCTCGTTGTCCGTGAAGTTGACCCACGGGGCCATCTTGGCCCGCGAGAGCGCGCGCCGGATCTCGTCGACCATGTTGACGGCCAGGTACTGCTGGAGCTTCCACATGCCCTGGTAGGCGCGCTGGGCCAGGAGAGGCGAGGGCGCCATCTTCCGGCTCCCCCAGCGGACCGTGACCATCTTGTCCATGGTCTCGGGCTTGATAGGGCCGCCGCGCGCCATCAGGTTCAGCATCGCGTAGTTCATGTGCCCGCGCCCGTCGTGGACGCCGGTGGCGGCGTAGAGCGGGACCTGCGAGACGAAGTGGTACCCTTTTCCGGTCAGGACCGCGATGTGCTCGAGGCCCCAATTCGTCAGGACGGACTTGATCGTCTGGTAGACGGGTTCCAGCCACGCCAGGCTCGCCGGGGCCGACTCCACGTCGATGAGGAACATGGTGCGCTGGGGTTTCTGGGTGAGGTAGCCGCGGAGGATGCCGCGGAGCTCCTCGTCGTACTTTCCGAAGACGCGGTTGACCTCCCGGCCGATCGTGTCGTCGGGGTTGAATCCGTTCGCGTAGTACTCGCGGAAAGCGGCGTCGAAGATGCCGTTGATGGCGACGTTGTTCTCGCGCACCAGTTGCATGACCAGCGAGAGTCGACCCTTGAAGTCGACGTAGTGCTGGGGCTTCTGGAGCATGCACTGGAAGAACTCGGCGGGAAACCCGATCTTGTGGTCGATGGCGCGCACCCGCACGCACGTCTCCTGGTCCGCGGACTCGAAGTTGCGCCCCTTGCGCGGGAGGAGGCGATGGAGCTCCGGCGAGACGATCGTCTGGTACTCGCTCTTGAGCGAGGCGTGGCGGTAGGCGCGAAGGTCCGGGATGTAGTCGGTGTCCGCGCCGTTGAACTGCGCGTCCGCCGAGAGGACGAAGTCATAACTGTTCCACTTCATGGAGAGCCTCCGTCGTCCGGCCGCGGCTGACCTCGCCGCCTCCCGGTCCGCGGATGCTAGCGGAGAGGGGGGGCGAACGGAACCACGGAATCGCAGGTTGGGCCCCCGCGTGAGGGTCGACGGCGCGGGGAGCAGGTGGCAGGATGGAGGCCATGGAGGACGTCCGGGAGGAATCGCCCGATGCGGTCGCGCCTGCCGCGAGCGTAACCGAAGTCCCCGTGCGAATCGGGCTCGCCGGTCGCTTCGCCGCGAACCATGGCAGCATCGTCCTGTTCCTCCTGGCGATCCAGTACGTGAGCGTCAACCTGGTCTTCACGACCTACACGCAGAACATCGTCATTCTCAAGGACATCCTGGCGCCGTTCTTCTCGCTCCTCGTCCTCGGTGTCTGGGTGGTCGGTGATCTCTGGACGACGGGTCGCTGGCACCTGCCGATGAATGGAGTCGCGCGATCGATGGCCGTCGCCCTGATCGGATGGGCGATTCTCGTGCCGCTGAGCCCCGACGCGACGTCGGCGATCGACTTGTGGGGCCGCACGTTCGGCTACTTCGTCCAGGCCTGGGCCCTGATCCGATTCGCCGACACGGAGGGGAAACTTCTCCGCCTGGCGAAGGTCGTCGTCATCGTGAACGTGCTGATGGTTGCCTACGGACTTGGGCAACTTTACGGGTTCGATCTCCTCGTCTGGCTCACGCTCATCCCGGACTGGGGTTCGAAAGTGTATGTTTCCACGCACGGGAGCCCGAATTTCCTCTCTGGCGTTCTCATCTGCACGCTCCCGCTCTTCATGGGACTCTGGTTCGTGCGCCGAAGCCCGTTGGCGACGTGGGGCCTGCCGGTCCTCATCTTGCTGAATGTCTATGCCGTTGCGGCGACGATGAATCGGTTTGCATTTCTCACCGTATTGCTCACGACTCTCATGTTGCTGCTCTTCTGCCTCCGGTGGTCGTTCTCTCCGAGGCCCTGGCGAGGTCGTGCGCGGGTCGCCCTCCTGCTGATCCTCGTGGTGCTGACGATCGAGCTTGTCCGCGAGAAGTCGATGGCCGAGGAACACAAGGAGTGTGGCCACAGGTTCATCGCTGCGCAGGCATCCTGGTTCGATTCCGAGAGCAACCACGCGAACCGGGTTCGGCAGACGTTCTTCCAGATGGGACTGGATGGAGCTCTGCGCGCGCCTCTTTTCGGGCGTGGGCTTGGTTCCTTCAACTTCCTGATGCCGGAGACCCGACCCTCGTGGTATCACCGGACAGGCGTCAGCCACAACACTGATCACCCTCACAACGAGCATATCGAGTGGTTACACGATGGAGGCATCTTCGGGCTCGCGCTCTTCTGGCTGATCCTGGCCGCATACGCGACGGTGGGCCTGCGCGGCGCGGGTCTGCAGAAGGCGAGCTCCTGGTACCCGCTGGCGCTTCTTCCCCTGGTGGGACCCATCAACCAGTGGCTCCAGGCCTCGTTCGATGTCGAGACGCGCTGGACGGGAAATAATGCCACGCTCTGGTTCATGGTGGGGTGGGCTCTTGCCGCGGGGCAGGTGGCGCGGAGGGGAGCGTGGGAGTCGATGGCGCAGGCATCGCCCGTGCGGTATCCGGTGCGCGCCGCCGTGGCCGCGGGAATCCTGCTCACCATCACCCTGGCCTATGCCGCGCAGTCTTGGAGATACTGGCAGGCCGATCACCATCTTCGGAACACTATGGCCTACACGGACGGTGGCGCCGGGAGCGTCGATCTGGCCATCGAGGAGGCCGAGGCGGCGCGTGCGCTGAACCCGGCGTCGGTCTCCAATTACTACAAGCTCGCCTACAGCTACCTCGTGGCTGGGCGGCTCTCCGATGCCCTCGAGGCCTACCGCGACCTGCAGGCGTACGCGCCGAACTATGCGCAGATGCACATCAACCTCGCCTACGCGAACGACCAGGTTGGCAAGAAGGCCTCCGCGGCGTGGGAGCGCGACCGCGCGGCCGTGATCGAACACAACGTCCGCAATCATCGCGATGCGGCCCAATACTGGATGACCATGGGCTATATGACCCGGGCGCTGGCGCATCTGCGGATGTGCTTAACGGTCACGCGTGACCGCACCGAGGCCGGCTACTGGTACTGGTATGACCGCGACAACGTCCATGCGGACCTGGCGAAGGTTCATGTAGCGATAGGGGATTCGGATGCCGCCCTGCGCGAATGTGAGGCCGGTCTCGCCCACAACCCGGAGAACCTCGCGCTCGCGATGGTTGCCGTTCAACTGATGGCCGACTCGCGCTACCAGGATGCGGTCTCGCAGATCCTTCACAAGTCCGCGCCGACGAGTCCCGCTATCGCCGTGGATGAGATGACGCGCGCGCTTCGCGAAAAGGATTATGAGCGCGCTCTTCAGCTGGCTGACCAGATTTCCGTCCCGCTGACTCTTCCCGTGGACACGGCTTCGATTGAGGTTGCGGTCTTCGGCAACGTCCTCCTGGCCGCCGTGCAGGAAATTTACGTGGCCAATTACGAGCGGGGGCGCTGCCTGGAGATCGCCGGCTGGGTGTATGCTGTCCAGGGTCGCTACGAGGATGCGGAGAGCCTCCTGACGCAGGCATTCCAGGCGACGCGCCATCCGCGCATGGCCGAGCGCCTGGGCCAGGTCAAATCACGCCTGCACGATACGGATCGAGCGAACAGTGGGTGGCGCCCGTTTCAGCGTCGGTGAAGCGGTAATCGCGCTCAGGCCGAGGGACGAGGCCGAGCCATTCCGCGGAATCCACACCGATGCGGAATCTCGCCGATTCTGCAAATGGACCGTGTCAGGGACGTGGCGAGAGGATCGCGTATCCAAGCGGAGCAAGGGAAAGCGCGTGCCGGGGAGTAGCCTGCTGAGGATCGACGGCTTGCTCGGCTCCGCATCCCAGGAGGATCGCGGCTGGCCCCGGGAGCGTCACGGTGCGGGGTCTATCGGAGAGGTTCAGGACGACGAGGAGTTCCTCGTCCGGGTGAGAACGCGTGAAAGCGAAGACGTGGGCGTTATCGAGATCGACTCTCTGCGCCGTGCCGCGGCGCAGCGCGACGTGGTCGCGGCGGAGGCGGATGAGTGCCTGGTGCGCGGCCCGGGTCGCCGTGTCCACGGTGTCCCAGGGAGGGAACTCGCGGTTCGTGTTCGAACCCATCGCGCCGTCCATGCCCAGTTCCTCGCCGTAATAGAGCAATGGCGCGCCGGGGATCGTCAGGAGAAAAGTCATCCCCAGGCGGGCGCGATCGCGCTTGCCGCCGGCCGCGGTCAGCAGGCGGTCGCGGTCGTGGTAGCTGAGAAACCGGAGGGGGAAACGCTGGGCGTCTCGCGGCGGCGCCTTCAACGCATCTTCGAGCGCAAAGAGGCTCTTGCGGCCCTCGATCACGGCAAAGACGTCGAGCGCGGCCCAGTCGTGATAGAGGTCGAAGCCGGGCTCGTCGAATTCCGGCAGTAGCAGAACTTCCGGCCGCCGCGCTCGTAGCGCCGCGCTCCACTCGATCCAGAAGGCATCGGGCACGCCGTGAGCGACGTCGCACCGCCACCCGTCGATGCCGCGACCGTCGTTCATCGCGAGCCAGTAGAGCCCGACGTCGATGGCGTAGCGCCTCACCATCGGCTCGTCGTAGTTCCAGCCCGGCATCGAGCTGCGCCCGTCGCCGAATCCCGTCCATGAGTCGCGTCCCTTCCATCGGTGCCAGCTCCGCCACGGCGATTCGGGATCGGCGTAGGCGGCCCGGAAGAGCGAGTGGTCGGCCGAAGAGTGGTTGAAGACGTAGTCGAGCATGACCTTGAGCCCGAGGCCGTGCGCGGCGTCCAGGAGGGCCGCGAAGTCGTCGGGGGTTCCCAGGTCGCGATCGATCGTGAAGTAGTCGGTGGTATGGTAGCCGTGCTGGGTGGGGGCCTCGAAGATGGGCAGGAGGTAGATCCAGTTCACTCCGAGATCGGCGATGCGCGGAAGTTCCTCGATGACTCCCCGCAGGTCGCCGATGCCGTCGCTGTCCGAGTCCCGGAAGCGCGGCACCATGATCTGGTAGATGATGGCGTCCACGGCGCCGGGCGGCAGTCGGTAATACCCGGGGTAGGCGGCGGAGTCGGGATCGGTGGGGTAAGGAAGCCAGGGGGTATCCAAGGGCGACGGTCGTGGAGCGGATGAGGGGTCGCGGAGGATGCCCACGAACGCCGGCGTTGCCGTCTCGGCGGCCGCGCTCGATCGAGCGGCCCGCGCGGCATCGATCCGGAGGCCGTTGGCGCCCGGTCGCAGGCCGGAAGCAGTCACGGCGATGGTGCCGTTCTCGCTGACGGTCGTCGGAACCGGGTTGTTGTTCAGCCACGCGCGGGCCGTCCATCCGTCGGCGGACGCGTCTCCGCCTCGTGGTGGCACGAGGCGCGCGGACACCGTCACGCGATCCGCGGCGACCGTGATCGGTCGCGTCTCCGCCGCGACCCGCCACCGTTCTTCATCCTCGGGAAAGTAGAAGAAGCCCCGCGGATCGGCGGTTCGCGAGAGCGCCAGCCAGCGTCCATCCGCCGTGATGCCCAGGTCGGTCGGGGTCGCCGGGAGGTAGAAGATGCCCTGCCACTGCCGGCTCCCGGGATCCTTCCTCAGGGCATAGAGCCGGTCATTCCAGCGGCAGAACTCGCCCGTGATCGCGACCTCGCGGTAACCGGCGTCCGGGATCGTGAACGCACAGCGCACAAGTCGTCGCGTGAAGTGAGCCGGGAGGTCGGCGGGGGCTTGGAACTGCAGGATGGAGTTCTCGCTGGCGCCGTCGACGCGGGTGTTTCGCGGATCGGGTCTCCAGCGATTTCCGTCGACGACGAACTTGTATTCGTAGCGTCCCGGCTCCAGGTCGATCGTCACGCTCCATCGCTCGCCCTCGCGCGCGAGCGGCGTGGCGGTGGGCGACCAGCGGTTGAACGAGCCGGCTATTGCGACCGAATTCGCGGTTCCGTCGTCGTGAATGAAGCTGACGGGAACGGCGCGCGCCGCGGTCGCCAGGAGCGCGAGGAGAAGGAGGACGTGGATGCGGCGAACGCTCACGTGCGTCTTCACGAGAGGGCGCGCCTCATGCGGGAGGAGGTATCGAGGGCATAACCCAGCTTCCCGTAATAGCCGCGCACGCCGACGCCGCTGGCCACGCTGAGATCTGGCAGGCCGGCCTCGCGCGCGGTCCACTCGGCGCGCTCCACCAGGCGCTTGCCAATCCCCCGATGCTGGTGAGGGCCCGTGTCCCCCGGCGCGCTCTCGAAACCGTAGACGTGAAGTTCCCGAACAATGGCCTCGTCACGGCCGAGCCTCAGGCGCAGGAGGCCGAGGCAGGTCCGGCGACCCGCGATGCGCGCCTCGAGAAACCGCTCGTCACCGCCGAGCCGCGTCTCCTCCAGGATCACGTCTCCAGGCCGGAAGACTTCCCGGGGGCCGGGTTCACGACAGCGGATGCAGGCGCACCCGTGCCGGCGCTCGACCATGGATCGATCGAGCCTGACACTCCGATCGGCGACCTCGTCGGGGGCGAACTTGCGGCCGATGCGCGAGATCCGCATGAAGGCGGGAACGCGGGGCAGCAGGGCGGCCAGGCGGGAATCGCGCTCGTTCCGGCCCAGGGGTTTCCAGGCCCCGGTCTCGTAGAGATCCACGAGGCGGGGGCGCATGAATTCCTTTCGGAACATCTCGCAGAAGTAGATCTTGAGGTGATCGGGCTGGAACGCGGGATCGGTGAAGGTGATCTCGGCGCTTCGGCGATCCGAATCCTCGGTGGCGCCCGGGAGCCCAAGCATCAGGTGGTAGCCGATCTTTAGCCCGGCCGCACGGATGACCGCTGTCGCGCGCGCGACCTCGGCGGCGTCATGCCCGCGATCATTGAGAGCCAGCACCGCGTCGTCGAGCGATTGGACGCCCATCTCGATCTTGGTGACGCCGAACGCGAAGAGGCGGCGGCAGAGTTCGTCGGTGACCTGGTCCGGGCGGCACTCGACCGTGATCCCGATGATCCGGTGCCGGGCCGAGGCGGCGTGCCTCGCGACCAACTCCTCCAGCGGTGTCCTGTCACCGTGCGGAAGCGACTCCACGGCGCGGTAGATCCCGGCGAGAAACTCGTGCTGGTAGGTGATCGCGTGCGCGCTGAAGGATCCGCCGAGGATGATGACTTCCAGCTTCGCCGCCGTTCGACCGGAACGCTCGACCGCGTCGAGCCAATGCCGGGCCTGGTCGCGGGCGTCGTAGGTCAGCCCGGCGCGGCTGACATGCGAGTGAGGAAGATAGGAGTGCGGGGTGTCCGGAACGCGAGGACAGAAGAGACAGGATCCGCCGCAGGCGGCGGGCTCGGTGAAGAGCGTGATGTGGGTGATGCCGGCGGTTCGCCTCATGCGGTTTGCGCGGTGGCGAGAACCGGCGGGGAAACGGGAGAGCTGTCGCGGCGCCCCAACCGATGCTTAAACCAGGCGCCGAGCGCGCGAAAGCCGTCCGCGCGCGCGAGGCGCTCCAGCTGGTAGTGAATGCCGGATCCGTTCTGCAGTGCGGCCTTGGGGAGAGAGCCTGGCGGTGCGAGGTCGTGGTGCGTGAGCCCGCTCGAGCGGAGCACGCGCGCGGCTTGGAGCAGGCGGGGGTGAAAGA
>CAZJQD010000071.1:0-9045 GCA_964548165.1 uncultured bacterium
GCCACGCGGATCGCGCTCATCCACGACGGGCGATTGCGCGAAGGCGAGCACGACGAGCTCCTCTCCGCCGAGACGCTCAGTGCCGTGTACGGCATGCCGATCCAGGTTGCGCGATCGGGTGGCGTCCGCGCGATCTTTCCGCCAACGACGCCGCCCGAGAACGGCCGACCATGAGCTTGTTCCTCTCCATCTATGAGACTCCCTTCATGCGGGATGCGCTCATCGCGGGCACGCTCACCGGCGGCCTGTTGGGCTACCTGGGCCTCTTCGTCATCCTCCGACGGCAGATCTTTCTCGGCGCAGCCCTCCCGCAGTTTGCCGCCTTCGGCGTCGTCGCCGGCATGGCTGTCGGACTCTCTGCGTTGCCCGCCGCCCTCCTCGGCGTTGCTCTCGGCGCCGCGGCCGCCTCCATGGCCCCACGCCGGATCGCGATCGGCACCGATGGTCTCGTGGGTCTCGGTTATGCGATCGCCACCGCGGGCGTTCTCCTCGGCCTCGCCGTCCTGGCTCCGACAGAGACCCACGGCCTCACGATCCTCGGCGGCGATATCCTCGGCGCGAACCCGGACGAGATCATGGTCCTGGCGGGCGTCACGACCGCGATCGCTCTCGTGCACTCCTTTGCCTGGAAGGAGTTCGTGCTCGTCTCGTACGACGGCGAGTATGCGGCGACGACGGGACGAAACCCGGGCGCCTGGAACGCGCTCCTCCTGGCCACGATCGGCGCCGGGGTCGCCGCAAGCCTGAAGACGTCCGGCGCCATCCTCTCGTTCGCCGCGCTCATCGGCCCCGCCGCGGCCGCTCTGCTCGTCGCCCGCCGATTCCGATCTGCCGCTGTCGTGGCAATCCTCCTCGGCGCGACGATGGCGGGCCTGGGTCTTTCGCTCTCCTACGTCCATGAACTCCCCAGCGGTCCGACAATGGCGCTGACGGCCTTGGCCCCCATCCTGCCGACCTCCGCGTATCGGCTGTGGCGGTGGCGGTAGATTTCACCTGGCTGACGGCCCGCGAGCGCCGCTCATCGGGAATTACACGGGGGCAGAGGGACAGGGAATAACGTGACCCGAGCGTAAACGATTCCTTTTGTCCCCCGTGCGCTGGACGTCTACGATGCCCTACCTCGTGGAGGCTTCGCTTGCATTGACCCTCGGGGCCCTTCTCTTCGGAGGGGCCTGGGGTGGCCTCGTGGCCGGCTACTGGGGCTGGCTCCGCGCCCATCGCCGGCCGCTCCTTCCGCCATCCTCGCCGGTGGAGGACGCCGCCTGCGGGGTCGATGTGCTCGTGGCGGTCCTGAACGAAGAGCGGGACATCGGCGCCAAGCTCGAGGATCTCCGCGCCCTGGAATACCCCGCCCACGCCCTGCGATTCTTCATTGTCGATGGAGGGTCTTCGGACGGCACGGCGGCCATCGTCGCCGCGGCGGCAGCGCGCGATCCGCGCATCCACCTCGTCCGCCACGACGTCGCCAACAAGATCGCCCAGCTCAATGCCGCACTGCCGCGCCTCACCGCGCCGTATGTCCTCGTCACGGACGCGGATGCCCGGATGAAGCCGGAGACGCTATCCGCCCTGGTCTTGGCGTTGCGCGCGGATCCTGGCCTCGGGATCGTGGGCACTCCCGTCGCGCGCCCGCTCGCCCACGAGCTCGAGCGATGTCACACCGGCCTAATCGACGGCATGCGCGCGGCCGAGGCCCGGGTCGGCTCGGCCTCGATCGTGATGGGACCCTGCTACCTGTGCCGCCGCGAATTGATCGAATCCTTGCCGCGCGACGCGTTCTGTGACGACGTCTTCATCTCTTTTCATGTGCTGGCGCGCGGATTCCGGGTGGGCTACGTCGAGATGGAGATCTCCGAGTTGCGCGCGCCGATCTCGTTTCGTGACCTCGTGCGGCACAAGTGCCGCAAGGCCTCGGCCTACCTGCACGAGGTTTTCAGGCACCTTCCGGCCGCAGGGACGATGCCCTCCCCGGGGCGCGGCGTCTTCCTCTGGCGCGCAGCGCAATTTCTCGTGGCTCCCCTGCTGGCCCTGGTCGCAGTCGGGCTCCTGCTCGCCGCCGCGTGGGCGACGAGCCCGCCGCTGGGCCTGGCGGCGACCCTCCTTCCCGCGGTGCTCCTCGCTGCGGCCGCGGCCCGGCCCGCGAACCTGCCCTGGCTCCAGCCCGTACTGCTGGTTGTCCTCCTGCACGCCATCCTTCTCGGCGTCCTCATGGCCTATCCCTTCTATCGCCAGTCGGCCTCCTATCGGAAGGTCCGCACGATGGTGTCTCTCCCGGACGCAGAGCCGACGTGACGCGAGGACGGGCCGCGGAGGCCCTGGACATGGCCTGGCACTTCGCGCGCCACCAGTTCACGACCATCCACCCCCTGGAGGTCCAGGCCCAGCTCCTCAACGCCTGCAATCTCCGCTGTACCTACTGCAAGTGCCCGGAGATCGCGACGCGCACGCTGACCGTGGATCAATGGCTCGAGATCGTGCGCGGCCTCGCGCGGTTCGGGACCCGCCGCTTCAAGGTCCAGGGCGGCGAGCCCACGCTCTTCAAGGGGATGGACGAGATCTGCGCCGCCGCGAAGGCGGCCGGGATGCGCACGGCCGTGACCACGAACGGATTTGGCATCGTCCGCACGCCGTCATTGCTCGATGCGCTGGACGAGGTGGTGGTCAGCGTGGACGCCCTGCGGCCCGAGCTCCACGATCGGTGCCGCGGCGCGGGATCGCACGCGATCGCGATGCAGGCCGCGGATCTGGCGGCCGCGCGCGGTTGCCGCGTCTACATCAACATGATCGTGCACAAGGAGACGGCCTGCGACCTCGAACCGCTCCTCGCGTATTGCGAGAGCCGGGGTTTTCTCCTCAACGCCCAGGCCGTCCAGTTCTCGACTCATTACCAGGATGACGGCGCCGAATTCCTCGCCCTGGACCAGGCGGCGGAAAGCGCACTCTACCAGCGGCTTGCCGATCTGAAGCGACAGGGACGGGGCCTGATGTTCTCCGCCGCCACGTACGAGCGTACCTCCCAGTGGCCGGACTACCGGGCGCGGACGCGGGCCATGGAGGGGCACTCGGCGTGCATGGCCGGGAATTTCTACGTGCACATCGAGCCGAACGGCGACGTGCATCCCTGCAACTTCCACGGGGGCCCCTTCACCGCGAAGAACGCCGTCACGGACGGCCTGGAAGCGGCCCTGCGACAGGCTCGTTTCCATCACTGTGCCGACTGCGGAGTGGTCCACCTCGAGGAGCGCAAGCGCCTCTTCACCCTCAAGCCCGGAGCCATCCTTCAGCTCCTGCGGCGGGGATAGGCCCCCGGGAGCGCGGCGCATGAGGGCACTCAAGACCGGGCTGGCGCTCCTGGCGGCACGGGCCACCGGGGCCGCCGTGCCCCAGCATGTCAGCGTCTACCCCACGATGCGGTGCAATCTCCGGTGCGTGTACTGCTCGTCACCCTACCAGGAGACCCCGGAGCTCACGACCGCGGAGTGGTGCGGGATCTTCGACGCACTCAAGGCGGCCGGCACCGTGCGGCTCGCCTTCCTCGGGGGCGAACCGTTGTTGCGCCGGGACATCGACGAGCTGGTCGGCCACGCCCGGTCGCTCGACCTGGCCGTCGCAATGACCACCAACGGAACGCTGGTGCCGCGTCGCGAGGACGTCGTGCGCCGGCTCGACGCCTTGACGATCAGCCTCGACGGCACGGCCGCGTCGCATGATCGAAACCGCGGCCAGGGCAGCCATGCCGAGGCTCTTCGAGCCATCGAGGCCGCGCGGGGATGGGGCATACCGGTGAAGGTCAACGCCGTGCTGAGTGAACATAGCGCCGAGACACTCGAGGACCTGCTCCTTTTCGCCCGGCGCGAAGATCTGCCCCTGACGATCAACTTCATGCGCTCGGAGGAGGAATCGGGTCTCTGGCACGATGCGTCCCATCACCGGTTGGCGGACGATCGGATCCGCGCGCTCTGCGACCGAATCGTGGAGGCGCGGCGCGACCATCCGATGATCGTCTTTTCCGAGGAGACGTATCGCGTGTCGAGGACGTGGCCCGACTATCGCCGGGATCGCCTCACCGAGGCGGAGGTCGGCGCCGAGTTCCCAGGCCCGCGCTGCTCGGCGGGACGATTCCACTGCGCGATCGCGGCCGACGGGCGGATGTTTCCCTGCGCCCTCACGCTCGGCCGCGTCCCGGCGGAGGATATTCGCCGGCGCGGAGTGGCCGGGGCGCTCGCGGTATCGCGACGCCACGGGTGCGCGACCTGCTTCTCGCCCTGCATGCTCGAGCAGAACGCCCTCTTCTCGCTCCGCCCCGGCGTCGTATTCAACCTGGCCCGATTCCACCTGCGCCACCGGCTCCGGTAGGACGAGCATGGACCTGGCAGACCCGCGGATACTCCGCCACCTCGCGGCCGCCGCGTTCCTCGGCGCCATGGCGCTGGGCGCCTGGCCGCTCGTGCGTCGCCTCGACGCCGAGCCAGGCCGCCGAGCGCAGTGGGCGGGCATGCTGGCGGTCGTAGCGCTCTTCTTCGCGATGCACCATGCGTTTTCGCCGCCGTGGGATGACGAATCGCGCCGCCTGGTGGCGGTTCAGTCCCTGCTCTCCGACGGCGATCTCGATCTCGCGGACGAGTACGGCGCCGAGACGTGGCGATCGTTTCGCAACGACGGCCCGGCGTTCTTCACGTCCGCTGCGACCACGATCCGGAATCGCCTCGCGGACCATCCGGCACCCTTCTATCCGCGCTACGCGGTCGGGTACACCGTGCTCCTGGCCCCTCTCTATGGCGCGGGCGCCCTCCTGCACCCGGGACTGGGACGGCTCCTGGCCACCCTGCCGGGCATCGCCTGCTCGGCCGTGTCCTTCCTGCTCCTCGTCGCCGCGCTCGTCGACCGCGGCCTGGACGAGCGCCGGGCTCGGCGCGTGGCCGCGGCCTTCGCGCTCTCGGCCCCCTGGCTCTTCTTCGCCGTCCACCTCTGGCCCGAGCCGATCGCGGGAGCCGCTGCGCTCTGGGTGATCGTCCGCAAGCATCCGCAGGAAGCGATGGCCGCAGCGGCCGTCGGCGCCGTGGTCGGTGCCCTGCCTCTGCTCCACTTTCGCTACGCATTCCTGTCCGCCCCCCTCTTCCTCGTCGCGGCGTGGCCCCTGAGCCGCCGCCCCGCCCTGCTCCTCATCCTCGCTGGGGCGGCAGCCCTCCCAATTGCCGCGGCCACGCTCTCCTACGTTGTCTCCTGCGACCACACCACGTGGGAGATCTGGGCCACCATCGATCACCGCGCGGCGCCGGGCAGCCGCCTCGGGGCCTTCACGGCGTCTCGCCTCCTCGATCCCGCCCTCCTCATCGAGCGCATCGTCTGGCCCCCCGCCGGCGTGCTGTGCCTGGTCCCCGTGCTCGCGCTCGGGTGGCGTCGCGTGGCATGGACCTGGGCCTGGCCCGCACTCCCGATGGTAATCGCGATTCTTGCGTTCGATTACTCCTCCGGCCCGCTCGCGCGCTTCTGGTCGCCCCTGCTTCCCCTCCTGGCCGCGGCCCTCTATCCCGTGCGTGGGCGCTCCTGGCTACCGGGGCTCCTCCTGGGATTCGGCGCCGCGGTCGGCCTGGTGACCGGTCTCAATCCTTGGCTCTGCTCCGATGCCATGACGTTCGATCGATTGGTGGTTCGTTTCTCGGAACTCATAGGGCCCTGACACCGGGATACCCCGGATCGACCTCTATCTCTTTACTTTCCAATCAATCGTAGCCTCTTATCAACAGCGTCCGGCGGACGCGATGGCCAGCCATTCCGCGCACGCGACGTTTCCTCTATCATGCCCTGCAAGGTCGTTCTTCTTTTCACAGGTCCGACTACTCGATTCGAAAGGATCCACCCATGCCCGGAATCTTCAGTGAAGTGAAGCCCGGCGTCGTCACCGGCGCCGATGTCCAGAAGGTCTTTGCCATCGCCAAGGCGAACGCCTTCGCGCTCCCGGCCGTCAACGTCATCGGCTCCAGCTCCGTCAACGCCGTGATGGAGGTCGCTCGCGTCGTCAACTCTCCCGTCATCATTCAGTTCTCGAACGGCGGCGCCGCGTTCAACGCGGGCAAGGGTTGTCCGTCGGACAAGGTCCGCCCCGACGTCGTCGGCGGCATCGCCGGCGCGAAGCACATCCACACGCTGGCCGAGCACTACGGCGTCGCCGTCATCCTCCACACCGACCACGCCGCCAAGAAGCTCCTCCCCTGGATCGACGGCCTCCTCACCGCCGGCGAGAAGCACTTCGCCGAGACCGGCAAGTCGCTCTACTCCTCCCATATGCTCGATCTCTCCGAGGACCCCCTCGAGGAGAACATCGAGATCTCCTGCAAGTACCTGGAGCGGATGAAGAAGATCGGGATGACGCTGGAAGTCGAGCTCGGGTGCACGGGCGGCGAGGAGGACGGCGTCGACAACACCGGCCTCGACAACTCCGCGCTCTACACCCAGCCCGAGGATGTCGCGAGGATGTACGAGGCCCTCGGCAAGATCAGCGATCGCTTCATGATCGCGGCCGCGTTCGGAAACGTCCACGGCGTCTACAAGCCCGGCAACGTCAAGCTCACCCCGAAGATCCTCAAGAACTCGCAGGACCACATCCAGGCGAAGTTCAAGACCGGGCCGAATCCCGTGAACTTCGTCTTCCATGGAGGCTCGGGTTCGTCGCGTGAGGAGATCCGCGAGGGCATCTCGTACGGCGTCATCAAGATGAACATCGACACCGACACGCAGTGGGCCTACTGGGACGGCGTCCGCGCCTTCTACAAGAAGAACGAGGGATACCTGCAGGGACAACTCGGCAATCCCGAGGGCGCCGACAAGCCGAACAAGAAGTTCTACGATCCGCGCGTCTGGGTCCGCAAGGCCGAGGAGTCGATGGTCGCCCGCCTGAAGATCGCCTTCGAGGACCTCAACTGCCTCAACCGTAACTGACGCCGAGTTCCGGCGCGGACTTCACGTCCGCGCCGGTTCTCAGTCGCCTTCAGTCCCAAGCCGTCACCAATCCAGGACCATGCGAGCGTCGAGGCTCCTGCCCTGGCCTGGCAGTCGCGCGCCCAGCGCGAGATCGCCGGCGACGCGGTTTCGGCCGGCGGTGTGCGGCGCATAGTACTTCTCCAGGACGTTCTGTATGCCAAGGATGACCGTGACCCCCCGCGTCGGCCGCCAGCGGGCGTCCACGTGCGTGACACCGTACCCACCCGTCGGCGTCTCGCCGTTCGTCGCCGAGACCCGGTCCTGGCGCGCCGCGAACTCCTCCTCGACGCCGATCGTCCAGTCCCCGCCTGTCCACTCGACCCTGGCGTGCCCCGAGAGCGGCGCGATCCGGTAGAGGTTGTCGGAGATGTCCTTGCGGCATCCGCGCACCCAGCTCACGACTCCCGAAGCTTCCAGCCCGTGCGTAAGGTCGAGCCACCACTCCAGGTCCGCGCCCGCGAACTCCGCGTCGACGTTCGCGAACCTGAGCGGCGTTGAGTCGCCGCCCATCATCGCCGAGACCTGCTCGACCGTGGTGTTGACGGTCCCGGGCGTGGCGTCGTAGGGCACGCCCTGGATGAAGTCGGTAACGCGTCGATAGAACCCACGCGGCGCCAGGCGAAAGCGCGGACCCGTCCACGCGAAACCCAGCTCGACCTCGTGGCTGACCTCGGATCGGAGGTTGAGATCGCCAACGTAAGTGTTGCCGTCCGCCAACCCCGTTGAGGCCTCCATCGGCATCCAGGCGTAACGTTCGATATAGGACGGAGCCCTCGTCTTGCGCGCGCCGCCAACCTGGAACGACCATCCGTCCGCGAGATCGCCCGAGACGACGACCGAGGCGTCGATGTTGTGATCGTCGTGACTACGGGGAGAGGCATGGAACGAATCCCGGAGGCTCCGGGCCATCGCGTTGAATCCGCCCGAGAGTTCGCCGGGCCCGGCCTGCGACCGCACGCTCGTGTACCGCGCCCCGAGCTCCACTACCCACGGCGCCCCGGCCTCGCGAACGGAGAACGGCAGGCTCCACGCCGCGAAGCCGCTCGTCCGGTCACGTTCGATCTCGTTGAACGCAGCCGTGTAGAAGGTCGAGTCCTGGGGATTGAAGAGCCGCTTGTTCTGATCCTCGCCTCGCCCTTCGATACCCAGCGTGAGCGATCCGCGTGGCAAGTCGAAGGAGGCCTCGAGCGATCCGCCGCGGCTCCTTGTCACGTCGCGTGAGTACCGCAGGCGATTCGCGGCGGGAGTACGCATCCGGAAGTTGTCCATCTCGTGATCGATATACGTGTAGTCCCAGGACGCCTTCAGAGCCGCAGGTCCGATGACGCCCGACCAGCGAGCGGAGACGATATCGGCGTCGGCGAACGTCATGTCCATCGGGAGCGCGGGTGTTCCCGCCAGCCGCGTCTCGACGATCCGGTAGTCGGCAGAAAGTTCGCCGAATCGGCCCCGGGCGCTGAGCCCGCCGCCCGCTGCCATCCGCTCGAACCCGCTCGGGCGGACCCGGCCTCCCGGGAACCCGTAATCGTCCGACTTCTCGATGCTCCCGGATGCGTACGTCTTCCACCAATCGCGCGCGAGATAGACCGTGCCCGCGCCATCCCTTCGATCGTGCCGCGGCAGACCTCCTCCTTCGATCCGCCCTCCGAATCGCCACTCCGGTTCCTCCGCGTAGGTGCCTCGACGCGAGGTCGCCGTCACGCGGCCTCCCGGGGCATCGGGAGCGGTGCGCACCGAGAGCCCGCCGCGGTCCAACTCGATCGTCGCGATGAGACCGGGCGGCGCATAGTGGAGCGGCGCATCCATCCAGTTCGAACAGGCCGGGATGATCTCGGCGCCGTCGACGGTCGTCGCGACGCGCGTGCCGTGGAGGCCGCGGTGCTGCACCTGGCCCGTCACGGGGCCGTTGCCGACCGGCGAGACACCGGGCAGGCGTGCCGCCTGGTCGGTCGAACTGGCGGACCGCCGGGGAGCAAGATAGACGTTGAGTCGCGCGGGCGCGGCGGCCGCGTGCGGCTCGGCTGACGCTTCGACGCGGACGTCGTCGAGCGCGATCTCATCGAG
>CAZJQD010000071.1:9145-11828 GCA_964548165.1 uncultured bacterium
TCTCATCGAGAGCGACCTTCGCGGGCTCGACCTCGGTGGTATCGGCGGCCGCCCCGAGTGCCGGGGCCATGAGGAGAACAAGCAGGAATAGAACCGCGTGCGGGGAAAATTTGGAGAGACGCCGCCGGCACAGGCCGATTGCAACACGAGATGTCATGGAACGAGTTACCTCCGAGGGGGCGCGCGCCTCCGACAGTCGAACACAAGGGCGGAGTCGCGACGACGGCGGGTGGGAGCGCGAACCGCGGACCGAACGCGGTCCTTGAACGCGCATCACCCGTGACGGGATGGATGTATGGGGCGTGGCAATGAGAGCTGATCCGGCGGCTTCGCTCGAAGTGCGCGAGCACCGCGCACGACAAGCATGAGACGAGCGAGGCGATCGCGTGGAGCGCCTCGAACGGAGACGAACGTCAGCCCGGGAGGGTGTCCCTGTCGGGTGGCGGGGTCGCGACCTGGCCTCCGCCATCAAGACTCGCCGCGCGAGCGGTCGCCGGAGCCTCTTCCAGGAACAGGAACGCAGCGACAGCGAGGTCGGCGGGCAATACGCCGGGCGAGAACGTCATGAGTACGGGACCAGGATCATGACGGCACGCGCAACCGATCTCGGTGCCGCAGGCGTCGCGCACACCATGCCGATCCCCGCAGGCGCACGACGCGCCGCAACCGGCTTGCTCCTCTGCAGGGAGCGCCTCGACAGGAACCGCGCAGGGCGGCGCACCGTGGGCGACGGCGGCCAACGCCGGGTTCGTCGCGGAGTGACAGGAAGGCTGAGTGGAATGCATCCGGTCCACCACTTCCCTGCCGCACGCGCAGGGAGGAGAACCAAGAACCGGCAGAGGGAGCGACAGGACGACCCAGAGCGCGGCGAGGAAAGCACAAAGATGGGGGTTCCTGAATATCACTGGATATTATTGTCCTATAAGTTCCCGCGCCGCACCAGCGAGTAGTGAACAGGGACCGAGACCGCAATCTCGCCGCCCGGAGGCGCTGGATAGGGAGCCGAACGGTGGACGAGATCCACCGCGGCGCGGTCCAGGACCTCGAACCCCGAGCCCTTCTGCACCTCGACGCGGGATACGGAGCCCGATGGGCCGACCACGAAGCGAACAGCCACTCGTCCCTCCCATCCCAATGCGCGCGCAGCCGACGGATAGGTCTTACGCGCCTGTAGACGAGCGCGCACGTTCGCGGCATAGGAAGCCCGCGCCTCCTCCAACGATACCGCCGCCGGCGTCGCTGGAGCCGCGACGACCGCGACAGGAGCGAGCACGCGGGAGAGATCAGGGCCCGGACTCTCAGCTACCCCCCCCTCCACGCGCGAGGGAACGGGAAACGTCACCGCCGGCACAGCGGGCACGACAACGCGACGCTCCGGGACTTCCAGCAAGGACGCCGGCGCCGGCGCATCCTCGCGGGGACGAGACCCGTCCCCCGGCGACGACGGTGGAACCGGCACGATCGGCTCGCTCCCCACCACCTCGCGCTCGATCGCCGTCACTGGCAATTCCTGAGACGGCTCTACGGCAGGCTCATCGAGCGATGACGCGATCGGCGCCGCGGGATCGCGTGGAGCGCGGGGCCACACGGCCGCGTCCGAGAGCAAGACGGGAAGCTCCGCCGTGGCGAATGTAAAAAGTTCGATCGACCGGTCAGGCAAAGGGGGCGGACTCATGACCCTGGGAATAACCACCGACAAGAATATGGCGTGAACCAGCATCGAACCGGCGAGGAACGGCCAAGCCTGATCGCCTCGCCGCTTCGACGGTCGAGTCATGGGAGCGACGCGGCAGGTGATGCGGGCGAACAGGGCTCAGCCCAACCCGCCGCCTCCCGGCCCCTCGACCTGCGCGTTCGTCTCTGCCCCGCCATGATCTCAGCCTGCCCTTAGCCCATCCCCCGCGAGGTGGATCGTCTGCGTCGGGAAGGCGAACTCGACGCCTTCCGCCAGGCACTTCTCGTAGAACCGCAGGTTGAACTCCTGCTGGGCATTCATGTAATCGACGTACTCGCCGCTGTCGACGAAGAAGGCCATCTCGAAGTCGAGGCTGTGGGACCCCAGCGTGGCGAAGTGCACGCGATCGAGCTGGACCGAGGGGATGGTCGCCATGATCTCGCGGATCCACTCGGGGATGGCGCGGAGCTTCTCGGCCGGGGTGCCGTAGACGACGCCGACCCGGTACACCACGCGGCGCTTGGTCATCTGCTTGAAGTTGTTGATCCGCGACGCGGTCAGGTCCGCGTTGGCGACGACGAGCTCCTGGCCCTGGAGCGTCCTCAGGCGCGTCGAGCGGATCCCGATGTGCTCCACCGTGCCCATGTCCGTCCCGATGATGACGAAATCCCCGATCTCGAAGGGCTTGTCGATGAGGATGGAAAGGTAGCTGAAGAGATCGCCCAGCATGTTCTGCACAGCGAGCGCGATCGCGATCCCGGCGATACCGAAGCCAGCCATCAGCGACGTGACGTCGTATCCGAGGTTCCTCGCGATCAGGAGAAAGCCCACGATCCAGATGACGATCCGGGTCATCAGCCGCGCATGGTGCAGGGCGCTCGAGTCCAGCGCCGCCCCTCCCTCGCGGTTCTTGAGGCCCAGGAAGACCGCGTCGAGAACGCGGATGATCGAGGTGATGCCGTAGAACGTCAACGTGACGAAGAAGATCCAGCGCGCGACGGTCGCGAG
>CAZJQD010000072.1:0-11741 GCA_964548165.1 uncultured bacterium
GTGTGACAGCGGGCGATTATGGCAGGAAACCCCCACGCTGTCACATCCCGAGGGGACAAATTCCAGGACCAAAATCTCTCAGAACTTCTGGCGTTGGCGGGCGGAGAGGATGCCGAGCTGCTCGCGGTACTTCGTCACGGTGCGGCGCGCGATCGGGTAGCCGCGGGCGGCGAGGAGTTCCGCGAGCTTCTGGTCGGCCAGGGGCTGGGAGGCGTCCTCGGCGTCGACGATCTCCTTGAGGACAGCCTTCACCACGCGCGCGGACGCTTCTTCGCCGTCGCCCATGTCGATGGCGTTGGTGAAGAAATACTTCAACTCGAAGATGCCGCGGGGCGTCTGGATGTACTTCGCGGTCGTGACGCGCGAGACCGTCGACTCGTGGATGCCGAGGTCGTCGGCGACGACGCGGAGCGTCATCGGCCTCAGGTGCTTGGGCCCATACTCGAGGAAGTCTCGCTGGTGCTTCACGATGCACTCGCTGACCCGGTAGATGGTGCGTTGCCGTTGCTGGATCGACTTGATGAGCCAGTAGGCGGACTCGAGCCGGCCCTTGAGATATTCGCCGACCTCGCCTTTGCTACGCTTCTCGCGGTCGTACATCCGCTGGTAGTCGCGACTGACCCTCAGGCGCGGCAGGCGATCATCCTTCAGGGTGACCACCCACTCGCCGTCCACCTTCTCGACGGCCACGTCGGGAACGATGTAGCCGGCATCGCTCGATCCGAAGGCGCGGCTCGGGGAGGGTTCGAGGAGCCGCACCCGCTCGATGGCCTCCAGGACGCCGGGAAGGGGCCGGTTGAGCGCCCGCGCGATCGCGGGGAGGCGATTCCGCGCCATGTCCTCGAAGTGATCGCGCACGATGAGCCACGCCGCCGTGCCCTCCTCGCCCAGCCGCTCCAACTGCACGAGCAGGGACTCGCGGGAATCGCGAGCGGCCACGCCGGGCGGGTCGAAGTGCTTGAGCATCCAGCGGCGGACGCGCTCGAGGGACGTCGCCGAGAGACTGGGCGGCTGGTAGAGGACGCTCCGAACCTCCCAGCCGTTCGCGTACACGCGGCGCACCACGCCCTCGCTCTCGTCCAGGATGCCCCGGGTTCCGCCGGACGCGCAGGCGGCAGGATCCCGCTCGTAAAGGCACGGAGGTCTCCGCGCGAACTCCTCGACGTCATGAGCGAAGTATCCCTGCTCGTCGAGGTTCGTGATGATGATCCGCGCGATCTCGGTCTCCTCCGGAGTGATCTCGCCCGAGAGTTCGGCGCGTTGAAGTTGCTCCAGGAGCACATCATCGAGCTCGTAACGGACCGCCCTTGTCTCTTCCACGACGCGCCCGGCGTCGGTCTCCTCGCCGCCGCCCGATCCCCCGCTCGTGAACTCCCCTTCTCCCGCGCCGCCGAAGAGATTCTCGAAGTCGACGGTGTCCACCGGGCTCGACTGGTCGGCGGCTGCCGTCGCATCAGGCGTTGAGCCACCGGCAAGGTCGAAGGCGGGATCCGGGAGTTCGGGGGTCTCGCTGGATCCCGCCTCGCTCACTGCGCCGTCCGATCCATCCGCCGCGAACTCTTCCGGGATTTCCGCCTCCCTGGGCTCCTCTCCCTCCTCCACGAGTTCCAGCGTGGGATTGCTCTCGAGTTCGAGTTCGACGTGCTGCTCCAGCTCGAGCGTCGACATCTGCAGCATCTGCACGGCCTGCTGCATCATGGGGGTCATCATGAGCCCCTGGCGCAGGGACTGTTCGAGCCGCGGCCCCTGCATCAGCGAATACCTTCACCCATCGGCCCCGCCGCCGGCCCCGCCGCCGGCCCCGCCGCCGGCCCCGCGGCAGGCTCCGCCGCCTCCCAGCGGAAGCCCTCGCCGAGGTAATGCTCGATGACCTCGGGGTCTTTCACGAGGTCGGGCCCGCGGCCGGACTTGAGCTCGCGGCCGGCGAAGACGATCGTCGCCGTGTCCACCACGTCGAGCATCTCGTGGACATTGTGGTCGGTGATGAGGACCCCGATACCGAGGTCACGCAACTTCAGGATCATCCGCTGGAGCTCGGCGACCTGCTTGGGATCGACGCCCGCGAAGGGCTCATCGAGGAGGAGGAACTTAGGCTCGATCGCCAGCGCGCGGGCGATCTCGAGGCGACGGCGCTCGCCGCCGGAGAGCCACCGGGCGCGACTGCCGGCCACGTGCCCGAGACCCATCTCCTCGATGAGCTGGTCGGCGCGCTCCCGCCGCGCCGCTCGCGCAAGCGGCTGAAACTCCAATACCGAGACGATGTTCTCGCGCGTCGTGAGGTCGCGAAAGGCGCTGGGTTCCTGGGGCAGGTACGCGATCCCGCGGCGGGCGCGCTTGTCGAGCGGGAGATCGGTGATCTCGACGCCGTCGAGACGGACGGTTCCCGCCTTGGGCCTGAGGAGTCCGACCATCATGTAGAACATGGAGGTCTTGCCGGCGCCGTTCGGGCCCAGGAGCCCGAAGATCGTGCCGCTCTCGACCCTCAGCGAGAGGTTGTCGACCGCGCGCTTGCGGCCGTAGTCGAGCGAGAGGCCGATTCCCTCGAATGCCGACCGGTTCCTGGTCACCTCGGGGCGAAACCCCCGGGCAGGAACAGGCCGCGGACGTGGCCCTCCGCGCGCATGGCGCGGGTGTTGAGGTTATAGAGGATGCGGTCAGCCTCGATCTCGTTGCCGCCGTCCCAGAGCCGCGGACTGCCGGTCAAGAGGAGGTCGGAGGTGTTCTCGGTGTAGACGGCGCGCTCCGCGATGGCGCGGCGCGTGCCGTCGATCACCTCCACGCGCCCCGTCGCCGTGGCAGTGCGGACCGATTTCTCGTCGTCGCCGAGCGCGATCTCGATGCGATCAGCCTTCAACGAGAGCGTGCCGCGGACGATGTGGACGGCGCCGGTCAGGACGACGAGCTTGGTGCCGCCGTCATAGTCGACGCGATCCGCCTGACGCACCTCGATCCGCTCCGGCCCGCCGGTGGGCGCGGTCGCGGACGGGGGCGCGGTCACGGGCGCAGTTGCCGGCGACGTGATGGGTGCGACCGTCACGGCCGTCGGCGTCGGGCGTGCGGTCACCGGCACGGAGACGCCGGGAGCTCCGGGAACGGCGGTCGTGCCGGCGGGACGAGTTCCGCCCGAGGGCACCGTCTGGGCCAGGGCATCGCCGGTGGCCAGGAGCGCGGCAAGCCACGCTCCGTGCAGAGCGAGGAGGGCGAAACGTCTCGCCTGTCGGGTCGTCATCGTCATAAGGCCACTCCTTCGATCGTTCCTCGAACGGCGCGCATCACCACGCGCGGCCCCCGGGGGTGAATCACGCCATCCCGCCCCATCATTCTCATGCCGGGCCTCTCGATGAGCACGCTCCCGGCCGTACGGATCAGCTCGCCATCCCATCTCAGCCTCTGGCCGGAGACGACCCAGCCATTCTCAAAGTGAATCACGTAGCCGCTGTCCAATACCACGACGGCGCTGGGACCGGTCTCCGGCCGCGCCACCGATCCGACCGGCGACGTCGCCGTGAAGCCCAGCGCCGGAAGATGGTGCCTGATTCCGCCCGCCGCGCTCACGCCGCCGCCGGGCACGACGAACGCCACCGATTCGCAAGCCACTTCCCCGGCACGCTCCCGGGCGCGCGCCGCGGAGACCCTCCAGAGAAGAACTCCCGCCGTGTCGCGTTCCTCGAGCGTGGCTGCCTGCGCTTCTACCGTCGGCAACGCCTTCGGGTCCGGTGGCGTCGGCGGCACCGGCGTTCCGCAGGCGGCCGCGGCCACCGCCGCGGCAACGGCGATAACAACTACCGAGTAAGACAACAGCCGATGGTCGCCGGTTTCGGCGGTGACACGACCCATACCCCGGGAACTTCTCACCAGCATAGCCTAGCAAAATCCGTTCCCTTCAGTAAGAGGCCATCTTCGGTGCATTTCCTCTCCCGCATCCCGCCGTCGGCCCCCGCGGTACCCTCCTTGCCCTCGCCCTGCCCTGCCCATAAACTCCGCTCATCTCTACTCACGAACCAAGGAGCATGGTTACCATGAAACAAGCCCTCGCCCTCCTCGCCCTGGTGCTCTTCGCCGGCGGCCCCGCCTTCGCCCAGGCCGTCTCCAATGACGACGCCGACGCGCTCCGCCGCGCCCTCGAACAGGCCCTGCGCGAGAATATCTCGCTACGCGCCGACCTCGAGGCCGCCCGCGCCGAGATCGACCGCATCCGTGGCGGCGCCGACCGCCCGCTCGCACTCGTGCCCACCGCCCCGATCCCCGCCTCCCGCACCCACACCGTCCGGGAAGGCGAGACCCTGGGCATTCTCGCCGCCCGCTACTACGGCACCGTCAACCTGTACAACCGCATCTTCGACGCCAACCGCGGGATCCTCTCCAACCCGAACCTCATCTACCCCGGTCAACAGCTCGTCATTCCCTGAGTTCGACGCGGCCGCGGCAACCCCCGCGCCGCAAGGAGATCCGCCATGCGATCCGACACGATTAAGAAGGGCATCGAGCGCGCCCCGCACCGTTCGCTCCTGAAGGCCACGGGCGTCACCGACGCCGACATGGGCAAGCCCTTCATCGCGGTCTGCAACTCCTTCATCGAGATCATTCCGGGCCACGTCCACCTCAACAAGGTGGGCGAGATCGTCAAGCAGGCGATCCGCGAGGCGGGGGGCGTGCCGTTCGAGTTCAACACGATCGGCGTCGACGACGGGATCGCGATGGGCCACACCGGCATGAAGTACTCGCTCCCGTCACGCGAACTGATCGCCGACTCCGTGGAGACCGTGATCCGCGCCCACTGCTTCGACGGCATGGTCTGCATCCCGAACTGCGACAAGATCGTCCCGGGCATGCTGATGGCGGCGATGCGCGTCAACATCCCCACCATCTTCGTCTCCGGCGGACCGATGAAGGCCGGTGTCACCAAGTCCGGCAAGACCGTCGACCTCATCTCCGTCTTCGAGGGCGTCGCGGCGTTGAAGACGGGGAGCATGACCGAGGGCGAGCTCAAGGAGATCGAGGACGCCGGTTGCCCGACCTGCGGTTCGTGCTCGGGCATGTTCACCGCCAACTCGATGAACTGCCTCTGCGAGGCGCTCGGCATCGCGCTCCCCGGAAACGGCACGATCCTCGCCGGCCAGGACCGCGATCACCTCAACCCCGATCGCGTCGCGCTCTACAAGGCCGCGGCCCGCCAGATCATGAAGCTCGTGGAGCTGGACCTCAAGCCGCGCGACATCGCCACCGTCGCCGCCTTCGACAACGCCCTGGCGCTCGACATCACCATGGGCGGCTCCACCAACACGATCCTCCACACCCTGGCCATCGCCCGCGAGGCCGGGATTCCCTACGACATCGCCCGCATCGACGAGCTCTCGCGCCGCATCCCCACGCTCTGCAAGGTCTCCCCTTCCTCGCACTATCACGTCGAGGACGTGGCCAAGGCCGGTGGCATCTCCGCCATCCTCGCCGAGCTTGCCCGCCAGGACGGCGCGCTCGATCTGACGCAGAAGACCGTCACCGGCAAGACTCTCGGCGGCAACCTCGAGGGCGTCCGCTCCACCGACACCGAGTGCATCCGCGTGCTTGAGAACCCGTATTCGACCGACGGGGGCCTCGCCATCCTCTTCGGCTCGCTCGCGCCTGCGGGATCGGTCGTCAAGGCCGCCGGCGTCTCGGAGCAGATGCGCACGCACGAGGGGCCCGCGGTCGTCTTCGAGTCGCAAGAGGAAGCGTGCAACGGGATCCTCAACGGCAAGGTGAAGGCCGGCGACGTCGTCGTCATCCGCTACGAGGGCCCCAAGGGCGGCCCGGGGATGCAGGAGATGCTGGCGCCGACCTCGTACATCATGGGCCAGGGACTCGGCGATTGCGTCGCCCTCGTCACCGACGGCCGTTTCTCCGGCGGCACGCGCGGCGCCTGCGTCGGCCATGTCTCGCCGGAGGCCCAGGAGGGCGGGAACATCGGGCTCGTGAAGGCCGGCGACCGGATCCGCGTCGACATCCCGAACCGCCGGCTCGACCTCCTCGTGGACGAATCCGAGCTTGAGAAGCGCCGCGCGACCTGGAAGCCGATCCCCCCGCGCATCGACTACGGCTACCTCAAGCGCTACGTCCAGCACGCCACCTCCGCCAGCGAGGGCGCCATCCTGAAGTAGGGTCCATTCCCCAAGAGCACCGAGGGGTCGCATTTAAGGGGGTCACCTGCCTACAATGGCTGTGGAGGACGTCCATGAATCGCATCCTTGTCGGGCTTGATGGGTCGGAGTATTCGTGGACGGCGGTCGATTACGGGCGACAGCTCGCCGACTCCGTAGGAGGAGCGCTTCGCATCCTCCACGTCCAGGACGCCCGCATGCTCGAGGGACCCTACATCGCCGATCTCGGCGGTGCCGTCGGCGCCCAGCCCTACCTCGCCTTGACGCCGCAGATCCAGGCCGTCCAGGTCGACCTGGCCACCAGGCTCGAAGCCGCCGTCCAAGAGAAGCTCGGGGACCGCGCGGAGTTCGAGACCGTCGTCGGCCTGCCCGTTAACGCGCTCGTCACGGCCGCCGAGGACGCCGACCTCGTCGTCTTGGGAAAGCGTGGTGAGCATGCCGCCGCGCACGCCGACCACCTGGGAACCGCCGTCGAGCGCGTCATCCGCCGATCACACCGGCCCTGCCTCATCACGCCCTGGCGCTACCGCACGATCGAGCGCGTGGCCGTGGCCTACGACGGGAGCCCGCACGCAGCCGACGCCGTCCGCACCGCGCTTCGTCTCCTCGAGCCGCTCAAGATCGCGCTCTCGCTCATCACCGTCCAGCCCTTGAAGGAGGACATCGATCACTGGCGCGCGATCGAGGCCGAAGGCATGGAGATCATCCTGGGTGCCGGCGCCGACGGCACCGCCCAGCTCCTGCACGGCCATCCCGACGAAGAGATCCGGCAGTACTGCAGCGACGCCGAGATCGACCTCCTCGTCATCGGCGCCTACGGGCACTCCCGCATCCGCGAGTTCCTCGTCGGGAGCACCACCTACCAGACGCTCCTGAAGGCCGAGATCCCCGTCTTCGTCGTAAGGTAGCCCGGCGCGTTCACAGAGATTCACCGCGGAGACGCTGAGAACGCTGAGACGAAGTAGATATTGGCGTCCTATAAATCCTTAGAAAAATCCCGCGTAGGCGGTCTATGCGTCGATCGAGGCGTATGTCTATTCCTTGCATATTCCTGGGACGTGCCTGGTCTTCTCTCTGCGCTCTCTGCGTCTCTGCGGTTCAATTACGGCCGGCGCTCATCGACGCCGTAGACGCGCCGGATCACGTCGGCGGCCAGCGCGTCCTTCGGAACGCCGCTGGCGGCGACTCTGCCCTCCGACAGGACGACGACGCGGTCGCACCAGAGCCTTAGCGCCGTGAGATCATGGGCTGAGAAGAGAATGGCCAGGCCGGTCGCGGCCAGCGCGCGCACACGCTCGCCAAGCGCGTACTGGTGTCCCAGATCGAGATTGGCCTCGGGCTCGTCGAGCAGGAGCACGCGCGGCTCCTGCGCCAGGGCGCGCGCCAGCTGAACGAGCTGCTTCTCGCCGCCCGAGAGCGTCTGCTGGGAGCGATCCGCAAGAGCGCCGACGCCGGCATCGCTCATCGCCTTCTCGACGACGGCCGCATCCGCCGCGCCCGGCCCCGACCAGGCCGCAATCCACGGGTATCGGCCCATCCCGACGACGTCGCGAACGCTGTAGCCGGCGATCGGTGGATTATCCTGGAAGACGACGGCGACCTGCCGGGCCCGCTCCCTCGCCGCGATCGACACGGCATCGGCGTCGCCGATCTTCGCTCGCCCCGAGGACGGCGCCACGAGCCCGGACAGCGCGCGAACGAGCGTCGTCTTCCCTGCCCCGTTCGGTCCCGCGAGCCCCACGACCTCGCCCGGCTTCAAGGCGATATCGATGCCCTTCAGGACAAGCCGGCCGCCGAGCGTGACCTCGAGCCGCTCGGCCGATGCCACGGGCCCATGCTCCGCCCGAGGCGCCCTGCCACTCGTCTTCGCGCGCTCAGGCATAGTTGTCCCTCCGACCACTCTGGCGCATCAGGTAGAGGAAGAACGGCACTCCCAGGAGCGACGTCACGATGCCCAGTCGGATCGCACCGCCGCCGACCATGCGTGCCGCCGTGTCTGCAACGAGTAGTAGCACCGCGCCGCCCGCCGCGCTCGAGACCGCGAGCCGGCCGTGAGCGGGGCCCTGGATCGCCCGGACGATGTGAGGGACGATGATCCCGACGAAGCCGATCACGCCCGAGACCGCCACGGCGCCGCCGGCACAGAGGGCGGCCGCGAGCACGACGAGGGCGCGGAGCCGTCCGACATTCACGCCCAGCGAAGACGCCACCTCCTCGCCCGCCGCGAGCGTGTCGAGATCCCGGGCGACGAAGGCGGAGAGCGCGAAGCCGGCGGCCAGGAACGGCAGGACGACGCCGACGTGAGCCCAGGTGCGGGCATCGAGCGATCCCATCAGCCAGCCGAGAATGTCCCTGAGGAGAAAGTGCTCGGTCGCGAGCATGATCGTCGAGGTCGCCGCGGTCGCCAGCGCGTTGATGGCGATGCCCGCCAGGAGGAGCGACACGATCGGCGCGCGGCCTCCCCGGATCGCGATGACGAAGGCGAGGAGCGTGCAGACGGCGGCGCCGAGAAAGGACGCGGCCGGAAGCGCCAGGAGCCCGCCCCATCCGAGCCAGAGGGCGAGCACGGCGCCGAGCGCGCCACCCGCTGATATCCCGACGACGCCGGGATCGGCGAGCGGATTCCGGAAGAGCCCCTGCATGAGCACGCCCGAGAGCGCAAGCGCGGCGCCAACGAGCGCGGCGAGGATGGCCCGTGGCAGGCGGATCTCGCGGATGACCGTCCGCTCGGGCGCTGTGAGCGCGCCGGCCTCGGGCGAGGCGCTCACCGGTATCGCCGCCGATCCGCTCACCAACTCCGCGATCACATCGAGGACCTGGGCCGGAGTGAACGACCGCTCACCCAGGCAGACCGCGCCCGTCAGCACCACCACGACGAGCGCGAGAAGCAGGAGGCCGCGGATCACCGGCCGCCTCCGTGCGCGTTCGCGGCGAGATCGGGATGCAGGAGCCTCGCCCAGGTCTCCAGGGCTCGTCCCGCGAACTGCGACGGCGGTTGGAGCTCGCGCCACTCCCCGACCGCCAGGCGCGGCAGGAGCGTGGCCAGGGCGGGATCCTCGTGGAAGCGAGCGACCTGTCCCGGGTTGAGGACGATGACGTCCGGCGAAAGAAAGAGGATCTCCTCGGGCGAGACCGTCCGCGAGGGACCCTTCAGGACATTCACTCCCCCGGCAAGACGGATGAGATCGTCGGGCAGCGAATCGTGCCCCTGGGCGAAGAATGACCCGCTCAGGAAGAGCGTCTTGACGGGCGCCCTCCCGGCCACGGCCCGGGCCACCCGCGCCGCGGCGGCATCGATGCCGGCCACGAGGGCCTCCGCTCCCGGCTCGTTCCCCACGGCCCTCCCGAGATTCATGAGGTTCTCGCGGATATCCGCGAGGGTCACCGGGTACTTCAGGCGATGGACCTTGAGCCCGGCCTGCTGCATCAGGTAGACGACCTCGTACCGGTTGAAGTCGTTGACGACGACGAGATCGGGCGCCATGAGGATGATGGGCTCGACGTCGGCGATGTGCGTGATGAGCGCGCCAACCTGCGCCGCGCTCTCGGAAACGTTTGAGTAGTCGGGCACGCCCGCGAGGAACGTCATGGCCGCGATCGAATCGACGGGCACGAGCCCGGCCAGGAGCTCATCGGCCTCGCTTGAGAGCGAGACAATGCGCGCGGGCGGCGTCGCCACGGGCGCATCCAACCGCGTCGGAGACGCGGGCGGCGGCAGAGGCAGCGAGAGCGCCGGCACGAGCCCGGCGAGCGCCACGGCGATGAGCGCCGCAATGGAGAGAAGCCGAACCAGGTCCCACGCTCCTTCAGGCGACTGCGCAAATGCGCGGCCGCGGATGGCGCCGCATGCGAATCCCGAGGGCCCACGGCGCGAACCGGGAGGATACGCCAGCATCGCCCCGGAGCGAAGTCACCTGCTGTTTCTTTTTCTGGCCCCCGTCGCTCCCGCACCCCATAATTCCCGCATGATGATTCCCAACTGGAAACGCCTCGTCGCCGGCCTCTGCGCGCTCGTCGGCTTCCCCTTCGCCGTGGAAGCCGTCGGCCGCCCGCCCGTCCGCGTCGTCGTGACGATCCCCGAGGAAGTCTCGCTCGATCTCGCCGACCTCCCCCAGGCCCAGGCGGAATGGATCCGCATGATCCGCGGCGCGCGCCAGACGCTCGACATCGCCCAGTTCTACATCTTCAACGAGCCCGGGCAGGCCCTGGAGCCGGTGCTCGCGGAACTCGAGTCCGCGGGCCGGCGCGGCGTCGCTATCCGCTTCCTCGTCTCCTCCACCTTCCTCGCCAACGACACCGCCGGCATCGAGCGTCTCCGCGCCATGCCCAGCCTCCAGCTCCGCGTCATTGACATGGCGGCCATCAACGACGGGACGCTCCACGCCAAGTACTGGATCGTCGACGGCGAGACGATCTACGTCGGAAGCCAGAACACGGACTGGCGATCGCTCTCGCAGGTCATGGAGACCGGCCTGGAGATCGGCGACCAGCTCCTGGCGCGAAAGCTCAAGCAGATCTTCGACGCCGACTGGGCCGCCGCCGCGAGCGGCGCCGCGCCGACCGCGACCGAGCTGGGAACGGACACGACGCCCGCGATCTCCGGCGACCTCGAGCTTGTCGCCAGCCCGCCGTCCTGGAATCCGCCCGGCGTCCGCGCCGCCGAGCCCGCTCTCGTGGAACTCCTCGGCAGCGCCCGACGATCGATCCGCATCCAGGTCCTCTCCTACGGCACGGTCTCCGAGCGCTCCCGCTACTGGCCCGTCCTCGACCAGGCGCTGCGCACCGCCGCCGTCCGCGGCGTGAAGGTCCAGCTCCTCGTCTCGCACTGGAACACGGCCTCGCCGCAGATCGATCACCTCAAGTCGCTCTCGCTCGTGCCCAACATCGAGGTCCGCGTCGTCACGCTCCCGGAACACAGCTCCGGCTTCATCCCCTTCGCCCGCGTCATCCACTCCAAGGTGCTCGTCGTCGACTCCGACGTGCTCTGGGTCGGAACGTCCAACTGGTCCTCGAGCTACTTCGAGAAGCAGCGCAATATCGAGATCATCGCGCGACGGCCGGCGCTTGCCGAGACCGGATCCCGGATCCACGACGCCCTCTGGAGTAGCCCCTACGCGGCGCCCATCGATGTGAACAAGGAGTACCCTCGCCCCCGAAGAGGCTGACCCTGATCGTGCGCACATGTTCACCGCAGAGATCTCAGAGAACACGGAGAAAGCCAAGGCAGGACAGAGATTCCGGATAGTGTTGATGTCATCCGTCGCTGTATCAGCAACAAGCTGTGGCAGAAGGAGAGGTGCTGCTTGTTCTTTACCTTTGCCTTCCTCTGCGGTCTCTGCGTTCTCTGTGGTGCGAATTCATGAATTAGTCGGGAGCGAGAAAGACGGCTCCCAATGGCGGCAGGGTGACGTAGACCGAGTGGCTATGCCCGTTCCAGCCCTCGGGTGACGCCTCGGTGCCGCCGAGGTTGCCGACGCCAGAGCCGCCGTAAACCTCCGCGTCGCTGTTGAGCACTTCCTTCCAGAAGCCGCCGCGCGGGACGCCGATCCGGTAGTGAGGGCGGGGCACGGGCGTGAAGTTGAAGGCCACGAGCATGACGTCGTC
>CAZJQD010000073.1:0-8876 GCA_964548165.1 uncultured bacterium
CCGAAGACGCTCCGGTCGGCGAGGACGGCGCCGAGGGCGGCGTCCAGGATCGCGATGCCCTCGGTCAGCGACTCGTCCTTGATGAGGAGCGGCGGGAGCACCTTGAGAACGCAGTCGGTGGGGCCGCAGAGCTCGATCACGAGGCCGCGGTTGAAGGCCTCGCGCGAGACCGCGACCGCCATCCGCGTCTCGGGGAGCTCCAGGCCCAGGATGAGCCCCTCCCCGCGAACGCTGGCGCCGAGCTCGGGGCGACGGTCGCGGATTGCCTCGAGCGCTTGGCGAGCCAGCGCGCCCTTGCGGCGCACGTCGCGCTCCAGTTCATTCGTCTCCCAGTAGGTGAGCGCCTCCGCGGAGGTGACGAAGGCGAGGTTGTGGCCGCGGAACGTGGCCGTCTCCTCTCCCCGCTTCCACTGGTCGAGCTCGGGCTTCAGGAGCACCACGGACATCGGGAGCCCGATGCCGCTGATGGACTTGGAGAGGGTCACGATGTCCGGCTCGATTCCCGCGCGCTCGAAGCTGAAGAACGATCCCGATCGGCCGCACCCGACCTGGATGTCGTCGACCACCAGGAGGATGTCGAACTCGCGGCAGATCGCGGCGAGACCGCGCAGCCACTCCGGGCTCGCCACGTTCACCCCGCCCTCCGCCTGGATCGTCTCCACGACGACGGCCGCGGGAAGGTCGAGGCCGCTCGAGGGATCCTCGAGGAGCTGGCGGAAGTAGGCGAGCGTGTCGAAACCTTCCCCGCAGTAGCCCTCGTACGGCACGAACGTCGTGTCGTGCCGGTTCACGAAGACCTCGTTGCGGAAATGCGCGTTCGCCGTGATGGCGAGGGCGCCGAGCGTGAGGCCGTGGTAGCCGCGGGTGAAGGCGACGATGTTGGATCGCCGCTTCGTGATCCGGGCGATCTTCAGGGAGGTCTCGATGGCGTTCGTGCCCGCGGGACCCGTGAACTGCATCTTGTAGTCGAGACCGCGCGGCCGGAGGATGACCTGCTCGAAGCGCTCCATGAAGCGCTTCTTCGCCGCCGTCAACATGTCGAGGGCGTGCACGACGCCATCGCCCTGGAGGTAGTCCACGAGCGCGCCGCGGATCCGATCGTTGTTGTGCCCGTAGTTCACCGCGCCCGCGCCGCTGAAGAAGTCGATCCAGCGCCGCCCGGACTCATCGTAGAGGAACTCGTCCTTGGCCCGCGCGAACGTGGCCGGAAAGGCACGGCAGTACGTCCGGACCCGCGACTCGCGGAGCTCATGTTCGTCGATCGGAATATCCAGGTATCGCGCGTTGTCCACCGATGTCGCCTCTCCTGCCCGTCCCCGGGCGCCCGTCATTATGCCACAACCCCGGGCCCCGCGCCCACGTCTCGCGTCGGCGGCGTGCGTTCGTAAAACGTGGGTGAATCGCCCGGCTCGCCTGCAGGACTGCAACGCCGAATGGCTCGCCCCGGCATCCCAGAACCGGGGATAACCAGCCGAGGCTCCGCTTGAGTTCGGCGTATGCAGTCCCGCAAGCGACCTGAACCTATGAGCATCCCGCCGACGCTCCTAGGATCCTTGCGAGGAGGGGCATGTTCCGGACGAGATCGTTTCCCATGAGCATCGCGTTGTGGGAACCTGATCCGTCGACGACCTGGAATCCGCCGCGCGTCAGCTCAGCCCACCCGTCCTGAGTCACGATCAGCTTCCCCGCCTCGTCGCGATACTCGCGGGGTCCTTCCGCCGCCCGGAGGAGCCGTATGGGCGCGGCGAGGACCTCGTCGTCCACGTCGAGGCAGTAGGCGCGATACGACGCCTGGATGCGACGGATCATTTTGTCCCGTAGCGCCGGGTTCTCCACGTACGGGCGGATCGACTCGTGATCGAGAAAGTCCTGCGCCACGCTCATCACCGTCTCCTCGCGATAATCGATCGGCGCCACCTTGCGGCCGGAGTCGATGAGGACCAGCGCGCCGACCGAGCGGCCTCGTCGCTCCAGCTCCACGGCGACGCGGTACGCAAGGTTGCCGCCGGAGGAATATCCGAGGAGCGTCACCGGACCTGAGGGCTGTACCTGGGCAATGAGGTCGGCATAGTCGCCAAGACGAGACGGGGACTCGATGAAGTTGAAGGCGTGAAGGGCAGTGTCGTCGAGCGCGGCCGCGATGGGGATGTAGCTGAGCACGTCCCCGGTACCCGGCGGAAACGCGAAGACGGGCGAACCGCCGGTGTCCCTGAGAAGCACGCGTGTCTCGTCCGCCAGGCTCACGCCGAACCGGGCCGCATCCTGGACGGCCGCCGCCAGTGCGCGAAGCGTCGTGGCCCTAAAGACGATCGCCAGCGGGAGCGCCAGCCCGAACGCGGCCTCGATCCGGGCAACCACGCTCGTGACCTTCAGGCTGTGTCCCCCCAGGTCAAAGAAGTCGTCATCGGGCCCAGGACTCGTGACACCCAGGACGCCCTCCCAGATGCCCGCCAGGACCTTCTCGGTCTGTGTCAGTTCCCGACCGAGGGCGCGCGCGGCGCGCGGGGGATCGGGGAGCGCGCGCCGATCGATCTTACCGTTGGAGGTCAGCGGCAGGCGATCGAGCCGGACGATGTGCGCCGGGATCATGTACTCCGGCAGGATCGACTTCAGGCGATCGCGCACGGCGTCCACGACCGCCTCCTTTCCCGTGACGTAAGCGACAAGCTCCCGCCCGCCGCCCGCCGCATCGCGCGCGATGACGATCGCGTTCTTGACGGTGGCGTCCTCCAGGAGCCGGGCCTCGATCTCGCCGGGCTCGATGCGGTAACCCCGCACCTTCACCTGCTCATCGAGCCGCCCGAGAAACTCGATGACCCCGTCCGCGCGCCATCGCCCGCGGTCGCCGGTCCGATAGAGCCTCTCCCCGGGCTCGAACGGATGCGGCACGAATCGGCGCTCCGTCAGCTCCGGGTCCTTCAGGTAACCGCGCGCCAGACCATCGCCCGAGACACAGATCTCGCCCGGCACACCCACGCCGCACAGCTCGTCGCCGGGCCCCAGGATCCAGGCGCCGGAGTTCGCGATCGGAGCGCCGATCGGGGTCTCGCGCGGATCCTCCGGATCGACGCGGTGCGTCGTGGAGAACGTCGTGTTCTCAGTCGGGCCGTAGCAATTGACGAGCCTCAGGCCTGGAAAGATCGCGAGCAAACGCCGCGCGTGCGGATCCGAGATCTTCTCGCCGCCCGTGAGGACATCCCGGAGCCCGCGGAAGAGCTCCATGTCGGCGTCGACAAACTGGTTGAAGAGCCCTGTCGTCAGCCAGAGGGTGGTGATGCCGTGGACGCGGACCAGGCGCTTCATCTCGGCGACGTCGAGGAGCGCCATCTCGGGCGGCTTCGCGAGCGCCCCGCCGTTGAGGAGCGGGCCCCAGATCTCGAGCGTCGAGGCGTCGAAGGAGAGGGCCCCGGTCTGGAGAAATCGCGTGGACGCGTCGAGCGCGAGGTAGTTCGTGTTGCGGACGAGCCGCACGATCGCACGGTGCTCCACCAGGACGCCCTTCGGTCGGCCCGTGGTGCCGGAGGTGAAGATGACGTACGCCAATCCTCGAGACCCCGTCGTCTCGGGAGGAGCAGTCTCCGGTCGCGCGGCCAGCGCACGGCGATCGCACGCGCGCCGCCGCGGCGTCGGCAAGTGCACCGTCTCCTCCGCCGCCCCGCGATCGATCTCCATCAGCACGTCGAACGTGAACCGCGAGATCTCGCTTTCCTCGGTCGTCACCAGCCTGGTGAACGAGACCGAGCGGATCGCGGGCAGGTCGTGGCCGAGATCCTCGAACCAGGCGCGATCGAGGAAGAGTTCCTCGGACCAATCGAGCTTCGTGGGCGCGCCCGGATGCTCTTTCTTGTACGCGCGGAGGCTTTCGAAGAATTCCTCGGCAAGGTCCTGGTCGAAGACATTGCCGAGGAAGATCCGGCCGCCCGGCCTGAGCAGGGCAATCGCCTTCCGGAGGACGTCGCGGAGGTAGTTGGGCCCGCTGAAGCACTGGAGGACGGAGTTGAGGATCACGAGGTCGAATTCGCCCTCCCCCAGGCGATCGATCGCATCGGCGGGCATCGACCGAAGACGGACATTCGTGATCCCGAGCGCGGCCATCTCCCGCTCGGTGCGGCGCAGGATCTCCGGAGAGAGGTCGATCCCGATGTAGTCCCCCACCAGCGGGGCCACGCGCCTCATGGTGATCCCCGAGGCACAGCCGATCTCGAGGACGCGCGTCGCGGCATGACAGAACGGCGCCAGCTTCATCCGCGCGCTCTCGCCGTACTCGTCCATCACCTTCCGGCCCAGCCACTCCCCCGTGTAGCTCGACTTCCAGCCGCCGCCCGTGATGTCATCGACCATCGTCTCGCCGACGTAGTCCCAGACCTCGCGCCTCATCTTCCCGCCCACGCCCTCCGGCTCGGAGTGGAAGTCGTCGGAGTCCGGGCAGACGAGGACCCACAGGCGCGCGCACTCCATCTGCAGCCGGTTCATCCTCCGCACCATCGACCGATCGCCGACAAGAAACCGCGCCTCGGTCTCCCCGAGGATGTAGCGGGCGCGATCGAGCGGCATCTGGGGATCGAGCGGAACGTAGGCGCCGCCGGCCTTGAGGATCCCGAGTAGCGCGGTCACAAGGACGAAGGCGTCATCGGCGGAGACCGCGACGCAATCCTCGGGACGGAGTCCCTCTTCCCTGAGAAGGTGTGCCAGTCGGTTCGCGGCTTCCTCCACCTCGCGATATGTTCGCACCCCGGATTCGTCGAGGATGGCTGGAGCATCGGGCGTGGCCGCGGCCTGCTCCGCAAAGAGCGCGGGAACGGTGCTCTCCCGGGGATAGTCCGTCTGCGTTCGGTTGAATCCGCGCACGAGGTCCAGCGTCGCCTCGGTCGCGACGTCATCGTCCTCGATCCGGAAGTCCCCGAGCTTCATCCCGCGACTCCGGCCGCGATCCGCGCGAAGCGATCGAGGATGCCGAGGAGGCGCGAGACTGACGTCGGTGCCAGGATCGCGGCGTCGTACTCCGCGTGCAGGAGGAGCGTATCGTTCTGCTCCGTCACGAAGAGGGTGAGGTCGAACTTCGAGGTCCCGAAGGTGAACTCGAACGGTTCGATGCCGTGATCCGACCCCGCAACGACCGGCGCGCGGCCCTCAAAGCGGACATCGGTGAAGTTCTGGAAGGCATACACGACGTTGAAGAGCGGTTGGCGGCGGGACGCGCTGGCGGGGTTGAGCTTTCGCACGAGGAGATCGAGCGGATACTCGCGGTGATCCAGGGCCTCCGCCGTCGCGTCGGCTACAGCGGCGAGGAGTTCGTCGAGTTCCATCGCGTCGGTCACGCGCGTCCGGATCGGCAGGACGTTCACGAAGAAGCCGATCAGGCGCTCCACGTCGGCGTCGTCGCGATTGGCCAGGGCCATGCCGACGCAGAGATCGTCCTGGCCGGAGAGCCGATGCAGGACGAGCTTGAAGAGCGCGAGGACGACGGCGGCCAGGGTCATGCCCCGCTTCGCCGCGAGCGCGCGAAGCCCGCGCGTCGTGGCCACATCCAGCGAAGCGCGCACGACCCCTCCCCGGAAGTGATCGCCGATCCCGACGTAGTCGGCCGGGAGCGCGATGCGCTCGGGAAGCGCTTCCAGGCGCCTGGTCCAGTAGGCCTCGAGGGTCGCGAAATCTAGCCCGTTCTGCCACTCGGCGTAGTCCTTGTACTGGATCCGGAGCGGAGCAAGCGGACTGGGACGGCCGGCGCGGAACGCGTCGTAAAGCGCGGCGACCTCGTGACCGAGGACGGCCACCGACCAACCGTCGCCGACGATGTGATGGATGACCAATAGGAGAACGATCGAGTCGGGAAGACTGAGCACGCTGAGCCTGAGGAGCGGCGGATTCGCGAGATCAAAGGGCCGCTCCGCCTCCTCTTCCGCGATCGCGCGGGCGGCGGCTTCCGGATCGGCCTCGCCGATCAAGTCGACGTCCGAGACGGACACGTCCGCCGCATCGAGGATCTTTTGACGCGGCTCGCCGTCGACGACCACGAACGCGGTTCTCAGGGCCTCGTGACGATCGACGAGGGCCTCCAGCGCGCGCGCCAGGAGTTCGCGATCGAATTGCGGATCGACGAGGCGGAACGCGAAGGGCATGTTGTAGGCCGAGGCCCCGCCCTCCATCTGGTGCTGGAGCCAGAGACGATGCTGGGCGTGCGAGAGCGCGTAGGTCTCGCGACGCGGCGCGGGCTCGATCCCGCGATAGGCCGTGTGCGAGGACGCACCGAGGAAGGCGGCCAGGGCCGCCACCGTCGGGCGATCCAGGAAGTCCCGCAGGCTGAGGCGCACTCCCATCTCGCGGTGGATGCGCGAGACGGCCTGGACGGCCTTGAGGCTGTGCCCGCCGAGGTGGAAGAAGTTATCAAGGCGTCCCGGCTTCACGCCCAGCACATCCTCCCAGATCCGCGCAACGTCGGCCTCGCGACCGGCCCGCGGCATCGCCCGTTCTTCAAGCGACCCGTCCGCGGGGGCCGAGTGTAATCCGGAAGACAGCGCGGGATCAGGCAGGGCGCGTCGATCGAGCTTTCCGCTCGGGGTGAGCGGCAGGCTCTCGATCACGATGAACCGCGTCGGCACCATGTACTCCGGGAGCGACCGCGCCAGGTGATCGCGCCACGCCAACTCGTCGGAAGCACCCAACACGTTGGCCGCAACGGATGCATTGGGCTGAACCGACGCGTCGGCAGCAACCGACGCGCAGGGATGGTCGTTCGCGACCACGTAGGCCACCAGCTCGTCCCCGCCGGGACGACGAACCGCGACGACGACGGCGTCGCTCACGGACGGCAACTCCCGGAGCCTCGCCTCGATCTCGCCGGGCTCGATCCGGAAGCCGCGCACCTTGATCTGCTGGTCGATCCGGCCCAGGAACTCCACCGCGCCGTCCGGCCACCAACGCCCGAGATCGCCGGTGCGATACACCCGCGCTCCGGGCCCGCACGCTAGCGGATCGGGGAGGAAGACCTCGCGCGTCCGGGCCTCGTCGCCGATGTACCCGGCGCCGACGCAGGCGCCGCCGATCACGATCTCGCCGGGAACGCCGACGGGGAGCGGCTGGAGCCCGGCATCGAGGATGCGCATGGTCGTGCCCGGAACGGGCCGCCCGATCGGAACCGATCGCGGCGCGTCGAAGTCGGCGGCCGTGACCTCCCACGTCGCGGTCGTGTCCGTGCACTCGGTCGGGCCGTAGCTGTTGAAGAACCGCCCGTGAAAGCGGCCGGAGAAGAACCAGTCCCGAAGCGCGCCCGGGCGCATCGCCTCGCCGCCGATGTGGACGCGCGTGAGCGACTCGATCGATCGATACCCGTTGGCCGCGGCGACCTCGAGGATCGTCTCGAACATCGTCGGGGTGCAGTTGAGGAGCGTGGCTCCGCGCCGATGGATCGTCTCGACGGCGCGCTCGGGATCGAAGAGCGAGGTTCCCGCGAGGAGGACGGTTCCGCCGGCCATGAGCGTGGCGAAGTAGTTCTTCTGCGACTGGTCGAAGATCGTGGCCCCGACCGCGAAGGACCGCGTCGAGACGTCCATGCCGTTGAAGTCGCGGTACCAGCCGTGGATGCGCGCGACGTTGGCCCGCGTGACGATCGCGCCCTTCGGACGTCCCGAGCTCCCCGAGGTATAGATGACGTAGAAGGGGTGATCGCCGGCAATGCGGATCCCGGGTGAACCCGGATCCGGGCCCGTCGTGATCGCCTCCAGGCTAACTACGGGCACCTCGAAACCGTTCAGGCTCTCGGTGTCGACCACGGCCGCCACCGCACCGGCGCCGGACGTCAGCGCGCGGATGCGCTCCGCGGGAAGCGAGGCCGCGATCGGCAGGTACGCGGCGCCCGCCTTCAGGATACCGAGCAGGCCGGCGAGGAACGCGCCGGTCGGCTCCGCCGCGATCGCGACCACGTCGCCAGGCCTGACGCCACACACCTGGATGAGCCGCGCGGCGACGCGGTTGGCGGCGGCATCGAGCGCGCCGTACGTCATCTCCTCGTCGCCCCACGCGACCGCGATCCGGTCCCCGTGCGTCCGAACCCGCTCCTCGATCACCTCGACCACATCGCGATCCTCGATACCGTCACGGGCCCCGCTGGCAGTGCCAGCCTCAACGCGGTTACCCGCCTCACCATCCTCGCTTGCGGCCCCGGCCAGCACCTCCACCACCGCGCGCCGAGTCCCGGCGTCGAGCAGAGAAAGCGCGGAGACCGGCGTCGCGACTCGCGCCGCTCCCCCCGCAGATCCTGCCGTGGCTCCCGCCTCCGTGCCCGCCGCCGCACCCGCCTCCGCACCCCCCGCGGTCTCCTCGGCCGCGATCGACTCCAGGAGCGCCGCGTAGGACGTCAGCAATCGCCCGGCCTGTCCGGCCGACATCCGGACACCGTCGTAGGCAAAACGGATCACCGGCCGTTCCCCGGGAATGACGATGACCGTCAACGGGTAGTGAGTCCGATCGTGAACGCGGCCGAGCGCGACTCGGCTCCCCGAGCCCTCGGCGAGGTCGTGGGCCCCGGCCTCCGCGGGATAGTTCTCGAAGACGAAGAGGTGATCGAAGAGGTCGCGCCCGAGAGTCGTCTCTGCCTGGATATCCGCGAGCCTCGCCTGGTGATGAGGCAGGGACTCCAGCATGAGCTCCGAGACATTCCTCAGGACATCCGCGAACGAGGCTCCTTCGTCCCAGCGAACCCTCAGCGGGATCGCATTGATGAAGAGCCCGACGATCTCCTCCACACCCGGAAGATCGGCGGGCCGGCCGGAGACGATCGATCCGAAGACGACGTCTCGCGCGCGGTTGAAGCGCCCCAACAGGATTCCCCACGCGGCCTGGTAGAGGTGCGCGGCCGATGCCTGGGCCGCATTTCCAAC
>CAZJQD010000073.1:8976-10307 GCA_964548165.1 uncultured bacterium
GGGAGAAGATCGCGGAGCGTCACGCGGATCGCCTGCGACGCTTCCTCCAGCAGAAAGACCGAGCGCAGGATCTCATGGCGGCGCGCCGTCGCCTCCCACGCGGCCCGGAACCGCGCGGGATCCAACCCGGCGGCGATCCGATACTCCATCTGGATGACGTAGGCCCGGCTCTCCGGCTCGCTGACCGCCTGGAAGATGAGACCCTCCTGCAGGGGCGAGAGCGCGGAGACGTCCTCGATCGCGCCCTCCCTCCACCCGCGACGCCGGCGCAAGGCCTCCAGTGCGGGGGCCGACAGGAGCGGCGACGTGAAGTCCGAGAGTGTTCGCTCCGGCGCCTCGACGGCAACCGCGTGGCGCGCTATCCCCGCGAGTTCCTCGGCGAAGAGCGCGAGCAGGCGCTCGACCGCGTCGGTCCGGTCTCTTTCGGGATGGTGGAGGATCGAGACGTGGAGGCGTTCGCCGTCCGAGAACGCGACGACGTCGAGATCGTGCGGGCGCGTGAGATCCGCGGCGATCGGATCCCCCTGGCCGCCCGCGGCAAAGGAGAAGAGCGCGCCGGTTCCTGCCTGGTCGAAGTGCCCGAGGTAGTTGAAGCTGATGCGCGCCGGCACCGCCGGAAGGTCCCAGCCCGCGAACGTTCTGCCGAGCCCGTACCCGACACCGCGTCGCGGAATCGCGCGGACGGTCTCCTTCACCGCGATGATGCGCTCGCGGATCGAACACGGCGCGGTTGGAACGCGCACGGGAAAGAGGCTCGTGAACCACCCCGCCGTTCTCTCCGGCGCCGACGCGTCGCCGAGCGGCTCCCGCCCATGACCCTCCATCGTGATGACGGCGGACGCCACGCCCTTCCAACGCCCGATCGCACCGGCCAGCGCGGCCAGGAGGAGATCGGGGGTCTCGGTGTGGTACGCACGGTTGGCCGCCGACGCGACCGCGCGCGACGTGACCTCGTCGATCGTCGTGGAGACGGTCCGCGCCTCGCCGTAACGATGAGCGCCGCCCTCCGCGTCCCGGGGCAACGGCGGCGCCGCGACCATCTCCGCCCAGTGGGCTCGCTCGGCGGCGAAGCTCTCGTTCCCGGAGAGGCGGCGCGCGGCCTCAAGCCAAGCCCTCGCACCACCACCGGAGATCTGCGGAGGAACTCCCGATCGCAGCGCATCCAGGGCCTCCTCGAGGTCCTCGGCGAGGAGTCGCCAGGTCACGCCGTCGACAACGAGGTGATGGGCAACGAGGAGCAGGCGGTCGCCCTCGGGGAGGCGAAAGTGGCGGGCCTGGAAGACGCGCCCCTCGCGGATCGCGAACGAGCCCTGGACCGCGCGCGCGGACGC
>CAZJQD010000073.1:10407-11738 GCA_964548165.1 uncultured bacterium
GGCCGCGGCGCTGCGCGTCATCTTCCGGGCCAGCTCGCGGATCCGCGGGCACTCGAAGACGTGGCGGACCGAGAGTTCCCACCCGCTCCGCTTCAGGCGGCTCACAATCTGGATCGCCCGGATCGAGTCGCCGCCGATCTCGAAGTAGTTGTCGTCCGGTGCGAGCCTGGGAACGCGCAACACGTCCCGCCACGTGGCCGCAAGTGCCTCCTCTTCCGGGCTCGACCACGTCGCCGACTCCGCCTCCCCTGCCGGTGCGATCGCCGGGTCCGACGCCGTCGCGCGCGCCACGAGGGCCCGGCGATCGATCTTTCCGTTCGCGTTGACGGGCAGGGCGGGCAGGCGATGCCATCGCGCCGGGATCATGTACTCCGGCAGGCTTTTCCTCAGCGCCGCGCGCGCGTCCTCGGCCCCGGGCGCCGATTCCGGCGCCATCCACGCCGCAAGCTCCAGCGTCCCGACGCTCGTCCGGACCGCCACCACCGCCACCTCGGCCACGCCCTCGATCGCGCGCAAGGCCGCCTCGACGTCGCCGATCTCGACGCGGTATCCGCGGATCTTGACCTGCTCGTCGCGACGTCCGCCGATGTGCGCGAGCCCGTCCGCGTCCCACCAGCCGATATCGCCGGTCCGATAGAGCCTTCCGAAGACCGGATGCTCGAAGAAGCGCGCGGCCGTGAGCTCGGGACGCTCCAGGTATCCGCGCGCCAATCCCGCGCCCCCGCAACAGATCTCGCCCGGGATCCCGATCCCGACCGGCTCGTCCAGCGGTCCGAGGATGTAGAGATCGGTTCCCGAGATGGGTCGGCCGATCGGGATGTCGTCGCCGTGATCGGTCTCGATGGAGAGAACCGCGGTGAACGTGGTGTTCTCCGTCGGGCCGTACCCGTTGTAGAAGTTCACGCCCGGGCAGGCGGCGCGCGCCTTGCGGACGTGCGGCGCGGAGAGACGCTCGCCTCCGGTCAGAAGATGCGCGAGCGGCCGGAAGATCGCCGCGTCCGACTCGACGAGCTGGTTGAAGAGGCTCGCCGTGAACCACGCCGTCGTGACCGCGTGGCGCGCCAGGAAATCCCGGATCGCCCCGGGTTCGAGGAGCGTCTCCTCGCTCGGAACACAGACGGCGCCGCCATTGAGCAAGGGTCCCCAGATCTCGAGCGTCGAGGCGTCGAAGGCGAGCGAGCCAGCCTGGAGCACCCGCCGCATCGCGGTCCCCGGCAGGTATGAGGGAGAGAGAACGAGGCGCGCGATCGATCGATGCTCGATCAGCGTTCCCTTCGGCTCCCCCGTCGATCCGGAGGTGTACATGATGTAGGCCAGGCGTGAGCCGTCGC
>CAZJQD010000074.1:0-11462 GCA_964548165.1 uncultured bacterium
GGTGGCGCGCGGTGACGCCCACGGACTCCAGGTCGTTGTGCTTTCCGCCGGCGCGCACGCAGCGCTGGCTGGAGCAGGCGCGCCGGTAATCGCGCGTCTCCTCGCCCGTGAAGACGAGCTTGAACTGGTTCATGCCGGCGTTGGTGAAGAGGAGCGTGTTGTCGCCCGCGGGCAGGAGCGGCGAGGATTCGACGCGCTGGTGGCCGTTACGGGCGAAGAAGTCGAGGAACGATTCGCGGATGGCGCTGACGGTCTTCATCATGGCCTCGGTCAGCGAGCGACTTCGGGAGCCACGATCGCGTTGCGATCCGAGGTATGGACGACGCACCGCGCATGGCCGGGCAGGCGGAGGGTGATGCGGTGCCCGGGGACGAGCGCCATGGTGTAGACCATTCCGGGCTGGGGGAGCCCGAGCGCGCTGTTCGGCCACGTGACCTCTTCGAGCGTGTCGAGCTCGATGACGCTCGCGGGAACCTGGCGCGCCGCGGCCGCCGCCTGCGCGGCGCGTCGCGCGGCATCGAAGGCGCGCGGTCCGATATCGTGGAGCGCGACGAGATCCCCGCGGATCGCGCTGGCGACCGCGGCCACCGTGGGGCGAATCTCCGCGCCGGGGAGGTCGACGGCCTGCCAGGCCGTGGTCCCGTGGGGGCGGCGGACCAGGAGGGCCGTGGTCGCGGGAGGGTCGGCGGGGGAGGCCGCGGGATCGGAGGGCAACGCCGCCTCCTTGGCGTCCGGTCCGAAGCGCAGGACGGCCTCGGCCCACCGCCCCTGGCCGGTGGCGATGTGAATCCCGGGTCGTGAACCACTGAGGGCCTCGCCCTCCGAGCTGGGCCGTCCTCCCGGCGTGCGATCGGCCAGCTCGTCCACGGCCGCGGCGGCACGGTCCTGCGTCGAGCGGGATGAGACGGGAACCCATCCATCGAGCGCCTGGACGCGGACGGCAAGATCCTGCGCCGGTGACGTGGAGCAGGAGGCCAGGACGAAGAGCGAGGAGGCGAGGAGAATTCGCGCGGCGTGCGATGAGCGGGGCGCGATCATCCGAGGTCCACCTCGAGGCCCTCGCGGGCCGCGAAGACCTCGAATCGGCCCATGCTCTTCGCGCGCTCCTGGGCCTCGGCCACGATCCCGTCCATGATCTCGTCGGAGTGGACGGGATCGTGATGGAAGAGCGCGAGGCGCTTGACCTCCGCCTTCTGGGCCCGCTCCAGGACGTGACCGACCGACGAGTGCCCCCACTGCCTGTGGGTCTCGTATTCCTTGTCGGTGTACATCGAGTCGGTGACCAGGAGATCGGCGCCGCGGGCGAACTCGACGATCATCTGGTTGTACTGGGCCACCGTCTGGTTGACCATCTCGTCGGAGTCGTCGGAGAAGAGGTTGGCCCAGGGCTCGTGATCCGACTGGTAGACCACGCTCTTGCCGCGGTAGGAGATGCGGTAGCCGAGCGTGAGGACGGGATGATTCAGGGGATGCGCGGAGACCTCGACCTCCCCGAAGCGCTTCGTCTCCTGCCGTCCCATCGCCGTGAAGGTCAGCGACGCCTGGAGCTCGGCATAGCGGACGGGAAAGACGGAGTAGTGCATCTGGTTGGTGAGGACGTCATGGAGGGAGAGCTCGACCTGGTCATGCGTGGGCCCAAAGACGTTCACGACGTACTGGGGGATGAAGATGGGCGTGAAGAACGGAAACCCCTGGATGTGATCCCAGTGCGTGTGGGTGATGAAGAGATTGATGGCGCGGGGTTTCTGGCGGATCAGCTTGAGGCCGAGCTCGCGGATGCCCGTGCCGGCGTCGAAGACGAACGCCTGGTCGGACTCGGGAACGACGACCTCGATGCAGGGGGTGTTGCCGCCGTAGCGGACCGTGTTGGGGCCGGGTGTCGGCAGCGAGCCCCTGACGCCGTGGAAGACGACCTTCACGGCGCGGTCGGTGCCGCCACGGGGTTGGGAACGCCAGACCGGGCGAGCGCGGATTCAATCTCAGCCATCTTCATCCTGTCGGTGATCTTGCCGCCGCCTTCGTGGGTCACGTAGAAGACGTCGACTCCCAGCCCTGACTCCGTGGTAACAATAGCGGAGGTGATCCCCAACCCGCAATCGCGGAATGAGTGTGCGAGACGGTACAGAAGCCCCGGTTCGTCCGGCGCCATCACCTCGATGACGGTATGCGTGGGCGAGCTCTCGTTGTCGATGGTGACCACTGGCGGCTTGGCGTTCGATGAGCGTCGCACGTACGGCAGGCGGCGGGCGATCAGCTGCTCCACGGAGGTCCGGCGGGCGAAGACCTCCCTGAGGTCCCGCTCGAACGACTTCCATCGCTCCTCGTCGCTGATCCCGCCGTCCCCCGCGATCGAGACCTTGAAGGTGTCGATGGCGATGCCGTCCTGGCGCGTCGCGATGTGCGCTTCGAGGATGTTGAAGCCGCGCGCCGAGAGGGTCCCGGCGATCTCGGCGAAGAGGCCGGTGTGGGTCCGGGTGATGACCGTGACTTCACCAAAGCCGCGGTAGGTGTCGATGGTCTTCTCGACGACGGTCGTCTCCGCCTCGAGCCGTGGCATGAGCTGGATGTGCTGCGCGATCTGCTCAGGCGTATGGCCGAGCGCGTAGCGGGCGTCGATGTTGGAGAAGTGGTGGTTGAGCGCGCGCGCCCACTTGTCCTCGCTGAGGATGCGTGTGACGGCAGTCCGCCTTCGCCAGACGCTCTCCTTGGCCAGGCGATCCGCGGGGAGGTAGTAGCGGCACTGGCGGGAGAGCCGATTAGTGAGGGTGTTGAGGAGGTTGGCCTTCCAGTCGGTCCAGGTCTCCTCGGACACGGACTGGAGGTCGGCGACCGTGAGGAAATAGAGCATGGCCAGGCGTTCCAGGTCGCCGATGCGCCTCGCGAGGGTGTGGATGAGCTCCGGGTCGTCGATATCGCGGAAGAAGGCGTGGTAGGAGAGTACCTGGTGCTCCCCGACGAGAAACGAGACGAGCTCGATGTCCGCGTCGGGATACTTCCACTCCGTCAAGACCCGCCGGCAGATCACGCGCCCCGCTTCGCAGTGCTCCATGCCCGACCCCTTGCCGATGTCGTGGAAGATGGCGGCCAGGATGAGGAGATCGTGGCGCTGGACGAGGTCGGGCTTGAGCTCGAGGCCCTTGTGTTCCTTGAGGATGGTCTCGAGCCGTTCGACGACGCGCAGGGTGTGTTCCTCCGGGGTGTACCAGTGAGCCGTGTCGGCGCGCGGCAGGCACGTGATGCGCCGCCACTCCGGGATGAGCTCGCCGAGGAGCCCGGTCTCGTCGCACTCCCTGAGGAAACGGCCGACCGGGGTCTCCATGGAGTAGGTGAGCCGGCGCAGGAAGGCCGCCGTCGTGGGGCGGCCCGGCGATCCCTCGATGGAGTGCTGGCGTCGGAGCGCTGACCGGCGAAGCGCCTGGAAGATGCCGTGGAAGAAGCGATCGGCATCCTCCCAGGCCAGCCAATGGGCAAGCGCTTCCCGATCCGCGTAGAGGAGACGGTCCTCGCGGCGGGAGAGGGCGGCGTGTGTCACGAGGCGGGCGGCCAGGAGGAGGCCGTAATCCCGGCGGATCTCCTCGGCGAGATGAGCCTCGTCCGCGATCGCCGCGTCCGTGAGCACCGGGATCAGCCCGAGAATTCTTCCCACCCAGCGCTCCCCCTGCAGGTCCCTGAGGCCGCCCCGTCCTTCCCTCACGTTGGGTTCCTGGTGGCCGGCACCCCGGTGCTTGATGTGGCGCGCAATGCGCTCGCGCTCCAGCTCGCGCTCGATATCGGGCCGCAGCTCGGCGATCCAGTTCTTGGGCCCGAGCAATTGCGCAAACTCGAGCCCCCAGAGCCAGCGGGCTTCCAGGATGGTGGTCGCAAAGTGAAGATCCTCGGCGGCGCTGGAGCGCACCTGGTCGATGTGCCGGATAAGGATGCTGGGCTTGAACCCATGGTTCCACAATCGCGCGATAGTTTCGCCCAGGTCGACATCACGGGTCGTCACGAAGAGCAGATCGATGTCCGAGAATGGAGCCAGCTCGCGCCGCCCGTACCCGCCGACGGCGTAGAGGCCGACGACCGCGGGGTCCAGTTCGCTCAGCGCGGAGAGGACGCCCGCGTCCACGGCGTCCGTGAGCGCGCGGGCGCTCATCCATCCCCAGGTCGGGAGGTCCTCCGGACCCGTTGGCGGCTTCAGCGAGCTCAGAAATGTCTTGATGACGGGCCGTGACAGGGACGTGGTCATGGATGGTGGGGCGAGCTAGGGTCGCCCGGCGGCGGGAACATCGGGCTCCAGTGACCGGGGGATGAAGGTGATCGAGTCACCCTTGAGGACGACGAACGCGCGGCCCAGGCTTCCCGTGGTCCAGAGCTCGACCTGCTTGCCGTCGTCACCAAGTCGGTAGAGGAGATCGCCACGCGGAGGCGAGAGCGGCTCGGGCAGCACCGCGGCCGCCGCCAGGTCACCGATCCAGCTGTCGCTGGGCTCGCGCGCCATCCTGCCGGCCCCGGCGGGCGTCTCCGTCTTCCAGGCCGCGAAAGCGGCGGCCAGCGCCCTGAGATCGGCCTCGACCTTCTGCTTTTCCTCCGGCGACAGGTCCTCGGGCGAGAGCCGCGGCGCCTCGCCCTTCTCGAGCGCGACGACGACGGGCTCGTCCGGCTGCTCGGCGGGCGCGGGCGCCAGGACGGTGTAGACGCTGAGCATGCCGACGATGAGCACCGCGGGTGCGCTCCAGGTGAGCACCAGGCGCTTGCGGCTCTTCGTGAGATCGCTCTTCTGTTCCGCGTCGCAGTCGACGCAGATGGAGAGCCCGTCCACGGGCGCCATGCAGCGTGAACAGACGGAGCGTTGACAGCGGGGACAGACCGCGACGGCGGGATCGTCGGCATGGTTGGCGCAGAACGACTCCATGGTCTTCTGCGATTCGGGCAGGAGCGCCGCGCTCCTGGGGAGCTCGTCGATCTCCTGGATGCCGATCGTGGGGGCGGGGAGATCGGCGAAGATCCCGCTGAGGGCTGGGACACGCCCGGCCTCGACCCAGGTCTGCGATGCCTCGTCCCACACGAAGTCGGTGGCGGCCAACGTTCCGGCCAGACGCCACTCGCGGAGGCTCTCGGGTTCCGCAGGCCCGTAGGTCTGCCCGCCGATCGATACGTACCAGGGCATCAGCGCCGACCGAACGAGCTCAGCGGGGAAAGGGCCGACGGGGGGAGAAAGGTGGACGGTGCGAGGGATGAGGGCGCCATGCTCGACGGAAAACGGTACTACCTCGCCCGGGTCCCTGCAACCGGTCTATGTCGGCTACTGGCAGGCTCTCGAGACGACTAGGCCGCGGGTGAGCCGGATCCTTCAGATGCAGTCAAAGGCTGGGACGAGGCCTGTGCCGCAACTGTCCACTCCCGGGCTCGGTGCGTTGCCGTCATCGCAGTTGTCGCAGGGAGCGGCGGACGCGGTGGCCACGAGCGTGCACGTGGCGGCAATGCAGTCCGCCTGGCATGTGGCGCTCGCGTTACCGACGGAATAGTAGCCCAGGTTGGGGCGTTCGTAGCAGGTGAGCTCCGGCTTGCGATAGGGTCTTGTCATGCGGCCTCCGTGACCGGGCGCCGGCCGAAGAGGCTCAGCGTGATGTAACAGCGTTCCAACGGCGGTTCGTAGAAATCGCCCGTGGCGGAGAGATTCTGCCCCACGCACACGTGACACTTTGGCAGGAATTCACACCCGTGGCAACGCGTGAAGCGGGAGTAGTCGAGCCCATGGGGCTTTTTGGGGGGCTCTCCGGTTCTGCCCCGGGCCTGTGCCGCGAGCATGCGCCAGGTGGCGGCCACTCCATCGCGGCGCACGTCGCCCAGGGGCTTTCGGACGGTGATGCACGAGAGAATTTCACCGGCCGCCGTGATCGCCATGGTGTTCATGCCCTGGGTGCAGATCTTGACTGTCTTGAAGCCGTTCTGGTTCGAGGGGATCGTGCATCCCGGCCAGACCTCCTCGACCTGGCGGATCTGGTCCGGGGTCAGCATGGCCTCGGCCAGCGGCCGTCCCCGGTCGGTCGTCGTGAGAAAATACTCGCGCTTGGCCACGCATCCCAGGTCGGTCGCGAGCGTCCGGATCGCGGCGGCCTCGTGAGCGTTCCAGCGGAAGATGTTGGCGTTGACCGTTACCGAGATGCCGGCGGCACGGGCGGCCCGGATGCCCGCCACGGTGCGGTCGAAGGAATGGGGAATGCCCGTGCATCGCTCGTGGGTGCTGGCCGTGGCGCCGTACAGCGAGACTTCCACCAGGCCGACGCCGGCGGCGACGAGCGCGGGGGCGAGGCGGTCGAGGAGGAGCCCGTTGGTCTTCAAGGAGACGGTGAGCCGCAGGGAACGAGCGTGGTGGATGAGCGGGAGAAGGTCGGGATAGGCGGTGGCTTCGCCGCCGGTGAAACAGACCGAGAAGGTGCCGATCGCGGCCAGGTCCTCGAGCACCCCGCGCCATTCCGGAGTCGTGAGTTCGCCTTCGCGGGCGCCCAGCGGCGACTCCCGGACGCAGTGGAAGCAGGCCAGGTTACACCGGTTGGTGAGCTCCAGCATCGCCACCGTCGGGGTCGGGGTGCGGGAGAAAATCCGGTTGATCTCGCGGGGCTCGACGCGCTTCACGGTGCCAGTCTACCACGCGGACGCCTCGATTTCACACTGCTGGTATGCGATTTCACGGAAAAAGCAGGTTCGCCGCCGCGACTGCTCAGGGGGCCATGGTGCGGCGACCGGCGAGGGCCTCGCCGAGCGTGGCCTCGTCAGAGTGCGAGAGTTCGGCGCCGATGGGGAGCCCCTGGGCCAGGCGGGAGAGCCGCACGCCGGTTCCGGCGAGCCTCTCGGCGATGTAGCCGGCCGTCGCCGCTCCCTCCGTGTCCGGGTCCGTGGCGAGGATGACCTCCCGGAGCGCGCCCGCGGATACACCCTCGTGGACGCGGTTCACGAGCAACGCGATCGAGAGATCCTCGGGACCGACTCCATCCAGGGGGGAGATGGCGCCGCCCAGGACGTGGTAGAGCCCGTGGTGACGGCGAGTGCGCTCGAAGCTCCAGACGTCCACGGCTTCCTCGACCACCAGGATGACCGAGCGATCCCGGCCGGGATCGGCGCAGACCGGGCAAAGCTCGGCTTCCGCGTACTGGTGACAGGTGCGGCAGCGGCGGATGGCGCGCCGCGCCTCGACCAGGGTCCCGGCGATCTCCTCGCTGACGCCCGGCGGCTGGCCCAGCAGCCAGAGCGCGATCCGCCCGGCCGTCTTGGGGCCGATGGTCGGGAAGCGAGCGAGAGACGAGACCAACTTCTCGAAGGCGGGCGGGCGCGTGGACACCGTCGTAGTCTACCGATCGCCTCCCGGGCTGGCGAGGATTCCGCGCGCGACCAGGCACGGCCCCGGTCGCGGCCCTGGGGCCCGACGCTCTCCTGCTTATCTTTGTCACGAAGAGGTTAAGTTTGTCTCCCGGGGCGCCGAGAATCTGGTCCATGGACCGCGGTCTCTATACAGGCGCCCTCTCGATGATTGCCCGGCAGTTCGATACGGACGTGATCGCCAACAACCTCGCGAACGTCAACACCGTCGGGTTCAAGCAGGATACGACCGTCTACCGGGACTTCCCGGCCATGTTCCTGCATCGTCTGCACGACGATCGCTTCGAGACGCCGCTCCACACGTTCGACCTGGCGCCGCCCGTCGGCCGCGTGGGGACCGGGGTCCAGGTCGACGACATCATCACCACCCACCAGATCTCCGAATCGCTCATGAACACGGGCAACCCCTTCGACATGGCGCTGGAGGGCATCCCGGGGGTACAGAAATCCTACGCCTTCTTCGAGATCCTGACGCCCCAGGGGATCCGCTACACGCGCGCGGGGCAGTTCACGGTCAATTCCAACGGCGAGATCTGCACCTCCAACGGCGCCCTGGTCATGGGCGAGAATGTCGGCCAAGCCTTGAAGGTGGATCCGAACAATGTCGAGTTCGGGACGGATGGGACCGTCTACTACAACCCCCAGTATCCCGGCGGCGGCCAGAACATGTGGGAAGACCGCGCCGTCCTGGACAAGCTGCGTATCGTCACCTTCGAGCGGCCCGAGCGCCTCTCGAAGCAGGGCTATACCCTCTTTGCGGCTACCGATGAATCCGGCCCCCCTGAGACCGTTCTCTTCGGCGTGAACCTCCGCACCGGCATGCTCGAGAACTCCAACGTGAACCCGGTCCGCGAGATGGTCGACCTCATCAAGTCCCAGCGCGCCTACGAGGCGTCCGCCAAGGTCGTCCAGACGCATGACACGCTCCTCGGCCAGGCCGTCAGCGACGTCGGTCGCGTCGGGTAACGAACGGGGCTGATACTTCGTCGCCGATCGTCGGACGAATCAACCCCGCTAACTTTCGAAGACGTGTTACATCATCAGGCGATGGGGGGAGTCCGAGGGGGGAGCTGTTCGCGCGCCCCCATCGGCGAACCTTCGGGCTCTGCCGGAAGGTTCGACAATGATAATTACGCTTTTCTACGCAAAAATCGGTCAAGGTCCCGCTCAAGGGGTCGATAAGGGATAACGAGCCGGACTCCGTGGGAGAGGCTCACGAGGCGATGACCGACCGATTCGCCTCGACCCGAAACAGGAGCGTGTTCGCATGACTCGAGCCCTCTACACGGCCGCAACTGGCCTGGCCGCGCAGCAATTTCATACCGACGTCATCTCCAACAACCTCGCCAACGTCAATACAACCGGCTTCAAGCGGTCCCGCACCCATTTCCAGGACCTCCTCTACCAGACGCTCCGGCTCGCCGGGACGCCGTCGAGCGTGGGTTCGCAGGTGCCCTCGGGCGTCCAGGTCGGTCACGGCACCAACGTGGTCGCCACCGAGAAGATCTTCACCCAGGGCTCCTTCCGCCAAACCGAGAACCAGTTCAACGTGGCCATCGAGGGCAATGGCTTCTTCGAGATCGTCCTCCCGGACGGTTCCACCGCCTATTCCCGCGACGGCTCCTTCGAGCGTGATTCGCAGGGACAGATGGTCACGCACCAGGGCTTTCTCATCCAGCCTCCCATCCAGATCGATCCCCAGGCCATCAACCTCGAGATCAACGCCGAGGGCATCGTTACCCAGCAGCTTCCCGACGGCACCCTGGCCCAGATCGGCCAGCTCACGCTGACGAACTTCATCAACCCCGCCGGCCTCCAGTCCCTGGGCACCAACATCTACCGCGAGACGGCGGCCTCCGGCGCGCCGTTGACCGGCAACCCCGGCACGAACGGCACGGGCCGCTTGCGCCAGGGCTTCATCGAGATCTCGAACGTGAATGTCGCGGAAGAGCTCATCGACCTGATCGTGGCGCAACGCGCCTACGAGGTTAACTCCAAGTCGATCCAGACCCAGGACTCCATCCTGGCGACGGCTTCCAACCTCAAGCGCTAAGCGGCTGAGGCGAGGACGCGGTGCGGATTCCGGCGCGGTCGGCGGGAGAAGGAGCGGCGTGATGATCGTCAGGGTCATCGCGGTCTGCCTCTTCTTCGCCGCGCCCGCCGGCGCGCTGACCTTGCACTTGAGAGATGCCGAAGTCACGGGCCGCGTCGTTCATCTCGGCGACGTGGCCATCATCTCGGGCATATCCCAGGATACGGCCGATTCGCTCGCGCGCGTCACCCTCGGGTTTTCGCCGATGCCGGGTTCGAGTCGCTCCGTGCCGATCGAGACGATCCGCACGCGGGTGCTCCGGGAGGGATTTCTGCCGGGCGAGCTGCAACTGGTCGCGCAGGCGGCTCCGGTCGTCCGGCGCAGCGGGCATAGGATCGCCAACGAACTTGTCGAGCGCGCCGTCCTGGAGGCCCTTTCACCCCTGGTGGACGAGAGCACGGCGCTCCGCATCACGCGCGTGCCGGCCACGGGATTCCTGCCCGCCGGAGAGCCTCGGTTCCAGGTCGAGATTCCCCAGCGACTGGAACGGAACTTCTACGTGCCTGTCACGATCACCGTCGGCGAGGATGTTGTAAAGATCCAGGTGAGTGTCAGGGCGGCTCGCCTCGTCCCGGTCATCGTGCCTGTCCACCGGGTAGAGCGCGGCGACATCCTCTCCCTCTCGGACCTTACGGTCAGGACCAGCGACGCCTTTGACGCCCCGCGCGGCGCTTTCCAGTCGATGACCGACGTCCTCGGCACGGCCGCCCTCAGGCCGCTGATGCCGGGTATTCCCCTGGCGGCGGGAATGGTGCAGAGGCCCAGCGCGGTGCAGAGGGGAGAGCGGGTTCGCCTCGTCTCCACGTCCGGCACCCTCGAGGTCAGCGTGGCCGCGGAAGCCCTGGAACCGGGAACACCCGGCCAGCGCATCCGCGTCCGCAATACGGAATCACGGCGCATAGTCACGGCCCGCGTTCGCGGAGCCGGGGAGGTATTCATCGATGAAGAATAGCACGCAGCCTGACCGTCCCGGTGTTCCCGCGGACAACGATCCTGACCGGGACCTGGCGCAACTCGCCCAGGAGCTCGAGGGGGAACTTGCCCGGCTCAAGGCCCGCCTCGACGAGCTCGAGGGCGGGGCCGGGAGCGCGGTCGTGAATGACGCCGAACCCGTTGATGTCCGCGCGGATGACCACGCGGATACGCCCGCCGCGGATGTCGCGATCGGCCCCCTCCTCCAGGTCGATGTCCTCGCCGTCGAGTCCGGTCCCATCACCGATGCGCATGCCGCGATTCCCCCGACGGTGCGCCTGAGGGTGCAGAAGACACGGGCGCGCAGGTCCCGGCGTCGCGGCCGCATGAACTTCGCGTCGCGCGTCATCACCGGGTCCTGCCTGGCGATCGCTCTTAGCGTCCAGCCGGCGTCCTCTGTCTCCCTCTGGAACCAGGCGGCGAACCAGGCCGGGAGCACGAACGGCAACGTCGGGCTCTTCCAGCCGGTCAAGCAGTCCTTCCGGGTCGGGGACATCATCACGATCGCCGTCAACGAGGCCAACGAGGCCGACCACCAGTGGCGGGCCGAGCGAGAGACGGACAACACCATCGAGGGAACCGCCGCTCCATCCGGCGACGGAGCCGGACGCGTCAACCTCCTGGGTCTCTTCTTCCCGTTCATGAGCGCCGGGTACCAGAGCGAGGTCACATCGGACAATCGCTCCGACCGCTCCGTCTCGCTTCGCGCGACGCTAGCCGCCGAGGTTGTCAACGTCCTGCCCAACGGCAACCTCCAGGTCGTCGCCAAGAAGGTGACGCGCGTGAACTCCGAGGAACAGCTCATCGAGCTGACCGGCAATATCCGCCCGGAGGACATCAGCGCCGCCAATATCGTCTCCTCCACGGCCATCGCCGATGCGACCATCAAGGTCAACGGCTCGCTTCGCTACACGAACGACAACAAGCCCGGCATCCTCGAACGGATCGCCTCGTTCCTCTCGGGGTTGTTCCTGTGATCGGCCGCTCTGCACTGCGCCGCGGCGCGATGCGCCGCCTCCTGCGCCCGGCCGCGCTCTGC
>CAZJQD010000075.1:0-10638 GCA_964548165.1 uncultured bacterium
GGCGCCACCCCCGAGCTCGGCCCCGACGCCTCAGCGGTCGGCTGGGTCTTCCAGTACGCGCTCGTCGACCGCACCGGCCAGCACGACCTCGCGGACCTCAAGGCACTCCAGGACTGGAACATCCGGTTCGCCCTGCAGTCGGTGGAGGGCGTCGCCGAGGTCGCCTCGGTCGGCGGCTTCGAGAAGCAGTACGTGATCGAGGTCCAGCCAGAGCGGTTGCGCGCCTACGGCGTCACCGTCGACGAGATCATCCGCCGCGTGCGGGGGGCCAACAACGACGTCGGCGGGAGGTCCGTCGAATTTTCCAGCCGCGAGTACATGGTCTGGGGCCAGGGTTACATCAAGGGCAAGGACGACATCGCGCAGGTCGCGATCGGGACCACGACGGCCGGCACCGCGATCCGGGTCGGCGACGTCGCCAACGTCGTCGTCGCGCCGAACATGCGCCGCGGCGTGGCCGAGCTGAACGGCGAGGGCGAGGTCGTGGGCGGCGTCGTCCTGATGAGGTTCGGGGAGAACGCGCTCAACGTCATCGACCGCGTCAAGGAACGGCTGGACGAGATCCGCCCCAGCCTGCCGCCGGGCGTCGAGGTCATCCCCGTCTACGACCGGTCCACGCTCATCCACAGCGCCATCGACAACCTCACCGAGTCGCTGGCCGAGGAGATGCTCGTCGTCTCCCTGGTCATCATCATCTTTCTCCTGCACATCCCGTCAGCGCTCATCCCCATCATCACCATTCCGGTCGCCGTCCTCCTCTCGTTCCTGCCGATGCAGTTGGCGGGCGTCACCTCCAACATCATGTCCCTCGGCGGCATCGCCGTGGCGATCGGCGCGCTCGTGGACGCCGCGATCGTCGTGGTGGAGAACAGCCACAAGCGGATCGAGGAGTGGGAAGCGGCCGGCAAGCCCGGCGCCTTCGAGGACGTGCTCATCCGCGCCATCCAGGAAGTGGGGCGTCCCGCCTTCTTCTCGCTCCTCATCATCTCCGTCTCCTTCCTGCCCGTCTTCGGCCTGACCGGCCAGGAAGGCCGGCTCTTCACGCCCCTCGCGCTCACCAAGACCCTCGCCATGGCGCTGGCCGCGCTCCTGGCCATCACGCTCGACCCCGCCATCCGGCTCCTCTTCGTCCGCAACCGCCCCTTCGCGTTCCGCTCGCGCCTCCTCTCCCCCCTCGCCGCCGTCGCCAACACGGTGCTCATCGGGAAGATCCACCACGAGCACGAACACCCGGTCTCGCGCTTCCTCTTCGCCCTCTACAGCCCCATCTGCCGGATCGTTCTCGACTGGCCGCGGACCGTCATCGCCCTGGCCGTGCTCACCGTCGTCGGCACCGCCCCGTTGTATTTCCAGATCGGCAAGGAGTTCATGCCGCCCCTGGATGAGGGCGCCATCCTCTACATGCCCACCACCATCCCCGGTCTCTCCGTGACCGAGGCCTCCCGCATCCTCCAGGTCCAGGACCGGCTGATCCGGACGGTGCCGGAGGTCCAGAGCGTCTTTGGCAAGGCGGGGCGTTTCGAATCCTCCACGGACCCCGCGCCCTTCTCGATGGTGGAGACCGTCATCGAGCTGAGGCCCGAGTCCGAGTGGCGGACGCGCGAGACCTGGTATTCGGACTGGGCGCCCGAGTGGTTGCGCGCGAAGTTCCTGCGGGCGTTCTGGCCCGATCGGATGACGATGGACGAGATCATCGCCGAGCTCGAGTCGCGCGTGCAGCTCAAGGGCTGGCAGAACGCGTTCACGATGCCGATCCGGACGCGCATCGACATGCTGGCCACGGGTGTTCGGACGCCCGTGGGCGTCAAGGTGATGGGCGCCGACCTCGCGACGATCGAGAAGCTGGGCCTGAGGATCGAAGAGGCGACGAAGACGGTGCCGGGCACGCGATCGGTCTTCGCGGAGCGGGTCACGGGCGGCTACTTCCTCAGGATCACCCCGAAGCGCGAGGCGCTCGGACGGTACGGCATCGCGCTCGAGGACGTCCTGATGCAGATCGAGTCCTCGATCGGCGGCATGGAATTCGATCGCACCATCGAGGGGCGCGAGCGCTACACGATCGCGGTCCGGTACGCGCGCGAACTCCGGGGCGACCTCGACTCGATCCGTCGCATCCTCGTCCCGGTCGGGCCGCGCATCGTGCAGGCCGCCGAGGCCGACCTGGCGCTTGCGAACCGGAGCGGCGGCATGAACGCGGCAACCCCGCCGCCCTCCGAGATGGACGTGCAGGCGGTCTCGGGGATGAGCGGCAACCAGATCCCGCTCGGGCAGGTCGCCGACGTGGAGATGGTCGAGGGGCCGGCCATGATCCGCGACGAGGACGGCCTGCTCACCGCCTACGTGCTCATCGATTTCAAGGACCGCGACATGGGGAGCTACGTCGAGGAACTGCGCGCGGTCATCGAGCGCGAGGTCCAGCCGCACGTGCCGGCCGGGTATCGGCTGGAGTGGACGGGGCAGTACGAGTTCCAGGTCCGCGCCAACCAGCGGCTCGCCGTGCTCGTGCCGCTCACGATCGGCATCGTCTTCATGCTCCTCTACCTCAACACCGGTTCCCTCATGAAGACCGGCATCGTCTTCCTGGCCATCCCCTTCTCCGCCGTCGGCGCCATCTGGCTCCTCTGGGGCCTCGACTACAACTTCAGCGTCGCCGTCTGGGTCGGGCTCATCGCGCTCCTCGGGGTCGACGCGGAGACCGGCATCTTCATGCTCTTGTATCTCGACATGGCGTGGGAGCAGGCTCGCAAGGAGGGCCGGCTGGTGACGATGGCCGACCTGAAGGAGGCCATCCATCACGGCGCGGTCCGGCGCGTGCGCCCGAAGTTCATGACCGTGGCCACGACGTTCATCGGGCTCCTGCCGATCATGTGGTCGGCCGGGGTCGGCGCGGACGTCATGAAGCGGGTGGCGGCGCCCATGGTAGGGGGCCTGGCGACCTCGTTCCTGATGGAGCTCGTGGTCTACCCCGCGATCTACCTCATGTGGAAAAAGCGCGAGCTCCCGCGCGGCGTCGTTCCCCCGCTCTCGTAAAATCGCTTTATCCGAGCGCCCCAACATGCTACAAAAGACCAGCTTTTAGAGCCTTTCGGAGGGTTCATGTCGAATTCAACATCGCCACGGCGCGCCGTCGTTACAGGGGTCGCCAACACGTATTCAATCGCCTGGGGATGTGCCAAGGCCCTGGCCGAGGACGGCTACCAGGTCTGCCTCACGTATCCCGACGATCGGATGAAGCAGAGCGTCGAGCAGCTCTTGCCCAACCTCCCGGGATCGTTCGCCCTGCCCTTGAACGTCAATAACGACGAGGACTTCGTCAATCTCCGGAACGAGCTCACCACGCGCTGGCCCGAGGGCTGTCACGCGGTCATCCACTCCATCGCCTACGCGCACCGCCAGGACCTTGGGGGCGCCTTCTCCGACACGAGCCGCGATGGCTTCCGGGTTGCCCTGGATGTCTCCTGTTTCTCCTTCATCGCGCTCGTTGGCGCCATGCTCCCGCTCCTCGAGAAGACCAAGGGCACGGCTCTGACCATGACCTACCTGGGCGGACAGCGCGTCGTACCGAACTACAACCTGATGGGCGTTGCCAAGGCGGCCCTGGAGATGGCGACGAAGTACCTCGCCGTCGAGGTCGGGCGCAAGGGCGTTCGCGTCAACGCAGTCTCGCCGGGCCCCATCAAGACCCTGGCGGCGCGCGGCATTTCCGGCTTTTCCGAGATGCACCGGCTCTTCGTCGAGCGCTCCCCCCTCGGGAGGTCCATCAGCGTCGACGAGGTCGGCCAGTACGCGGCCTTCCTCTGTTCAGACAAGGGCGCGGCCATCACCGGCCAGGTGCTCTTCGTCGATGGCGGATGCGAGATCCTCGCTTTCTAGGCTTGCGTTCCACCCCAAGCCTGCCGATATCGAACTTCAGACTCAAACCCAGGAGGTTTTCATGTCTCGTATACTGACGTTCACGGCCGCCGCCATCGCGCTCGCAGCCGTTCTCTCGGCCCCGGTCCAGGCCGCGCGCCCCGGATCCACGCCGCCCCCCCCGGTTCGCGCCAGCGAACCGGCAGAAGAAGCGGCTGCCCCTCTTCCCCAGTCCGAGGGGGGACCCGGGTGGTGGCAGAGGTTCCGCATCAGCATGACGGCGAAGAACTACGGCCTGGACGAGGCCACGACGCTCGAATTGCAGAGGATCCTCGGCGACGAAGAGCGGGAAAAGGACCGGCTCGTTGCGGAGAACCGCGAGCTCATCAACTCGCTCGAGGACGAGGAGAATCGCAACGACGCGAAGATCTCCGAGATCCTGGGCAAGGTGGCCGCCAATCGTGTCGCGCTCGCCAACAACGAGAACAACGCCCAGTCGAGGATCGTCGCCCTGCTCGGAACCACCCGGGCCGCCGACTGGTTCCTCTCGAAGCGCGGCATGCTGGATCGCGCGCGCTCCGGCCTCCAGCGCGGCCGCGAGGCGGCGTCCGAGCGCAGCACGGGTGCAAGCGACAGCGGCGAAGTCCGCGGGAATCCCGCCCGTAATCGCTAGTCCACCGCTACCGCTCACGGCGGCTCGGGAATCTCCGGGCCGCCGTATTTCGTTAACCTACAGGAATGCGGCGCCGACTATTCCCGCGTCGCCGCCCAGGAGCGCGGGCACGATCGTGTAACTGCCTCTCAGCGGCGGGAAGACGAACTCGGCCGTGTGCGCGCGTAGCGGTCCGAAGAGGACATCGCCGGCCTTGGCGATCTGGCCGCCGACGATGATCTTGTCGATGTTGAGCACCTGGACCATGCCACCGAGAACCTGGCCGAGCTGGCGACCGACCCCGTCGTAAACCTCTCGCGCCCAGTCATCGCCATGAACGGCCGCTCGCGCCACTGTCTCGGGCGTCGGCTCGGCGATGTCGGGCCGAAGCTCCCGGGCCCTCCGCACGATCCCGAACTTGGCCACGTACTGCTCGAGGCACCCGCGGTTGCCGCAGGGGCAGGGATGCCCTCCTGGCACCAGGGTGAAGTGGCCGATCTCGCCCGCCGTCTGGTCCTTCCCGAGATGGAGACGGCCGTCGAAGACCAGGGCGCCGCCGAGCCCCGTCCCGAGCGTGACGCAGAGCAGGTCGCGGCACCCGCGGCCCGCGCCGAAAAGATACTCTCCCCACGCGATGGCATTGACGTCGTTGGCAACCTTGACCGGGAGCCCCGTCAGCTCGCTCAGCCGCTCGGCGACCGGTACGTTCTCCCACTGGGGGAGGTTCGGCGACGTGCGCACGACGCCGTCGTCGGCGTCGATGAGCCCAGGGGCGCCGAGACCGATCGCGGCGGCCGAACCCAGCTCGCGGACCAGGTGCGCCATCATCGCAATGGCGACCTCGGGCCTTTCGCCCGCGGGCGTGGGGATCTGGTGGCGCGCGACGACGCGGCCATCGTCATCGACGAGGCCGGCGCGCAGATTGGTACCGCCAAGATCGATTCCGATGCGCATGCTGTCCTCGCGAAGCCGACCCGGGGGGTGGCGGGATTCGTGGCCGGGCAACCTGACGCCCGGTCAAACTTGGGGTATCATACGCGCGTGGACGACCTTGTCGACACCTTCACCCGCGCGCACCGGACGCTCCGGGTCTCGGTCACCGACCGATGCCAGATGCGTTGCCGCTATTGCCTCCCTAACGGCTCCCCGCCCCCCCTCCCCCGCGACGAGATCCTTCACTTCGAGGAGATCGCGCGCGTCGTTCGGGTCGGGGCCCGTCTCGGGATCAACCGCGTCCGCCTGACCGGCGGAGAACCACTCCTCCGAAGGAACCTCGATCAGCTCGTCGGGATGCTGAGGCTCATCCCCGGCATCGACGTGATCGCGCTCACCACCAACGGCTTGCTCCTCCGGCCCCTCCTCCCCTCGCTCGTGGCCGCCGGCCTCACCCACCTCTGCCTCTCGATCGACTCGATGGAGCCCGAGCGCTTCCGCGCCTTCACTGGCGTCGACGGCCTGGCCGAGGTACGCGCGGCCGCGGAGATGGCGGTGGCCGTGCCGAACCTGAAGGTTGAACTCAATGCCGTCGCCATCCGGGGCCGGAGCGAGCCCGACCTCGTCCCGCTCGTCGACTACGCCCGGTCGCTCGGTATCCCGATGCGCTTCATCGAGCTGATGCCGTTCGAGGACGTGCAGTGGAAAGAAGAGCTCGTTCTCGGCGGAGACGCCATCCTCGAGGATCTCGCGGAGCATTTCGGCGCGGACTCCTTCGAGGAGATCGACCGTTCGCGGCCCGCCGCTCCCGCGCGCCGCTTCCAGTTCAAGGACGGCCGCGGAGGATTCGGGCTCATCCAGCCCGTCACCAATCCGTTCTGTGCCAATTGCGACCGCCTGCGCCTGCGCTCCGACGGTCAGCTCTTCAACTGCCTCTTCGCCCGCGACGGCTTCGATCTTCGCGGGCCCATGCGCGCGGGCGCCGGCGACGAGCGCCTGGCGGGGATATTCCAGGCCTGCGTCGCCGCCAAGGGCCCCGGAGGCATGCTCGAGTTCCACGAGCAGGTCGCCAATCCCGCCCGCATCATGGCCTCGATCGGGGGTTAGTCCGGCGAGTCGGTCGTCTATGGCCTATACTTCCGTAAGACACTCACAGAGGAGAACGCCATGGACAAGAAGACACTCATCGATCACCTGAACCAGGACCTCGCCGGCGAGCTCGGCGCCATCATCCAATACCTCACCTACGCGGCAAAGACCTCCGGGCCCTACCGCCCCCAGCTCGCGCAGTTCTTTCTCACCGAGGTCGCCGACGAACAGCTCCACGCGCAGTTTCTCGCCAACAAGATCGTGGCCCTGGGTGGAGAACCGGCCACGACGCCGCGCCCCGTCCCCGCCGCGCGAACGAACCGCGAGATGCTGGAGGCAATCCTGACTGCCGAGCGCGGGGCAACGGCGGACTACACCGCGCGCGCGAAGGAAGCCGAGGAATACGGAGACAAGGGGCTCGTGGTCTCGCTCGAGGACATGGTCCGCGACGAGAGCGGGCACTCGGAGGAGACCGAGCGCATTCTCCGGGACTGGCCGCTCTAACGGTTCACTCTCCACTTCGTCCCCGGGGAAGACACCATCGCGATTGTGCGCTAAGGTAGAAATGTCGGTTCGGCACCCGCGCTCCTCTTCGCACTCCGCCCGCATCCCGACGGCATCCTAAGGAGGGTCTCATGGCAAGGTCAGCGTTCTGGTCTCTGCGCCTACTGGTCCCGGCGGTCTGTGTCGTGCTAGTCGCCATGCTGTTCGCGCCGGCGCACGCCCTTGTCAAAGAGAGCGTGACGACGCGTTCCGTCCACTTCGCCTTGAATAGCGACCGCATCCGGCCCGATGCCGCGCGCACGCTTGACGCAATCCGCGCGCAGTTGAAGGAGCATCCGGCGACCACCTTGGAACTGGTCGGCCACACGTGCGACCTGGCATCGTCGGCCTACAATGACCGCTTGGCGCGCCGGCGCGCGGAGTCCGTGCGCCGCTACCTGCTACGCGGCCACGCCACCCTCGCGGATCGCGTCCTGCTGGAGTCGCGGGGCAAGGACGAACCGAGGGTCGAGAACGCCACGGATTCCGCGCGCGAATTGAATCGCCGCGTCGAGATCCGGATCGTGACGCGCGAAGAGATTCCGGAGCCCGAGGTCACGCTCAGCCTCGAGCCGAAGACCATCCTGAGAGGTGAGACCGCGATCCTGACCTGGACGAGTCGTCACGCCGTCGGCGTGGCGATTGCGCCCGACCTCGGCGATATCGAGACGACCGGTTTTCGCGCCATCGTGCCGGCGCGATCCGCCGTGTACGTAGCGACGGCCACGGGCGAAGGGGGACGTGCCGTCGCGGAGGCCGCCGTTGCCGTCCGAATCCCCCCGCCCACGCTCATCGTCGAGGTGACGCCGACGACCGTGACTCGAGGCCAACCCGTGACCGTCACGTGGCGCTCGACGGATGCGACACGCGTGGATATCGCCGGCGTGGGGGAGAATCTCGCCCCGTCGGGATCAGCCTCGGTTCAACCCCCGGGTCCCGTCACCTTCGCGGGTGTCGCATCCGGAGAGGGCGGCCAGAAGGCGCAGGCCGCGGCCACCGTCGTCGTGAGTGTCCCGCCACCGACAGTCTCGCTCGCCGCCATGCCCGCCGATATCCCGCGTGGTCAATCGTCCACGCTCACGTGGTCGTCCACGGACGCGACCTTCGTCGAGATCGCTCCCGGCGTCGGGCGCGTCGCCGCCAGCGGATCGGCGACCGTCCAGCCCGCGCTCACCACCACCTACGTGGCCACCGCCGTGGGCGAAGGCGGGCGCGACCTGGCGGCCACCAGCGTCTCCGTCCTTGTTCCCTCGCCCGCCGTAACGCTCCTGGCCTCCCCCTCGAGCATTGAACCTGGGACGGCCGCCAGCCTGACCTGGACCTCCGCAAACGCCGACATCGTCGAGATCGCCCCCGGGATCGGTCGCGTTCCCGCTGAGGGCACGATGGAGATCCGTCCGGCCCTGACCACCAGTTACGTCGCCACGGCGATGGGCGCAGGCGGCCGCGACGCTGCCGCGGCCACGGTAACCGTCCTGGCGCCCCCGCCGCCGGCGCCCGAACCCGCCCCGATCTCCACGCCGATCCCTCCTCCCCTCGTTCAGGCCGTCCGGGTCTCCGTCGTGGACGCCGAGGGTCAATTCCTGACCGGACTCCCCTCCAACGTCTTCGGCGTGAAGGTCGACGGCGTGGACCGACAGGTGCTCAGGGTCGTCTATGAAGCGGACGCGCGCACGGCCGGGGTCGTGTTGGTCCTCGATCGCAGTGCGAGCATGGTGGACGCCATGCCGGCGCTCCGGGACGCTGCCACGCGGTTCGTGGAGCAGAAGAAAGACGAGGACCGGATCCTCATCATGTCCTTCAGTTCCGATATCGATGTCCTGGGTGATTTCAACGCGGAGCGTCTCGCCTTGACCTCGGCAATCCGCGGCATCACGGCGCGAGGCCAGACCCGGCTCTACGATGCGCTCTTCACGGCCGCCGAGAGAGCGGCCACCACCGCCGAGCCGCGCTACGTCGTCCTCATGACCGACGGCGTGGACGAGGGCGGGCTCTTTGGCACGGGCGGCAGTCAGCACAGCCTCGAGGACGCGGTCCGCAAGGCCCAGGCCGCCGGCGCCGCGGTCTTCACCATCGGCCTGGGCTCCACCTACGACGCGGACGTCCTGCGCCGGATCGCAAACGAGACCGGAGGCGCCGCCTACTTCACCCCCGATCAATCCCGCCTGAACGAAATCTACTCCCGGCTATCAACGGGTCTCCTCCGCGGATCCTACCGCGTCGAATACCTCACCACCGACCTCGACGCCTCCCGAGCCACAGTTACCTGCTCTGCCGGTCGCGTTCTGCCATAAGGGTGTCAGGCTGCTAGTTCCCTGGTCTTTATCCACAGGACATCAGCGCGTCATGATGCGCTGATTCTACTAGTTTTATAGCTTATGTCGCGACACTGCGAAACTAGCTGCCTGACTCTCCACGTAGCGGCCGTGGCCTGGCTTGGCGTTGCAGGAGCCATCGGCGACGATTCGCTGGCCTCGCGACCAGACGTCCCGGATGCGGCCCTGGAGCGTACGACCCTCCCAGGGGCTGTACTTGGCTTTGCCCGGGCGGTCGGCGCCGCGAATCGTCCATGAGCCTTCGGGATCGAGGAGCACGAGATCGGCGTCGGCGCCGGCGGTGATCCTTCCTTTACGCGCCCCCAGCCCGAAGATGCGCGCTGGATTCTCCGCGCAGAGCCGCGCGATGAGCGACGGGTCGAGGCCGCGCGTCGCCACCGCCTCATGCCAGAGGAGCGGCAGGAGGGTGTCGAGACCGGGGAGGCCGCCGGGCGTTGTCGTGAAGTTGTCGGCGTCGGTCTTCTGCCCGACGCTGTAATCACAGTGGTCCGTCCCGATGACATCGACGAGCCCGGCGCTGACTCTCTCCCATAGTCCGTCCACGCAGGCGCGCTCTCGCAACGGTGGCTGGAGGATGTACTTCCAGGGCTCCGGGGATTCATAGAGCGAATCATCGAGAGTCAGATACTGCGGGCAGGTCTCCGAGAAGACGGCCTGGCTCGAGCGCTTCGCCGCGGCGATGACATCGACCGTGCGGGGCGAGGAGTTGTGGACCACGTAGAGCGCGCAGCCTGCTTCGCGGGCAAGCCAGCAACACCGGTGCGCGGCCTCGACCTCCGCGGGCTCCGGCCGCGCCGCCCCGTGCCACCTCAGGCCCTTCCGACCAGCCTTAACGAGCTCGTCGCGGGCGGCGGTCACGATCGCGTCGTTCTCGGCGTGGACCATCACGAGCATCCCGTGTTCGGCCGCTTCCCGCATGATCGCGAGGAGCGCGGCATCGTCCTGGAAGTAGTTGGGGCGATAGGTCGTGTAGACCTTCACGGCCCCGACTCCTCGTTCAAGAAGCTGGCCCATCGATCCGGCGCGATGACGATCGGTGACCATCATGTGGAAGCCGTAATCGATCACGGCGTGACCGTCAGACTCCGCGCGGCGAGCCGCGAACGCCTCGGCATAGGTCTGCTCGGGAAACTGCGTCGCGAAGTCGATGACGGTCGTGACGCCGCCGAGCGCGGCCGTGCGCGTCCCGATCTGCCAGTCATCGGGGGTCTTGTAGAGGCCCGTGTCGAGCTG
>CAZJQD010000076.1:0-10386 GCA_964548165.1 uncultured bacterium
GTTCGACAAGGGCTACGTCTCGCCCTACTTCTGCACCGACGCCAACCGCATGGAGGCCGTTCTCGAAGAGGCCTTCATCCTCATCTATGACAAGAAGATCTCCTCGATGAAGGACATCCTCCCGATCCTGGAGAAGATCGCCCAGGCCGGGAAGCCCATCCTCATCATCGCCGAAGAGATCGAGGGCGAGGCCCTGGCCACGCTCGTCGTCAACAATATCCGCAAGACCCTGGTCTGCTGCGCCGTGAAGGCGCCGGGCTTCGGCGACCGCCGCAAGGCCATGCTCGAGGATATCGCCAAGCTCACCGGCGGAACGGTCATCTCGGAAGAGGTCGGCCTCAAGCTCGACCAGGCCCAGATATCCGACCTCGGCCGCGCCAAGCGCATCGTCGTCGGCAAGGAAAACACCACCATCGTCGAGGGCTCGGGCAAGAAGTCCGAGATCCAGGCGCGCATCAGCCAGATCAAGACCCAGATCGAGGAGACGACCTCCGATTACGACCGTGAGAAGCTGCAGGAGCGGCTGGCGAAGCTTGCCGGCGGCGTCGCAGTCATCAACGTCGGAGCCGCAACCGAGACCGAAATGAAGGAAAAGAAGCACCGCGTTGAGGACGCCCTGTCCGCCACGCGCGCCGCTGTCGAAGAAGGCATCGTGGTCGGAGGCGGCGTCGCGCTGCTTCGCGCCGCCAAGGGCCTCGACGGCATCAAGTTCTCGAACGACGACGAGCGGGTGGGCGGCGACATCGTCCGCAAGGCTCTCCGCGCGCCGCTGCGCATGATCTGCAACAATGCGGGCGTCGAAGGATCCGTGGTCGTGGAGAAGGTTCTCGAAGGCAAGGGCAGCTTCGGCTTCAACGCCGAGTCCCTGGAGTACGAGGATCTCGTGAAGGCCGGCATCATCGACCCCACGAAGGTGACGCGTTCCGCTCTTCAGAACGCGGCCTCCATCGCGGCCATGATGCTCACCACCGAGTGCCTGGTCACCGACCTTCCCGAAAAAGAGAAGACCCCGCCCATGCCCCACGGCGGCGGCGGCGACTACTAAACCGCACCTGACGTAGTAAAGGCCGAGGCCCCGCCGGAAACGGCGGGGCCTCATTTTTTAAGGGCGGGCCGCCCTGGGGGTTAAACGAAAAACCCCCGGCCGCGAGCATCGCAACCGGGGGTCTTGGGGTGTTACTGGAGCCAGCGGGTCGCGGCCAACTTCGCCGCGGTGTTACTCGGGGAAGTGAGCTTCAGGCCTCCTGGCGATCCGAAAACGCATTCACGAGGTCCGACTTTCGGAACCTGCGGTGACCCATGCGCGAGAACCGATAGCACTTCAACCGGTTTCCGGACGTCATACGGCGGATCGTCGCCTGGGATACGCCCAGGTAACGGGCCGCCTCGTCGATCCCGACGAACCCGTCCTTCCCGTCCTCTACTGTCGTGTTAGCTGCATACAATGCCGTCTGCATCCGCTATCTCCTTTCACATATGAACTGTATTGGCGGCTATGGAAGCCGCTGGAGTTCTTCCTTAACAGTCGGAAAGGGATTGATGAACTTTAACGTTTCTTGAAGAAAAGTTTCTAGCCGGGGATAGCGAGACCTGCCGACGAACCCATCCGCAGGATTCCAACACGGAGACCACGGGGACCACGGAGAAGACCCATACAATGCCTAGATTCCAGAAATTCGGATCCTCTGTTCGCACTGCATCGGCGAACTGCATCGGGAATATGGCGCACTTTGTTGGTGCGGATCCCCCTCTATGCCTTGCTCCGTGGTCCCCGTGGTCTCCCAGGCGCGCCTGTCCGTGGTGCGATTGTGCAAATCAGGACGGCTAGAGCAGTCGAGCTCCGATGCGGATCTTGACCTGGTATTCGGCAACGGCGGCGCCGCTGATGCGCCCCCTCTGCTCGATGACCTCGAACCACGCCAGGTGCTCCTCGGACTTCGCCGCGGCCGCGATCGCCTGCTTCGTGGCATCCTCGTACGAGACCGTGCTGACACCGACAACCTCGATCATCCGGTAGGCGCGTTCCATGGAATTCTCCTTCAGTAGTCGGTCAGGGACGAATCGACGTCCGAAATCCAGGCCTTGATGCCACCCGTCAGGTTCTTCGCGTGCTTGAATCCATGCTCAGTCAGGAAATCGACGGCCTTGGCCGAACGCCCCCCCATCTTGCAGTGCACGATGATCTCCTGGTTGGGATCGAGCTCGCCAATCCGGTCGGGCAGGGTGTTCAAGGGGATCAGCTTCGCGCCGATGTTGCAGATGTCGTACTCGAACTGCTCGCGCACATCGAGGATGAAAGGTTTCTCACCCGCATCCAGCCGCGCCTTCAGTTCCGTTGCCGTGATCGTCTGCATGGACTTTTCCTCCTGGGGAACGATGCCGCAGAATTGCTCGTAATCGATAAGTTCCTTGATCGTCGCGTTGGTCCCGCAGAGCTTGCAGTTGGGGTCGCGGCGCAGTTTCAGCTCCCGGAACTTCATCCCGAGAGCGTCGTAGAGGAGCAGGCGGCCGAGGAGCGAATCGCCCTGGCCGAGGATGAGCTTGATGGCCTCGGTGGCCTGGATGAGCGCGATGACCCCGGGCAGGACTCCCAGGACGCCGCCCTCCGCGCAGCTCGGCACCATGCCCGGAGGCGGCGGTTCCGGGTAGAGGCACCGGTAACAGGGGCCGCCCAGCGAGGGGGCAAAGACCGAGGCCTGCCCCTCGAACCGGAAGATGGACCCGTAGATGTTGGGTTTCCCGAGGAGCACGGAGACGTCGTTGGCGAGGTAGCGGGTCGGGAAGTTGTCCGTCCCGTCGATGATGATGTCGTAGTCCTTCGCGATACCCATCGCCGTCTCGGCCTTGAACGGCCCCTCGTGCACCACGACCTCGCAGAACGGGTTGATGGCCTTCACCTTCTCCGCCGCGGACGCCGTCTTGGGCCGGCCAACATCGGTGGAGAAGTGGATGACCTGGCGCTGGAGGTTTGAGGCGTCGACGACATCAAAGTCGGCGATGCCGAGCTTTCCAATGCCGGTCGCCGCCAGGTAGAGAAGCAGGGGCGAACCCAGGCCACCGGCGCCGATGATGAGGATGGAGGCGGCCTTGAGCTTCTTTTGGCCCTCGACGCCGACCTCGGGCAGGATGACATGGCGGCTGTAACGCTTCAGCTCCTCGGATGTCAGCGGCGGGAGTTCCTTCGTGGACATGGGGATGGCGACTAGAGCCCGCCGGCGATCGAGGGAACGATCAGCACGGTCTGGCCGTCAGCGACCGGGGTCGCCAGGCCCTGGAGATGCCGGACGTCTTCATCGCCGAGGTAGACGTTGACGAAGTTGCGGGGCTGGCCGTCGGGACCGAGGATGTTCTTGCCGACCTCGGGAAACTGCGCGGCCAGGGCCTGGATCGTCTCCCCGACCGTGGAACCCGCAACCTCGACCGTGCCCTGCCCACCCGTGAACCGCCTCAGCGGCGTTGGAACCTGCACCTTGATCATCGAACCCGCACGTCCTCCTCGATAAAGCTCTTTTCGTCATCAGCGAGCCGCCAGGACGTCAACAGTGCCGAGCGGCCCTTCTCTACGGAGAGAATGATATAGGAATAGAACGGCCACGCCCATTCGAGATCGGTCGGGCTCGGCCGCGACGGATGATCGGGGTGCGTGTGGTAGAACCCGAGCACCATGAGCCCCCGCGCGTCGGCGTCCCGCTCGATCCGGGCCAGCGCCAGCGGGTCGATCGTGTAGCGCCGCTCGCGGTTCTCCTCCTTCGTGTTCTCCATCCGCACCAACTCCGTGCAGACGCGATCCGTCCCATCGTCACGGCCCAGCATCACGCCGACGATCTCGTACGGATACCCGGCCTCCCCGTGCTCCCGGATCGCCCGTTCCTGCTCGCCCGTCAGCTGGATATGAACCGTCACTCGATCACCTCATCATCCATGGAATGAAGCCGCGCCCAGCCGGCAACGCATGCCTCGAAGCGGCCTAGGCATCGCCGAATCCAGGAGGGAGAAGGCGATGACGGGACGCCGCCGGATTTCCCAGGAGTGGGAAATCCAAGGCAAGACGCGGAGAGACATGCGTTGCCGGCCAGCGCACGCGACGACACGCTAGATCTCGTAATCCAGGGTCCAGAACTTGTCCTGGAGGTAGCGCTGACCGTCGTCGCACATCACGACGACAATGGCCAGGTCCTTCGAGGGATACTTCTTCGCCACCTCTGTGGCCACGACGACGTTGGCGCCCGCGGAGGGCCCCACCAGGAGCCCTTCCTCGCGCGCCAGCCGGCGGCACATCTCCTGCGCCGCTTCGGTGTTCACCTCGAAGGTCTCATCCTTCAACGTCGCGTCGTAGATCTTCGGCACGTCGACGGTCGCGAGGTGCTTGATGCCCTCCAGCCCGTGAAAGGGTGAGTCGGGCTGGCCCTCGATGATCCGGATCCCGGTCTTCTTGTCTCGAAAGAACCGGGAGAGCCCCACGAAGGTCCCGGAGGTCCCGACCACCGAGACGAAGTGCGTGATCCTCCCCTCGGACTGCTCCCAGATCTCGGGACCGGTGAACTTGTAGTGAGCCTGCCAATTCGCGTCATTCGAATACTGGTCGGGGTAGAACCACTTGTCCGGGTTCTCGGCGTAGACCTGGCGCGCCACGCGCTGGGCGCCGTCGGTCGCCTCCAGCGGATCCGTCGTGATGACCTCGACTCCCGACGCCCTCAGGATGGCGAATCGTTCCGGCGACGCGTTCTTCGGCACGCAGAGCGTCACGCCGATCCCCAGCGCGGCGCCGATCCAGGCATAGGCGATCCCGGTGTTCCCGCTCGTCGCGTCGAGGATGCGCATGCCCTCCCTGAGCTTCCCGGAGCGGATGCCCTCGGTCACCATGTTGAGCCCGGCGCGATCCTTGACCGAGCCGCCCGGGTTCATGTGCTCGAGCTTGGCCCAGATCGTGTACTCGCCGCCGGTGATCCGGTCGAGCGTCACGAGGGGCGTATTCCCCACGGCCTTGAGTATCCGGCGGTCCAATTGCATCAGGACATTCTATCCGCCCGGGTCCGTTTCACCCAAGGAGGGAAACGCCCGGTCACTCGTCCTCGGTCTCGCCGATCGACCTGCCGCCGAAGAAGTGAAGGACGTCGTCGATGATCGCGACGAGCGTGGGCACGACGAAGAGGGTCAGGAACGTGCCGAAGATGAGTCCCCAGCCGAACGAGAGCGCCATGGGCGCCAGGAAGGCCGAGGACCCCCGCATCGTGTAGGCCATCGGGAGGATGCCGGCGGAGGTCGTGACGCTGGTCAGCATCACGGCCCGGAGCCGCGTCCAGCCCGCCTTGAGGATCGACCGCCACCGCTTGCCGCCCTCCCGGCGCGACTGGTTCACGAAGTCCACGAGCACGATCGAGTCGTTGACGATAACGCCGAAGAGCGCGGTCATGCCGATGAGGCTCATCAGGCCCATCGGGGAATCCATGCCGATCCCCGTCGCCTGGTAGACCAGGGTATGCGCGACGAGGGTCAGGACGACGCCGATGAGCGCGAGCGGGATGGCGCCCAGCACCGCGATGGGCTGGACGAAGTTGCGGAACTGGACGACGAGGATGACGGCGATGAGCGCGAACCCGGCCAGCATGGCGTAGACAAGGCTCTTGAGGGACTTCTGCGTGTCCTCGGCCTCGCCCGCCAGTTCCAGCGTTATCCCACGGTCGCGGGCCTCGACGAAGAACGCGTCCCGCACCCGGGCATTGGCCTCCGCGGACTCCAGCCCGTCGCGGTTCAGATCCGCCGAGACCGAGATCTCGCGGCGGCCGTCGTAGTGGCGAATCTGGGCCCACCCGCGCTGCTGGGTGAAATTGGCAAGACCCGCGAGGCTCGTCGCGCCGGCCGCCGTGGGCACGAGCATGTCGTCGATGCCCCGCGTCGAGCGACGCGTCTCGGCGGGATGACGAACCAGGATCTTCACGTCATCGTTGTCGATTCGGACCGAGGCCGCCTCGAGCCCGGCCACACCCGCGCGGATCTCGGCGCCGAGAGACCGCGCGCTCTGGTTCACGCGTCCCGCCAATTCGTCATCGGCGCGGACGACGATCTCGCGAGCGCCCTTCTTCTGGTTGATCTCGACGTCGACGGCGCCCGGCAGTCCCGCGATGAAGTCACGAATGCGCTCCGCGAACCCGTACATCTCGCCGAGATCGTCGCCCAGGAGGCGGATCGTGACGGGCCTTCCGACGGGCGGCCCGCCCTGCATCTCGCTGATCGTCACCTCCGCGCCGCGAATCTCCGCCAGCTTCGGCCGAAGCTCGTTCATGATCGCATCCGCATTGCGCTTCCGGATGTCGGGCTCGTGCAGGTCGATCGTCACCTGCGCCACTTCCTTGGAGAAGTCGAACCCGCGCTCGTGCCGGCGCAACCCGATCGTCGTGGAGACGCGCTCGACCTCGTCAGCCGGCAGCGTCGCGACCTTCTCCTCGACCTCGGCCGCGATGCGCTCCACCTCGTCGAGGCTCGTCCCCACCGGCGCCCGGATCTCGACCTGGAACAAGGGAGCATCCGTCGTGGAGACAAGCTCGAAGCGGAGGACACCGAAGCCCACGACGAGCGAACCGAAGAAGAGCAGCGTGATGCCTACGAGAAAGAGATACCGGTGCCTGAGGCAACGGCTCAGGAAGAAGAGGTGGCGGTGGCGCATCCAGTTCACCACGCGATCGCCGCCCCTTCGTACCGGATCCCAGAAACGGAAGAGATGCTTGAGCGACTCGCCACCGCGCCAATGCAGGGTGGAATAGAGGTGGGCGGGCAGCGTGATGAGGGCCTCGATGAGCGAGGCCAGGAGCGCGTAGATGCCGGGTTTCGGGATCTCGGCCATGAATCGCCCCGTGACCCCGGTCATCAGGGCCAGCGGCATCAGGGCGGCCAACGTCGTCAGCACCGCGGCGATGATGGGGCCCGAGATCTCCGAGGCACCGCGCACGACGGCTTCCCGATCCGGCAATCCCTGCTCGCGATACCTCGCCACGTTCTCCACGACGACGATCGCATCGTCGACGAGCATGCCGATGACGAGGATGAAGCCGAAGAGCGAGAGCATGTTCAAGGACGAGCCGGTCAGGTACATCACCAGAACGCCGCCGAGGATCGCGACCGGGATGCCGTACGCGCACCAGGCGGCCGATATGGGATCGAGGAAGATGGCCAGCAGGATGAAGACGAGGATGAAGCCGGAGATCGCGGTGATGTACGTGATGTTCAACCGCTCGACCAGCCATTCCGAGAAGTCGAGGCCATAGGCGAGCGACAGCCCGGGCGGAAACTGCTTCTCTTCTGTCGCCAGGATCCCCTTCACGCGCTCGGTGATGTCGAGGACGTCGGCGTCCTTGTTCTTGAAGATCGTGAGCACGGTCGCCGGTCTACCGCCCATGCGCGATCGCGTACGCTCGTCCGCCAGCACCATCTTCACCGTGGCCACGTCGCGAATCCGGATCAGCCCCTCCGGCGTCGAACGGACGACGACGGCTCCCACCGCCTCCGTGGACTTGATGTCCGCGATGGTCCTCACGAGGATATCGCCCTGGCGCGTCTCCAGGGATCCGGCCGGAAGGTCGGCGTCCGCGCCCTGGATGGCGCGCACGAGGTCGCTGGCCGCCAGGCCCATGCCGCCAAGCCGGATCGGATCGACCTCGACCTGGATCACGCGGTCCTCCAGCCCGGCAATGACGACGCGCGAAACGCCCGAGACCGATCGCAGGCGATCCTTCAGGCGTTCGACCAGGCTCTTTCGCGTCTCCCACGCGGCCTCGCCGACGATGCCGGCCGAGACGATGGCCTCCTCCAGCTTGATCTCCACGACCTGGGGTTCCTCGGCGTCATCGGGCAGGGTCCCCTTGACCCGCTCGACCGCGCGTTCGACCTCTCGCTCGACCTCGGGCACGGTGGCGGCGTCGGGATCGACATAGACCTGGATCTCGCTCATGCCCTCGGACGAGATCGACTCGACGCGATCGAGCCCCGAGAGATCGACGATCTCGTCCTCGAGGGGGTCCGTGATGAGGCGCTCGACGTCCTCGGGCGTGGCGCCGGGGTAGATGGTCAGGACCTGGACCATGTCGACCGAGAACGCGGGGAAGAACTCGCGCTTGATCTCGAAGAACGCGATGAGGCCGCCGACGATCCAGGCCAGGACGAAGATGTCCACGATGGCGCGGTTGCGAACCGACCAGTTCGCAAGGAACCTCATCGTCCGGGGTGCCCCATCAATCGCGGGTAGGAGCGACGAGCACGCCGGGCATGAGGACTTCCTCGCCGCGCACGACGACGAGGTCGCCTTCGCTCAAGCCCTCGAGAACCTCGGCGTTCTCGCCACCACGCAGGCCCACGCGCACCGGTCGCCGCTCCGCGCGATCGCCGACGACAACCCAGGCGTAGTCGCCCTCGGGTCCCGAGAGGAGCGCGGCGACGGGGACGGCCAGGGCGCCCGTGCTCACGCCGGACCGGATCTCGACGCGTGCCATCAAGCCGGCGGGCAAGCGGGTCCCGGGATTGGCGAGGCGGAAGACGACGCCCGCGGTCCGGGAGATGGGATCGAGCGCGCGGTCGATGCGTTCGACGACGGCCGTGAAGGTCTCCCCCGCGATCGCCTCGAACCGGACGACGGCGGAATCGCCCGGCTTGACACTCAGGGCCGCCGCTTCCGGCACGCGCGCCTCGATCTCGAGATGAGCCAGGTCGCCGAAGCGCAGAGCCCGGGCCGCGGGTCCCACGACCTCGCCGACCTCGACCATCCGCTCGAGCACCCAGCCATCGAAGGGCGCGGATACCCGCTGTTTCGCGGCGGCCGCGGCGAGGTCGCGCTCGCCGGCACGCTCGGCGGCAAGCGCCGACTCCGCCATCGCGACCGCGCTCGCGGCGGCGTCCCGGTCTTCGCGCGAGACTGCGCCCTCGCTGGCCAATCGATCCAGGCGGTCGAAGGTGCGTCGCCTCTGGGCCAGGTCCTCGGCCGCGCGCGCGATCCGCGCCCTCGCGGCATCTCTCACTGCCGTGGCCCGCTCGGCGTCCACTTCCAGGAGAAGGCTTCCCCTGGAGAAAAACGTTCCCTCGCGCGCCACGCCGACCACGCGGCCCCCGACCTCGGCCGTGAGCCAAGCCTCCATCGCCGGCCGCGCCTGGGCGATCGCCGTCACGACGACCTGCACATCACCGCGCTCCACCGCCGCCACGACCACGGGCCGCGCCTTCTCCACGGGAGCCGCGGCCTCGGGCTTGCCGCAGGCCGATAGCGCCAGGGCAACGAACACGGGGATGAGGATGCGTGAGCTCATTCGCGCGATTCTACCCGATTCGAGCTGACTGATGAATTCCCATGTTGCACCGGCCTTCACCTCGTCCGCCGGCGCATGATTTCACATCCCGCGGGTGCGGATTGCCTCCGGGCACCAGCGACCGTACAATGCCGTGCTCATCACCACGGAGGTGCACGGCATGGCCAGGCGCGAGGAATTCGTCAACGACGAGGCGACGATCGATGAAGCCATGCGTCAACCGCTCGCCGGTTCCCGCAAGGTCTATATCCCGGGATCGCGGCCTGACATCCGCGTGCCGATGCGCGTCGTGGAGCAGTCCCCGACCGTCCAGCACGCGAATGAGCAGGGCATCATCGCCTCCGAGACCCAGAACCCGCCCATCCATATCTACGACACGTCCGGCGTCTACACCGACCCCGACGTCACCATCGATATCCGCCAGGGGCTCCCGGAGATCCGCACGTCCTGGATCGAGGAGCGGAACGACACCGTCCTGCTCGACGAGCCCACGTCCGCGTTCGGACGCCAGCGCCTGGCCGACCCCGAGCTCGCGCGGCTCCGGTTCCACCTCGCCCGCAAGCCCCGCCGCGCCCTCGCCGGCGCCAACGTCTCCCAGATGCATTACGCCCGGAAGGGCATCATCACGCCCGAGATGGAGTTCATCGCCATCCGCGAGAACCAGAAGGTCGACGGGCTCCCGGACGTCTACACGCGTCAGCACCGCGGGGACAGCCGGGGCGCCGCCATCCCCGCCCGCATCACGGCCGAGTTCGTGCGCGACGAGGTCGCGCGCGGGCGGGCCATCATCCCGGCGAACATCAACCACCCCGAGCTCGAACCGATGATCATCGGGCGCAACTTCCTCACCAAGCTCAACTGCAACATCGGCAACTCCGCGGTGACCTCGTCGATCGGCGAGGAAGTCGAGAAGATGACCTGGGCCACCCGCTGGGGCGCCGACACGATCATGGACCTCTCCACGGGCCGCAACATCCACGAGACCCGCGAGTGGATCCTCAGGAATTCCCCCGTCCCCATCGGAACCGTCCCCATCTACCAGGCGCTGGAGAAGTGCGGCGGAAAGCCCGAGGAGCTGACGTGGGAGCTGATGCGC
>CAZJQD010000077.1:0-3065 GCA_964548165.1 uncultured bacterium
ACCAGGTGCGACCCGATGAACCCACACCCACCCGTAACAAGAATATTCATAGGATCATCCGCAGATTACGCAGATTGCGCCGATTCAGAAAGAGCAAACCTTTGAAAGAAGAGGGAGCTCACGCCAAAATTCAGGAGCAGAGCCGTGGAGAAACGGGATGCCTTGAGATAGTTCAATACCTGAGCCTCCTCGGAGCCGCTCAAACGGCTCAGCGCCTTGATCTCGACGAGGAGAGAATCAAAACAGACGAAGTCGACCCTGTAGGATGGTCGGAGAAGAACGTCCTTGTAGAAAACCGGGAGTTCGACCTCTGATTGAGCAGGTATCTCACGCTTCGCAAATTCGATCGCCAATGCATGGTGATAAACCGGCTCCAGGAATCCATTCCCGAGAACGCGATGAACTTCCATGGCCGCCCCGATGACAGCATAGGTGCGCGGATCGCGCTCAGACGCTGACGTCATGGCCTCTCTCCAATCTGCGTCATCTGCGCAATCTGCGGACGGCTACTTCCAGACCGCCTCGGTGGCCTTTCTCAGCGACGGGAAGGTGCCGGCGTCGGTCCAGAGGCCGGGGAAGACGTCGTGGCGGAGTCGGCCCGCCTCGAGGTACGCATTGTTGATGTCCGTGACCTCCAGCTCGCCGCGCGCGGAGGGCTTGAGCGTCTTGATCACCTCGAAGACATCGGGCGGATACATGTAGATGCCCGTCACCGCCAGGTCGCCGATCCGCTTCTTGGGCTTCTCCACGATCCGCCGGATCCGGCCGCCCTTGACCTCGGCCACGCCGAACCGCTCGGGAGTCGCCACCTTCTTTAAGAGCACGCGCGCGTCGCCGGGCGCGGCGCTGAACTGGCGGATATAGGGCGCGATGGACCGATCGACGATGTTATCGCCCAGCATGACGACAAACGGGTCCTGCCCGACGAACCGCTCCGCCAACCGAAGCGCCCCGGCGATCCCGTCCGGCCGGGACTGGTGGACGTAATAGAGGATGGAAAGCCCGAAGTCCTGGCCGTCCCCCAGGAGTCTCACGAAGTCGCCCACCGACTCACCCCCCAGGACGATGAGCAACTCATCGATGCCCGCCTCCACCAGCGTGCGGATGGGGTAGTAGATCATAGGCTGTTCACCGACCGGGAGCAGGTGCTTGTTGGTGACGCGCGTCAGGGGGTGAAGCCGGGTGCCCGTTCCCCCCGCGAGGATGACTCCCTTGTGAACGCCCACGCCGCCCCGCCGCTCCTTCAAGCCGCGCCGCGCCTCCCGGACACTCCGAACCTTCGCCATCACGATCTCCTCTTCAGTTGAATTCCGAACTTGTACAGCTTCTGGTAGAACGAGCTCCGGGACTTCAGGCCCAGGATGGCCATCGTCCGGCGCACATCGCCCCTGGCCAGCGCCAGGGCCTCGCGCAACTGCTTCTCCTCCGCGTCCCGCAAGGTTCCCACGCTCGACATCTCGGTCGGCAGGGCGCGGGTCAGCTTGATATCCGACGCCTGCACCACGACCGGGATCGCGCCCTTCCTGGGCGCGGTCACCAGCGCGCGCTCCAGGACATTCTTGAGCTCGCGCACGTTTCCCGGCCAGCCGTGCTTCTTCAGGAGAGCCAGGGCCTCCCGCGTGATCCCGGCGACGGGAATCCGGTGGAGCCGGGAGAGCTCGTCGAGAAACCACGCGCAGTAACCGGGAACCAGGTCCAGTCGCTCGCGCAGTGATGGCGCCGTGACCGAGATGATGTCGATGCGGCGCAGGAGATCCTCGCGGAAGCGCCCCGTTCGCACGTCCGCCTCGAGGTCGCGATTCGTCGCGAAGAGGAACCGGAGGGGAGGCAGGGCCACCTCGTCGTCCGAGCCCAGCGGCTTGATCGTCCGGTTCGACCGCTGGACCACCCTCAGGAGCATCCTCTGCATGCCGGGGGAGATCTCGCCGATCTCGTCGAGAAAGACGGTCTTGCCCGCGCTGGCCAGAAGCAGTCCCTTCCGCGCCGCGACGGCGCCGGTGAACGCGCCCTTGCGGTGACCGAAGAGCTCCGATCCCAGCAGCTCGTCGGGAAGAGCGGCGCAGTTGACCTCGACCACCTCCGGCCGCTTCGACCGGGCCGCCAGGGCGCGGGCGAGCTGGCCCTTGCCCGTGCCCGTCTCTCCCAGGAGGAGGATCGGGACATCGGTCTCGGCGGCGCGCAGGAGCCGCTCGCGATCATCGTCCGAGAGCAACGCGAAGGGATCGACAGGAGTGCGCCTCAGCGTCTCGAGAGGGACGATCATCCCCGGCAGTCTAACCTGATGTCTTCACTCAATTGAACCACAGAGACACGGAGACACGGAGAAAATCCAGGTTCGAAATCCCAAACCCCGAATCATCGATCGAACGGCATGATCGGACCAAGCGAAACGGACGCCCCGCTCAACGTTCCTCCAGGCGACGGGCCATCTCGGACAGGCGCCCGCAGAGCCGGCGCACGCGCGTCGCCCGGTCATTCTGCTCGAGAAATTCCTGCTTCTCGGGGGCGGGCAACTGCAGGATGTGCGCCACGGTATCGGCCAGGGAACCGGCATCCTGGTTCGCCTCGAGCCGCTCCAGGAAGGACTCCGGCAGCCTGGCGGAGAGCGCGCCGAGAAGTCCCTGGAGAAGCCCGAGCAGGCGCGCGCGATCCCCGCTCTCCACCTCGCCCCGGGACGCATTCACCCGGACAAGCACACGACGATAGGGGCGATCCCAGAGCTCATCCAGGATCGTCACGCGCTCCAGGCCGCGAAGCACGATGTGGAATCGACCGTCGGGCATCTCCTCACGCCCCAGCATCTCCGCCAGGCAGGCCGCGGGATAGACGGCGGGCGCGCGATGATAATCCGCCTCCCACCCGGGCCTCAAAAGAGCCATCACGAGATAGCGACCCTCTGCCGCCTCCAGCCTGTCCAGGTCCCGGACCATGCACCTGTAGCGAGCCTCGAAGATGTGAAGCGGGAGGTAGCCGCCGGGGAGCAGCACCACGTTCGGCAGGGGAAAGAGCGGCAGAGGAGAAGGAGCGGACACGATCCAATTATAGGGAGACGCCGCTTCACCCGG
>CAZJQD010000077.1:3165-10092 GCA_964548165.1 uncultured bacterium
GACATTAATCCATCGGCCTCCACGAGATTCAGAGGCGTGGAGGCGGCGGCCGGATAGCGTTGCTGGCATCCTGCCGCTCCGCGAATCCGCAGGGAGGTCCCGCATCCTGCGGGACATTAATCCATCGGCCTCCACGAGATTCAGAGGCGTGGAGGCGGCGGCCGGATTCGAACCGGCGCATAAAGGTTTTGCAGACCTCTCCCTTACCGCTTGGGTACGCCGCCAGGAGCGCCGGGGCCAAGGCGCCCGGCACGGGCAAACCCTATCACGCCCGCGCGAACTGCGCCAGACGCCGCGAGGTGCGCGACTGTTCTGGACATCGCTGTGTGATTTCCCGACAATACTCAGCTCCGTGATGCACGAGGTATCCATTGGCGGGACGGGACTGAGCCGGTTCGGAAAGCTGGCGGACTCCATGCCCACGCTCGTCAGCGAGGCGGTCAGCAAGGCCTTCGCCGAGGAAGGAAACGACGCCATCGACGCCGTCTTCGTCGGCTCGATGACGCCCTCCGCCTTCATCGGGGAAGGCAACCTGGCCGCGCTCGTCATCGACTGGATCGGCAAGTCGGGCCTGCCGACCTGGCGCGTCGACAACGCCTCCGCCTCCGGCGCCAGCGTCTTCCAGGCGGCCTGCATGGCCGTCGCCTCCGACACCTACCAGCGCGCGCTCGTCATCGGTTGCGAGAAGATGTCCGCGCTCTCCACGCCCCAGACCACGGCCGTCCTGGCGCAGGTGATCGACCGCACCGAGCGGCTCGCGGGCGCCTCGATGACGGCCCTGGCCGCCATGATCGCGCGCCGCTACATGAACGACTTCGGGATGCCCTACGAGGCCCTGGCGCGGGTGGCGGTGAAGAGCCATGAACGCGGGTGCTTCAATCCCGTCGCCCACCTCCGAAAGGCCATCACGCTCGAAGAAGCGATGAACGCCCGCTTCATCGCCGAGCCCCTCAGGCTCTACGACTGCGCCCCGATCTCCGACGGCGTCGCCGCGGCCATCGTGCGCAAGGATCGCTCGGACATTCGCGTCCTGGGCTGGGGCAGTGGATCCGACCACGTGGCGGTCCGCAACCGCGACAGCCTGGTCTCCTTCGCGGCCACCAGGCGCGCGGCCGAGACCGCCTACCGCATGTCCGGGCTCGCGCCCTCGGACATCGACTTCGCCGAGATCCACGACGCCTTCACGATGTTCGAGATCATCAGCATGGAGGACCTGGGCTTTGCCGAGAAGGGCGCGGGCTGGCGGCGCGTCATGAACGGCGAGACGGAGAAGAACGGCGCCTTCCCGGTCAACGCCTCCGGCGGGCTGAAGTCGCGCGGGCACCCCGTCGGCGCCAGCGGGCTGGCCCAGATCGTCGAGATCGTGAACCAGATGCGCCGTCGCGCGGGAGAAAACCAGGTCGAACGCATCGGCCGCGCGCTCGCGCACTCGATCGGCGGCCTCGCCTCCTCCAACTTCGTCACCATCCTCGGGCAAGTCTCCGCGTCGAGCGAGGCCGCAACGTGATCCACATCACGGTCTGCCGGTGCGGGCACTACGACGTTCCCACGCTGGATCGGTGTGTCAACTGCGGCCAGCCCCTGAGCGTCGTCACGCTCGAGGCGCGCGGCAAGGTGCTCACGTGGACGGTTCTCCATAACGTCCCCGAGGGCCTTCCGCGACCGCTCAGGCTCTTTCTCGTGGAGTTTTCCAACGGCATGAAAATGCTCTGCCGCGGCGGGGAGGCATGCGAGGAGATGGGCAAGTCGGTGCGCGTCAGGGAAGAGAGCGGGATCTTCCACTGCGAACCCTGGGATCGATGGACCGAAGCGCGGAGCCAGGTGACGCGATCGGTCGCCGACCTGTGGGAGAAGATCCGCCCGCGAACCTCGGGCGAACGAGAGGCGAAACGCCGCTCTAGCCGCTGACCCGGGAGAGGGCGGCGATGCCGTCGAGGGTGAGCGTGGCATCCCAGGCATCGATGAGGGTATCCAGGGTGGGGCGGACGGAGTTCATGAGCCCGCCCGTCGCCACGACGCGCATCGGCCCCTCCTCCTCGATAAGGCCCCTCACCAGGCCCTCGACGAGCGCGGCGTGGCCGCGAAGGATCCCGCTCCGGAGAGCGTCCACCGTGTTGCGACCAAGAAGCCTGTCCGGGGCCTTCAACCCCACCCGCGGCAACCGCGCGGTCCGGCGCGCCAGCGACTCCGCGAAGAGGTTCACTCCCGGCGCGATGACGCCGCCCCGGTAGTTGCCCGACGCATCCACGACGTCGAACGTGGTCGCCGTGCCCATGTCGACCACGAGGAGCGATCCGCCATGGCGGCGATAGCCCATCCAGGCATTGACGACGCGATCGGCGCCCACCTCCTGCGGGCGATCCACGAGGAGCTGGATGCCCGGGATAGCGGTGGCGTGCAGGACGCGAATCCGCCCTTCCTGGTAGATCCCCGCGTACTCCTCCCAGACCTCCGTCAGGTGCGGAACGACGGAGGCCACCGCGACGCGAAGAGGCTCCGTCCCGAAGTGAGCGACCAGGAGGCTATGCAGGAGATCGGCGGTCGGCGACTCGCCGGACGGGAGACGGACGATGCGCTCGGGCGTCCCCGGGACAGCGGCGTCCGGACCCGACCCGTCCGGCTCCGCGTACAGCCCCAGGCTCATCTCCGTGTTGCCCACGTCGACGGCGAGCAAGCGCGAGGCCGTCATTGGTGACGCCGTCAGGCGATTCTCAATGTAACCACTCAGGTCGGTCATGTGTTTTCGAGTGAACGCGATGGGGGGTGTCCGAGGGGGGAGCTATTCGCGCGCCCCCATCGGAGACTGGCCCGGCTTTGCCGGGACAGTCGTGAGTAGTTACTCCTCAAGCGGGATTCCGGGGAGCGCGCGACTGGTAGGCGGCGCAGATGCGATCGACGTTGGCCTGGTCCTCGCTCGTGATCACGTCAAAGAACAGGACGAGCGCGACACCGCGATCCAGGTGATCGATCCGGCCGACGGTCACCGCCGCCGTGGTGGTCGCCAGGTCGCGGAACCGGAATGTCACGAGCAACTTGGCGCCGACGCCGAAGACACGAGCGGGATCGAAGTCGGCGTCGGGAAGGGAGACGCGGACGGCGCGCGGCGTCAGGTCCGCCAGCAGACCGCTGGCCTGGAGAGGCGAGCCGAAGGCGCGCACGAGCCGGACGCGGATCCAGTCGGAGAGATCCGCGCTCGTCTCCACGTATCGCGGATCCCGGCGCTTGCTGTCGTCGACCCCGTCGCTCCCCGGCGCGCTCATCGGTCCAGTCTAGCATGCCCGGCGGCCCGAAGAACAGGGCGAGCCCGGGGCCTCGCGAGCGGATTCCTCGTGTGATAGACTGCCGCGCATGCCGAGGCATCCGGAGACCGAGCGTTTCGAGATGGCTCGCGTCGGCGTCCTCGAGCGCCTGCGCGAGGACATCGACACCGCTCTCAGGAACGACCCCGCCGCCCAGTCGCGCGCCGAGGTCATCCTGTGCTACCCCGGGCTCCACGCCATCTGGCTCCATCGCCTCGCCTTCGCTCTCTGGTGGCGCCGGTTCCGGCTCACGGCCCGCCTCGTCTCCCACTTCAGCCGCTTCCTCACGGGGATCGAGATCCATCCCGGCGCCCGGATCGGGCGGCGCGTCTTCATCGATCACGGCATGGGCATCGTCATCGGCGAGACCTCCGTCATCGAGGACGATGTCCTCATGTACAAGGGGGTCCTCCTGGGAGGTACGACGCTCGACCGCGCCATCCGCCATCCCTGGATCGGCAAGGGCGCGGTCCTGGGTTCCAACGCCTGCGTGCTCGGCGCCATCACGGTCGGCGCGGGCGCCAAGATCGGCTCCGGGTCGGTCGTCATCCGCGACGTGCCCGATGGAGCCACCGTCGTCGGCGTTCCGGGCCGGGCCGTCCACCGCGAGAAGGAAGCGAAACCCCTGGAGCACGGCGCCCTTCCGGACCCCGTCGCGCGCGCCGTCACGGCGCTCATGCACAAGCTGGAGGAGTCCGACCTGCGCCTGGCCTCCCTGGAAAAACAGCTCCACGTCGAGAGCGGGGTTCACCACGCGCCGCCGCTCTCGCCCGAGCTCCAACACTGCTTCGACGACGAGGAGGAATACGAAGATGGCTCGGGAATCTGATCCGCGGCGACCGGCCGCTGACGCCGGAGGAGACCCTGAATTGCCGCCAGGGGGCGCGGGTACGCCCATCGCCCTCCCGCACGAGCACGGTCACGGCCACGCCCATCACCACAGCACGTCGGAGGTCTGGCGGCGATTCGAGGAGCACCCGCTCACGCACAGCATGGCCCATTACCTGATGGCCATCGCCGAACTGCGCGACGAGCACGGCTACGCGCGCATCACGGACGTCGCGCGCAGGCTCGGCGTGACCAAGGGCTCCGCATCCATCGCGCTCCGAGCGATGCGCGAGAAGGGGTACGTGACCGAGGACGAGAACCGCATGCTCCTTCTGACGCCGACCGGGCGGTCCGCGGTCATGAGCATCACGGGGTCGCGCGCCGAGTTCCTGCGCTTCTTCCACGAGGTCCTGGGCGTCGAGGAACAAGCGGCGCTGGAGGACGCCTGCAAGCTCGAACATCTCGTCAGCCCCATCACGACCGAGCGCCTGCGCGCCTTCCTCGACTGGATCAACGCTCCCTGCGAAGGCTCCACCTGCGGCGGCCGCGCCCTCCTCGCCAAGTTCCGGCACGAGGACGCCCCCATGACCGCAGACGGCGAACCCGCTCTTCCTCGAAAAAAACTGCCCCGCAAACCGCGCTGATCCTGCGCCAAAGCGCAACTCCTCCGAGACAGGCAGTAATGCCATTTCCAACGCGCGCCGATCGCGAGGTTGCCATAATGGCCGAGGCGGGTTCTCAACCATCATCTTTATAGCGATCGGAAACGGCACGAAATTTGAATCTCCTTCTCGTGAAAGGAAGGGGTCGTGAATCCTCAGAGTTGGACGGAGAAGGTGGAGAGCCTCGTGCAGGTCGCGTTTGAGCTCGCGGTCCGCAGGGGCAACCCGGAAGTCGAGCCCGCGCACCTGGCGATCGCGGCGCTGACCGCCGAGGGTTCTTTGGCCGCGCGCTACCTCGAGTCCGCCGGGCTCGATCCGGCCGCGGCGCTCCGGACAGCCGAGAATGCCCTGGCCAAGCTTCCCCAGGTCGAGGGCGCCGGGGCTCGGAATCCCTCGCTCTCGCGCGCCGCCAACCGCGTCTTTGGCGCCGCCGAGGACGAGCGCAAGAAGTTCGGCGATCACTACCTCTCGATCGAGCACCTGCTCCTGGCGCTCGCCGCTCACTCCTCCGTCCTCGGCGCGGACGTCAACGTCGATCGCCTGCGGCCGGGGATCGAGCGGATCCGCGGGGGCCGCAAGGTCGACACGCGGACGCCCGAGGGCCGCTACGAGGCCCTGGAGAAGTACGGCCGCGACCTCGTCGCGCTCGCACGCGACGGCAAGCTGGATCCTGTCATCGGTCGAGAAAACGAGATCCGGCGCGTCATCCGCATCCTCTCGCGCCGCACCAAGAACAATCCCGTCCTCGTGGGTTCGGCCGGCGTCGGCAAGACGGCCGTCGTCGAGGGCATTGCCCAGCGCATCCTCCGCGGCGACGTGCCCGAGGGCCTCAAGGACCGCACGATCTTCGCCCTGGACATGGGGGCCCTGGTGGCCGGCGCGAAGTATCGGGGCGAGTTCGAGGAGCGCCTCAAGGCCGTCCTCGACGAGATCCGACGCTCGGAAGGGCGCATCCTCCTCTTCATCGACGAGCTCCACCTGATCGTGGGCGCCGGCAAGACCGAGGGCGCCATGGACGCCGGCAATCTCCTCAAGCCGCTCCTCGCGCGCGGCGAGCTCCACTGCATCGGCGCGACGACCTTCGACGAGTATCGCAAGAACATCGAGAAGGATCCCGCGCTCGAGCGTCGCTTCCAGCCGGTGCCGGTCGAGCCGCCCGACGTGGAGGACACGATCTCGATCCTGCGCGGCCTGAAGGAGCGCTACGAGGTCCACCACGGCGTGAAGATCCTCGACAGCGCGCTCATCGCCGCCGCCAAGCTCTCCGACCGCTACATCTCCGATCGCTTCCTTCCCGACAAGGCCATCGACCTCGTCGACGAGGCCGCGGCCTCGGTCCGAACCGACATCGACTCGCTCCCGTCCGAGCTGGACCAGGAAGAACGGCGGATCATGCAGCTCGAGATCGAGGAGACGGCGATCGCCAGCGACAAGGAACGGGCCGACCAGGCCCGCCTCGCCGCGATCCGCCGCGAGATCGCGGGCCTCAAGGAGAAGGCCGCGGGCCTGCGCTCGACCTGGGAGAGCGAGAAGAAGAGCGTGGGCGGGCTGAGGGAACTCCGCGAGCAACTGGAAAAGGCTCGACGCGAGATGGAGACAGCCGAGCGGGGCTACGACCTGCAGAAGGCGGCCGAGCTCAAGCACGGGACCATCCCCCAGCTGGAGGCGAGGATCGCGGAGCTCTCGAAGGGCACGTCGCGGACCCTCTTGAAGGAGGAAGTCTCGGCGGAAGAGATCGCGGAGGTCGTCGCGCGCTGGACGCACATCCCGGTCTCCAAGCTCCTCGAGTCCGACCGCGAGAAGCTCCTGAACATGGAGAGCGTCCTGCACGAGCGCGTGATCGGGCAGGACGAGGCCGTCTCGCGGGTCGCCGACGCCATCATCCGGGCCAGGTCCGGCCTGAAGGATCCGCGGCGCCCCACCGGATCGTTCCTCTTCCTCGGGCCCACCGGCGTCGGCAAGACCGAGCTCGCCCGCACGCTCGCGGCCACGCTCTTCGACAGCGAGGAGAAGGTCATCCGGATCGACATGTCGGAATACATGGAGAAGCACGCGGTCGCGCGGCTCGTCGGCGCTCCTCCCGGCTACGTCGGCTACGACGAGGGCGGGCAGTTGACGGAAGCGGTGCGTCGCCAGCC
>CAZJQD010000078.1:0-9720 GCA_964548165.1 uncultured bacterium
CGCGAAGGGGTGGGGCCGCGCGCACACGCAGTATCGCCTCCGCGACTGGCTCATCTCGCGCCAGCGCTACTGGGGGACGCCGATCCCGGCCGTCTACTGCGACGCCTGCGGGGTCCAGCCGGCGCCCGTCGCCGATCTTCCCGTCGTCCTTCCCGACGACGTGACGTTCGGCGCGGGGGGCAACCCGCTGGCGACCTCGGCCTCCTTCCGGAACGCGACCTGCCCGAAGTGCGGCGGCGCGGCGCGGCGCGAGACCGACACGATGGACACGTTCGTCGATTCCTCCTGGTACTTCCTCCGGTACCTCGACGCGGGAAACGACCGGGCGCCCTTCGATCCCGCGAAGGCCGCCCACGGCATGCCCGTGGACCAGTACATCGGCGGCGTCGAGCATGCGTGCATGCACCTCATCTACGCCCGCTTCTTTACAATGGCGCTCCACGACCTGGGGCTTCTCCCGATCGAGGAACCGTTCCGGAATCTCCTGACCCAGGGCATGGTCACGCTCGAGACCTATCGTTGTCCCACGCACGACTGGATCCTGCCCACCGAGTGCGTGGACGGGAAATGCGCGCAGTGCGGGAGCGTCGTGACGATCGGGCCATCCGAGAAGATGTCCAAGTCGAAGAAGAACACCATCGACCCCGGGCAGATCATCGACCGCTACGGGGCCGACACCGCGCGCACGTTCATCCTCTTCGCCTCGCCTCCCGAGAAGGAACTGCTCTGGTCCGACCAGGCGATGGAAGGCTCCTATCGGTTCCTGCGGCGGGTCTTCGATCTCGTCGAGGATCGCGTCGGCCAGCCGATCGTCGCGGCGATCCCCGCGGACGCCGACCTCAGGCGCAAGGCGCACGAGACGATCCGGCGGGTCCAACGGGACATCGCGGAGCGGTTCCAGTTCAACACGGCAATCGCGGCCCTGATGGAACTCCTCAATGAGCTCCAGGCTCACGCGACGAACACGGCGGTGGCGGTCGAGGCCGTGGAGACGCTCCTGAAGTGCCTGGCGCCGATGGCCCCGCATCTTGCCGAGGAACGGTGGGAGCGGCTGGGAAAGACGACGCTCCTGGCCGCCGAACGCTGGCCGGAGTTTGATGCCTCGGCCCTGGTGACCGCAACGGTCGAGGTCCCGGTGACCATCAACGGCAAGCTCCGGGGCCGCGTCCGCGTGGCTCCCGAGGCACCGGAGGCAACGGCCGTGGCCGCGGCCGGCCTGGAACTGGGATTTGACCCCTCGACGGCCAAGAAGGTCATCTACAAGCCCGGTCGCATCCTCAACCTGGTGATCTAGCCCGGGCGACGCGCCTGCCCTGAGGCGCTGGTTCAAGCGGTGTTGCGTTTCGGGCGGACCGTGCTATAGTCGGGACGAAGGCACCCCGTGGCCCGGACGTGATGGGGCCGGTGGGAAAGGACGCGCATGCAGATCATAACCAGCTTCCGCCAGATGCCGTCGTCGGTGGCGCTACGCGAGTATGGCGAGTCCAAGGTCTCGCGGCTCGAGCGCTACTTCAACGGGCTCATGGAGGCGAAGGTCACATTCTCCGCCGGTAAAACCAGCCAGAAGGCCGAGGTCCAGGTCAAGGGCCAGGGGCTTTCCTTGCGCGGCGAAGAGACCGCGCAGGACGCCTACGCGGCGCTGGACCTGGTCGTCGACAAGCTCTCCCGACAGCTCAAGAAGCACCATGAGAAGGTCAAGGACCACAAGGCCCCGGCGGCCGGTCGCAAGGCCAAGGCCCTGGCGGTCGAGGCGCCGGCACCCAAGGCGTCGCGGAAGTCCGCCGCGCCCGCGCGGCCCGAGATCGCCTTTCGACAGACGGTGTCCCCCAAGCCCATGTTCCCGGACGACGCCGTCCTCGAGCTCGAGGGCAGCCGGAAGGATGACTTCCTGGTCTTCATCAATGCCGAGACCGATGACGTGAACGTGTTGTACCGCCGCAAAGGCGGCGATTACGGGCTCATTGAGCCCGACCGCTAGACTCTCCAAGGAGCCCCTGTCCATGAAGCTCTCCGACCTGCTGACCGAGAAAGCGATCAGCGTCAATTTGTCCGCGCGCGACAAGCGCGGGGTGATCGAGGAACTCGTGGGGCTCCTCGTCGACGCCACGGGTGGCGGAACCGAGCGGGAGACCGTCATCAAGGCCGTCTGGGACCGCGAGGAATTGATGTCGACCGGGATCGGCCAGGGCGTCGGCATCCCGCACGCCAAGACCAATGCCGTCGACCGCCTGCACGCCGTCTTCGGCCGCTCCGAGGCCGGGGTCGACTTCGCCGCTCTCGATTCCAAGCCCGTCCACATCTTCTTTCTCCTGGTGGCGCCCGAGGACCTCTCGGGCCCGCACGTCAAGGCGCTGGCCCGGATATCGCGGCTCCTGAAGCAGTCCTACTTCCGACAGGCTCTCCTGGACGCCCGCACGGCGGCCGAGGTCATGACGATCATTCGCGAAGAGGAACTGAAGAGCGCCTGAGGCGCGGACTGAGCTCGTGATGGAAACCGACAACGAGATCCTCGTTCACGAGTTGGAGGAGAAGGTCGGCGCCGCGCTGGGACTGGAGCTTTTGGCGGGCGCTTCCGGGCGCAAGACCTCGATCAAGGATCCCGAGGTGCAGCGGCCGGGATTGGCCCTGGCAGGGTTCCTCGACTACTTCCGCCCCGGCTCCGTCCACGTGATTGGCCAGACCGAGCTGACCTACATGGCCACGCTCGACGAGGTGACGCTCGTGACCCGCTGGCGCAACTACCTGGCCCAGCGCCCCGCCGCGCTCATCGTCTCGCGCTCCCTGGAGCTTCCGCCCGCGCTCGTCACCGTCGCCGAGGAGCTGGGCATCACCCTCCTGCGTTCTCCTCTCCTGACCGACGTGGTCACGCACAAGACCGAGAACTGCCTCGAGCGGGAACTCGCGCCGACCTCGCTCATGCACGGCGTCCTGATGGACGTCTTCGGCCTGGGCGTGCTCATCCTCGGCGAGTCCGGGGTGGGGAAGTCCGAGTCCGCGCTCGAGCTGCTGCAACGCGGCCACCGGCTCGTCTCGGACGACATCGTCGAGGTGCACCGCGTGCGCTACGACCGGCTGGTCGGTACGAGCCCGTCCCTGACCAAGCACCACATCGAGATCCGGGGGCTCGGGATTCTCAATATCCGCCAGCTCTATGGAGCGGCCGCCATCGTCGACGAGATGCACATCGACCTGGTGGCCCAGCTGGAATTGTGGCGCGAGGGCTACGAGTATGACCGCCTGGGGCTCGAACAGGAGATGGTGGAGATCCTCGGCATCGAGGTGCCCACGATGCTGATCCCCGTGCAACCGGGCCGCAACATCACGGTCATCATCGAGGTCGGCGCCATGAACCAGAGGCTCAAGAACATGGGCGTGCACGCGGCCCAGGAATTCAACGAGAGGCTCAACGACATGCTGATGGGCCCGGGCACGCCGGGTCCCAGGGGGCCCGTGCGCGGGGCGGCCGGGACGGGCGCACCGGGCGCCGGTGGGGACCGGAAATGAGCGCAATGAATCCGCTCCTCATCATCGCCTCGCACGGCAAGCTGGCCCAGGCCGCGCTCGACAGCGCCTGCCAGATCTTCGGGTCGATCGAGCCCGCCGCCGCCCTGGGGCTCGATGCCAACGGCAGGCTCGAAGACCTCGAAGCCGCGATCCGGGACCTGAGGCGCGAGCATCCCTCGCAACCGGTTCTCCTGCTCGTGGATCTCTTCGGTGGATCCTGCGCCAACGTCGCGGCTCGCTTCCTCAAAGGGGCCCCCGCCGACGCGCCTCCGCTCCGCGTCATCGCCGGTTTCAACCTCGCGATGCTCGTCGAGTTCGCCTTTTCGAGAGACAAGATGGACCTGGATGCCCTGGCCGACCGGATGATCGAGGCCGGCAGGAAGGCGTGCCTGGACGTCAACGCGAAGCTCAAGGGGGTAGCCGGCCGATGATCGTCCTGTCCCGGATCGACGACCGTCTCATCCACGGCCAGGTGACGGTCGGCTGGTCGCGATTTCTCGGCATCGAGAAGATCGTCGTGATCTCGGACGAGCTTGCCCAGGACGAGATCCAGACGTCGTTCCTGGCGATGGCCGTGCCGGAGAACGCGGAGTTCGCGATCGGGTCGGTCGCCGATATCGCCGAGCGCCTGAAGGATCCCGCGTTCACGGCCCCGCGCACCTGTCTCCTGGCGGCGTCACCCCGGGAGTTCCGCACCCTGATCCTCGACCTGGGCGTCCCGCTGACGGAGATCAACATCGGGGGGCAGAGGTACGTCGGCGGCCAGCACCAGGTCTGCGACGGCATTCATCTCACGGACGAGGCCCTCGATGACCTGCGGGCGCTCTACAAGGCCGGCATCGCCGTCGACGTCCGGATCATCCCGTCGCACACGAAGCAATCGCTCTTCGCGTTGTACAAGGACCCGCAGGCGTGACCGCCCTTCTCGTCGCGGCCGCCATCGCGGCCCTGACCGCGCTCGACAACGTCCACCTGCTCCAGTGGATGCTCTCGCGCCCGATCGTCATCGGGCCGGCGATCGGGTGGTGCATCGGCGACCTGGGCACCGGCATGCTCTGCGGGGCCTGGATCGAGCTGGCCTGGCTGGGCGTGTTGCCGATCGGCAACTACACGCCGCCGGACGCGCACCTGACCGCCTGTTGCGCCACGGTCATCGCCGCCGCCTGGGGGGGGACGGTCGCCGCCGCGCTCCTGGCGGTCCTGATCTCCGTCCCCGCGGGAGTGCTCTCCAAGAAGTTCGACATGCACCTGCGCCGGGATCTCGCGGAACGCGCCGGCGCCCTGATGGCGGGTCCCGCGCCCTTCCCCCTGGCGCGCATCGTCTGGGCGAGCCTCGTGCCGGTCGCCGGGAAGGCATTTCTCGCCGTGGTCCTGGTCGGCGTCATCGCGCATGGCGTGGCGCCCGTGGTGGAGCTGGTCCTGGCGCAGGAGCGCCTGGTGCGCGGGCTCACGTTCACCGGCTCGCTGATGCCGGCCCTGGGCATGGTTCAACTGGCGCGCTGCATCGGCGCTCGAGGCCGCGAGAAGTGGGTGGCGCTCGGCGCCGTTGGAACCCTGGCCGCGCTTCTCGCGCTGAGGTTCGCACAGTGAACAGGAGGTTCGCACTGTGACCGGCGGCGAGCGCCTGAGTCTCTTCCTCCGGCTCCATGCCCTCCAGGTCGCCTGGAACTTCAAGGGCATGCAGCACCTGGGCTTCCTGTTTGCCATTCGCCCCGTCCTGAAGCGGCTCTGGGACGGACAGCGCTATCTCGAGGCCGAACAGCGGCAGGTGCAGTTCTTCAACACGCACCCGTACTTCGCTCCGATCTGCCTCGGGGTCGTCGTCAAGCTGGAGGAGGACTTGGCCGCGGGGAATGCGTCGGTGAAGGCCGAGCTGATCCCGGTCCTGAAGAACCGGATGAGCGGGCCCCTGGCCGCCGTCGGCGACGCCTTCTTCTGGGAGACCCTGCGACCGGTCCTCGCGAGCCTCGCCGTCCTGGCGGTCTACGCCTTCGGCCCCGGTTCCTTCGAGGCCGTGACCGCGCTCTTCATCCTCGGCGCCTGCTTCGTGCTTCCCGTCGAGCTCGTGCGCTGGCAGGGCCTCGGCTGGGGGCACGATCATGGCCTGGGCGTGGTCGAAGTCCTCAAGCGCCGCGACTTTCACGGGAGCATGCGCCGGATCCGCAACTTCGGAGCGCTCCTCTTGGGCGGCGCGGCCGTGGCCTGGGTGGCCGAGGATGCGAGCCTCAAGGAGCACATGCCGGCGCTCATCGCGCGCTCCGTGGTCCTCATCATCGCGCTCTGGGGCGCGCTCCGCAAGCTCTCGCCGACCTCCATGCTCTACTTGACCGCGGTCCTGGGCATCGCGGCGGGGATGTTCCTGTGAGCGCGTCCATGGAGCTCGAGATCACCAACAAGGCGGGCCTTCACGCGCGCGCCGCCGCGCTCCTCGTGCAGACCGCGGGCCGGTACAAGAGCAAGGTGCTCGTCGAGAAGGACGGGGAGACCGTGAACGGGAAGTCGATCATGGGCGTCATGATGCTGGCGGCGACCCAGGGATCCTTCATCAAGGTGGTCGTGGAGGGCCCGGACGAGGCCGAGGCCATGGCCGCGATCACCGCGCTCGTCGTGGGAAAGTTCGGCGAGGAATGAAGCGCCTTCCCGGGTCCGCGATCTCGCCGGGGATCGCGATCGCGCCCCCGCTGGCGTTCACGGCCGTGGAGGTGCATCCCGAGGAGCACCAGATCGATGCCACCGACGTGCCCTCGGAGTATCAACGCTTCGTCGATGCCGTCGATATCACCAAGGCGGAGCTCATGTCGCTTCGCCAGCGCACGAGCGAGGAGATCGGCGAGACCGAGGCGGAGATCTTCGATGCGCATATCCTCGTCCTGGAGGACCCGCTCCTGCACTTCGAGGTCCAGAACAAGCTCGACGCCGCTCCCCGCAACGTCGAGGCCGTGCTCGCCAAGGTCGTCGATGACCTGACCCGGAAGTTCGCCGGCATGAAGGACTCGGTGATGCGCGAGCGCGCCGCCGATGTCGCGGACGTCGGCCAGAGGCTCATCCGCAACCTCGTCGGCAAGAAGGAGGAGGAGCTGGTCGTCGACGAACCCAGCGTGCTGGTAGCGACCGAGATCGCCCCGTCCACCGCCGCGCTCATCAACGCCGAGATGGTCCTGGGGTTCGTGACGGAGGCGGGGAGCCCGACGTCGCACACGGCCATCCTGGCCCGCGCCCTGGGAATCCCGGCCATCGTCGTCCGATCCGGGTCGATCGGCGAGGTCCTGGCCGCCACCCGGATCATCGTCGACGGGCTCGAGGGCGTCGTCATCCTCGATCCGGACGAGGAGACCCTGGAGTGGTACGAGGCGCGGAGCCAGAATCTCCTCCAGCGCGAGCTGGCGCTCCGGAACCGCACCGGCCTGGCCGCCGTCACCACGGACGGTCACCAGGTCGACATCGCGGCCAACCTCGAGATTCCCTCCGAGATCGCGGTGGCGCGGCAGAACGGGGCCGAGGGAGTCGGGCTCTTCAGGACCGAGTTCCTCTTCATGAACCGCCGGACGCTCCCGGACGAGGAGGAACAGTACCGGCATTACCGGGTCGTGGCGGAGGCCTTTCCAGGCCAGCGCGTCGTCATCCGGACGATCGACATCGGCGGCGACAAGTTCCTCTCCGATACCTCCGTGCCCCATGGCGTGAACCCCTACCTGGGGCTCCGCGCGATAAGGCTCTCCCTGCAGCAACCCGAGCTCTTCTCCGCGCAGTTGCGCGCCATCCTGCGCGCGGGCCAGCACGGCAAGGTCACGGTGCTCTTTCCCATGATCGCGTGCCTGGAGGAAGTCAGCGCCGCGGTCTCCGCCCTGACGGACTGCGCGCGCGATCTCGGGCTCGATCCGGGCATCGTCGACGTGGGGATCATGGTCGAGACGCCGGCGGCGGTCATGGTCGCCGGGTGCCTGGCGCGCTACCTCGACTACTTCTCCATCGGCACGAACGATCTCATCCAGTACTCGATGGCCGCGGAGCGCGGCAACGAGCAACTGGCCTACCTGCACCGGCCGATGAGCCCTGCCATCCTGAGGCTCCTGGAGCACGTCGTCGAGGCCGGCAGGAAAGGGGAGGTGGGCGTCGCCGTCTGCGGCGAGATGGCCGGGGACCTCGTGATGCTGCCCCTTCTCGTGGGCCTGGGTGTCCGCCAGCTCTCCATGAACCCCCGGCGGATCCCCCTGGTGAAGGAGTTCGTGCGGCGCGTGGGCGTGGCCGAGTGCGAGGCGCTGGTGCGCGAGTCCCGGGATTGCGTCTACACCTCCGACATCGCCAAGCTCGTGCGCGATCGCTTCGGCGCCCGCATGCTCGAGCTCGAGGATTCCCCCAAGGGGTAGGCACCCAGGGGACGAGAACTGGTTTCATCAGGTCGCCCTCCGGCCAAAAACCGCGGGGAAAGGGCCTTCGGTCGACCCTATGAAACCAGCTCTAGTTCCTCGGCTGACCTCGACCCGGCTTTTCTCCATCTGGTTCCCCAGCCCGTTTTCCGTTAGACTCTCCCGTCGGTCATGCACCCCCAGTCCCACATACGGAACTTCTGCATCATTGCGCATATCGACCATGGCAAATCGACCCTGGCGGACCGGTTGCTCGAGCTGACGGGCACGATCGAGCGACGCGATATGCGCGCCCAGGTGCTCGACGGCATGGACCTCGAGCGCGAGCGCGGGATCACGATCAAGGCTCACCCCGTGCGCATGCACTGGCGGCCCGACCCCAAGGGCCCCGAGTACCTCCTGCACCTCATCGATACCCCCGGCCATGTCGATTTTCGCTACGAGGTTTCCCGCGCGCTGGCCGGTTGCGAGGGGGCCATCCTCGTCGTTGACGCCTCGCAGGGCGTCCAGGCTCAGACCCTCGCCAACATCGACCTGGCGCTCGAGCAGAACCTGACGCTGATACCAGTCCTCAACAAGATCGACCTCCCCGGTTCCGACGTCGAGAAGACGATCAACCAGCTGATGGAGCTGGGATTCACGCGCGAGGAGTGCCTGCCGTGCTCGGCCAAGGAGGGCAAGGGCATCCGCGAGATCCTGCTCTCGGTCATCGAGCGCGTGCCGCCGCCGTCAGGGTCGACGACCGACCCGTTCCGCGCCCTCATCTTCGACTCCGAGTTCGATCCTTACCTTGGCGCCGTCGCCTACGTTCGCGTCGTGGACGGCGCCATCAATGCCGGGGACATGATCCGCATGGCCTCGACCGGCGGCAGGCACCAGACGACCGAGATCGGGATCTTCAAGCCGGAGCGAATGACCACGAAGGGCCTGACGACGGGGTGCGTCGGGTACATCACCGCGTCCCTGAAGCAGATCGGCGAGATCCGGGTGGGCGACACGGTCCTCGGCGACGTCGACGGTCTCGAGCCGCTCTCGGGCTACCGCGAGCCGCTCTCGATGGTTTTTGCCGGGCTCTATCCCGTCGACGGCGCGCAGTATGAAGACCTGAGAAAAGCCCTCGACAAGCTCCAGCTCAACGACGCCGCGTTCCACTACGAGCCCGAGACGTCGGCGGCGCTGGGGTTCGGGTTCCGTTGCGGCTTCCTGGGGCTCCTGCACATGGAGATCATCCAGGAACGGCTGGAGCGCGGCTTCAACCTCAACCTTCTCACGACGGCCCCGTCCGTCGAGTACAAGGTCCACCTCCACGACGGCACGGAGGTCCTGGTGGAGAATCCCGCGCTCCTGCCGCCGGTGGGATCGATCCTCGCGATCGAGGAGCCGTACATCCGGGCGAAGGTGTATTCGCCCGAGGAGTTCGTGGGCGGGCTGATGCAGCTCTGCCAGGACAAGCGCGGGCAGTTCGTCGACATGCGGTATCTCTCGGTCGACCGCGTCGTGATGGAATACGACATGCCCCTCGCGGAGGTCGTCCTCGATTTCTTCGACAAGCTGAAGTCCTTCTCCAAGGGCTACGCCTCGCTCGACTACGAGTACATCGGGCACAAGGAGGGCGATCTCGTGAAGATGGACATCCTCGTCAACGGCGACAAGGTCGACGCGCTCTGCTCGATCGTCCACCGCGACAAGTCGCAGGCGATCGGCAAGCGGCTCTGCGAGAAGCTCAAGGACCTCATCCCGCGCCACCAGTTCCAGATCCCGATCCAGGCCGCCATCGGCGCCCGGATCATCTCGCGCGAGACCATCCGCGCGATCTCGAAGAACGTCATCGCGAAGTGCTACGGCGGCG
>CAZJQD010000079.1:0-9191 GCA_964548165.1 uncultured bacterium
AATTCCTGGGCACAGCTCGCCCCGGCAAAGCCTCCGCCCAGGATGACAATGCGCGTCATCGGCTCGTCCTCCTCTCAACCACGGGGGTGGAACTTCCGGTGAACCTGCTTCAGGCGCTCGGCGGAGACGGACGTGTAGATCTGCGTCGTCGCGATGTCGGCGTGGCCCAGCATCTCCTGGACGGTCCTGAGGTCGACGTCGCCCTCCACGAGGTGCGTGGCAAAGGCGTGGCGGAAGGTATGGGGAGACATCCTTACGCCCGCCATCCTCGCGACCCGCTTCACCATCAGCCAGACCGCCTGGCGCGTCAGGGGACCGCCCCGCGCGTTCAGAAACAGGACCCCGGGATCCGGGCGCGACGAGAGGTGAAGCGGGCGGACCTCGGAGAGATACCGCCCCATCCACGCGATCGAGGTTCGGCCGAGAGGGACCATGCGCTCCTTGTTGCCCTTCCCCTTCACGCGCACCATCTGCTCGGTGAAGGAGAGATCTCCTGGCCTGAGGCCAATCACCTCCGAGACCCGGAGCCCCGAGCCGTAGAGGGCCTCCAGGATGGCGCGGTCGCGAACCTCCGCCGGGGTCGCGCCCTTGACGCTCTCCAGGAGGCGACGCGCCGTCTCGGCGCCGACGGCCTTGGGAAGCGGTCGGCCGATGCGCGGTCCCTCGACGTCCTCCGTCGGGTCCACCGCCATCCCCTCCTCCGCCACCACGAACTTGAAGAACGTCTTGAGGCTGGAGAGCGCGCGGGCGACGGAACGCGGCCGAAGGCCCTCGCTCGAGAGATCGGCGACGAGGTCGTGCACGTCGCGGCGCGTGACAGCCGAAGGAGCGCGGAGTCGACGCGCCAGGAAGAAGGAAGCGGCGCGATCGAGGTCATGAGCATAGGAGCTCACCGTGTTCGGCGAGAGAGCGCGCTCGGCGCTGAGATGCCCGCGAAACGCGTCGAGCGATCGCGTCCAGGCGCTGGGTTCGGTCGGCGAGGCGTTCCCGCCCGCTGGACCTCTCGCCGCCGGAACACCCGGTGATGGAACCCCGGCCGCACGCGCCGCGGCCGATGGAACCCCGGCATCGGACCGGCGAGCCCGAGCGCGCGGCTTCATGCCAGGAAGGGATTGTACCGGCGTTCCGTTCCCACCGAGGTCTCGGGGCCATGGCCCGAGTGGATGGTCGTCTCGTCCGGCAGGGTCAGGAGTTCGCGCCGGATGGCCGCAACCAACTGCTCGTGGGAGCCCCCGGGAAAATCCGTGCGCCCGATGGAACCGGCGAAGAGGGCGTCGCCCGCGATCACGAACGGGCCGCCGCCGGGCCGCGCGCCCACCCAGGAGAGATGCCCGACGGAATGGCCCGCCGTGTCTCGCGCCGTCAGCGTCACGCCCCCGACGACGACCGTATCGCCGGCGCGCGCCGTCCGCTCCGCCGCCCGCTGCGTCTGCGGCTCGCCGAAGTAGGAGGTCAGGTTGATGCGCGGATCGGTCAGGCCGTCCGCCTCCCCCGCCGGCGCTATGAGCGCCGCCCCGGTCGCATCCCTGAGGTCATCGGCGCCCGCGATGTGATCCCAGTGGGTGTGCGTCAGGACGATCGCGAGGACGCGACGCCCGGCGATCCGGGGCACGAGCACGCGCGCCGGGGCTCCCGGATCGAAGACCAGGCACTCCTGGTCGTCGCCGACGATCCACGTGTTCTCATCGAACTCGCCCCACGGCACACCCTCGATCCGAAACGCCATGCCTCGATTGTACCCCCCGAAGAGGCATCGGTCATCGGTTAGAGGCGGGTGTGCGGGAACGCGCGGAGCGACGGGGTCACTGGCGCACCCCCTGGCAGAGCCAGACCTCCACGGGCGCGAATCCGGGCAGGCGACTCAGGATGGCACCCACCAGGTGGGACCAGCGAAAGCCGGTGCCCGGGTCGACCGCTGGTCTTGGCACCCGCCGCCGTTCGAGGGGCGTCCAGGCGACCCGGGCCAGGTCTTGCCTCCAGCCCCACGGCGTCCTGGCCGTGTAACGGATGAAGCGCGCGGAGCGCCAGCGCCACGCCTTCCAGCAAACGACCGGATTCACGCGGTTACGGAAATCGACGATGAGCCTGGTGGTGACGCGCCCAATCTCCTCGAGAACGGGCACGGGATCGGCATGGTTGTGGACGACATTGGCCGCGATGACCACGCCCAGGGATCGGGGCCGGAAGGGCAGCGCGAGCGCGGAGGCCAGGACCAGGCGGGCGGACGGCAGGCGCGCCCGGGCTTCCCTGAGCATGCCCTCCGAGAAGTCGACACCGATGGCGCCGCGCGGCAGGTTGGCCAGGAGCCGCCCATTGCCGCACCCGACCTCCAGTACCGGGCCCAGGTCGGCGCCAGGACCACTTCCTACTGCGGTGAGCGCGCGCGCCATCCCCGCGGCCGCGATCCGCGTCTCCTCCTCGATCGTCCACGACTCCCCGTATGTCGCGGCCACTCTGTTGAAAAAGACCGGCGTCGCTTCCATTACTCACGACCGTCCCGGCAACCCTCACGACTGCCCCGGCCAAGCCGGAACAGTCGCGTGGCCGGCCCAGAGCGCCGCAACGATCGCCGCACGGCTTGCTCCCCTCCGGGAGCGCCGATCGTTGCGCGGAGGCGAGCAAGGCGTGGGGGACGCATAGACAGCTCCCCTCTCGGACTCCCAGGCGCGCCTGTCCCCCTATCGCTCCTGACTTCAACGGCCATTTTCAAGACCACCTGAGTAGTTACGGGGCACGACAGTAAGATACAGGCTTCAAGGGATGGTGGCGAGACGCCGATGGTCTACTGTATGAGCAAACTCATCGATCGGCTCCAGGCCCTCAATCGTTCCGCCAACGGTCGGCCCGCTCGCATCGCCACCGGCCGGCTGTCGGCGCCGCACTCGGCCTCCAGCCTGCCCATCGCCTTCGCCCCGCTCCACCCGCGACCGCGGCGAACCGCCCGCGACGCCGGTCGCCTCAACCTGCGCCGTCTCGCCGCGAAGTAGTCCGTGGGCATCTTCAAGATCGAGGCGATCATCAAGCCGTTCCAGCTCGAGGCCGTCAAGAGCGCGCTCGGTGAGCTGGGCTTCGCGGGCCTCACCGTCTCCGAGGTCAAGGGATTCGGCCGGCAGAAGGGGCACACCGAGCTCTACCGCGGGGCCGAGTACGTCGTGGACTTCCTGCCCAAGCTCAAGCTCGAGCTCGTCCTCCCGGAAGAACAGATCGAGGACGCGATCAAGGCCATCACCGAGTCCGCCTGGACCGGCAAGATCGGGGACGGCAAGATCTTCGTCCTTCCGGTGCAACAGGCCGTTCGCATCCGGACAGGAGAGCGCGGCCCCGACGCGCTCTGAACCTCCCCGAGTTCATCCGGGCGTGCTACACTGCGGCGAACCGCCGGGGGGGCGGATCGCGAAAGGCAGGTCACAGCATGGGTAATTCAGTCGCCGGAAAGATCGCGCTCGGAGCCATGCTCCTCGTCATCGCCACCGTCACCGCGACCGGGTACGCCGCCATTGCTCAGCAGACGGCGGCGCTGGAGCGCGCGGAGAAGACGACGGCGGACCTCCTCGCCACCGCCATCGTGGTCACCTCGTCGTCCGACATCCTCCGCGACGACATCGCCAACCTCTCGCAGACGGTAAGGCGGCTCCAGGAGAACAACCCCTCGCTCCTCTCCATCGTCATCCGTGGAACGGATGGCGCCGTCAAGGCCGCCCATCCCGCTCATCCCGAGGACGTCGCTCCCGGCATGAACGTCGTGCGCCCCATCGCCATCTACAGCCAGAACTACGGCCAGCTCGAGCTCGTCTTCAACACGGCCGAGCGCGACCGGGCCAGGGCGGACATCCTCAACACCACCGTCTCGGTCACCGCCGTGCTCCTCATCATCAGCCTCGTCGGCGCGCTCCTCTGGGCCGCCTACTTCGCCCGGCCCATCGTTACGCTGGCGGACGCCGCCGACCGCGTCGCCTCCGGCGACCTCTCCACCCGCGTCTCCGTGGGTCGCCGCGACGAGATCGGGCGACTCGGCGAGCGCTTCAACGGCATGGTCGAGAACCTCGAGAAGGCCCGCGCCGACCTCGAGCGGACGCTCAATGAGCTCTCCACGCTCTACAGCGTCTCCCGGATCATCAACAGCACCTCCAACCGCGAAGAGATCCTCAAGCTCAATATCGAGACCCTCGCCACCGGGTTCGGCTTCTCCGAGGTCGCGATCCTCCTCGAGACGGATCGCCGCTGGAAGCTCGCCGCCCTCCGTAGCGACGGAACGACCTCGTCGCGGTCGGAGGCCGTGGATGCGCTCGATGCCCTCGGCCTCCAGGAAGCGGCCCAGGCCGATGGCGCCACGCCCGTCTCTGCCGTCAACCTGCCGGCCTCGTGGCGCTTCTCCCCGGACTGCCCCGCCTATGCCGTCCCGCTGCGATCGGGATCCAACCTGGTGGGACTCTTGGTCGCCGGCGGAAAGGCCGCCCGCGATGACGATGCCACGAAGGTTCTCGGGGTTGTAGCCTCCCAGATCGCGCCGCCCATCCTCATCAGCCTGATGAGCGACCGGGAACAGCAGAGACTGAACAACCCGTTCAGCTTCATCTACAGCCGCCTCGACGCGAGCCTGGCTCGGACCGCGGGCTTCGGCGTCGGCCTGGCCCTGCTCTCCTTCCGGTTCAACCGGTCCCTCTGGAATGCGAACCCGACGGCGGCGGAACGGCGGTTCGAGGATGTCATCGCCGCCCTCAAGATCCGCGTCGCCGACGCCGAGCTCATCGTCCGCTACGGTCTCGATCGCGTGCTGGTCATAGTCCCGGGATGGTCCAAGTCCGACGCCCGCCAGGCGCTCATGACGCTCGATCTCCCCGACATCGACGAGCTCTCCTCGGGCATGGTCGCGTCTCCCGACGACGGGCTGAGCGCCCACGAACTCCTCGCCGCGCTGGAGCGCGGCTGACCCGGGCGTGACGACCCGCTTTCCGCTCGCCGCCTTCCAGGCCGGGATGGAGCTCGCGGTGGGGATCTGCCACGAGGGCGGAGTCCTCCTGCCGGCCGGCGCCACCGTCTCCGAGCGCCATCTCAAGCAGCTCCGGGACTGGGGCATCACCGAGGTCGAACCGGAGAGGCCCGTCTCGGGACTCAGCGAGATCATCCGGGGCGCCGCGGAGGTCGTCGACCTCCAGGCGCTGGGCATGGAGAAGGCGCCACCGAAGTGGCGGCCCCCGGGCCAGGACGCGGCCGATGGGAAGACCTTCATCGTGACCGAGCCGATCACGTACATCGAGGACATCGTGCGCTTCGACCGGCCCACGGTCATCCAGGGCAGCATCGGCGCGCACGTGCGCATCGAGGCCGTCGACCTGCAGGTCGAGGGCGACATCGGCAAGGGCGTGAAGATCACCTCCAGGGGCGACGTCGCCGCGCGCGGCGAGATCCTCGGATCCAGCGAGCGGCCCGTCGTCCTGGAGGCCGAGCGCCTCTCGCTCCACGGCGCGCGCCACGCCCGACTGACCGCGCGCCATTCGCTCCACGCCGTCGACCTCATCCACTGCCACGCGCGAGCGGGCCAGGACATCCACGTGGTCGGCGCCGACCACGGTGTCGTCGCGGGCGAATTGGAAGCGGGTGCCTCCATCCACTGCGGCACGGTCGGCGGTGACGGCGACGAGCCCGCTGTCCTCAAGGTCACCATGATCCGCCAGAAACAGCTCTTCCAGGCCATCACCCAGCTCGAGCGCGCCCAGGTGGAGAAGACCGAGGAGATGAATCACCTTGCGAAGGTCATGGAGGTCATACGCCTCCTCGGGGAGAAGGTCGTGGCGCTCCCCCCGGAGAAGAAGCAGGAGCTCGCCCTCCAGTCCCGGCGCTACATGGAGCTCAAGACCGAGCTTGCCGACTTGAAGGACAAGCTCGACCGCGCCCTCGCGGAGACCGAGAAGGAAGTGACGACGATCGACCAGTGCCCGATCCGGATCGGCCGGCTTCAGCCCGGCATCGAGCTCGTCATCGGCGCCGCCACCCTGAAGTTGATGGCGCGCCAGAACACCACCGGCTACTACCTCAAGTCCGGCCGCATCCGCGCGCTCTCCAACATCTGACGAGCCTCCTGAATTTCTGAATTCCCATCCGTCTCCTCCCTGCTATACTCGCCGCGTCATCACGCGCGCAGTCGCGCGACGCGATCGGGCGCTTAGCTCAGTTGGCTAGAGTACTTCCTTGACATGGAAGGGGTCACTGGTTCGAATCCAGTAGCGCCCACGCCTTTCCCCTGGCGCCCAGGCCAACGCCGGGCCCATCCCGGGATTTCCACTGCCGCCCTCGTCCACGAAGCGGATCAGCATGAAACCGCTTCCGGCTGAGCGGTTCGCGGCCTATAATCGCCCCCCTAAAAGCCGCTCCTCGCGGCTGACCACGACTGAGGAATTGCCATGTCTTCGCTGCCTGAACCGGCCGGGCTCTACGACCCGCGCAATGAAAAGGACGCCTGCGGCGTGGGGTTCGTCGCGGACATCCGCGGTCGCGCCACTCACGCCATCATCGAGCAAGGACTGCGCGTCGTCGAGAACCTCAGCCACCGCGGTGCCTGCGGGTGCGATCCGCGCACCGGCGACGGCGCCGGGATCCTCCTCCAGCTCCCCGACGCCTTCCTGCGCAAGGTCTGCGCCGATGCCAAGGGCATCGCCGGGGGCCGCGGCTTCACGCTCCCGGAGTTCGGCCGCTACGGCGTCGGCATGATCTTCCTGCCGCAGATCCCGACCGACCGCCACTTCTGCGAAGGTTTGCTGGAAGAGATCATCGACGAGGAGGGACTCGTTCTCCTCGGCTGGCGCGACGTTCCGGTCGACAGCTCGGTGATCGGCGAATTCGCGCAGGACGTCGAGCCGCACATCAAGCAGGTCTTCGTCTCCGGCGAGGACCTCAACCTCGACCAGGACGCCCTCGAACGGAAGCTCTACGTCGTCCGCAAGCGCATGCAGAGGGAAGTGCGCGAGCAGATGAAGCGGGCATTCCATTACTTCTACGTCGCTTCCTTCTCGACACGCACGATCGTCTACAAGGGCATGCTCATCGCCGAGCAGATCCGCCCCTACTTCCTGGATCTCCAGGACCCCGACATGGTCTCCGCGATCGCGCTCGTTCACCAGCGATACAGCACCAACACCTTCCCGACCTGGGACCTCGCGCACCCCTTCCGCTACCTCGCGCACAACGGCGAGATCAACACGCTCCGGGGAAACCTGAACTGGATCACGGCCCGCGAGTCGCTCCTCGACAGCGGCCTCTACGGTGCCGACATCGAGAAGATCAAGCCCGTCGCCATCTCGATGGGCTCCGACTCCGCCGTCCTCGACAACGTCCTCGAGTTCCTCGTCCTGGGCGGGCGGTCCCTGCCGCACGCGATGATGATGCTCATCCCCGAGGCCTGGCACAAGGACGTCGACATGGACCCGGACAAGCGGGGGTTCTACGAGTTCCACGCGGCCATCATGGAGCCCTGGGACGGGCCGGCCTGCGTGGCATTCACCGATGGACGCTCCATCGGCGCCGTGCTCGACCGCAATGGCCTCAGGCCCGCCCGCTACCTCGTCACCAGGGACGATCTCGTCGTCATGGCCTCGGAGGCCGGCGTCCTGGACATCCCCGACGCCGAAGTCGCCATGAAGGGCCGCCTCCAGCCCGGGCGCATGTTCCTCATCGACACCGCGGCGGGGCGCATCATCGATGACGCGGAGATCAAGAAGCAGATCGCGACGCGCCGGCCGTATCGCGACTGGGTGGCCGCTCAGAAGATCGAGCTGGCCAACCTGGCGGAGCCGCCGCCCTCGCACTCGCCCAGCCGCTCCACGCTCGTCGAGAAGCAGAAGGTCTTCGGGTACACGGTCGAGGACGTCAAGACCATCCTCGCTCCCATGGCCGCCAACGGCGAGGAGCCGATCGGCTCGATGGGCACCGACACGCCCCTGGCCGTCCTCTCCGACCAGCCCCAGCTCCTCTACAACTACTTCAAGCAGTGCTTCGCCCAGGTCACCAACCCGCCGATCGATCCGATCCGCGAGGAGCTCGTCATGTCGCTGACCATCTACGTCGGCGGAGAGGGCAATCTCCTCGATGAGTCGGCGACCCAGTGCCACCAGATCGAGCTTCCGCACCCGATCCTCACGAACCACGAGCTCGAGCAGATCCGCCACTACTCGGTCACGCACCTGCGCGCCATCACGCTCCCGCTCCTCTACCACGCCCAGGAAGGCGGCAAGCGCCTCCAGCACGCTCTCGACGAGCTCTGCAAGCGCGCCAGCGAGGCCGTCAAATCCGGGTACTCGATCCTCGTTCTCTCCGACCGCCACGTCGACGCCTTCCGTGCCCCCATCCCCGCGCTCCTCGCGGTCGGCGCCGTCCACCAGCATCTCGTCCGTGAGGGCACGCGCACGAAGGTCGGGATCATCCTGGAATCGGGCGAGCCGCGCGAGGTCCACCACTTCGCGCTCCTCCTGGGATACGGCGCCAGCGCGATCAATCCCTACCTGGCATTCGACACTCTCGCCGACATGGCGACGACGGGCCTGCTACCCGAAGCCATCACCCCGGCAAAAGCGCAGGCCCATTTCGTGAAGGCCATCAACAAGGGCATCCTCAAGGTCATGTCCAAGATGGGCATCTCCACCCTGCTCTCGTACCACGGCGCCCAGATCTTCGAGGCCCTGGGCATCCACCCGGATGTGATCGAGCGGCACTTCACCGGGACCGCTTCGCGGATCGGCGGCATCGGGATCCCCGAGATCGCGGAAGAGACCCGCATGCGCCATGAACAGGCCTTCCCGCTGGCGATCGGTGGAGGCGGTTCCTCCGCGACCCTCTCCTTCGGCGGGCAGTACCAGTGGCGGCGCGACGGCGAGCGGCATCTCCTGTCGCCCGATTCCATCGCGAAGCTCCAGCACGCCGTGAAGTCCAACTCCTGGGCCTCCTACGAGGACTACGCGGAGCACATGAACACGCAGGCCCAGCGCCAGCTGACCATCCGGTCGTTGCTCCGCTTCAAGAAGGCGGCGCCCGTGCCCCTCGCCGAGGTCGAACCGGCGGCGGAGATCGTCAAGCGCTTCGCCACCGGCGCCATGTCCTTCGGATCAATCTCGAAGGAAGCTCACGAAACCCTCGCCATCGCCATGAACCGCATCGGCGGTCGTTCCAACACGGGCGAGGGTGGCGAGGACCCGGAGCGC
>CAZJQD010000080.1:0-8967 GCA_964548165.1 uncultured bacterium
GGCTCGTCCTCCTGACGGCCGCCCAGCGCGCCCGCGTCAGGGTCTCGAACGACTCCGTCGCCGCCGCCTGGCGCGAGACCACGGCGGACTTTCCGAATGACACGGCGCTCCAGGCCGCTCTCGCCGAAGCCGGCAAGACGCGCCAATCGGTCCAGCAGGACATCCGCGATAACATGACCATCGACATATTTCTCCGTCGGCGGCTCGGCGAAGTGACGGCGACGGAGACGGAGGCCCGCGAATTCTTCGAGGCCAACCGCGCCCGCTATGCGACGCCGGAGATGGTCCGCGCCCGGCACATCCTCATCATGGACACCAACGCCCGCGAACGCATCACGGCGATCCGGGCGCGCATCGTCGCCGGCGCCGACTTCGCCCAGATGGCGCGCGAACACTCCCAGGACGGATCCGCCCAGAACGGCGGCGACCTCGGCCCCTTCACGCGCGGACGCATGGTGCCCCCGTTCGAGGAGGCCGCGTTCTCGCTCCCGGTCGGCCAGGTCTCCCAGCCGGTCGAGACCCAGTTCGGCTGGCACCTCATCAAGGTCGATGAGCACCGGGCCGCCACGACGCCCGACTACGCCGAGGCACGCGAGGATGTCATCCGCCGCGTCCAGCAGTCCAAGCGTTCCGAGAAGATCCAGGAGCTGATCGCAAGCCTGCGTCGCACCGCGCGCGTGCGCGTCCACCTCCCGGCCCTTCCCGCCGAAGAGCCCGCGCCACGACCGTCGCCCGCAGGGCCAGCGCCTACCCCGGCGCCCTAGAAAAGCATCCCAGCGAGGCTCCCTCCAGGTTTTGCTCCTCACGGGAGTGTCCCGGTCCTGGAATGGGAGCGTTCGATGGCGCTCGCAAGCCGCCTCCTCCACTCGTATGGGACATCCTGGTCGGGTTTATACCCCTTGCTATCCCCGGGCGAGTGCTTCACATTGTAAATATGGGGTGGAATTCGCGTGCATTCGAAGCCTGACAGCGCCCCTGGCCGCATCGCCTTCCTGGGTGGCTTCGTGCCGCGGCAATGCGGCATCGCCACCTTCACCGCCGACATCTGCGAGGCGGTAGCCGAGGCGGCGCCGAAGTCCCATTGCTTCGCGGGCGCGGTCAACGACCGCGTCGAGGGATACAAGTACCCGCCCCGGGTCCGCTTCGAGCTCCTGCAGAAGGACCTCGATTCCTACCGCCGCGCCGCCGACCTCCTGAACTTCAACAACGTCGACGTGCTCTGCGTCCAGCACGAGTTCGGCATCTACGGCGGCGCCGCGGGCAGTCACCTCCTCGCGCTGCTCAAGGAAGTGCGGATGCCCGTCGTCACGACCCTGCACACGATCCTCCGCGACCCCGACGCCCTCCAGCGCCAGGTCATGCTGGAACTGGTGGGCCGCAGCGACCGGGTGGTCGTCATGGCTCAAAAGGGCGCGGAGATCCTGCGGGAGATCTACGATGTCCCCGAGGCGAAGACGGACGTCATCCCTCACGGCATCCCGGACATCCCCTTCGTCGACACCAGCGTCTACAAGGCCCAGTTCGGCGTCGAGGGCCGAACCGTCCTCCTGACCTTCGGTTTGCTGGGACCCGGGAAGGGGATCGAGTACGTGATCGAAGCCCTCCCCGAGATCGCAAAGCGCCATCCCGACGTCGTCTACCTGATCCTGGGCGCCACGCACCCGCACCTCATCGCGCGCGAGGGCGAGACCTACCGCCTCGGGCTCGAACGCCTGGCTGAGGATCGGGGTGTGAAGAACCACGTCATCTTCCACAACCGCTTCGTCTCGATCGAGGATCTCAAGGAGTTCATCGGCGTGACGGACATCTACCTCACGCCGTACCTCAACGAAGCCCAGATCACCTCGGGCACGCTCGCCTACGTCTTCGGCGCAGGCAAGGCCGTCGTCTCCACTCCCTATTGGCACGCGCAGGAACTCCTGGCCGAGGATCGCGGCGTCCTCGTCCCGTTCCGCAATTCCAGCGCCATCGCCGAGGGCGTCTGTCGGTTCCTCGACGATCCGACGCTCATGCAGGCCACCCGAAAAACCGCCTACGAGATGGGCCGACAGATGATCTGGCCCGCCGTGGCCCGGCAATACCTCGCGTCCTTCCAGCAGGCGCGCGCCGACCGCCGCGCCGAGCCGCGACGCGCCTTCGCGGGCTGGACGCTCGCCAGCCGGTCCTTCGAGCTCCCTCCCCTCCGGCTCGACCACGTCATCAGCATGACCGACGACACCGGCATCTTCCAGCATGCGATCTTCAGCGTGCCCAACTTCCGTGAGGGCTACTGCACCGACGACAACGCGCGGGCCTTCATCCTCTGCAATCTCCTCGAGGAACTGGGCGGCGAACCCTCCGTGGAGTCACGGACCCGGGGCACTCCCGCGGGAGGCAGCCTCTCGAAGCTGGCGACCATCTACCTCGCCTTCCTCTCGGCCGCCATGGACCACGGCGCGGGTCGGTCCTTCAACTTCATGAGCCACGGGCGGACCTGGCTGGAACAATCCGGCCGGATCGCGACCGGAAGCGAAGACAGCCACGCGCGCGCGCTCTGGGCCGTCGGCGTCGGCGCCGGTCGTTCCCGGCTCGATGGACACCGCAAGCTCTCCGCCCAGCTCTTCGAGCGCGGCCTTCCCATCGTGGAATCGTTCTCCTCGCCCAGGGCCTGGGCGTTCACGCTTCTCGGCATCCACGAGTACCTCCGCCGCTACCCCGCGAAACCCCAGGTCAACTCCATGCGCGAGATCTTGACGGGAAAGCTGGTCTCGCTCTGGCAGCGAAGCGCCACCGAGGACTGGCCGTGGTTCGAGCCCAGCGTCACCTATGACAATGCCCGCCTCAGCCAGGCGCTCATCCTGAGCGGCCAATGGATGGCCGCCTCCCCGACGGCCACCGAGGCGTCGCGGATCGGGCTCCGGTCCCTGCGCTGGCTCGTCTCCATCCAGAAGACCCAGGGCGGCCACTTTCGCCCGATCGGTTCCGACGGCTTCTACCAGAAGGACGGCACGCGGGCCGACTTCGACCAGCAGCCCGTGGAGGCCCAGGCCATGGTCTCCGCCTGCCTCGAGGCTTTCCGGGCCACGCGGGAGGAATCCTGGTTCCGGGAGGCGAAGCGCGCCTTCGAGTGGTTCCTCGGCCGCAACGATCTCGGCCTGCCGCTCTACGATCCCAGCACCGGGGGATGCGGCGATGGTCTCCACCTCGACCGCGTCAACGAGAACCAGGGCGCCGAATCGACGCTCGCTTTCCACCTGGCGCTCGCGGAAATGAACTATGCTCAACACGTGATCTCCGACCCCTTGCTCCCCAGCATGACCGCCAAACCCTCCGCCCCCGTCTCTTCATGACCGTCTCCCTCCGCCGCCACGACGTCCTCCTGCACCCGGACTACACGCGCGTCGTTCTTCGCCCCTTCCTTCCGGCCAATTCGCACCAGGTCTCCAACATGATCGGGCGCATCCTGGCGCTCTCCGAGGACGAGGCCAACCGCGAGCTCGACGCGATCAGGACGGCATTTTCCTACCGCCACCTGAACCTCGATCCCCGGCTGATGGAGATGTATCGGGCCATGGCCCCGAAAGTCTTCACCCAGAAGCCGCTCTCGACCACGCGCCAGCTCCTGATCGGCGCCCTCTTCTCCGGCGAGTATGCGATCGAGTCCGCCGCTCTCTTCAACCCCTCGATCGTCATGCATCCCGACCAGGGCGGAGTTCCGGAGGGCGGACTGCGGTTCCTCATGAGCCTTCGGGCCACGGGCGAAGGACACATCTCGTCCATCGAGTTCCGGACGGGAACGGTCGATCAGAAGGGCGGCATCGCCCTGGATCCCGTGTCGCGCTTCGTCGCGCTGCCCGAGGTCCTCCCCAACCCGTCCTATCGCAAGAAGCTCTTCATCATCAAGCTCCACGAGATGGGGTTCGAGTGCTGCGAGGGCGGCGAGGCGCGAGGCGTCCCGGTCTTCGCCGGCGAGGTCATGAAGCCCCTGGGAGAGAACTTCACGCTGCGCGAGCTTGACGACAGCGTTCGCCACGTGAGGCACGCGCACGTGCCCGCGCCGCGCGAGCTCAAGCACACCCTGGAATGCATCCACTGGCTCGCGGTCTCGAACTACGAGCTGCACTTCGACGCCACCTTGAAGATGCACGAGCGGGCCATCTTTCCCGTCTCTCCCAACGAGACCAACGGCATCGAGGACGCGCGCTTCGTCCGGTTCACGGAGGACGATCCCAGGACGGGAAAGCCCTCCGGCGAGGCCATGTACTACGCCACCTACACGGCCTACAACGGCCGCGTCATCCTCCCCCAGCTCATCGAGACCCACGACTTTCTCCATTTCCGCGTCCTCACCCTCAACGGCAACGCGGTCCAGAACAAGGGCATGGCGCTCTTCCCTCGCCGCATCGGTGGCCGCTACGCCATGCTCTCGCGCCAGGACGACGAGAACCTCTTCATCATGTTCTCGGACAACCCGCACTACTGGAACGACCCGCAGATGCTCTTGCGGCCGGCCGAGACGTGGGAGTCGGTCAAGATCGGCAACTGCGGTTCTCCCATCGAGACCGAGGCCGGCTGGATCGTCATCACCCACGGCGTCGGCCCGATGCGCCAGTACTGCCTCGGCGCCGCGCTCCTGGATCTCGACGACCCCACGAAGGTGATCGGCCGGCTGCGGGAGCCGCTCGTCGTTCCGGAGGGAGTCGGTCGGGAAGGCTACGTTCCGAACGTGGTCTACAGCTGCGGCGCTCTCCGGCACGGCCGCGAGCTGATCCTGCCGTACGCCATGAGCGATCGCACGACCGTCATCGTGAGCGTCTCGATCGACGAACTCCTGGCGGCGCTGAAAGGCTAATCCCGGGAGACGAGCCCGTAGGTCTCGACCATGTCGAATCCGCCGAGGTCACACCGGGCGATGACCCGGATCTCCAGGCGCGCCGCTCCGCCAGCAAGCCGGTAGGCGGGCGGGAACGTCATCTCCGTGTTGTGCTCCACACCCCACTGATCCGCGGACGATCGGAAGGGCCCGAGAACCACGGGCGGATGCAATCCGCTATTGTCTCTCATCTCTATCCGAACGCTCGTCGACGGCGGACCGAAGAGCGTGATCTTGATGAAGCTCCGCTTGCCCGGATTGCTGACGGCTGGGATGAAGTTGATCGTGCCGCTCCCGCCCGTACCTCGACCGCCATCGGATCCATTCACGAGAAAGCGGAACTGGAGCCGATCCATGCGCCATTGATGGCGTTCACCGTTGACGACCCGGTCGACGACCGCCTCGAAGTTCCTGGGACCAGGAGGGGCAAGCGGCTGTCCGTTCTCGTAGAACGCTCGCTCCAGGGTTTTCCAGACGAGATTGTCGCCGGGGATGAGCGTCACTCCGGTTGTCGCGGGCACAGGCTCGCGGCTCGCGGTTGGCGCCGTGTCCCGCGGCGGCGTCCGGGCGGGCTCGGATGCGGATTCCGGAACGGGAGGCGACTCGAGGAGGACGTCCACACCCGAGGGCAGGACGATCGTCCGGGAGAAGGGCGAGTTCATCCATCTTCCCGTGGCGCCCGCCCGCACCTCCAGCGTCATGGCCACGGGCTTGCGCCCCGATCCCGTGAATCGATAGTTCCGGATCCACGGCTCTCTTCCCTCCTCGCCGCCCGTCCAGCGCCAGACGAGGTTGACGTAGTTCGGCGTATGGCAGAGACGCGCGAGGATTGTCTTGAGCCGCTCCCGGGATCGATCGAACTCCGGGTGCGCGACCCGGGCCGTGACGGTCACGGCTACGGGCGCGGCGCCGAAGACCACGATCGGCGATGGCGTGTAGCTCATGAGGACTGGCATCTTCTCCATGAGGGCGCAGAGCTCCTCGTACTCGATCGCCAGCTTCTCGCGCTCCATGAGCCAGGCGTCGCGGATGACGGGCCAGCACCGTTGGTAGAGGGCCTCCGAGACGCGTTCATCGACGCGGGCGTTCTCGTCTCCCAGTTCGCGGGCGGACGCGAGCGCGGCCTTCGCGCGAACCAGCGTGGAGAGCGCCTGTTCGTCGTCGCACTTCGCGACGAGATCATCGAGCGAGTAGGCGCGTCCCTCGTCGAGGTCTGTACGGCCGACCGCCGTGTACAGACCGGACATCAAGTCCCAGGCATCCTGGGTCGACGCGACAAACTCGAACCCCTGCTCCTTGGCCGCCTCCAGGGCCCAGGCCCCCAGCTCGGCCGCGAGGCCGGCCGGAAGGTTCGCCATACCCACCGCGCCGGCGAGCGCGGACTGGTAGGCGCGGTCGAACTCCTCCTCCGCGGCATAGCTGGTGGAACGTCGCAACTCGACGTAGAGCGTGACGGCGCGGAGCGCCTGGTCGAGCGAGAGCGCGTTTCCGGCGTCGGCGAGGATCCTGCGAATCCTTCCCTGCCCCGCGAGATCGGCCATGACCTCCCGAAGGACAGCGCGGCCCGCGGGACCCGACCGGGAATAGGCGCCGAGCACGGTCGCATCCTGGCGGCCCCGCGCGAGCACGGCGTCGATTCTCCCTCGAAGCGCGGAGACTCCCTCGGGATTCGCCTTGAGCGCCCGGGAGAGACTCTGCATCTCGGTCCGGAGGGCGGCATCCATCTCGATCCGCCCGAGGTTCTTCGCCTTGGCGAGGTCACGATTGAGACGATCGAGATACTTGGCGACCTGCTGTCCGTTTCCAGCCCGCACGGCTTCGTCGATGTGATCCATCCATTGCCGCGACGTATTGGCCATCCCGCCGACGTCGAAGGTGCCAAGACCTTCGGACATATGGGTGAGATCGGTCATCCCCATGAAGACGCGACCGCCTTCGCCGTAAAAGAGCCGGCCCGCCGATCGCTCGTAGCCCTGGGTCCAGACCCGGGCGCCACCGCCATAGAGTCCCTCCGAGAACCGCGCGGCGTCGCGGGGAACGCCGGTCGCGGAGAGATTGGGCACCTGGCCCAGGCCCCGGAACCGCTGGACGGCATCCGCGGCGTTCTCGACGCCGGACATCAACTGGGACGGCGGATAGAGGTTGGTGGTCCGGAGGACTCGATCGGCGTCGCGACCGAACTCGGCGCGCACGAGATCGCGAAGCCGTGTCCTCGCCTCCTGCCACTGCCTGAGGGCGGTGGCAGGGTCGCCTCCGGAGACGACAAGCCGCATGTCGTGATCGGAGGTAGCCGTGTAGTTCCGGCCCGAGATCCAGGAACCGAGACCAATGACCTGCTGTCCGGACTGAGCGACGAACTGCCGGACGACGTTCTGCATCCGCACGTTGACGCCAGCCGACGCCGCGGTCGCCCGGGCCGCCCGGGCCGCCGATGACTGGGCATCGCCTGCCGCCGCCGCGATCATGACGGCAATCACGATCATCCCCGACTCGAACCACCGACCGCGACAGGACATGTTCGGCTCCCCCGCCCCCCGGGCAACGCCTCCACTATAACACATCATTCCATGCGTTTTCATCCCCCGAGCGGGATTGGCCCGTTCAAATCATGAATAGATGCCACGGGGACCACGGAGCGAGGCGAACCTGAAGAATCCGGACGAGGAATGAGGCTCGACTTTCTGACCTCAAATTGGCCTGCGACGAACGGATGGATCTGCAACGCAATTTCCCGAATCCCTGCCTTGTATTGGCCTTCTTCGTGGTCCCCGTGGTCTCCGTGTTGAAATCATGCGAAAAGACCAGCCTGGCTTACCTCGCTCTATTCCGGCGGCGAGAAGCTCAGTTCCTTGCGGTGCGTCCACGGCAGGGCGACGCCGTGGCGGCGGGCCGGGATGGCGAGGTCGGCAGGGATGAAGTAGCGCGAGGAGGGCACATGCGGGGCCGTGGATCCGGTGTCCGAGACCAGCTCGACGGTCGGCCCGCGCGGCCCTTCAATCGTGTCCTCCACCGTGACTGTATTCTCCGAAAGGACGACCTCGCGAACGAGCGTGTAGGGGGATGAGGAGGGCTTGCGGATGAAGAGGTTCTTCACGGTCTTCTCGAAGAACGCGTTGACGCCGGCCAGGCGTCCGATCGTGTTGGCATAGGCGAGGAACGGGATCTGGAGCGTGGCCAAGGGCAGGTTATAGTTCACCTTCTTGAACGGGACACGGATCCGGATGGAACCGCGTCCGCGCTCATCGATGCGGACCATGGTCTCGGCATCCGGCGAGAGGAACTGGGTCGAGAAGACGCCGCCGTCGTGATCGCGCAGGAAGATCCCATGGTCGGCCGCCGCAAGGCGCCAACCGCCATCATCGCGCGCGAACCACTTGTAGAGCCCGGCCTTATGGTAGTTGAGGACGAGATGCGCGGTACGCGCCTGGCGGACGACGAGCCCGGCCTCGGGAAAGTGCGCGACCTTGTCCTCACCCAGCTTCCCGGCCGGCGGGTCGACGGGCGCCTCGGACGGCCAGCCGCGCCGCGCCACGGCCTGGGCCGCCTGCATCCAGTTGGGAAGGTAGAAGAAGAGGAAGTAGCGATCATCCGTCGTCGAGGGTTCGATCGCGCGGCCGGCGGCGAGCGCGGCGGCGAAGCGCGAGAGCACGGAGGCGGCGGCCGGCAGGGACGACGACGCGGCGACGAGTCCCCGGGGGATCAGGTACTTCGTGTTCCGCGACGCATACTCGCCTCCCGACGTGCCGTCCGGATGAACGACATGATCGAGGAAGCCGGCGGCGCGCTCGCACATCGCGCGAGCCCGTTCATCGCCCGTCTTCTCGTGGTAGTGCCAGAGGTAGTCCAGGGAGAGCGAGAGGTATCCGGCGTCGAAGCCGCCGTTCTCCTGGAACCAACCCTCGCTCGACTGCTTCGCCGCCATCAGCTCGAGGTTCTTCTCGAGCCCCGCGCGGTACGACTCGTCGCCGGTCAGCGCGATGAGGTTGGCGAGCGCGGGCACGGCTCCGGCGGTGTGATTGAGCACCTGGTCATCGAGATGAAGGGAAAGCCACGTCCCGGACTTTCGAAGCGCGGCGATCGCGCGCTCCTTGACCCGCGGCGAGACGGCGGCGCCC
>CAZJQD010000081.1:0-7760 GCA_964548165.1 uncultured bacterium
ACGAGCCGATGAAGCGCATTGTCATCCTGGGCGGAGGCTTTGCCGGGGCGAGCTGTGCCCAGGAATTGGAGCGGCTTCTCGAACCCGGCGAGTGCGAGATCGTGCTGCTCAACCGCACGAATTTCTTCGTCTTCACGCCGCTCCTGGTCGAGGCCGGTACCGGGAGCCTGGAGCCGCGCCATGCCGTCGTTCCGCTGAGGGAGTTTCTCGGCCGCACGCGGCTCCTGACGGCCGAGGTGATTGCCATCGATCAGGACCGCCGCACCGTGAGGTATCGCGTGATCGGCGACGACGACGAGAGCGAGACGACCTGGGACCAGCTCGTTCTCGCGCTCGGTTCGATCACGCGCGAGCCGCCGGTTCCGGGCCTCTCGGAGTACGCGCGCGAGATGAAGAGCCTCAGCGACGCCGTGATGCTCAGGGATTGGGCGATCCAGTTGCTGGAGATGGCGGACGCCGATCCGGCCTCCCAGCGCGAGCTTCTGCACCTGGTGGTGGTGGGCGCCAACTACACGGGCGTCGAGGTGGCGGGCGAGCTGGCGGCGTTCCAGCGCGAGGCGGTCAAGGCATATCCCCGACTCGATCCCGCGGCCTGCCGCGTCACGCTCGTGGAACTTTCCTCCCGCATCCTGCCCGCGCTCGACGCGGACCTCGCGGATTTCGCCACCGCTCACCTGCGACGGCGAGGCCTGGAGGTGATCCTGGAGACGGGCGTGCGCCGCATCGAACCGCATCGCGTCGAGTTGACGGACGGACGGATTCTCGCGACGCGAACGGTCATCTGGTGCGCGGGCATTCGCCCGCATCCGCTGGCTCTGCAGGCCGGACTGCCCTGCGACGAGCGCGGCGCGGTGATCTGCGACGACGCCTTTCGCGTCCAGGGGCGCCCCGGCGTCTGGTCCGCGGGAGACGTGGCGCGTGTGCCTGATGGCAAGGGAGGGAGCTACCCGCCGACCGCCCAGCATGCCATGCGCGCCGGCGTGCACCTGGCCCGGAACCTGGCGCGCTTCCTGCGCGGAGAAGACCCGCGCTCCTCGCGGATTCCCGACCTCGGGTCCCTGACGGCCCTGGGGTGCCGGACCGCCGTGGCGCGGGTCCTGGGAGTGCGCCTCCAGGGATTTCCCGCGTGGTTCCTCTGGCGGACGGTCTACCTCCTGAAGATGCCCGGCCTCTCCCGAAGGGTGCGGGTGGCCCTGGACTGGACCATGGACCTCCTCTTTCCCCGCCCCATCGTTCAACTGGGCGTCCATCGTGCCGTGCGATCGCGGGAAGACGGAACCAGGAATTGAGGGACCTTCGCGGTCGCGGGTCAAAGCCGACCATGGCATGTGAATTGACCTCGCGAAATCCTCGGCGCTATAGTCGACCTTGGCAGGAGGGAAGACGCGGTGACTGGGTATGCAACGTCACCGGATGATCAGGGGATGACGAACCGTTGCCGGTCCTGGCGTGGAGGTTTGCCCTGGAATTCCTGAAGACATACCGGATTCCCCTCCTGGTCTTCACCTTCGGGCTCCTCCTCTCCGGTCTCGCCTACGGGGCCTTGAGAACGGTCGAGGCCGAGCGGTTGCAGGCCGAGTTCGAGACCGTCGCTGAAAACCGCCGGCACCTGGTCCGCCACGAGATGATTCGCCAGGGAGAGCTGCTGCATTCGATCGAGCGCTTCTACCGTTCGAGCGACAGGGTAACGGAGCGCGAGTTTGAGCAGTTTCTCGCGGGCACGCCTTCCATGATGCCCGCGCTCATGTCCCTTGCCTGGGTGCCTCGCGTGTCCCGCGCGGACCGCGCCCGTCACGAGGCTACGCTCTCCCTCCCCGGGCTCGTCCCCGGGCGGCTGGCCGAGCGCGATTCCGGGGGGCAATGGCGGGTGGCAGGGGATCGCCCGGACTATTTCCCGGCTACGTTCACGGTGGTCGCGCCGGGCGAGATTGATCCCCTGGGCTTCGATTACGGATCAGTGCCCGACCGTCGGGCTGTCATAGAGCGAGCGCTCAGAAGCAACGAGATCGTCGTCTCGACGCATGACGTCCTGATCTTCGACACGGAGCTCCAGGGCTACATCGTGCTGGAACCCATTCGCCTTGCCGGCGCCGCTGACGCGGACACGGCTATGGGAGTCGTGGCGGCCGTCTTCCGCATGGAGACGGTGTTGCGATCGACCTTTACGCGGCCGGACCCGTCGCTTGCCGAGGTGGCGATCCGGGACATCTCGAACGAGGACGGCGTCGGCGCCAGGATCGTTGTGGCACCGAACGGTCTACCCTCGGGCCGCGATCGCGCGGCGGGGGTGGAGGATCTCCGGGGGCCCCGGAGCACCAGCTCGTTCGCGTGGGGGGGACGCATCTGGGAAGTTACCTGCACCGCCTCGGCCGCATTCCGCAGCAGTAACATCCGGCACGACGCCGTCTATGTCTTTCTCCTGGCATCGTTGGCCAACATCTTCTTCTCGCTCTACCTGGGACGGCGCGCCGGCAAGCGAGCGGCGGTCAGCCAGGCCGATCGCGAGCGGATGCGCCGCATCGAGCAACGCCAGGAGCGCCTGCTGGCGCTCAACAAGACGGCGGGCGCATCGGACATCGCCGAATCCCTGGGCGATCTCTGCTCGGCCGTGGCGGAGTGCCTGGCCGCCGACCGGGCCTCGGCATGGCTCGTCTCCGGCCCCGGCCGACAGCTGGTCCGCCGCGCGGTCGCGGACCGCGATGTCACTCAGGCCACCGTGGGCGCCACCTGGGACCTGGACGCCGCGCCCGCCTACTCCTCGGCCCTGACGGCGGGCACGCACGTGGCGATCCGAGACGTGTCCCGCGACGCCCTGGGCAGGGCCCTGAACCTGGCGGGAGGCGGCGACGAGCGCGTCGTGGCCCGGCTCGACGTCGCCGTGAGGCGCGCGGGCGCGCTGGCCGGTGTCCTTTCCGTGGGTGTGCGGCAGGCACGAGACTGGTCGCCCGACGACATCGCCCTGGCGAGCTCGCTGGCCGATCTCTTTGCCTCCCGGCTCGAGGAGTACGAGCGCCGGCAGGCGGAGGAGGCCCTGCGGGAGAGCCGGCGCATGCTCCAGCGCGGCGAGGCCAGGCTTCGACTGATGCTGGACCAGGCGCCGATCGGCATCGCCTCGCTGACCCGCGACGGGCGGTTTGTCAGGACCAACCGCGCGCTCGGCATGGCCATGGGGCGAGCGCCCGAAGGCATGGTCGGGCAGAGTCTCCTGGAGAGCGTCATCGAGGAGGACCGGCTCGCCGTCGGCTCCGTCATCGCTCGACTCGCCGCCGGCGAGGGCGCGGCGAGGGACCTGGATTTTCGCGTTCATCGCCATGGCGGCGTCGCCGTCATCGCAGGACGATTTGCCGTGGTCCGGGAGCAGGACGGCCAGGCGGGAGAGATCGTCGCCCAGTTCGAGGATGTGACCGAGCGGATTCGGGCGGAGAAGGCCATCAAGGAGAGCGAGGCCCGCTATCGCGGAATTTTCGAGTGCGGGGCGGACGCGCTCCTTCTGATCGGGACCGACGGCGTGATCCGCGGCTCGAACCCGCGGACGAGCGAGCTGTATGCCTGGTCGCGGGAGGAGCTGAGGGGCATGCCCTTCGAGCGGCTGATGGCGCCTGGGCACCAGGGGATCCTTGCCGAGGCTGTCGCCGCGGTGAGGGACGGGCGATCGTTCTCCGCCGAGTCCGAAGACGTGAGGCAGAACGGCGCGATCTTTCCCGTCGAGGTCAAGGTCTCGCCGTTTCTCTACGAGGGTGAGACCGTGATGCTCTGGTCGAGCCGGGACATCTCGGAGCGCCGCGCGGCGGAGGAGGAGCGCCGAAGACTCCTGGCGCAGGAGCACGAGGCGAGGGCGGCGGCGGAGCAGGCGGTGCGCGCCCGCGACACGTTCCTCTCGGTGGCCTCGCACGAGCTCAGGACGCCCCTCACCGTGCTCCAGCTCAACCTCCAGGGCCTCGCGCGCATGGTCGAGAAGGAGGCCGAGGGACTGCCCGGGTTCGAGCGGCTCCAGGAGTTCACGCGGACGGCCCTGCGACAGGGCGATCGATTGAACCAGTTCGTCGATGTACTCCTGGACACCACGCGAATTGCCTCGGGGCATTTCAAGCTGAAGACGGAGCGCGTGGATCTCGCCCAGGTCGCTCGCGAGATGGTCGAACGCCTGGGGGAGGCCCTGAAGAGGGCCCGGGTCGAGGCGCGGGTCATGACGCCCGTGGAAGCCTGGGGCGCCTGGGATCGTTTCCGCATCGAGCAAGTCGTGACGAACCTGGTGACGAACGCCATGCGCTACGGCTTCGGCAAGCCCGTGACGATCGCGGTGCGCGTGGAGGAAGCGCACGCCATCCTCGAGGTACGTGACGAGGGCGTGGGCATCGATCCCGCCGACCACGAGCGGATCTTCCAGAAGTTCGAGCGGGTCTCGTCGGGCCCCCATCGCGGCGGATTGGGTCTCGGGCTTTACATCGTCCGCGAGATTGCCGAGGCCCACCACGGCCGCGTCGAAGTCGAGAGCGCGATCGGGTCGGGCAGTCTCTTTCGCGTCGTTCTCCCGCGCGAGCCTGAGCGGTCCGTGCTCCGCGTGCCCGATGAGGATGAGGTACCTGCTGGCGAGCCGCTCGCGGAGTCGTCCGTCGCGGCGGCGGCGGGTCCTGCATGGCCGATCACACCCGCGCCCGCGGTCGATCGCGGCGTCGTCATGGTGGTCGAGGATGACGTGGACATCCGCCAGCTCATGGCCGAACTCCTCGAGGACGCGGGCTTCGTGGTGCTGAGAGCGGGGGATGGACGCGAGGCCCTGGCCGCGCTGGAGGCAGGAGCGCGTCCGCGACTGATCCTTCTCGATCTCATGATGCCAGTGATGGATGGCATCGCGTTTCGGACAGCTCAATTGCAGCGTCCCGATTTGGCGCGAATCCCCGTGATCCTGCTTTCCGCCGACCAGCGCGCCCGGGAACGGTGCCGCGACCTGGCCATCGGCGCGTTCCTCGCCAAGCCGGTTCCCGGCGACGAGCTCCTGGAGACGGTGACGCGGATGCTGGTACTAAATTAGACCCCGGGCTGGTAAAAGCTCACCAAGTCATCCTAAAATGGAGTCGACGCCGAGGGCGGACAAGGGGAGGACGGATGATGCCGTCAGCATTGATCGTCGACGATGAGCCTGCGATTGCGGATCTTCTTCGAGAAATCCTGAGAGAGGAAGGTTATGGCGCGACCTGCGCCGCCTCGGGCGAGGAAGCGATGGAGCTCTGCGGGCGCCACGACTTCGACGTCATCTTCCTCGATGTCTGCATGCCCGGCATGAGCGGGGTGGATGTGGCCCGCGCGCTCAGGGCCGAGGCGCGGACGGAGCGCACGCCGCTCGTCTTCTGCACGGTCATGGATGGCGGCGAGGACATCTTCGACGGTTTCGACGCCGGCGGTAATGCGTACCTGGTCAAGCCGTTCAACCGCGAGCAGATCACGGCCGCCGTCCGGTTGATCGCCAGCGAGTCCTGCGCCGCGTAGAGGCGGTGCCACGCGCGCTCGTGGACACACTTGCCTGTTGCTTGGCCCGGGCCCATGCAGGCCCGTGGCGCCCGTGATGGCCTGGACACGCGCTCACTGCCCTAGTGTTCAGGTGTGAGCCTGGCACCGTTTACAGGACGGCGCGGATCTCCGGGGGGATGCGAGCGGGCTTGAGGTCCGCGCCGACCGCGCAGAGCCGGACGGGATTCTCGACCAGGAGATCGTCGCCGCGGCGGATGCGGTGCAGGAGGTCGAGCGTGGCACCGCCCGAAGAAACGAGTGCGGTGTCCACCGTCAGCAGATCACCGTATCGGGCGGGACGGTGCAGGCGAAGGGTCGTCTCGGTGACGACGAAGATCGTCCCTTTCTTCGTCCACTCCGCCAGGTCGACACCGCGCTCGCGCAACCACTCGGTACGGGCCCGCTCCGCGTAGCGCAGGTAGTTGGCGTAGTAGACGACGCCGCCGGCATCGGTGTCCTCGTAATAGACGCGCAGGTCGAGGGAGCGGGGGACGCTCACGCGCCAGGCGGCGGCGTCGCGGGGCGATAGACGTGCGCGGCCGTGCCGAAGTACATCTCGGCCGATTCCATGACCGTCTCCGAGAGTGTCGGGTGGGGGTGGATGGAGAGCCGGATGTCGGAGGCGCGCGCGCCCATCTCGATCGCCAGGACGCCTTCCGCGATCAGTTCACCGGCCCCACTGCCCGCGATGCCCATCCCGAGCACCTGTTCCGTGGCGGGGTCCACGATGAGCTTGGTGAGGCCGATGGGGCGATCCATGGTGGCGGCGCGGCTGGAGGCGCCCCAGGGGAACCGGGTGACCTTGATGGGGATTCCCCGGGCCTCGGCCTCCTGCTCGGTGAGCCCGCACCAGGAGATTTCCGGGTCGGTGTAAACGACCGCCGGTATGGCGCGGGGCTCAAAGCTGACCCTGTGACCCGCCACGATCTCGGCCGCGATGCGACCCTCGTGGGAGGCCTTGTGCGCCAGCATGGGGCCGCCGGTGACGTCTCCGATCGCGAGGATGTGGGGCGTATTCGTCCGACGCTCGCCGTTCACGACGATGAACCCGTGCTCATCGGTCTTCACGCCGGCGACGTCGAGCCCGAGACCGCTGGTATTGGGCTTGCGACCGATCGCGACGAGGACCTTGGCGAAGGTCTCGGTGCGCGTCGCGCCGTCGGGGCCGCGAAGCGTGGCCTGGAGCCCGTCGCTGGACTCCGCGAGCGCGGTGACCGTGGTCCCGGGATGCGCGGCCGCGAACCGCGTCTTGACGCTCGACAGGAGGATCTCGGCCAGGTCGCGATCGGAGCCGGGGAGGAGCTGGGGCGCGGATTCGACCATGGTGACCCGGGAACCAAGAGCGGCGTAGATGCTCCCGAGCTCCATGCCGTTGTAGCCGGATCCGACCACGAGCAAGGAGGGCGGGATATCCCGGACGGCGAGGGCGTCGGTGCTGTTCATGAGCCGGGGCGAATCGAGGGTGACGTGGGGAAGGAGCGCGGGTCGCGATCCCGTGGCGATGATGGCGTGCTGGAAGGTCAGGGCGCTCTCGCGACCGTCATCGGCCACAACGCGGAGCGCATCGGGCCCGGTGAAGCTGGCGCGACCGCGGACATAGCGGATGTTGCGCCGTTTCGCGAGCTCGCCGAGGTTGCGCGCCATCCGGTCGATGATGCCCTCCTTCCAGGTCCGGACCCGGTCGAGGTCGATGCGTGGCGGCTGGAACTCGACGCCCCAGGCCGACGCGTCGCGGGACTCGGTGAGGAGCTTGGCGATGTGCATGAGCGAATTGGAGGGGATACAGCCGCGGTAGAGGCAGACACCGCCGGGGTTGGCGTCGAGCTCCACGAGCGTGACCTCGATGCCGAGGTCGGCGGCCATGAAGGCGGCGGCGTAGCCGCCGGGACCCGCGCCGACGATGACGAGCTGGGTGCGGATCGCCGCGTCGTCCGACATCATCCCTCCAGCGACATGAGGAAGGGCTGCTCGAGGGCCTCGACGATCCACCGGAGGAATCGGGCGCCGTCGGCCCCGTCGATGATGCGGTGGTCGTAGGAGAGGGCCAGGGGGAGCATGCGCTTGGGCTCGAACTTGTCGCCGTTCCAGACAGGCTCCACCTGCGTCCGGGCGACGCCCAGGATGGCGACCTCGGGCGCGTTGACGATCGGCGTGAAGTTGGTGCCGCCGACTCCGCCGAGGTTGGTGATCGTGAAGGTGCCGCCCTGCATCTCTTCGAGGGTGGTCTTCTTGGTGCGCGCGCGCTCGGCAAC
>CAZJQD010000082.1:0-7167 GCA_964548165.1 uncultured bacterium
GTCCGGCCAGCTGTTGAGGGGCGCAAAGCGCTGGCTCCCGTTGCCGGCGCCGCCGCGACCGTCACCGGTGCGGTAGGTCCCGGCGCTGTGCCAGGCCATCCGGATGAACAAGGGTCCGTAATGGCCGAAGTCCGCGGGCCACCACTCCTGGGACTTCGTCATCAACTCGCGAAGATCCTTCTTCAGCCCCTCGTAGTCGAGGCTCGCAAACTCCTTCGCGTAATCGAACCCCTTCCCCATGGGGCTCGCCTTGCAGGAGTGCTGGTGAAGGATCTCGAGCTTGAGCTGGTTGGGCCACCAGTCCTGGTTCGACGTCCCGCCGCCTGCGACCTGCTTACCCGCACCATGCATCACGGGACACTTGCCCTCACCGCTCATGAGATTCTCCTTATCGCTTGGGAACCATCACGAAGGGCAGGTTCCGGTACTTGTCTTTCCAGTCGAGGCCGTAGCCGACGACGAACTGGTCGCCGATGGTGATGCCGACGTAGTCGACGACAACCTCCGTCTTGCGCATGACCGGCTTATCCAGGAGCGAACACATCTTGATCGACTTGGGGTTGCGGAGCTCGAGGATGTGCTTGAGGTAGGCCCACGTCAAACCCGTATCGACGACGTCCTCGATCATGAGGACGTTCTTGCCGTCGATCGAGGACGCCAGGTCCTTCATGATCCTTACGACGCCCGAGGACTTGGTGGCCTGCCCGTATGACGAGACCGACATGAAGTCGATCTCGATCGGGAGCTCGATGGCGCGGATGAGATCGGCCATGAACATGGAGGCCCCGCGAAGCACGCCGACCACGAGGAGATCCTGCCCCGCGTAATCCCTCGTGATCTGCTGTCCGAGCCGCTGCACGGCCTCCGCGATCTGGTCCGCGGACAGGAGCACCTCGCCGACCACGTCCGATGCCCATTCCCCGCCGCGGCCGGGCCGCTTGCCATCGCTCTGCATGCTCATGATTCCTCCGTCCCCGTTCGTCTCACGCTACCCGAGCCCGGTTCAGGCGACAAGGCCGGGGTCGTCCCGATCGCCGAAAGCTTCCACATCCACGGAGCAGACGGTCGCGTCACCCGGCCTCACCCGCGTCGATTCGTCCTGCCTGAGGCCGACCACCCAGAGCACGCGGTCGCCGCATGTCACGAGCGGCCACCGGTCGCGGTCCCCGGGCGGGATCTTCTCGTCGATGAAGAGATCGTGCAATTTTCGCGTGCCCGTCATTCCCAACGGCGTCATCCGGTCGCCGTCGCGACGGGTCCGTATCTCCAGCGGCAGGTTCGTGCAGTCTCCGCCGAACCAGGCCCGGGCCCGCCACGGCCCCTCCCGCTTCGGACGACCACCCGAACCCGCCGTAAGAACCGCAAGCCCAGGCGCGCGCTCAGCCCTGGCGACCGTCACCTTGAGGCCCAGGGGCGGGATCAGCGTCTCCCCCGGCACGGCCAACGCAAAGACCTCCGAAATCAGACGAACTTCGGGGGGGCGACCTCCGATCACCAGCCAGGAACCCGATTCTTCGTCTTCCACCCAGGCACAGGCTCCTCCCGCAAGATCCACGCGCGAGCGCGATACGAGAACGCCGCGCACCGCCGCGACCGTCTCGCGGGTCACGGGCGCGCCCGCTTCCTCGAGGAGCGCGATGAAGACCCGGGCCGCCAGGGACGGCGGCAATCGGGCCACGTCCTGGACCATTCGCCGGCGTGAGCCGGCCCCCGCGATCCAGTGCGCAACCTCCGCCTCCACGAGCGTGCCAAAGTAATCCTCATCTTCTCTCAGGATCGAGGCGGTGCGGCAGAGCGAGGCCACGAGATCTCCGGCCGCATGCTCGCGCAGGAAGGGAAGCACCTGGTGACGAATGCGATTGCGGGTGAAGACCGGATTGCGGTTCGTCGCATCCTCGCGCCACTCGATCTCTCCCTGGCGCGCGCACTGTTCGAGATCGGCGCGGCGTTCAGAGAGCAGGGGTCTGAGCAGGCGGTAACCGTCCCGCTCGATGATCGGCGCCATTCCCGCAAGTCCGCGCCTCCCGGAACCTCGGAGGAGCCGGGCCAGCACCGTCTCCGCCTGGTCCTCGGCCGTGTGCGCCACGGTGATCGCGTCCAGCTTGAGAAGCGCCGCGGCCCGGGCGAAGAACCGGTAGCGCGCCGAACGGGCCTCGTCTTCGCTGACCACGCCAGAAGTTCCTGCCCGAGATTCCAGGCGCGCGTCACCGGCCCGCTCCCATCGCTCGACGTGGCACTCGAGCCCGCGCCTTTCGGCGAGCGCCTGGACGAACGCCGCATCCTCCGCCGACTCGGTTCGAAGCGCGTGATCAAAGTGAAGAACCACGAGCGTTGTTTCGGCCGGCGGTGACTGGAGGATCAGATCAAGGAGCACGACGGAATCGAGACCCCCGGACACGGCCACGCCCAACCGCCATGGGCCCGCCGCCGACCTCTCCGGGACGGCCTGCGATTCACCCCGCAAGGCGCTCTCCAGGAATCCCCGCACCCGCTCCGCCAGGCCCGCCATGAACGCATTATCGCCTAGGCCCGCAGAACGAGGGCGGGAAAATTCCCCTTTTTTCCCCTCCACCGTGCGATATAGTGACCGGCTCCCCTTTCCTTGAACAGGAATGGAGCATGCACCGGCGGCACCTACGCACTCCCTTCGCCCTACGACGCCAAGGCCGGTCCACTTGGAGGTTTTCTCATCATGATCGATCGGAAGAAACTGGCAGCAGCGGCCGAGGCGGAGCGCGAGAATTGCGCGCGTTTCCTCATGGATCTCTGCCGCATCCCCGCCACCTCGAACCAGGAAGGCCCCGTCGTCGAGAGGGTCCGGCAGGAGATGAAGAAGGTCGGCTTCGACGAGATCAAGATCGACAAGTACGGCAACATCCTCGGTCGCATCGGCAAGGGCAAGCGCCACATCGCCTTCGACTCGCACCTCGACACCGTCGGCGTCGGCGACCGCGCCGAGTGGAAGAAGATCGGCCATGACCCCTTCAAGGGCAAGCGCGCCAAGATGGACATGAGCAAGTACTCGGACGCCTACCCCGCGGACGCGACCGGCAAGGGCCCGCGCGACGTCATCTGGCAGCGCGGCTCGTCCGACCAGCGCGGCGGCATCGCGGCCATGGTCTACGCCGGCAAGCTCATCAAGAAGCTCGGTCTGGCCGCGGACTGCACCGTCTGGATGGTCGGCTCGATCTGCGAGGAAGACTCCGACGGCATCGCCTGGCTCTACCTCCTGAAGGAGAAGGTCTTCAAGCCCGAGGTCGTCGTCGTCTCCGAGCCCACCAACCTCAACATCTACCGCGGCCACCGCGGGCGCATGGAGATCAAGGTCAAGATCAGCGGCCGCTCCTGCCACGCCTCCGCTCCCGAGCGCGGCGACAACCCGGTCTACAAGGCGATCCCGTTCATCCAGGAGATCGAGAAGCTCAACCACAAGCTCACCGGCGACAAGTTCCTCGGCAAGGGCACCATTGCCGTCACCAAGATCCAGGAGGACACGCCCTCGCAGTGCGCGGTGCCGTCCTCGGTCGAGATTCACCTCGACCGCCGGCTCGAAGTGACCGCCACGAAGGAATCGGCCGTCGCCGAGGTCAAGGCCGCGCTCAAGCGCGCGAAGATCAAGGACGCCGACTGCAAGGTCTGGGTCCCGATCTACGACGTCCCGTCCTGGCGCGGCACCGTCTACCCGATGGAGAACTACTACCCGGGCTGGTGCCTCGACAAGGACCACTCGCTCGTGAAGATCTCGGAGGCCACGCACCAGGCCGCCTTCGGCAAGAAGGGCTTCGTCTCGCGCTGGGTCTTCTCGACGAACGCCACGGCCTCGTGCGGGCTCTGCGGCGTCCCGTCCATCGGCTTCGGCCCGGGCGCCGAGGACAACGCGCACATGGCCATTGAGCACATGTGCGTCGACCACCTCGTCGCGGCGATGAAGTTCTACGCGGCCTTCCCCGGCGAGTATTCGGCGGCCGGCGGCCTCAAGCCGTCCGAGAAGAAGTACGTCGCCCCCAAGAAGAAGAAGTAAGGAAAAGGAGAGAACATTATGGGAACCATCCTCGATACGCTCTACAAGCTCGGCAACCTCGAGTTCGACCTCTACGGCAAGGACTTCCTCCTCACCTCGGAGAAGACCCCCGCGGAGCTCGACGCGGTCATCGGCGTCGCCGACGTCCTCAAGCACCTGCACCAGCAGAACATCACCAGCCGCGTCTTCGACACGGGCCTGGCGATCTCGATCTTCCGCGACCAGTCCACGCGCACCCGCTTCTCGTACGCGTCCGCCACGAACCTCCTGGGCCTCACGCACCAGGAATTCGAGGAGGGCAAGTCGCAGGTCGCCCACGGCGAGACCGTCCGCGAGACCGCGAACATGATCTCGTTCCTGACGGAAGCCATCGGCATCCGCGACGACATGTACATCGGCAAGGGCAACACCTACATGCGCGAGGTCGGCGCCTCGCTCGATGACGGCTTCGCCAACGGCGTTCTCCACCAGCGCCCCGCGATCGTCAACCTCCAGTGCGACATCGACCACCCGACGCAGGCGATGGCCGACCTGGCCGCGCTGAAGGCGTGGGCCGGCGGCGACCTCGAGAACCTCCGCGGCAAGCGCCTCGCCATGACCTGGGCCTACTCGCCCTCGTACGGCAAGCCGCTCTCGGTCCCCCAGGGCATCATCACCCTGATGACCCGCTACGGCATGGACGTCGCTCTCGCCTACCCCGAGGGCTACGACCTCCTGCCGGACACGATCGAGGTCTCCAAGAAGCACGCGAAGGAATCGGGCGGCAAGTTCTCGATCTCGAACTCGATGGAGGAGGCCTTCCAGGGCGCCGACATCGTCTACCCGAAGTCGTGGGCGCCGTTCGCCGCGATGGAGAAGCGCACCAAGCTCGTCGAGACCCACGACGACGCCGGCATCAAGGCGCTCGAGAAGGAACTGCTCGCCAACAACGCGAAGTTCAAGAGCTGGGAGTGCGACGAGAAGAAGATGAAGCTGACGAAGAACGGCGAGGCCCTCTACATGCACTGCCTCCCCGCCGACATCACCGACGTCTCCTGCAAGGAGGGCGAGGTCAGCGCCAAGGTCTTCGAGAAGTACCGCATCCCGACCTACGTCGAGGCGAGCTACAAGCCGTTCGTCATCGCCGCGATGATCATGACCTCCCGGTTCCGCGACCCCATCGCGGTCCTCGACGGTCTGTATCGCACCGGCAAGCGCCGCCGCGCGTAATCTTCAGTCACCGACCAGCCGGTCGTCCGCGAGGGCGACCGGCTTTTTTCTGCTCTAAAGCGGCAACTCCACAGTGAAGGTGGATCCCTTGCCAAGTTCGCTCTCGACGGTGACGCGACCGTCGTGGCCGCGCATGATCTCGCGGACGATGTAGAGCCCCAACCCGAGACCTCTCTCATGAGCGGCGCCCGGTCCCTGGCGAAACGCGGCAAAGACCTGTTCCTGGTTCTCCTTGGCGATCCCGATCCCCTCATCTTCGACGATCAAACGAGCCGTTGTGGAATCGCCAATCACGCGAAGTCGAATCGGGCCCTTGTCGCCGTAGCGGAGCGCATTCGTGAGGAGGTTGGTGATGACCTGGTCCAGGCGCTCCCGATCCCAGCACCCCTCGACCGGCGTTGACGCGGTGACCTCGACCCTCGACCCGCTCAGCTCGATCTCCGGTCGATACCGATCCACGACCTCGCGCACGAGTGCGGCCAGGTCCATCGGTTCCTTCTTCAGGCGGAACTGGCCGGTCTGGATGCGGGAGATATCGAGCATGCCGGTCACCAGGGTCTGGATCCGTCGCGTCATCCGCGCCAGCCCCGTCAGGACCGCGAGCAGGCGATCCGCGGGGATCGACTCGGCGCCCGTTCGTTCGATCGTTCTCACGAGATTGGAGATCTGCATCTTCAGGGCAGCCAGCGGGGTGGAGAGTTCGTGGGACGCGATCGCGAGAAACCCCTCCCTCGCCTTGACCGCGGCCTCCGCCTCCGCGCGCGCGGCCTGCTCGCGGATGAGGGCCTGCTCCTTCTCCTCCAGGAGCTTACGCTCGGTGATGTCGCGGATCGACGCGAGGGCGACCATGCCCTCGTCGGTGGAGAAGGGCGAGAGGCTGATCTCCACGGGAAACTCCTCGCCGCTCTTGCGCTGGCCGAAGAGCCGCAGGCCGGACCCCATCGGGCGAAACTGGGGCGACGAGAAATAGCGCGCCATGTGAGGCCCATGCGCGGCACGAAAACGCTCCGGGATCAGGACCTCGATGGGTTGTCCCACGATCTCCTCGGACGGATAGCCGAAGACACGTTCCACCTGGTCGTTGACGAGCAGGATCGCGCGCGAGGAATCCACCATGACCATGGCATCCGGAGCGAATTCGAACAACGAACGAAACCGCGTTTCATTGCGGATCGCTTCCCGGGTGCGTTCCGTCACGCGCTCTTCCAGGTCCCGTTGCGCGTCAAGGAGCGCCTGCTCGTGGATGTATCGCTCCGCGGTCACGGCAGCCATCACGAGCCCGGTCATGGCGCAGACGCCGAGGAACGCCTGGATGACCATGAGATTCCCCTGGTAGGCCGGATCGGCCAGGTCCGAGGCCCGCGCGGCCCCAAACAGGAACAGGGCGCTGAGGAGAAACGTGCACGCCGAGGCGCCTCGGGCGCCAAATCGCACCGATGCCCAGAGGAGCGGGGGCAGGCAGAGAAACTTCAAGGGTTGGTAATTTCCTGGGAAGGTCAGAGCGGGGTGGAAGACCACGGAACCCGCGACCAGGACGAAGAGCGCCAGGAGCGCGGCCTCGACGCGCCCACCCGTTCTCAGATAGGCGGACACGGGACCGGTCCAGGCCAAGAGGAGCGCGCCGAAGATGAGCACGCCGCCGCTGTCGCCCATGTACCAGGTCAGCCAGATCGACCATACGGCTGGGCCGACGGCCGGGTCCGCAAGATACAGGCTGGCCCCTCCCACCGAGGCGCCAACAAGGGGCGCCAGGAGGCCAGCCCCCAGGATGAACCGTAGAGAGGACGAGACGGATTCCAGGAGAGGCCTTCGCACCTGGAAACCGACGAGCCAGGTGGCCAGCAAGGCCTCCAGGGTGTTCCCAACCGCGATCCCCAGCGATGGCATCACATCGCGAGAGACGAAAAGATTGACGGCGAACGCTCCTAGCGTGACGG
>CAZJQD010000083.1:0-3925 GCA_964548165.1 uncultured bacterium
CCCAACGAAACGCGCCCATTAGACAAACGGGCACGGAGGCCCGTTTGTCTAACGAGTTCGTGGGCGAACCGTGGTTTCGGCTATGAGGGTAGGTGGCTGGTATGGGCGAAGAGGGGATTCGGCCATATTTGTGTATAGGGGATGGGGTCATGGTCTGGGGTCGGTGCGGCGGCGGTGGGGGAGTGTGGTGGCGGGGGCCAGGGTGTCGAGGGGGCTTTGAATCCTTGATATCATCTCTTTGCTGACGTGGGTGTATATCTCGGTGGTGGCTGACGAGGCGTGGCCTAGCAACTCCTGGATGTACCTGAGGTCTACTCCTGCTTCCAGGAGGTGGGTGGCGAAGGAGTGGCGGAGGGTGTGCGGGGTGACTCTTTCGTCCTTGATACGCATGCGGTGTGTGACAATTTCCTTGAGTCTCAGCTGAACGGCTCGCTCGGTGATATGGCGACCTGGTTTGGTCCCTGGGAAGAGCCAGCTCTTTGTGTGGCTTGTGCGGATCTGCTCCTTTACCGCCTTGTAGGCGGTCTCCGAGAGCATGACGAAGCGGTCCTTGGCGCCCTTGGCTCTTCGGATCAGGATGGTGTTTCTGTCCTCGTCGAAATCTGTGACCTTCAGGCTCACCACCTCGCTGACTCGCAGGCCAGCGGCGTATATGAGCATGAAGATGGCTCGCTCGAACGGACTCTTCAGGTGCTGGATGAGGCGAGATATGAATTCCTGGCTCTTGGCGACCGGGAGCCTCCGCTCTTTTCTTGGGCGGGGAAAGTTATCGGGGACGATGCTTTTGCCCAAGGCGCCCTTGAAGAGGACTTTCAAAGCTGAGATGGCCTGGTCGGCGTAGCTCCTCGAGACCTTCTTATCCTCGATTAGCTCCAGGACGTAGTCTCTCACGTAGTCTTCGGTAACGGACTCCAGTGGGATCTTCAATGAGTCCATAAATCGGCCGACGTGGTTCACGTATTCCTTGCGTGTCTTGGGACTGTAGGCCTTCAGGATCATGTGCTGGCGCAGTTTTGCCATTGCTACTTCCTGCTGGGGAGTGAAGCGAGCTTTTCGGTCGACTTCCACTTTCCAATCCAGGAGGGCGGGGTGTATGACAAGACCAGGCTTCCTGGTCGAGGCCTTCAGGGCGCGGAAGAGCGCGGCAGCGTAATCGGTTTCGCGAGGTAGACTCCAGAAGCGGGATTCCGGGTGCCAGCGGATGCCGGCCAGGGACTGGATCATCGGGGCGTGCTGGGCAGTGGTTCTAATCGCAAAGCGGTCCTTGCCACCGCCGGGGCCTATCCAGACGTCCCCTCTGAAAGCCATGGACTTATGGTCTTAGTGATTGACTGACCTGTCAAGAACGGGATGTGGATAAGCCCCTGCGTGGTCCGTTGCGTCCTGTTTCCTACCCGCTATTCTGGCGTGCATGGCTCCTCGCGCCCTGCTCTCTGTTACGGATAAGACCGGTCTCGTCCCTCTCGCTCGTGCGCTCCGCGATGCGGGTTGGGAACTGCTGGCGACTGGCGGCACGGCTTCGCTCCTCGTCCAGGAGGTCGGACCGGTGCTCGAGGTCGGAGACCTGACCGGCGCGGGCGAGATCCTGGGTGGGCGGGTCAAGACTTTGGCGCCCGTCATCTTCGGTGGGATCCTGGCTCGTCGTGACCTGCCCCAGGATGCGGCCGACCTCGCGCGGATCGGTTCCGCCCCCATCGACCTCGTCGTCTGCAATCTCTACCAGTTTGACGAAGCGCATCCTCGCATCGAGCAGATCGATATCGGCGGCGTGGCGCTCATCCGGGCTGCGGCGAAGAACTCGGCGCACGTGGCCGTGGCCACGGATCCCGCGGATTATGCCGTGATTGCCGCGGCTGTCGCGGAGGGAACCCTCGCGACCGATTCTGGGGCCTCGCTTCGGCGTCGGCTGGCCGCTCGCGCCTGGCGGCATGTCGCCGATTATGACGCCGCAATCGCTCGCGCCTATGCTTGCGACTTGTCGGGAGAGGACCCGGTCGTGAAGGACTCGGCGTGGGTGCGGCACAAAGAGCTTCGCTACGGCGAGAACCCTCACCAAGGGGCGGCCTGGTGGGTGAAGTCGGGCTCGCGCGGCCTGCACGAGGCGGCGATCGTGGAGGGGAAGGAACTCTCGTATAACAACATCCTCGACCTGGTGGCCGCCGTGGCGCTTGTTCGCGACCTCGGGCCCGGGAGCGCGGCCGTGATCAAGCATCAGAACCCCTGCGGGGCGGCCGCACTCGGGTCGGTGGCTGGCTCGACGCGGGCGGCCATCGACGCTGATCCGGTCTCTGCGTTCGGCGGGATCCTGGCCGTGCACGGGATCTTCGATGAGGCCGCCGCGAACGAGCTCGGCAAGCTCTTCCTCGAGGTCCTGGTCGCCGACGAGGTGACTGATGGCGCCCGCGAGATCCTGGCCAGACGGAAGAACCTTCGGGTCGTCGCGTGGCCGGATCCGGTCTTTCCTGATGAGGAGATCCGGGCGATCCCGGGTGGAATCCTCACCCAGTCGCGCGATGCACTTCCGAGTGTCGAGGCTCCGTTGGAGCTTCGGGTGGTCTCGAACCGGACTCCCGATGATCGCGAGCGGGCGGACATGGAAGTGGCGATGGCCGTGGTCAAGCACGTTCGTTCCAATGCCATCGTCGTTGTTCGTGATCGGGTGACCGTAGGGATCGGCGCGGGCCAGATGAACCGCGCCGCGTCGGTGCGTATCGCCATCAGCCAGGCAGGGGAGCGCGCGGCGGGCGCCGTGCTGGCCTCGGATGCGTTCTTTCCCTTCGCGGACGGGCTCGAGGATGCGCGCGGGGTCACGGCGGTTGTTCAGCCCGGCGGATCGATTCGGGACCAGGAGGTCATTGATGCTGCAGATCGCCTGGGAATGGCGTTATGCTTCACGGGTGTCCGCCACTTCAAGCACTGACGGTGGCGTCGATATCATGAGCGCGGTGCCACGATGAAGGCGCCGCAGTGGAGGCAGGAGGCAAGATGATCAGGACGGCTAATCCGGCGCTCAGCGCGGAGGTTTTCTCGGTATCCCGCGGCTATGCCGAGGCAGAGACGATGACGATCGAGGGAACGGTCAACCGGTCCTTCGTCCTGATCAGCCTGCTCTTACTCACGGCGACCCCCACCTGGTGGCTCGTCATGAGCGGCCGCAGCGGAGCGGCGTCGCTCGTCATGTTCGGGGGCGTCCTCGCCGGCTTTATCCTGGCCCTGGTCACCATCTTCAAGAAGACAGCGGCGCCCATCACCGCGCCGTTGTATGCCCTGGCCGAGGGAGCGGCGCTTGGCGGCATCTCTGCCATGTTCGAGGGTGCGTGGACCGGTATCGTCCTGCAGGCGGTCATGCTGACGGTCGGCATCTTTCTCGCGCTCCTCTTTGCCTACCGTTCACGGCTCATTCAGGCGACCGAGAACTTCAAGCTCGGCGTGGTCGCGGCCACCGGGGGCATCTGCCTGGTTTACCTGGGATCCATGATCGCGGGGCTCTTCGGCGTGCAGGTCCCGTATCTTCATTCGGGCGGGCCCATCGGGATCGGCATCTCTCTCGTGATCGTCGTCATCGCGGCGCTCAATCTCGTCCTGGACTTCGACTTCATCGAGCATGGCGCGGAACAGGGAGCGCCGAAATACATGGAGTGGTACGCGGCGTTCGGGTTGCTGGTGACGCTTGTCTGGCTCTACCTGGAGATATTGAGACTGCTCTCGAAGATGCGCCAGAAGTAGATCCGCGCTGGGCAACAAGCTGTAATCACGTTTGATTCCGCCACGGCGTGGCTTCGCGGAAGGACTCGGCCTCGTCCCTCGGCCTGCGCTTAAGTTCCGCTCCACTCACGCCGAAGCGGAATCCGGGCTTTGTCCACGCGGGTGGATTCCGCCACGGCGTGGCTTCGCGGAAGGACTCGGCCTCGTCCCTCGGCCTGCG
>CAZJQD010000083.1:4025-6867 GCA_964548165.1 uncultured bacterium
CTTAAGTTCCGCTCCACCCACGCCGCAGCGGAATCCGGGCTTTGTCCGTAGTCTGAGACCGGTCGTTCTGACCGGGGCGATCTTTACTGTGGGCTGGAGGGGACTGGTTGTGGGGCTGGGGCTTCGGCGTCGATGATGGCGCGGAGGCGATCGCGGCTGGCGGCCAGGCCTGCGGTGTCGAAGCCGTAGGAGGGCTGGTCGGGCCAGCGGATGGCTGCAGTCTCGGTATCCGGCGGGGCATCGGCGCCGTACAGGAACTCTTCCAAGGCCGTGGGATCGCTATGGACGGTGCAGATGGCCGAGGGTGACGTCTGGTCGATGAAGTATTCGGAGATAGGGTTGGGGCAGTCGGGTGAGGCCCGGAGGCCGCTCAGGGAGCAGATCGTCACGGCGATCACATCGGAGGGAGGGGCCGGGAAGGCGCCGGGCGGCTTGCCGGCCAGGGCCTTGACGATGAAGTCCGACCAGATGGTTCCAGCGGTTCTTCCACCGGTCATGCCTCGCCCCATCGTGCGGCGTTCATCGAAGCCGACCCAGACTCCGGCGGTGATGGTCGGGGTGTAGCCGACGAACCAGGCATCAGCGTAGTCGTCGGTTGTGCCGGTCTTTCCGGCGGCCGGGATACGACCGATGCGGGCTCCTACGGCAGAGGCCGCCGTTCCGCGCTGGACGACGCTCTGCATGGTCGACGTCATCAGGTAGGCGACGCCCGGCTCCATGGCGCGCTGGGACGCGTACTTTCCATTCTGCCCGACGAAGGATCTTACGACGCGGCCGTCCTTGTCGAGGATGCGCAGGACGGCGCCGGGCGTGTAGCGTTCCCCCAGGTTGGCGAAGGCGCTATACGCGGAGACCATCTCAAGAAGCGTGACCTCAAAGGCCCCCAGCACGATCGAGGGGTATGGTTGCATGTTGGAGGTATTGATGCCGAGCTTGTCGTGAATGCGGGCGATGACTTCCTCGGGAGAGGTCAACAGCAACATGCGGACGGCGGCGATGTTGAGGGAGTGGGTGAGCGCGGTGCGGGGGAGGACGGGGCCGCGCTGGCTGCCGTCGTAGTTCTTCGGGGACCAGTCCGTGCCGGGAACCTGGAAGGTCTGATCGCGCAGGACCGAGCCGAGCGTGGCCTTCTGCTGGTCGAGCGCGGTCCAGTAGACGAGGGGCTTGAAGGCGGAGCCTGCCTGGCGGTGCGCCTGGACGGCGCGGTTGAACTGGTTGGAGCCCGACCATTCGCTTCCTCCCACCATCGCGAGGATATGGCCGTTGGTGTGATCCATCGCCACCAGCGCGCCCTCCAGGGGGCCCTTGGTGAGGTTGATGCGGCGGGCCGTGAGGTCGGCGGTCAAGCGCGCCAGGCCCGCCGTCATGGCCGCCTCGGCCGCGGCCTGCATCCTGGGATCAAGGGTCGTCTCGATCCGGAAGCCGCCCTTGTTGAGGGACTCCACGTCGATATGCTTGAGGACTTCCTGCCGGACGTATTCCACGAAGAACCCGGCCTGGCGCACCTTGATCTGGCCGGCGTCCGTGTCGCCCTCGGGGACCGTCACCTTCTCGGGGTCAAAGGTTCTCCAGAACTCGTCGAAGGCGGGCTGGAGCTGATCGGCCGGCAAGTACCCACATTCGACCATGCGCTGGAGGACGATCTTGAGCCGGGCTTCGGCGCGATCGCGGTGACGGTGCGGAGCGTAAGCGGACGGCGCCTTGGCCAAGCCGGCAAGCATGGCGGCCTGGCCGATGGAGAGGGTGGCGCCGGGCTTGGAGAGGTCGACGCCGAAGTAGCGGGACGCCGCGGAGTGGACGCCGTAGGCGTGGTTACCGAAGAAGACCTTATTGAGGTAGCGCTCCATGATCTCGTCCCGGTGAAAGGCTTTCTCAATCCGATAGGCGATGATCATCTCCTGGATCTTGCGCCGGAGCGTACGTTCACGGGTCAGGAAGAGGTTCTTGGCCAACTGCTGGGTGATCGTCGAGCCCCCCTGGACGGTGCGGCGCGCGAGGATGTTGACGACGGCGGCGCGCGCGATGCCGATGGGATCGATGCCGGCGCGGCGGACCCAACCGGTCGGGTGCGCGGGATCGAAGCGCTCATCCTCGACGGCGATGATGGCCTGGCGCATCACCATCGGGATCTGGTTGATGCCGATGATGACGCGGTCTTCATCATAGAACTCGCCGATGACGGTACCATCCGCGGCCAGGACCTGGGTCGATTGGCTCCAGCGCGCCTCCGTTCCGGAGGTGGAGTTGTAGGTCAATAGAGGGTCAAGCGAGGGGAGGTCACGGCCGTAGAGGGAGAAGAGGATGGCGAGGATGATGGCGCCCGATCCCAACGCGAGGGCGACGAGGTAGAGCGACCACTCGAAGGTGCGGAGGATACGGGAGAAGCAGCCCTTCGCCCCCGAGGGTTTACCGCCCGGGCGGACGGCGCCGCGATCGCGTTTCGAGCCGTTTCTAACCATTGCCCGGGGATTCTATAGGAAAAATGAATTGGGAATCAGGAATTTTGGCAAGGGGTGGGGAGGGAGGGATGAGGCACTTGGGAACGGTTTCATAAGGTCGCTCTCCGGCCCAAAACCTCGGGGAGAGGGCCTGCGATCGACCTTATGAAACCGGCTGTCGTCTCAGCTCCTGAGTTATTCCAGGCAGCGGACGGTGTCGCGGGCGATGACGAGCTCTTCGTTGGTGGGGATGACGTGGACGGAGGTCCTGGAGTCGGGGGTTGCGATGGCACCCTCGGCGCCGCCAAAGAGTTTTGCGTTGGCGGGCTCGTCGATCCGAATGCCGGCATAGTCGAAACCTTCGAGGCTGCGGCTCCGGACTTCCGGCGAATTCTCGCCGATGC
>CAZJQD010000084.1:0-4221 GCA_964548165.1 uncultured bacterium
TCTCGACGTTCGAGTCGAACCCGCAGTTCGTCCAGATCGTGCCGCCCAACGATATGGCCGTCCTCATCACGCTCGACACGCGCGTCGGCGAGGTCGAGGGGCTGACGAACTTCTGCATTCCCTACATCACGCTCGAGCCGATCATCTCGAAGCTCTCGGCCCAGTACTGGTACTCGTCGATCCGGCGCGGCGCCAGCGGCGACGCGATCGAGGCGATCCGCGGGCGGCTGTCGCGCGCCCCCCTGCCGGTAGTCGCGGTGCTCGGCTACGCGCCGGTCTCGATGCAGGAGCTCTGTGATCTCAAGGTCGGGGATGTCCTCAAGCTCAAGGAGACGATTACGTCGGAGGCGACGCTCTTCGTGAACAACCGGCCCAAGTTCCTGTGCCGGCCCGGGCAGGTCGGGCAGAAGATGGGCGTCCAGTTGACGCGCCCGGTCGACGACATGTATTCGGACGACCTGGTGGCGCGCAAGGACGGAAAGCGAGGAGAGGCGCGGTATGGCTGACGGGATTCTCACGCAGGAAGAGATCGATGCTCTGCTGTCGGGCGCGGCCCTGGACGGTGGCGGAGGCGCATCCGCGCCTGCGCCGGCACCCGCGCGCCCGCAGGCCGGGGGTTCGCCTTCCGTGAAGGTCGAGGCCGGCAACCTCGGGGCCGAGGAACTCAAGGCCCTCGGCGAACGCCTCAAGATTGGCCTGGGCGCCGCGGCCGACGCAACCTCCACGCTCCTCGGCCGCCGTCTCACGCTCTCGCCCATCTCGCTCGATACCGAGGACGACGCGGCGATCTCGGCCATGATCGGCCCGTTCTGCGCCGTCTTTGATTTTGCGATGAGCGGCGCCGCGTCAGGCGCGGCCGCGGTCACCATGCCCACGCACGATGCTGCCCTGCTTGCGGATCTCCTGATGGGCGGCGACGGGTCCAATCCGCCCGCCGACCTTGGGGACCTGCACCAGAACGCGGCCAAGGAAGTGGTGACGCCGATCGTGAACGGGTTGGCGTCGTCGCTGGCCCGCGAGCTCGGCTCGTCGCTCTCGGCCGGCTCGCTGTTCGTCCGCACCGACAACCAGCCGCCCCTGGCGGGGCGTGGAACGCGCGTCTTCGCGCAGTATTCGTTCGAGGTCGAGGGCTTGAGGAGCGGCATGTTCTTCCTCACGCTCGACAACTCCCTGGCGCGCGGCATCGCGGGAACCCGGGCCGCGGCGGCGGCCTCTCCGAAGGCGGCGACGAGCGCCCCGGCTCCCCAGCGCCAGGTGGGCGTGCAGGCGGTTTCCTTCCCCGCGCTGGCCCCGACGCTCACCGAGAACCAGACGAAGAACATCGAGCTCCTGGCCGACGTGCCGATGCAGGTGACGGTCGAGCTCGGGCGGCGCACGATGATGATCCGGGACGTGCTGGAGCTCGGCACGGGATCCATCATCGAGCTCGACAAGTTGGCCGGCGAGCCCGTGGATCTCCTCGTCAACCAGAAGCTCATCGCGCGCGGCGAAGTCGTCGTGATCGACGAGAGCTTCGGCGTGCGCGTCACCGACATCGTCACGCCCATCGAGCGGATCAAGGGGTTGCAGTAGAAGGATGAAAACGGCTGGTTTCACAAGGTCGAGCGAAGGCCCTTGCCAGGCGGCTTGGGCCGGAGGGCGACCTGGGGAAACTGGAGAATGAAGCGCTGAAGACGTAAGGGTCCAGAAGACCTAGAGACGAACGAAGACGGCAAAAAAGAGACACCGTCTGGACGAGAAACGAAAGGGAACGTGGGAGGGAAACGGAGCATGCGGAACCAGCGCTCATCCGCGCGTCGGAATGGTCCCATCCGTGGTGCGTTCTCAGCTCTTGTCCTGGTTTCAGCCCCCCTCTTCCTCGCCGTTTTTTTTGCACCCGCGGTGCTCGCCGAGCAGGCTCGCGGCATTGATGAGGCGTTCTTTGCTCCCGGGGGAGCGCTCGATGAGCGACTCCCGGCCGAGCTGGCCACGGCGCCGGCGCCTGCGGCCGGCGCGGCCTCCGGGAACGGAGCGCCGTCCGGGGTCGGCGCGTCGCCCGGAGTCGGCGACGATGTCGTGGCCGAGGCAACGGTTGCGGCCGGCGCGACGAGCCCGGCCAGCGTGGATGCCATCGAGTCGCCGGGCATTCCCCTGGATGGAGGCGACCTGGCGTACTCGGGAGCGCGCCTCTTCGTGGGACTCGGCGTCGTCATCGCGCTCATCTACGCCATCAACGCCTTCCTGCGCCGGTCGGGAACTCCACTCGCGGCCGGCAGTGGTCTGGTACGACGCCTGGCCATGGAGACCCTGGGGCCGAATCAGATCATCAACATCGTGGAAGTCAGCGGGAAGGTGATCGTCATCGGCGTCACGGACAAGGGCATGACGATGCTCACCGAGCTCCAGGGCGAAGCCGCGGATCGCGCCCGTCTCGCGCACTCCCGCGCCGCGTCGGGATCCGAGGGAGCGGCCGGGCGCGGTTCGTTCGGCGGTGCGCTCCGCCAGTTCACGGGGAATCTCTTCGGCGGCAGGCTGGATCCCCGATCGTCGAGCGCGCCCGGGATGGAGCGCGCCGCGTTCTTGCCGGAGGCGTATCCTGCCGGTCCTCATCGCGACACGCTCGTGCCGAACGACGCGCTCGCCCCGAGCGACGCGCTCGCGCCGCGGCCTCGCGGGCGGGCGCGAGCGGGTGGCGCCTCCGCGACGGGATCCGGCGCCGCGAACTGGACGCCGCCGCATCGCAGGAGCGCCGCCATGGCGGGCGCCGGTGAGCGCGGCGCGGCGGGCCTGGATTCCTCGGCGGAGCCCGGCGATCGGCGACGGCGGCTGGACGAACGCGCGAGCGCGTTCCTGGCGCAGCAGCAGGACCTGATTCGGGGGCTCAACTTGTAGCCCGGGGAGAGGCCGCGGCGGAAGGTCGCGGCAGAGGCATACGGCAACACCGGCAACAGACAGAGAAGGCCGGCTACGCGGCAGTGAACGCAGATTCGACGCACTAGTGCACGGGAGGGCTCCTTGGCGGGAGAGAAGACGAAAGAGGAATTGCGCGTGGGTGGCGTGATGCCGCCCGCTCATCGCCTGCTTCCCGCCGCGCGCCGCGTCGCCGCCGCGCGCCGCGTAGCCGCCGCCACGCGCCGCATGGCGGCCGCTCTCGCGCTCATCGGCCTCATCGCCGCGGCCTCCTCCGCGCAGCAGAGCCAGCGCTTCTCGCCCCGCGAGGCCCTGCCGGGTCCTTCGACCCAGCTCCTGGATGGTCTCCCACAGACCGCTCCCGTGCCGCCCGCCGGCGCGGAGGTGGGCCAGCTCCCCAAGCTGACTTTCCTGGCGGGCACCGACAATCCCGAGGATGTCACCACCACCCTCAAGTTTCTCTTCCTCCTGACCGTCCTGGCGGTCTCACCTTCCCTCGTCCTGATGACCACCTGCTTCATGCGCGTCACCGTGGTGCTCATGTTCATCAAGCGCGCCATCGGCACCCAGGACCTGCCGCCCGCCCAGGTCACCGGCACGCTCGCCCTCTTCATCTCGTTCTTCATCATGGCGCCCGTCATCCAGGAGGTGAAGACGGTGGCGTGGGAGCCCTACCAGGCCCGGCAGATCACGACGCTGGAGGCCTACGACGCGGGGATCGTTCCCATCCGCGAGTTCATGCTCAAGAACACCCGCCCCAAGGACCTCGGGCTCTTCATCCGCCTCTCGGGCATGCCGCGCCCCGCCAACGCCGCCGCCGTGCCGACCTGGGTGATCGTGCCCTCGTTCATGATCTCGGAGCTGACGACGGCGTTCCTGATGGGCGTCTTCATCTTCCTGCCGTTCCTGGTCATCGACATGGTCGTCGCCTCCACGCTGATGTCGATGGGCATGATCATGCTCCCTCCCGTCATGATCTCGCTTCCCTTCAAGATCCTCCTCTTCGTCCTCGTGGACGGCTGGAACCTCGTGGCTCTTTCGCTCGTGAGGTCCTTTCACACGTGACCCAGCACCTGGCCATCGACATCACCCGTAACGCCCTCCTCATGACCATCGTCATCTCCTCGCCCATGCTCGTCATCGGCCTCATCGTCGGCCTCTTCGTCTCGGTGATCCAGACGACGACGTCGATCCAGGAGCAGACGCTGACGTTCGTCCCGAAGCTGGCCGCCATCCTGCTGGCGGTCGCCGCGTTCGGCCCCTGGATGATCCGGATGATGACGGAATACGTCATCATGATGCTGGCCTACCTGCCGCAGCTGGCGCCATGAC
>CAZJQD010000084.1:4321-6735 GCA_964548165.1 uncultured bacterium
AGCTTCCTGGAGGCGAACGTCATCCCGTACCTCCTGGTCTTCGTCAGGACGACCGGCATCTTCCTCCTGACGCCCATCTTCTCGGTCGCCGAGGTGCCGCTCGTCTACCGCGGCTGGGCGGCCGCCACGGTCGCCCTGGTTCTGTACCCGTCGGCGTCCGCGCACATCGTCGCCCCGACCGCGCTCGACCTGCCCCTGCTCATCCTCTTCGGGGAGTCCCTCCTGATCGGCCTCTTGATCGGCCTCGTCCTGCAGGTCTACTACACGGCCTTTCTCCTCGCGGGCGAGTTCTACAGCCTCCAGATGGGCTTTGGCATCGTGAACGTGATCGATCCGCTCTCGGAGACCTCGATCCCGATTCTCGGTCAGATCAAGTCGATGTTCGCGCTCCTGGTGTTCACCGTCATCAACGGGCACCACATGGTCCTGGAGTCGCTGGCGTACTCGTATCGCGTCCTCCCGTCCCTCGTGATCACGTCGGCGAGCCAGGGGCTCGTCGCGACGCTCATCATGGCCACGCAGGAGATGTTCCTCATCGCCTTCCAGATTGCCTCGCCCATCATCGGCACGGTCTTTCTCATCGAGATGACGATGGGGATCATGTCGAAGGTGGCGCCGCAGCTGAACGTCATGGAGATCGGGTTCCAGGTCAAGATCGTGAGCGGCCTGACGCTGATGTTCCTCCTCCTGCCGGACATGTACCACGTCTCGGTCAGCACTTACGACCGCGCCTTCCACGTCATCCGTGGTCTCCTGGTGCTCCTGTGAAGGATTGGGAATTCCCCCGGCCCGTCTCCGATCTTCGCGCCGTCGCCGGGGCCCGCTGGTTCGATCTCCAGCTCTTCGCGGCCGAGGACGAGGGCCGCACCGAGGACGCGACCGGCAAGCGGATCTCCAAGGCGCGTGGCGACGGCCAGGTCGCGAAGTCGGCGGAGCTGACGCAGGCCGCCGCGCTCTTCTTCGGCATCCTGACCCTGACGCTGATGCTCCCGAAGTTCGTCGGCCACGAGCTTCACCTCATGAAGTTCTGGCTCCAGAACGTCGGGACGATGGAACTGACGCAGGAGTCCTTGCGCACCCACTTTCTCCACATCTACGTCCACGTGGCGATGGCGATCTGGCCCATTGCCCTTGTCGAGATGATCGTCGCCATCGTCGGCAACATCGCCCAGGTCGGCTGGCTCTTCACCTGGAAGCCGCTCCAGCCCCAGTGGACCAAGATCTTCCCGAATCCCAAGCGCCTCATCGACCGCCTGCTCATCGGCAAGACCGTCGCGTTCAACTTCGCCAAGTCGGTCCTGAAGATCCTCTTCATCGGCTGGCTCGCCGGTGGAATTCTCATCGACAGCCTGCCGTCGCTGAGAATGTCCTGGAACATGCAACCGTATCCCTTCGTGAGGCTCGTGGGGGAGATCGCCTGGGAGATGACCTGGAAGATCTGCATGTTCCTCATGGTGATCGCGGCCGCCGACTACTTCTTCAACCGCCACATGTGGAAGGACTCGCTGAAGATGAAGCGGGAAGAGGTGAAGGACGAGCAGAAGCAGGCCGAGGGCGATCCGCAGATCAAGCAGGCCCAGCGCAAGCGCATGATCCAGTCGATGCGCCGGCGGATGATGAAGGAGGTGCCGACGGCCGACGTCGTCATCACGAACCCCACGCACTACGCCATCGCCATCAAGTACGACCAGGCGACGATGACGGCGCCCACCTGCGTTGCCAAGGGCGAGGGCCACATCGCGCTCAAGATCCGCCAGCTCGCCGAGGAGCATGGCGTCCCGACCTACGAGAACAAGCCGCTCGCGCAGGCGCTCTACAAGGCCGTCGAGATCGGCGACGAGGTGCCGCCTGAGTTCTACACGGCGGTCGCCGAGGTCCTCGCGTTCGTGTACCGGCAGAAGAAGATGGCCGCCTGATGGCCGCATCGACCCCGGCGGTCCTGCCCGAGCGCATCCTCAAGAACGCCGACGCCATGATGGCCCTGGGCGTGGCCGTCGTCGTCATCATGATGGTGATCCCGATCCCGACGTTCCTCCTGGACCTCGGGATGGCCCTCTCGATCTCGGTCTCCATCATCATCCTGCTCTCCGTGATGTACACCGCCAAGGCCACGGACTTCTCCTCGTTCCCGTCCGTGCTCCTCCTGACGACCATCTTCCGCCTCTCCCTGAACGTCTCCTCGACCCGGCTGATCCTCTCCGAGGGCACGGCCTTCGACGGCAAGATCATCCGGTTCTTCGGCGAGGTCGTCGTCTCCGGGAACTACATCATCGGTATCGTCGTCTTCATCATCCTCGTGATCATCCAGTTCATGGTGATCGTGAAGGGCGCGACGCGCATCGCCGAGGTTGCCGCGCGGTTCACCCTGGACGCGATGCCGGGCAAGCAGATGGCGATCGACGCCGACCTCAACG
>CAZJQD010000085.1:0-6533 GCA_964548165.1 uncultured bacterium
AGTTCTGGTAGACCTCGATGAAGGCCGTGCCCTTGTGGCGTGCCGCGGCCTCGAAGACCTGGCTCATGTGCTTGGGATCGGCGTCCATCGTCCGCGCCACGAAGGTGGCCTCGGCCGAGAGCGCCATCATCGCCGGGACGATGGGGTAGTCGATGACGCCGGTGGGAGAGGACTTGGTCTTCTGGCCGACGAGGGACGTGGGCGAATACTGGCCCTTGGTGAGCCCGTAGATCTGGTTGTTGAAGAGCACGATCTTGAGATCCATGTTGCGCCGGATCGTGTGGATGAAGTGGTTGCCGCCGATCGAGAGCCCGTCCCCGTCGCCGGTCATGACCCAGATCATGAGCTCGGGATTGACCATGCGCACGCCAGTGGCGATCGCCGGGGCGCGCCCGTGGATCGTGTGGAAGCCATAGGTGTTCATGTAGTAGGGGAAGCGGCTGGAGCATCCGATCCCGGAGATGAAGCAGACGTTCTCGGGCTTCACGCCCAGGTTGGGCATGATGCTCTGCATCTGCGCCAGGATCGAGTAGTCGCCGCAACCCGGGCACCAGCGGACGGTCTGGTCCGAGGTGAAGTCCTTGCGGGTCAGCGGGGCCGCGGCCGGGGGAGCCCCGGGGGCGGGTGCAGGCGTCGTCGTGGTGCTCATGCGTGGGCTCCTTCCAACAGCTCGCGGCAACGAGCGTACAGGTCACTGATCTTGTAGGGGACTCCGCGCACCTCGTTGCACTGGATGAGTTCTTTCTGGTAGTGGGCCTTGAGGAGCCAGGCGAGCTGTCCGCGGTTGATCTCGGGGACGAGCACCTTGTTGAAACGCTCGAGGACGGCCCCGAGGTTACGGGGGAACGGGTTGAGATAGCGGATGTGCGCGTGGCTGATGGAACGGCCCTCGGCGCGGAGCTTCTCGACCGCGCTGCGGATGGAACCGTAGGTCGAGCCCCAGCCGACGACGAGGAGCTCGCCCTCGTTCTCGCCGAAGACGTCCTGCTCGGGGATGAACTCGGCTACCCGGCGGACCTTCTCTTCGCGGTGAAGGGTCATCACGTGATGGTTGTCGCCGTCGTAGCTGACGTTGCCGGTCACGTCCGCCTTCTCCAGGCCGCCGATGCGGTGCGTGAGCCCCGGGGTGCCGGGGATGGCCCATGGCCGCGCATGCGTCTCGGCGTCGCGCAGGTAGGGCTTGTACGTGGCAGGATCCTTGGCGAACTCGGTCTCGATGGGCGGGAGATCTTTCAGGTCGACGATCCGCCAGGGCTCGGCGCCGTTGGCGATGAAGCCGTCGGAGAGCACGATGACGGGGCCCATGGTCCGAAGAGCCAGGCGCGCGGCCTCGTAGGCCATGAGGAACGCGTCGGACGGGGACTGGGGCGCGACGACGATGAGCGGAGAGTCGCCGTTACGGCCGTAGATGGCCTGGAGGAGGTCGGACTGCTCGGTCTTGGTGGGCAGGCCCGTGGAAGGGCCGCCACGCTGGACGTTGACGATGACGACCGGGAGCTCGGTGATGACCGCGAGGTTGATGGCCTCGGACTTGAGGCAGAGACCGGGGCCGGAGGTTCCGGTCGTGGAGAGCGCGCCCCCGAAGGAAGCGCCGACGGCGGCCGCCATCGCCGCGATCTCGTCCTCGGCCTGGAAGGTGTAGACGTTGTAGGCGGCGAGGTTGGAGAGCGTGTGGAGGATGTCGGAGGCGGGAGTGATGGGATAGGAGGCGTAGTAGAGCGGGAGGTTGCAGTTGTGCGCGGCGGCGACGAGCCCGTAGGCGATGGCCTCGTTGCCGTTGAACTGGCGGTACTTGCCCGGCGGGAGCTTGGCGGCAGGGATGTGGTAGCGGGCCGGGAAGACCTCGGTCGTGTCGCCGAAGTTGTAGCCGGCCAGCATCGCCCGCTTGTTGGCCTCGAGCACCGCGGGATTCTTCGCGAACTTCTTCTCGATCCAGGCCATGGAGGTGTCGAGCGGACGATCGAAGATCCAGTAGGCGAGTCCCAGCGCGAAGAAGTTCTTGCACCGCTCCTGGTCCTTCCGGGTGATGCCCGGGACCTCGGCCGTGGCGTTCACGGTCAAGGTCGTGATGGGAACCTGGTGGACCTGGTATCCGGCGAGGGAACCGTCTTCGAGGGGATTGGTCACGTAGCCGGCCTTCTTGAGGTTGGCGGCGGCGAAGGAGTCGCTGTTCGCGACGATGACGCCCTCGGGATCGAGGTCGCCCAGGCAACTCTTGAGCGCGGCGGGGTTCATCGCGAAGAGGCAGTCGGCGCGATCACCGGGCGTGAAGATGTCGCGGTTGGCGAGCTGGATCTGGAAGCCCGAGACGCCCGCGACGGAACCGGCAGGGGCGCGGATCTCGGCGGGATAATCGGGGAAGGTCGAGACGTCGTTGCCGAAGATGGCGGACGAATCGGTGAACTGCGTCCCGGTCAACTGCATGCCGTCGCCGGAGTCGCCGGCGAACCGGATCGTGACGCTGTCTTTTTCTATCTTGTCCTGGGCCATTTCAAGCGCCCTCTCTTTCTGCATAAATCTGATCATGATCGGGCGGGAGGTTGAGCACTTCAGCCGGATACAGGTCCGCGAACTGCCTCACCAGGCCGCGGACGGAGAGCACGCTGACGGGTCGCCCCTCGGTGACGACGGGGAGATGACGGAGGTGGCCCTTGTCCATCCGGATGATGGCCGTGCGGAGCGTGTCCTCCGGTTCGATGGTGACGGGCTGAGCCGTCATGTGGTCGGCGACGCTGTCGGTGAGGGGGCGGCCCTTGGCCACGACCTTCACGAGGACGTCGCGCTCGGTCAGGATGCCGACCAGCTTGGATCCGGGGTCGATGACGAGCACGCATCCCGTCCGCTCGGCGCTCATCTTGGCCACAGCGTCGGCGATGGTGGCGGCGCGGGGCAGAACGATAGGAGTGCGCGTCCCGATAATGTCGCGGACGTGCGTCGTGCTGGTGAACTTGTTGAGTCGATTCATGGGGACCTTCAGGCGGATAGATTTGCGCGCAGTTTAAGGCGCTCCGCGATGCGGTTCAAGAGTGAGAAGATGCACAAGCTCGCGAAAGAATGAAAGTGATGAAGTTCACAATATCCGCACTTCGGCTCAATGCGCGCAACGATTGCGTCTCGACGACTCCTGGAGGATGACAAGCGTTCAGGGAACGGAAAGCGTATCGCTGGTTTCATAAGGTCGATCACAGACCCATTCCCCGCGGTTTAGGCTGGAGAGCGACCCTGGGAAACGACTTTGAGTGAGAGGCGAGGCCAGCCGGGAATCGGCCGTCCTGTTGAGCGCGTCAGGCCACCTCGACGCGGTTGCGGCCGTTCTGCTTGGCGGCGTAGAGCGCCTTGTCGGCGTGCTCGAGGTCCTTGGAAGAGATGCCTATGGAGACGGTGACAGGGAGCGGTTGCATGTGACCGTGCGGGCGCGTCGGATTCTCCAGGAGGTGTCGCTGCATGCGCTCCGCCAGGAGCGCCGCGGCGTCGACGGAACTCTCGGGAAGAATCAGCGCGAATTCCTCGCCTCCATACCGCGCGACGAAATCGCTCTTGCGCGCCACTTCGCGCAACTGCTTGGCCACGGCCATGAGCACGGCGTCGCCGACGGCGTGTCCGTGCGTGTCGTTGAAGCGCTTGAAGTGATCGATGTCGATCATGGCATACGAGAGCTTGAGTCCGAGCGAGGCGGCGCGGCGCTGTTCCACCGGGAGGGCCTCGTCCAGCGCGCGCCGGTTCGGCAGGCCCGTGAGCCAATCCGTTCGGCCAATTTCCCGTAGTTGTTCCATCCTGCCGCTCCGGAGGACGGCCAGGCGCGCCTGCCCGATGAGCGCCTGCACGGCGTACTCCTGGTCGGTGGTCGGTGTGAACGTCGGGCGGAATCCCGAGCCGTCGCGGGCGAAGGCGGTCTCGGCCCCGGGAAGTCCGAGGCGACGGGCGGCCGCGTTCAGCGCGCTGAGCGTCTCATCGGCGGAGCTGGAGGCGAGCACGGCGCGCAGGGCGCGCGACAGTTCGACGGCATGGTTCAGCCGGCCGCGGGCCTCGGCTTCCTGCCGCGCCAGGACCGCGAGGCGGGCCTCCGCCTCGGCGTCGTCCCGGATCGCCGTGGTGCCGGCCTGCGTGGTCGCGAGAAGCGCGGCGTGAGCGATCGCGCCGAGGCGCCAGGCGGCCGCGGCCGCGCCGATCCCGGCCAGGGCGACCGACGGAAATCCCAGGATGCCCCCTGCCAGCGTCGGCACGAGAATGAACGCCGCCAGCCGACCGGTTCTTCCCTCGACCAGCGCCTCGGCATGGAGGTTCCAGGCGGCCGCGGCGGCGATGCCGGCACCGGCCAGGAGGATCGGCTCACTGCCGCGAAGGAGGCCCCAGCCGCCCAGCGCCCACCCGAGGACGTAGAGCGCCCTCATCGGCGAAACTCCTGCGTCTGGTTCCGGCCCGCCGCCTTGGCGTGATACAGCGCCTTGTCAGCGGCGTCGAAGAGCTCGGAGAGCGAGAGGCCGTGGCCGGGGAAGACGGCGATGCCCGCGGAAAAGGTGAGCGGCGCGCCCTCGGGACGCCTCACGTGATCGGCAACGTCGCGGCGGATGGCGGCGATCCGGTCCATGAGGGCGGCTCCATCGACACCGGGCGCCAGGAGTCCGAATTCCTCGCCGCCCATGCGCCCGGAGAGCACGACCTTCTCGACGGCGCCCTTCCGGTCTTCGGGAACGGCCCCCTGTTCCTCTCCCGGTTCGGCCGCCGCCGCGAGCACCTGGGCGAACGCCTTGAGGGCGGCGTCACCGGCCTCGTGACCGTGCTCGTCATTGAGATTCTTGAAGTGATCGAGATCGAGCAAGGCAAAGGCCAGGGGACGTCGGGCTCGCGCCGCGAGGGACAGCTCCTTGTGCGCCTCGTCCTCGAACGCCTTGCGCGTCAGGAGCCCCGTGAGGCCGTCCCGGCGGGCCTCGTTGTCGATCGTCTCGGCCAGGAGCGCGGCCTGCAGGGCCGAGCCCGCGATCTCGCTGAGGGCGAAGAGGAGTCTCAGGTCGGTGTCGGTCCAGGCGCGGTCGGTTCTCCACGTCGCTACCGCCTCGCGTCGCCAGAGGTGGCCGGTGATCCCGGGGAGCGGGACCGCGATCAGGTGACTGCCGTCCCGCATCGTGCGACGCACGGGCGCGCCCAGCAGGCCCCGGATCTCGTCGTCCATCCCGGTGTCGGTGGTGCCGTCGAGAGGGACGAGGGCGGCGCGGTTGCCGCCCAGCGCTCGCAGCGCGCCCGCGACGATCTCTTCGCGCACCTGGGCCACGCTGTCGCATTGCCCGAACTTCACGGCCAGCACGTTGATCTCGTTGAGCGCGCCTTCCTGCGCGCGAAGGCTGTCGCGGCGTCGCTCGATGATGGCCGCCTCGTGGCGCCGCGCCGCGGCACGCGCCCTCGCCACATCCGCCACCTCCCGGGACCAGGCGGTCGTGCGCCGGGCGCCTGCCAATACGCGCGCGGCGAGGAACCCGCCGAAGGCCGGGGCGGGCAGGAGCGGGACGAAGGGGAGGAACGCGGAGACGCCGCCGTCCGTGCCCAGGAGATGAGAAAGAGGGAGAGCGGCGAGCGCGAGGAGGGCGCCGAGGAGCGCGGCCAGCGAGGGGCGCAGCATCGTGCCCGCCAGCATCGCGACGACGACGGCCGCGGCCATCACCAGGCCCGGCGTCACCATGCCGTCAACGAGCCCCCCCGGTCTCTCACCGCCATCTATTCCTTGAGGCGTTGGCCCGTCCGGGCCTCGAAGAGATGGGCGCGTGAGAGATCGAGCACGAGGTCGAGCCGTGAACCGATATCGGGAGTGAGGTCGCCGCGGAACCTCGCGATGGCCTCGTGCTTCCCGATGCGGGCCGTGACGTAGACTTCCGAGCCCATCGGCTCCACGACCTCGGCGATGCCGGAGACCACGCGGTCAAGCGGCGCGTCCGTGCGGCTCAGGCGGTCGTGGATGTCCTCGGGGCGAATGCCCAGAAGGAGCGGCTCGCCGGCGGCCGCCTGCCGGGCCGCCGCCGCCAGCGAGGGCGTGACGCCGATCGAGAAGCCGGCACCCGTCAGCGATCGGCCTTCATCGGCGACGTCCACCGGCAGGAAGTTCATGGCGGGGCTCCCGATGAACCCGGCCACGAAGAGGTTCGCGGGATGGGCGTAGAGATCCATCGGCTTGGCGATCTGCTGGATGACGCCGTCCTTCAATACGACGATCTGGTCCGCCATCGTCATCGCTTCCACCTGGTCGTGCGTGACGTAGATCATCGTCGCGCCGAGGCGGTGGTGGAGGCGGGAGAGTTCGCTGCGCATGTGCACGCGCAGCTTCGCGTCGAGGTTGGAGAGGGGCTCGTCAAAAAGAAAGGCCTTCGGATGCCGGACGATGGCGCGCCCGAGCGCCACGCGCTGGCGCTGTCCGCCCGAGAGCTGGGCGGGCTTGCGGTTGAGCACCTTGTCGAGCTCGAGGATCTCGGCCGCATCCTTCACGCGCGACTCGATCTCGGCGCGGGGCGCGCCGCGGAGCTTGAGGCCGGAGGACATGTTGTCGG
>CAZJQD010000086.1:0-6274 GCA_964548165.1 uncultured bacterium
TCCGACGAGGCCCCCGGCTCCGTCTTCGGGCATCCGAAGGGCTGGGCCATCTGGCGCGTCCTCGAGGACTACATCCGCGGGATTCTCGCCGAGAACGGGTACCGCGAGGTCAAGGGCCCGCAGATCCTCGATCGGTCCCTGTGGGAGCGGTCCGGGCACTGGGAGAAGTTCCGCGAGAACATGTTCACCACGGAGACCGAGGGTCGCGAGTACGCGGTCAAGCCGATGAACTGCCCCGGCCATGTCCTCATCTTCAATGCCAGCCACCACTCCTACCGCGACCTGCCGCTCCGCCTGGCCGAGTTCGGATCCTGCCACCGCAACGAACCCTCCGGATCCCTGCATGGCATCTTCCGCGTCCGCGCCTTCGTGCAGGACGACGCGCACATCTTCTGCACGGAAGAGCAGATCGGCGCGGAAGAGGAAGCCTATGTACGGCTGCTGCTCAGGGTCTACGCCGACCGATGCTTCCACGAGGTCATCGTCAAGATCGCGACGCGACCCGAGAAGCGGATCGGCTCGGACGAGGTCTGGGATCGATCCGAGAAGGCCCTCGAGGACGCCATGGGGCGACTCGGCCTGAAGTTCGTCGTCAACCCGGGCGAGGGCGCCTTCTACGGCCCCAAGATCGAATTCTCGGTCCCGGACGCCCTCGGCCGCGTCTGGCAGCTCGGCACCATCCAGGTCGACTTCTCGATGCCCGAACGCCTCGGCGCAACGTACGTCGCCGAGGATTCCTCCCGCCGCCCGCCCGTCATGCTCCACCGCGCCATCCTCGGGTCGCTCGAGCGCTTCATCGGGATCCTGATCGAGCACCATGCCGGGGCCTTTCCGGTCTGGCTGGCACCTGTCCAGGCCGTGGTGCTCTCGGTGAGCGAGAAATCGGAGGACTATGCCACGGCCGTCGCGAATAAGCTCCAGGGGGCGGGAGCCCGCGTGGAACGGGACTTCACCGCGGAGAAGATCGGCAAGAAGATCCGCGAGTGGGAGATGCAGAAGGTCCCGTACATGATCGTTGTCGGAGAGAAGGACCGCGACGCCGGGACGATCGCGGTGCGACAGCACAAGGTCGGAGACCAGGGCGCCATGACGATCGAGGCCTTCCTCGAGCGTCTCGCCGCTCAGAACAAGCCCTCGGCCTGACGCCCGCCGGGACATGAAACGCCTTCTCCCCTTCCTCGCGGCGGCGGCGCTCCTGGCGTTTCTCGGCGGCCTGCCCAACATCCTCCTCGCCCGGAAGTACGGCGTCGCGATGGGCGACGGCACGTACTTCCCGTATCACTTCGACGAGTTCCACAAGATGGCCGAGGTGGCCGTCGCGATGAAGGGGCGCCTGCTCGTCGGAAACCCGTTCCTCCTGGAGGAGGCCAACGCCCCGGCGTCCAACACGCCGTACGCGGGATCGCTCTTCGCCCTCTTCCTCCGCGCGACGGGAATCACCCTGGAGACCACCACCTGGCTCTGGGACTTCCTCATCCCTCCCTTCGCCCTCTGCCTCATCGCCTGGCTCTTCGCCCGGCTCTTCCCGGACGCCTCGCGTTCCACGCGGCTCCTCGCCGCCTTCCTCTTCGTCCTCGTTTTCCTGATGGCCCCGACCCAGCGCGCGATGATGCGCTTCATGCAGGCCCAGATGACGGCCCCGTTCTTCGTCTACCTGTACCTCGGCACGATCCTTCTCGCGATGCGGCGCGTGGGCCGGGCCGAGTTCACGGTCCTCGTCATCCTCAACGCCTGCGGCCCCTGGATCGATCTCTGGTTCGCGCTCGTCGTCTCCGCCACGCAGACCGGGCTCCTGGTCTGGAGCCTCTTGAATCGCCGTTTCGAGGAAGCCATGCAGTTCGGTCTGCTCATCCTCGCCGTCCTCGCCGGCGGCGTTCCGGAGTACCTGCGGCTCCTTGCCCTCGCGCGCGAGCCCGGCTTCGCGCTCCTGACCGCCCGCCAGGGCGCCATCGCCACCTTCCTCCCGAGCTACCCGAAGTACCTCGCCTGGCTCGGGCTCTTTCTCGTGGTCGCCGCCACCGCCGGGAAGGCACGGCTCCTCAAGGGGCGCGGCGAACTGGTCTCCGCGGCCACGATCACGCTCCTCGCGTGCACGGGCCTCTACTTCCAGAACGCCGTCACCGGGAAACGTCTCTACTTCCAGGGCGAGCACCTGGCCGGGAAAGCACTGCTTCCCGCCGGCCTCATCCTCTCCGCCGCGCTCCTCGGGCTGATGGGGCGCCTCAAGAGCGCGCCCGCGCGGGCCGCTCTCGGCGCCGTGCTGATCGCGGCCGCCGTGGGTCACCACGTCGTCGAGATTCCCAAGCCGATGGGCCTGGCGGCTCCGGCCGAGACGCGCGATGTCATCTACGGCTACGACCAGATGCAGAACCAGGCCCAGTACGCCGCCGCCTTCACGTGGCTGCGCGATCACGCGCCGGACTCGGCCGTCGTCCTCTGCGACCCCATGCTCGACATGATCCTGAAATTACGCGCCGACAAGTTCGCCTACTCCAGCCAGGGTGCCGTTCACATCTCGCTGGACCAGGACGGGCTCAACAGGCGCTTCTACCCGTTCCTCTGGATGCGCGCCGCGGTTCGCACGCCCACGCCCGAGGATCCGACCTGGCACATGCACGAGTACCTGGAGCATTACAACGCCAGGGACTACAACCTCGTCTACTGCTCGGCCGGCAACGCCCTCCCTCACCAGGCCCGCGTGAACGCCTGGTTCAAGGCGCGCGGACGAGCCCCGCTCTTCGACGAATCGGTGGCGCGCGCCGAGTTCCAGGCCAACATCGATCGCCTCTACGACGGCTTTGACGCGTTCCTCGCGGAACGGAAAATTGCGGGTCGCGATACCGCCATGGCGCTCCCCGGCACGCGCTCCGCCACCGGCCTGGGCGACCTCCTCGCCTACCGCTGCGATTTCGTGCTCTGGGGCCCGCAGGAGCGGCTCTTTTATCCCGCGTATGATCCCGCGACGGACCCCACGCTGGAGCACGCATGGTCTGATGCAACCGGCGGCACCGCGGTGTATCGCCTGCGAGCATCGACATGAACCACGGAGACACGGACACCATTCCATGTGCGGCATAGCGGGGCTCGTCGCCGACGGTCCCGGGCTCGACCTCGGGCTCATCGACGCGATGACGGCCAGCCTCCGCCACCGCGGCCCCGACGATGACGGCTTCTTCCGCGCCCCCGACCACGGTATCGCGCTCGGCCAGCGGCGCCTCTCGATCATCGACCTCGCCGGCGGCAGGCAGCCGATCTTCAACGAGGACGAGTCGGTGGTCGTCGTCTTCAACGGCGAGATCTACAACTACGTCGAGCTCCGCGCCGAGCTGGAAGCCCGCGGCCACCGGTTCGCCACGCACTCCGACACCGTGGTCATCGTCCACCTCAACGAGGACCTGGGCGACGATTTTCCCACCCGCCTCAACGGCGACTTCGCCATCGCGCTCTACGATCGACAGCGACGTCGGCTCGTCCTCGCCCGCGACCGGCTCGGCATCCGCCCGCTCGTCTGGGCGGAGACCTCGCGCGGGTTCGCCTTCGGATCCGAGCCCAAGGCCGTCCTTGCCTCCGGCCTCGTCGAGAGGTCCCTCGACCGCGACGCGCTCGCCTCCTGGATCCGGCTCCGCTACACGCCGGGGCCCAGGACGCTCTTCGCCGGCATCTCCAAGCTCCCCCCGGGATTCCTCGGTGTGCGCGAGGACGGCAAGCGGCTCGAGCTGAAGGCCTACTGGGACATCGACGGTATCGAACCAAGGGAGCGACCGGACCGGGAGGTGGAGGACGAGCTCGACGAACTGCTGAGCGACGCCGTACGGATCCGGCTCCGCAGCGACGTCCCCGTCGCCGCCTTTCTCTCCGGCGGCCTCGACTCGTCCCTGATCGTCAAGCTCGCCGCCGACCACGGCAACGTCCACCGCGCCTACTCCGTCGGCTTCAACCTCGCCATCGACGAGAACGCGGCGGCGCGCGCCTTCGCCGCCGAGCGGGGAATTCCGCACGAGGACATCTATGTCGCCCGGGACGCATGGAAGGACCTTCCCCGGATCGTGGGGCGCATGGATGACCCGATCGGCGACGTCATCATCCTCCCGACACACCGGCTCGCCGAGGAGGCCTCAAGGAGCGTGAAGGTCGTCCTCACGGGCGAGGGCGCCGACGAGATCTGGGGCGGATATCTCCATCACTATGCGCTCCATTACCTGGTGGGCGCGGCCCGACGATCGCCGGGCGCGGTCCGCGTCGCCGAGACCCTCGCGCGCCTTGCTCCCGTGGGCCTCCTCTCAGCGCTCTTTCCGTATCCCGCCGCGCTGGGGCGGAAGGGCAAGGAAAAGCTGGTGAGCGCCCTGGCCGCGGCCCAGCGCCCCCGCGACGCCTACCAGCTCTTTGCCACGTTCCTCGCCGCCGACGGCGCCTCCCGGCTCCTCGGCACCCCCGGCGCCGTTCAGCTCCCGCCCACCTTCGACGCCCTCGCCGATTCGTCGCGCTCGATGCTCAGGCGCATCCTCGCCGTCGAGCGCCGCGCCTGGCTCCCGGATTACACCCTCGCCAAGCAGGACACGCTCTCGATGGCCAACTCGCTGGAGGCCCGGGTCCCGTTCCTCGATCACCGCATCGTCGAGCTTGCCGCGGGTCTGCCCGATCACCAGAAGGTCCGGATGGGCCGCGCCAAGCATCTCCTGCGCCGCGTCGCCGCGCGCCACATCGATCCCGCGGTCGCGTGGCGGAAGAAGAAGGCCTTCTACATCCCGACGGAACAATCGTTCGACGAGGGCTTCCTCGCGTTCCGGAACGAGCTCTTTGATCCCGCCCGCATCCGCCGCCAGGGGCTCTTCGATCCCGAGGCGTTCTCCTCGCTGACGAACACGACGTCCGGCGAGATCCTCGACCACAAGCTCCAGAACACCCTCCTCATCCTCCAGGTCTGGCTGGGGTAAGGGCTACTTCCGGGCGCTGATGATGAGGGAGCCGGAGATCTCCTTGAAGACAGGGACGTTCTCGAGCCAGTTGCTGAATTTCTCGGCGGGTCCGATGAGAAAACCGGGGACGAGCGGGTAGAGGAAGTCGAAATTGCGGACGCTGACCTCGCCGTAGCCGAGCTGTTGCAGGAGCTCTTCCAGGCGCCAGCGAACGTAGGCGGTCTCGTCGGGGGTATCTCCCGCCCACTTCTTGATCGGCGGAATGTTCTTCACGACGGCGACGTGCGGGTTCAGCATGTTGGGCTCGAAGAAGAGCACGAGACCGCCAGGCTTCAAGAGGTCCCGGAACTGGGTCAGCGCTTCCTTCTCGTCCAGGTGGTGGAGGATGGCGTTGCCGATGATGGCGTCGTAGCGGCCCACGTGAGCGGGATCCGCCGCCATCTCCGCCACGCTCATGCAGACGAACTCCGCGTTGCTGTGACGCCCGCACTCGCGCCGGGCGATCTTGAGGCACTCCTCGGAGATATCCGCGCCGACGAGGTGGAGGGTGGGCATCAGGTCGAGGAGGTACTTGGTGAAGGCGGCGGCTCCACAACCGACCTCGAGCACCACGGGGCCCAGGAAATGGGCGAGCGCGTCCTGGACGATCTCCGCCCGCATCTCCATCCGCCGCCGTCCCGCGCGGGTCGTGGTGCCCCACCAGACGCGCCCCTTGGTGGCCGCCATCTCGTCAAAATGCGCGCGTTCGACATCGACATCGTGCTTCCCGGTCATGGCGAAATGGTATGCGCCCCCCGCCAAATTGTCGACGATGGCGGGCATGGCCTGGTTCCCGGAGGGAGAAATGGTACCGCAAGAATTCGAGACAGCGGGGACGCTCTCCGCGATAATAGCTGGTCCCGCGCCGCGACTCGGGCGGGCAGAATCGGAGATTTCCTCATGAGCCCCGTCCCGACCGCGCGAACCTTCTTCGCCCCCCTGGCCCTGGCCGCCCTTCTCTGTGCTTCCCTCGTCCTCGCGGGGTCTTCCGCGGCCCAGACCGCTCCGACCCCCACGGCCCGCGCGGCCTCGCCGGCGGCGACGCGCGCGGCGGCCCAGGCCGCGGCACGCGCCGGGCGAGCCCCTGCGATCACGGTAAACGGCCGTAGCGTGACGAAGGCTCAGTACGAGACCGCCGTCGACCAGGACGTGCGCCAGGCCCTCGCGCGCTTCGGCATGGCCGGCGCGGTGAATCCCCGGGACCCGGAACTGGCGGGACTACGCACGAGACTGGAGGCGCAGACACGCGAGCGGCTCACGAACTGGCTCGTCCTCCTGACGGCCGCCCAGCGCGCCCGCGTCAGGGTCTCGAACGACTC
>CAZJQD010000087.1:0-5676 GCA_964548165.1 uncultured bacterium
CGCGGCTGTCCCGGTCGCGACCGTCTCGGGCGCGTTTCGGATGACGGAGTCCCAGCCTCCGCACCGCTGCCGGATCGCGTCCTCGCGCCGATCCAGCTCGGCCCCGATCGCGTCCTCGGCGCCCGGCGTGAACGCGGCGGCGCGCGTCATGAGCGCGTAAACGTCCGCGGGCATCGTCGCGTCGACCGATGCCAATAGCTTCTCCTTGATCGCCAGGTTGAAGGCGCGGACGTAGTTCCGGACTCCCTTGCGCGAGGCGCCCAGCCGCTCCAGGTAGAAGAGGCTCCACATCTCGAATCCCTGCTGCGGTAGCCACGTCGAGCCCTTCACCCTCAGGAACATTCGGTCGACGAAGTCGCAGGCCTCGGCCGAGGTCATCGTGTTGTGCGTCCAGTTGAAGGCCGAACCCTTCACGCCGTACTCGTCGCGCTTCTCCCAGATCGGCGTCAGGGGGTCCGCGTACCAGAGCTGGGCGCGGAAGTAGTCGGGACGCGCCTCCTCGATGAGGGCCACGGTCTCCATCGCCGACGCCCACGTCTCCCCCGGGTATCCGATGATGACGCTCGCGTGCGTGATGATGCCGTGCTGCCTGAGGAGCGGAATGGATCGCATGTAGTCGGCGCGGCGCGCGGTCTTGTTCATGCGTTTCAACGTCACGTCGCTCCCGGACTCGACGCCCAGGAAGACGCCCTCGCACCCGGCCTCGCCCATCAAAGCGATCGTCTCCTCGTCCCCGTGATCGCTCCGGTAGAACGAGTTCCAGCGGAATCCGTAGTTGTTCCGGATCATCATGCGGAGGATCTCCTGGAACCGCTTCTTCGGGACGTTGAAGGTGTCGTCGAGGAAGGTGACGGTCGTCACCCCGCCGATCGCGCGTAACGCATCGAGCTCCTTCTCCACGAGCTCGGGACTGAGGTATTTGTAGCGCCCCGCGCGCTGGGGGAAGCCGCAGAACGAGCAGGTGAACGGGCAGGACTTGGCGGTGCGCGTCGAGACGTAGGCGCCGATGCGCTCCTGGGGAAAGAGCGTGTAGTCGACCATGTTCTCTTCCAGCGTGTTCGCCTCGACCTCGATCTCCGTGAACCGGAAACCGTCGCCGTCGCGGATCGCGAGGTTCGGGATCACGCCGAGATCGCCGCCGTTCTTCAGGGCCTCGAGCACCTTCACGAGCGTGGCCTCGCCCTCCGAGCTGTTCACATAGACATCGGCGCCGAGGTAACGGAAGTGATCGGGAAGCGCCGCGCGATCCTGGTATTCGATCTGGTTCGAGACGTAGGGCCCGCCGACGATGATCGTCACGTCCGGGTTCTCGGCGCGGACGAACTTCACGATGTCGAGGATGGGAAGCGCGGAGACGTAGAGCGTCGTCGTGATCGCCACGCTCAGGACGTCGCCGCTCCGGAGACGCCGCGCGAACGCCTCCTTCTCGTCGGCAAAGCGGTTCACGTAGTCGAAGGTGAACCCGTGCCGCTGGAGGTAGGTGCCGAGGTAGAGGATGGTGGGCCAGAGGAAGTCGGTGTTCGCCAGCGGCCGATCCGGCGTCGCCAACGGCGAGCACGAATTCAGGACGTCGAGCGCGTGCAGGGGCTTCCCCGCGATATCGACGATGGCCAGCTCGAGATCGCGGCACGCCCCGCTCTCGCGTCCCATGCCCCGCACCCAGTCGACGTAACCGCCGAAATCGGTCTCGTGATGGCCGATGATAAGACAGTCCGTCTTCATGAGTCGTCCTCCTCTAAGAGTGCTCGTTCTTCGGGTGTGAGCGCCGGCTGCGCAGTCGGCGCCGGCGGGGCCGGCGGGGCCGGCGGGGCCGCCGGGGCTACGTGTGCGGGTGGGGCCGACTGAGCCGGTACCAGGACCGCCGCTCGCTCACCTAGCACCGCGCAGAGTCGCGCGACGGTGGGGTTGCGGAAGATGTCGACGATGTTCAGGGACGCGTCCAGCTCGCGCCGGATCCGCGAGGCCATCCGCGTCGCCTTCAGGCTGTGGCCGCCGAGATCGAGAAAGTCGTCGTGCACGCCCACGGTTTCTCTCCCGAGAACCTCCGCCCAGATCGCGGCCATCGCGCGCTCGCGATCGTCACGCGGCGGCGTGAAGGGAACCCGGCGCGCCGTCGCCTCGGGCCGTGGCGCGGGGAGTTCGCGGCGCGCGATCTTTCCGGAGGAGGTCCGCGGGAAGTCCTCGAGGAAGACAAAATGAGCCGGGATCATGAAGTCGGGCAGGAAGCGGCTCATCGCCTCCCGGAGCTCGCGGGGCGTGGGCGCTGTCCCAGGCGATGCGATGACGTAGGCCACCAGCTCGTGGTCCTCGTCGATCCGCCGGCTCACCACCACCGCGTCCTTCACACCCTCACAAGCCACCAGGCTCTGCTCCACCTCGCCGCACTCCACGCGGACGCCGTGAACCTTCACCTGGTTGTCGATGCGGCCGAGGAAGTCGATCGAGCCGTCCTCCAACCACTGCGCGAAGTCGCCGGTCCGAAAGAGCCGCTCGCCCTCCCGGAACGGGCTCGGCAGGAACCGCTCCGCGGTCAGGTCCGGCCGATCGATGTAGCCGCGGCTGACCATCGTGCCGCCGATGTAGATCTCGCCGGGCACGTAGAGCGGGCAAGGCGAAAGCTGATCGTCGAGGATGTACACGGTCGTGTTCCAGAGCGGCTTGCCGACGGGGACGCGGCGCCGGGGCTCGACCACCGTCATGTCATGGCACGTCGTCAGCGCCGTGCACTCGGAGTTGCCGTAGAGGTTGTAGACGCGGAAAGGAACGTCGCTGTAGCCGTGCGTGACCGTGCTCCCGCTGAGATTGAGCGCGCGGAGCTTGTCGAGCTTATGGACATCGTGGCGCTCGAGGAAGAGATCGAAGACGCCGGGAACGAACTGGAGGATCGTCGCGCCCGTCGAGCGGATCCACTCGAAGTAGGCGTCCATGTCCCGCTCGATCCCGAAGTTCGGGCGCAGGTGGACGACGCCGCCCGGGATCACGGTGACCGGCAGGAGGATCTCGGTGATCGAATCCGCGAAGGTGATGATCGTCTTCTGCGGCAGGACGTCCGCGGCCGTGAACGCAAAATAATCGCGGAACCAGGCGAACTCGTTGAGGATGCCGCGGTTCGAGAGCGGCACACCCTTGGGCCGCCCGGTCGAGCCCGAGGTGTAGAAGACCATGACAGTATCGTCGGGCTCCCCCGCCGGGTCGCCCGACCAGCCCGCATCCCGCGTGGAATCGGTGCCCCGTGGATCAGCGCCCGCCAGATCTACCCCCACCGGATCAGCGCTCGCCTCGTCGTAGAGCGCGACACGCTCCGCGCCCGCCAGCGTCACGCCCGGGAACGAGAGGCCGGGCGGGATCTCCGAGGCCACCAGGGCGCGGCTCCGGCTGTCCTCCAGCATGAATGACTGGCGCTCGGCCGGGAAGGACGGCTCGATCAGGACGACGCCGGCGCGGAGCTTGAGACAGCCGAGGAAGGTCGCGAGGAAATCGAGCCCGGAGTCGATCGAGAGTCCGACGTGGTCGCCGGCCGAGACGCCCGCCCGTTCGGCAAGAACGCGCGCCGCCTGGTTCGCGCGCGCGTCCAGCTGCCGGTAGGTCCAGGTCCGGCCCCCGTGCGACACGGCGGGATGATCCGGGTGCGCGGCCACGTTCGCCCGAAACTCGGCGATCAGCGTCGGCCGGGTGGAGAGCGCCACGTCGGGACCCTGGAAGCTTCCCAGTACGAGCGCGCGCTCGTCCGCCGGGAGGATGTTGAGCCGCCCGACGGGTAGGGATGGATCGGCGATGATCGCCCGGAGGAGTGCGGCGAAGTGCCCGGTCATCCGCTCGATCCGTTCCGCCGCGAAGAGATCGGTGTTGTACTCGATCGCCACCAGGAGCCCCTCGGGACGCTCGGCGAAGTTGAAGGCGAGCGCGACCTTGGAGGTGGCCGAGGGCTCCACGAGCGAACGCGCCACGAGGCCCTCCATCCTGAGCGCGGAGTCGTCCTGGTTCTGGAGGAGCACCATCGCGTCGAAGAGCGGCGGCCGGCTGGTGTCGCGCGCCACGTTCAGGGCCTCCACCAGGACGTCGAACGGGTAGACCTGGTGCTCGATGGCCTCGCGACAGGTCCGCGTCACCGACTCCAGGAGAGCCTCGAACGGGAGCATGGGGTCCACGCGGTCGCGGAGCGCGATCGTGTTGAGGTAGAAGCCGACCTGGTCCTCCAGGTCCGCGTGCAGTCTCCCCGCCGTGGGACTGCCGACGATGATGTCGCGCTGTCCCGTCAGCCGGTAGAGGTACACCTTCACGCAGGCGACGAGGAACATGAAGAGCGTGGCGCCGCGGGAGCGCGCGAGGCTCTTGATCTCCGCGAGGAGCTCCGGGGCGAAGACGCGCGTCCGCTCGCCGCCGGCGAAGGTCTGCACGGGCGGGCGCGCGAAGTCGGTCGGGAGGTCGAGCGTCTCGCGCTCGCCGCCGAGCTTGGCGAGCCAGTACTCGCGGTGCGGACGGATCGCGTCCGTCTCGAGGAGCTCGTTCTGCCAGGCCGCGAAGTCGCGATACTGGAGGGCGAGCGGCAAGGGCTCGCCGTCGCCCGCGTAGCAGGCGGCCAGTTCGCGCGCGAAGATGTTGATGCTGACGCCGTCCGCGACGATGTGATGCACGGTGAAGAGGAGGGCGTGCCGATCCAGTCGCGACTGGTCGCGACCGGATTGGTCGAGACCGGAACGGTCGGGACCGAGTCGGACCAGCTCGGCGCGCAGAAGCGGCCCCGTCTCCAGGTCGAAGGCCGTGAGCGCCGATCGGCGGCCGCACTCTCGCGCGCTCGCCAGGGGGTCCGGATCGTCCGAGAGATCGATACGCTGGAGCGGGATGGTCCGGGAGGCGTGGACGATCTGCCGGGGCTCGCCGTCGATCATCGCGAACGTCGTCCGGAGCGATTCATGGCGCTCCACGAGCCGTTGGATCGCGCGCTCCAGGCGGTCCGCGTCGAGAGGACCCTCGAGGAGCTGGTGGAGCGGGATGTTGTAGGCGGCCGAGGCCTCGGGCGTCATCTGCGCGAGGAGCCAGAGCCGGCGCTGGGCATGCGAGAGTGCGTAGTGCGGGGCGTCCGGGAGCCGCGGGATCGGTCGGGCCTCGACCGGCGCGAGGTGCGCGAGAAGTTCGGCGCGTCGAGCCTTCAGCGCGTGCCGGAGGTCATCGGTCATGGCGCCCGCCGCGGCCCGGAATTTCAGCTCACCGTTCTCGACCCTTAGCGCGATCCCGCGCTTCGCCAGGTCAGCCAGCAGGTCGCTGATCGGGATGGTGGACGCGTCGGTCACAGGACCCCCTCCTCGACGTCGTTGCTCTCCGCGACGCCGGTCTCACGACCAGCGCCACCTGCGGCAACCGGAGCGGACCCGACGCGGGCGAACGCGATCCGGCGAGCGAATCCCGCGATTGTCGGGGCCTCGAAGAGATCGCGGATCGTCAGGGCCACGCCGAAGTGCCGGCTCAGTCGCGCCACGACCTGGCCGCCCGCGAGCGAGTCGCCGCCGAGACCGAAGAAGTCATCGCCGGTCGAAGTGGGCGCAACACCCAGCGCCTTCTGCCAGAATTCCGCCACCGCGCACTCCACCTCCGAGCCCGAGAAGGCGAGCTCAGTCGCATCGACGGGTCGCGCGGACTCTCCCTCGCGGCGCTCGACGGGTCGTGCCCCATCGAGAG
>CAZJQD010000088.1:0-4426 GCA_964548165.1 uncultured bacterium
GGGCCTCGATGCCCTTGGCGGCGTCGATCACCATCACGGCGGCATCCACGGCAGTCAGCACCCGGTAGGTGTCCTCGGAGAAGTCGCGGTGACCCGGGGTGTCGAGGAGGTTGATCTTATAGCCGTCGTAGTCGAACTGGAGCACGGTCGAGCTGATGGAGATGCCGCGCTGTTTCTCGAGCTCCATCCAGTCGGAGGCCGTGGCGCGCTCGGACTTGCGGGCCGTCACCGTGCCGGCGAGACGGACGGCGCCGCCGTACAGGAGAAGCTTCTCCGTCAGCGTCGTCTTTCCCGCGTCCGGGTGGGAGATGATGGCAAAGGTCCGCCGCTTCTCGATCTCGTCCATCGTCTCCTCCTTCCTGGCGCGGCGTTCCGCGAAAATGCCGCGCCAGTCTATCTCCGTTGTCGACGGGAGTCGAAGAGGCTCTTACACCTAGAACCGGCGAGAGAGAAGTTCAGGCCGAGGGGTGGCTGCATGAAGCCGGCTGCCGGTTTCCGGTTTCCCAAGGTCGGCCGAGGGCCCTCCCCGAGGTTTCAGGCCGAAGGACGACCTTGGGAAACCACTTCTAGAACACTCTTCCGATACCGAGGATGCCCGTCCACGACGATGCGCTCCGGACCACGGGACTGGCGGAGAACCGGCTCCCGAACCTCTCCCAACTCCCGATCGCCATGACGCCCCATGTTCGCGAGAGGGGGAAGCGAGCCTGCAAGCCAAGCTCGACCGAGGCCTCGGAGCCCGGCGCGTAGGCGGGACGACCGGCGCGAGCCTCGCTCGGATCGACGCCGGCAAGATGCTGCATGAGGCTGGAGCTGTACCAGTTGACACCGGCCTTCGGCGTCACCGCCCACCAGCCGCGGTCTACGTCCCAGGCGATGGCGGCGCTGAGCTGGCCGCCTTCATGTTCGCCGAGGAGATCGCCCAGGGCCTCGAACCGGAGCGAGAGTGGATGATCGACCACGGGTTGGATCCGGGCCGAGAGGCCGCCTTCGAGGGTGGTGCGCCGATCCCTCATCCCGGACAACGCCGGATCGTCCTTCGCCTCGAAGGGTCCGAACCGCGGCGCAAGGACCGCGGACACGCGATGCTGTTCTCCGTCCAAGAGGACGTATCCACCGCGGATCCCCTCGAAGAACCACCGGCCCCGGCGCGCGTAGATGACCGGAACCGGGATCACCCGGGTCTTCTCGCCGAGATACTGCCCCGACGAAACGATGGCGCCAACTCCGACAACGGTCACCGAGCGGCGCGCCTCGGCGCGACTGCCGTCCTCCCCGCGCCCCGCATCCACTTCCACCGCAGCGGACTCCGATGCTCCCGCCCCGATCAGGACGAATCCCAGGACCAGTGGCGCGAGGAAGTACGTCCACGGATTGCGCTCACTCCTGCATTCACGTATATGCATGAGCGGATCGTATCGCGGGGTGCGCGCTCTGTCTCCATGGAACCTCGGGTGTGGGCCACCGAGGTTCAGACCATGACGTCGGATCGTGCTCTACGTCGGGGCGGTGATTCCCGTGTGCTTGTTCTTACGATCTCTTTTCACGATCCTTTTATGCGATCTCTTTTCACTCGATATCGAGGGCGCTTTTGTGCTCCGCGCCACCTACGATTAAGTCATGGACCCGCACGTTTCCAACCTGCTTCTCATGTCCGGCATCGTCCTGGTCATCGGGCGCCTGATCCCCGGGGTGAAGCTCGAGAATATCGTCTCCGCCATCATCGTCGGCTGGCTCATCGGCCTCTCCTCGCCCCAGGTTGTCATGGGACTGGAGGCCCTGGAGCTGGCTCCGGGCCTCGTGGCGTTCTGCTCGATCGTCGCCAACGGCCTTCTCGTCATGGTCTTCGCCTCGTTCGTCCCGGGCTTCACGGTCGACCATTTCCGTGCCGCCCTGCTCTTCTACATGGCCGCGTCGTTTCTCCACCTGATGCTCACGCACCTCATCATCAGCTGAACGCGCGCGGATCTGTACCTGTCCGCACCGTGTCCGAACGTACAGTACGAGCGCCGAAAGCGGGCGCTCAGGTCGTCGAAGGAGGCCTCAGGAGGAGAGCCGTGGCCGGCAGGAGGAAGGGACGAATCAAGAGGGTATCCACCAGGACGCCCACGGTGACGCCCAGGCCGACCTGCTGAAGGAAGGCCACGGGCGAGAGACCGAGCGCGGCGAACGTGCCGGCCAGGACAAATCCGCAGGAGGAGACGACGGGACCTGTCAGGGTCAGTGCGGCGGCGAGCCCGGCGCGAAAGCCGTGGCGGGCCGCTTCCTCGCGCGCGCGTCCCAGCAGGAAGACCCCGTAATCGGCGCCGAGGGCGACAAGAAGCACGAAGAGGAAGAACGGCGCCTTCCAGTCGATGCCCGGCCAATAGCCGTGATGAACGCCCACGAGGAGGACTCCCAGCGCGGCGAAATACGATGCCAACAGGTAGACCGTGACCGCGGCCGAGAGCGCGACATCGCCGAGGAGAACGACGAGCAGGAGAAAGACTCCGCCGACGACCAGCATGCCGATGTGTCGAAGATCCGCGCGCGTCAGGGATTCGAGATCGGCCGTAATCGGCGTGGCGCCGCCGATGTGAAACGCGAGCGCGGGAAGGCCCTGGAGCTCGGCGATGAGCGGGATCCGTTCGCGAAGGGACTCCAGCGCCTTCACGGCGGCCGGCGAATTCGGTGCCTCCTCGAGCTCAACCTCGAAGAGCGCGGCCTCGCCGTCGGGCGTGGTGTAGTGATCAAGCGCCCGTTCCAGGCCGGAAGCGGCCGGGCCGGCCAGGTCACCGGGCGAGAGGACGAGCCGATCGAGCGCCTCGGAGGCGCCGGGAGAGTGCCGGATCATCTCCAGCCGGTGAACGCCACCCTCCAGGCCGGTCGCCAATCTCCTCGCGCCGTTCTCGGCGCGCTCCATGCCGTCCTCCATCCGCGAAAGGTCCTCGGCGAACTTGGCGAGATCCTTTCTCGCGGCCTCATAGCGTTGCGCGGCCACCATCGCGAAGAGCGAACGACGCTCGGCCTCGAGCGCGGCGCGACGCTCGGCGATCTCGCGTCGGCCACGGGCGACCTCGGCTCGTCCTCCCTCGAGCCCTCGGGCCAGGGTCATCGCACCGCCGCGCGCCTCTCTCAAGCCGTCGGACAACGCGCCCAACTGCCCGCGCAAGGTGCCCCTCTCAAAGAGCCCCGGCTCACCGAGCGGACGCGTGGCACTGAAGACGCGTCGAACGCCCGGCGAGGCGGCCATCCGCTCCGTCAGCGCGTGAAGGGCGGCCAGTCCCGCCGGTCCCCGCCATCCCCCCGGCATGAGCCCCGTGTCGACGCTTCGAGCCACGACGGACAGGGGCGCGATGGAGGCGAGGCTGAAGTGTCGCTCGAGCGCGGCGTATCCTGCCGCGGAGGGACTGCCGGCCGGGATGTCGATCTCGTTCTCGAACGTGGGGACGGCCTCGAACCCTCGCGTCACGATCGGCGCCAGCGCCGCAAGCACGACGACGAGGACGATGACAGGCCGCCCCAGGACCAGGCGCGCAATGAGCGGCCAGATCGTGCCCGCGAAACCCGTCCGAGGCCGCGCGGCGGCGGCGGAAGGCCAGAAGAGCCGGTCCCCGAGAAGGTGCATGAGGGCCGGCGCGAGGGTCAGGACGGCGACCAGGGCCGACAGCACCCCGAGCGCGAGAGCGACTCCGGAGAAGCGAAAGAGTCCGAACTGCGCCTGGCCCATCAAGAGGCACGCTACGGCGACAGCAAGCGCGCTCCCGACGAGCACATGCCGAGAAGCCCTGCCCGCCGAGGCGACCGGATCGGGAGACCCCGCTGCGGCCTCTTCGCGAACGCGAGCGAAGAGAAGGAGACAGTAGTCCGTTCCCACGCCGTAGACGATGGCCACGAGAAAGGCGCGCGCCTGGTAGGCCACCTCGATGCCCAGGGACGTGGCGATCAGAACAAGTCCGAACGTGACGCCGAGCGCGGCGCCCAGGATGAGAACGGAGACACCCGCCGCGACCGGCGATCGGTAAACAACAAGCAGGGTGACGGCCACGAGGGCGAGCGTCGCCCACGCGGATCGCTCGCCGCCGGCATCGATGGCGCGATCGTAATCGCGGCCCAGCGTGGCATCCCCGGAGAGAAAGATCCGAAATCCCGAGTCGGCCACGTCCCGGGTGAGTCGTTCCACCGCGTCCACGGCTCGCGCTCCATCCTCGGACGCGAACCCGGCGGAGAGCTGGACGAGGACCAGGGCCGCGCGGCTGTCCGCCGAGACCAGCCGGGGAACCATCGAGGCATCGTCCGTGGGTGACAGCACCGCGGTAATCGTCCGCGACTCTGCCATGAACCGGATGGAGTCGGCCAGGTCCGCGACGCGCCGACGGTTCGCTTCGAATCCGCTCTCGGTCTCCACGACAACAGCCACCTGCGACAACGGCGCGGCCCCCGGGAA
>CAZJQD010000089.1:0-4283 GCA_964548165.1 uncultured bacterium
GCCCATTCAATCAAAGAAGGTCGCCGGACTCCAGCAGGGATTCGACTGCGCGCGCGGGCGCGGTGCCATATGATGTCCGCCGGCAGGGACGCATCCATAGCCGGGGTGGCGGAATGGCAGACGCGGGGGACTTAAAATCCCCTATCCGGAAACGGAAGTGCGGGTTCGACCCCCGCCCCCGGCAGAAATGGTCCGTATTTGCCGGTATTCTGCTATTCCCATATTGACATGCTATAAACACGGACCATGATTTAAATCGTGAGGGGTCGACTTTCGCGATTTCCGAGCTACCGGCCCTTGCCCCTGGCTTATTACCTTTCCTGCTTGTTTCTCGTGCTGTTCGCGGCGCCTACCGCCTGGGCTCGGCCCCAGGATTCCGAATGGCGGATTCGGTTCATGCCCGCCGACGAGGCCTCCATGCGTAGGGACGTCGGCGAGATGAACGCCGCAGGCTTCATCCCCGTCGGGATCTCATATGACAATCGGCAGATGTATCTCTTCTACGTGAAGGACGCGGATCGCAGGAGCTCGCGCTGGGAGGTCTTCCCATACGCGAGCGAGGACGCGGCACGGCATGATCTTGCGGCCCGGCTGGAAACGGGCTGGTTCCCGGCCGGGTTCACGGTGGGCGCTGGACGCTTCTGGGTCCTCTACCTCAAGGGAAGTTTCCCGGCGACGCGAGCGCGCTACGTCTCCTGCCCGATTGAGAACGAGTCCATCCGCCGGACTGTCGAGGAGGGGCGGCGCGAGGGCTTGTTCCCGGTGGGCATCGACTCGATCGGTGATCGGCTGCTCATGCTCCTCGTGCACTGTGAGGGACCGGCGCCGACGAACTGGAGCATGGGTTCGTTCCGGCTCGATGCATCCGATGCCACCGAGCTCGTGAACGCCCAGCTCCGGGATGGCTATACGCCCTTCGACATCCTCGTGGCCGGCCAACGCGTAAACGTCTTCTATCTCAAGCTCGCGACTCCGACTCTCTCGAGCGATGTCTCTCCGCCGCTGACAATTTCTCCTCCTGAGGGCCAGGAGCCGGACCGCGCTCCCGTCCTGCCCGCCGCGCCGCGCCTGACTGCGCCGCCGATGCCCCCGGCATCTGTTCGCACTCCTCGAGAAGGTACACTGACCACGTCTGATCGCCAGCGCGTGACCTTGCGACAGATCTCGTCCGGACGTGGGATCGTCCACGAGGCCACGGTGCCCGATCAGCCGCTCGCCGGCTTCCGACTCTCGGTCCCGGCCGGGGCCTACGATCGGCTCCCGACGTTTGCCGTCACTGCCGCCACCATTTCGTCATCCACGTTCGAGGGAGTGCGCCCCGCGTCGCCACTCGTCAAGATCGAGAACGGGGGAGGCTACAGCCGCGACCTCATGACAGTCCGCATCCCGGCTGTCGTCGCAGACGACGAGTTTGCCATGGGCTTCTACTACGACGCGGCGTCGAGGCGCCTCGAGGCCATACCGCTCGTGGCTGCCGACTCGCAGTCCGTGACCGTCGCGACGCGCCACTTCTCCTCCCTCTTCGTCGGCGCCATCAAGCTGGCTCTTCTCGATCGCGCGGTCACCACCGGCAAGCTTGACTCGGGCTTTCGCCCCGGCATCGATGACTGGCCGTTTCCGAACTACGGCTCCTACATCGAACCGCTGGGCCACTGCGCGGGTCAGTCCCTCACCGCGCTCTGGTATTACGTCACCCGCCCCGATGGACCCGGCACGACGCTCCATCTGCGCGGTGACCGCAACGGGCTCCGTCCCTCCACGCCCGATCTCTGGGAGGACGACAACCTCGGATACCGCTTTGCCTCGATTGCCCAGAACGCGATCGACTGGGAGAACGCCGCCAATAGGTTGATGTTCGCCTCAGAGGGCGTCAGCGACGCGCTCACGTTCCGCGCCTTTGCCTACGCCCTTCACGCGACCGGGGAACCCCAGCAGGTCGTCATCCTCTCCGACAGTGGGGGTCACGACATGATTGTGTACCGCGTCGAGGCCAATACGCTCTTCATTGCCGATCCCAACTACCCGGGCAACAACGAGCGCCGCATCGTCTACGACGCGGCGCGAGGGAGGTTTCGGCCGTATAACTCCGCCGCGAATGCTCGCGAGATTGCGGCAGGTGGGGGGACCTCCTACGACACCATCCTCTTCGGGGCCAAGACGGCGACGATCGAGTGGAATGTCCTGGCGGCTCGCTGGCGCGAGGTCCAGGATCGCTCTATCGGCCGCGGGGTCTTCCCGGCCTACCAGTTCCTCTGGCGCGAGGGTGACGGGCCGTGGGGGGCGCTAGCAGAGAGCCAGGTCCTCAACCGGAGCCGGATCCGTGTCAGCGCGCGCGTGGGCCGCTCCGGTGGAGCCATGACGCTTTACCGCAACGGCGAACTGATCCGGCCGGGCACGCTCGTCCTCGACGCCGGCCGCAACGATCTCGACGGCACTGTCTGGGGCGTCAGGGGCAAGGACCTGGCCTACGTCGACTTTACCCCGATCACGATCTTCTTCAACGCGGTCACGCTTGATCCACCGCGCCTCGAGGGCGAAGTCGACCGCGACTACGAGATCGAGGCGAAGGTGGAGAACGGTCCGCAGTCGGGAGTGATTTTCGAGTGGACGGTCGACGGAAATCGACAAGCGGCCTCCGGCCCCGCGCCGACCTTCCGTTTCCCGCAGGCCGGCCGCCATCTCGTCGGTGTCGTCGCGCGTGGCCCGCGCGGCGAGTGGTTGGGGACATGCTCCGCCGTCGCCGTCATCGCCGGCGCAACGCCGTCGCCGCCTGTCGCCGCGACCGGCAACCTCGCTCGCCTCCATGCGACGACGCGCCTCCACCAGCTGGGCATCTCCGGCGGCGAGCACCTGGCGACTTATGGGGCCACCAGCAACATGCCGGCCGAGACGCGCTGGGAGGCGGGCAATTTCACGGCCATGCACATGCTCATCGACGAGGCCGAGCTACCGATCACGTGGAACGGCACTCGGTTTACGGGATCGCGGCGCTGGACACTCCCCGAGGTCGGCGATCGGTTCGAGGCAGAAGTGAGCGGGACGGTCTCGCCCGACGGCGACCGCCTCGTCTCTGCTTCGTGGACCTGGCGCCGCTACCGGCTCAGCACCGGGCTCATGACCATGGACCTCGCCGTCGATGTCACCAATTTTCCCGGGCCCGGCTTCCGCGGGCACACCAGCATGGCCTCCGAGATTACGCCCCAGCAGGCGGCCGCCAGCTTCCGCGTCATCCGCTGTTACACGCAGAACACCGCCCGCTCATGGTCCTACACGGCCCACGACTGGGCGCGAGGCTCCAAGCCCCGGCTCAACATCGATTTCCGGTGAGGCGAAGTCGGCCTGACCTGCGTTCAGCCAATCAAGCCGTCGTGCTGATGACTCCGCCGACGCCGTAGGCCTGGGCCGGGTTTCCCGGCTGGGCCTCGGTGCCAGAGACGCTGCGCTGGGGCACGGTGTTCGGCGGGGGCGCCGGAGTCGTGACGCCGTCGACCTGCACGATCGGGGTCGGGGGAGGAGCCTGCACGCGGTTATCGATCTGTCCAGCCATATCCAAAGTCTAACCCTGCCGGGCCTGGAACGGAAGGGGGCGTGGGCGAAACTTGCCCGCCTGACCCCTTATTAAGCGCTGGCCTTCTGCTGGGCGTCCTTGGCGAAGGTCAGGATGGGTTGGCCGCGCTTCTCGATGACCTCGCGCGTGATCGTGACTTCGGAGACGTCGTTGAGGGTCGGGATCTCGTACATCACGTCGAGCATGACCTCCTCGATGATGGAACGGAGCCCGCGCGCGCCGGTGGCCCGCTTGATCGCGGACTCGGCGACGGCCTGGAGGCCCTCGTCGGTGAACCGGAGCGTCACGTTCTCCATGTCGAGGAGCTTCATGTACTGCTTCACGAGCGCGTTCTTGGGCTTGGTGAGGATGTCGACGAGCTGGGCGACGTCGAGGCGCCCGAGTACGCCGATGACCGGCAGACGCCCCACGAACTCGGGGATGAGCCCGAACCTGAGGAGGTCGACCGGCATCACGTTCGAGAGGATGTCGATCAGCTTCTTCTCGGCCTTGGTCTTGATGTCCGCGGAGAAGCCCATCTGGTTCTTGCCCATCCGCTCCTCGATGATCCGCTCGAGGCCGTCGAAGGCGCCGCCGCAGATGAAGAGGATGTTCGAGGTGTCGAGCTGGACGTAGTCCTGGTGCGGGTGCTTGCGTCCGCCCTGCGGCGGGACGTTCGCGATGGTGCCCTCGAGGATCTTGAGGAGCGCCTGCTGGACGCCCTCGCCCGAGACGT
>CAZJQD010000090.1:0-3710 GCA_964548165.1 uncultured bacterium
TCAAGATCGAGACGGGGCTGAAGTTCGTCAACGCCTACATCTTCTCGCAGACCTTTTTCTACATCCTCCTGGGGGCCCTGGTCTTTGTCCTGCCGCGCTACATCGACACCTACAGCGGCCAGGTGATCGGGATATCGTCCGCCATCCTCTTCATCATGGGTCCCTTGTCCGCCGTCGTCTCCTCGCTCCAGCTCTTCGCCACCGCCAACGTCGCCGTGGAGAACATCTACGGGCTGGAGAGGGAACTGAGCGAGGTGGCCGCCTCGCCCGAGGCCGCCGCGGCGCCCGAGAGTTTCCAGGCGATCGGTCTGGACCAGGCCGGCTTCGCGTATCGCGACGGGGAGGGGAGAGAGCTCTTCCGGCTGGGCCCGCTCGATCTCACCATCCGCGCCGGGGAGATCGTCTTCCTGGTGGGGGGGAACGGGAGCGGCAAGACGTCTTTTCTCCTGATGCTGACAGGCCTGGTGCCGGCCGATCACGGCCGCATCACGCTCGACGGCGTGCCCGTCGGCGGCATCGGGTTGACGCGGTACCGCGAACTTTTCACCCCCATCTACAGCGACTACCACCTCTTCGATCGCCTGTATGGAATCAAGGACGTCGACGAGGGGCGTGTCCGGCAGTTGCTCAAGGACATGGAGCTCGATCGCAAGACGGAGTACGTCGACGGCAAGTTCACGCGGCGGGAACTGTCCGCGGGCCAGAAGAAGCGGCTGGCCCTGATCGTTGCCGTCCTCGAGGATCGGCCCATTCTTGTCTTTGACGAGTGGGCGGCCGACCAGGATCCGCTCTTTCGGAAGAAGTTCTACGAGGAGATCCTGCCGGATTTCCGCAAGAGGGGAAAGACCGTGATCGCAGCCACGCATGATGATCGCTATTTCGCGACCGCCGACCGGGTGATCGCGCTCGAGTACGGCGGCCTGAGGCGTGACGGGGTGACGTCCTGAAAACGACGAGCGCAGCAGGAATCACGAAGGAGGAACCGATGCCGGTCAATGAATTCGGGATCACGGTCGGCGATGTGGCGCGGCTTGCCGGGTGCGCAACCGAGGAGGCCGCGCGCCGTCTCGGCCGCCCGGGCGCGCGAGAGAGCGAGGTCGTGACGCCGGGAGCGATTCGGACCGCGCTCGAGGATCGCGGGCTCGACTATGCCTTCCGCGTCGTCGCTCACATCAACATGCGGGGCGGCATCGGTAAGACGACGGCGTCGATTGCCCTCGCCGAGCGGGCCGCGCAGTACGGGTTCCGCGTCTGCCTCGTCGACCTCGATTCGCAGGGCTCCGCGACGAGCGCGTTCGGCGTGGCCGTGGCCGAGGACGATCCCGTCTTCTATGACGTCTGGCAGAGTCCCGAGGAGCTGGCGGTCGCGGCCCTGAGACCGGTCCGGGAGGGTCTCTCGATCCTCCCGTCCTCGCTCCAGAACGGCCTCCTCGACTCGGGGCTCGCCAGCCCGGTCTCGCAGAAGAACGCGGTTCGCGCGACGGCGCGCGTCCTGAAGGACGCCGGCTTCGATCTCGTGGTCATCGACTGCCCGCCCTCCCTGGGCGCGGCCGTCATCTCCGCGATCTGCGCGGCCGACACGGTCGTCATCCCCTCGGGCGCGGACGCCTTCTCGTTCAAGGGGATCGACATGACGATCCGAGAGGTTCACGCCATCTGCGATACGTTCGGCCTTCCGGCGCCGGCGGTCCGGATCCTGTACTCGCGCTATGATCGCCGGGAGGGTCTCTCGATCGAGGCGCTGACGCGCCTGCAGCGCGACTACCCCGAGCACATCCTGCCCAGCGTCATCCGCACGAGCTCGGACTTCAACAAGGCCCTCGAGAAACGAGCCTCCGTCTTTTCGACGAAGACGGGTCGCCGCGCGCGAGAGGACTATGATGCCTATTCCCGCCAGATCCTGGGATTCGACGTGACGGGAGTCGAGGCGGCGGCCGAGGCCGAGCGCCTGGCGGCCGATGCGCATCGCGGGGAAGAGGCGTCGGGAGAGGCGATCTCGTGAGCGGGCCCAAGGGAGAACCGATCAAGATCAAGCGCGATCGCACGCGCCTATACCAGGAGACTTCAGGCGCGACGGTCTCCGCGTCCATCGCGCCGGTCGCGACCCCGGTCGCGGATGTGCGGCCGATTCAGAATGCGGACCGCTCATCATCGTCTCAAGTTGCGTCATCCGTTGTCGTGGCGCCTGGAGATGGGTCTTGCACGCGCGATGAGTGGGCGCTTCGCGGGGTCGTCTCGCAGTCCGTGGTCCTGGCGATGGGAGCGGGACTCTTCGTGCCGCTTCCGTTACTCGACACGCTGGCCGTCGGAGCGGTCCAGTTGAGGATGCTCGCACGGATCGCGCGCGCGTACGGCCGTCCCTTTGAGAGAGAACGGGCGCGAAGCCTCGTGGGAGCCCTGGCGGCAGGAGTGCCCATGTTGCAGGTCTCGTGGATGAAGCTCGTTCCCGGAGCCGGAACCGCCGTTGGCTCTGCGACCGTCTCCCTCACCGCCGGCGCGCTGACCTACGCGCTGGCGAAGATCTTCTCGGCGCACTTCGCCGCCGGCGGCACGCTCGGGGATTTCCCGGTCGAGAAGGCGCGTGCCGCTCTGCCGGAGGCGATGTCCGAGGGCCGGGCTTATGCTCGCGGCATCGAGCGCGGAAAGGGCACCTCGGCCCGGTGAAGACAACCCCGACGCTCTACTGCCTGCCGTTCTCCGGGGGCTCCTCGTATTCCTACCGGGACCTGGAGACTGCGGCTGACGGCCGTTTCCGGGTTGAGGCGATCGAGCTGGCGGGACACGGCCGACGGATGGCGGAGCCCCTCGCGACGAGCGTGGCCGCGCTGGTGGATGATGCGGCGATCCAGATCGCGCCGATACACGGCGTTCCGTATGCGTTCTACGGCCATAGCCTGGGCGCCCTCCTTGCGTATCACCTGGCGATGCGCTTCCTGGGCGGCGGTGGACCGAAGCCCGTTCATCTCTTCGTCTCGGGGAAGCAGGGACCGTCCGTTTCCCGCACAGAGCCCTCCCGGCACCTTCTCGCGGAAGCTCCCTTTCTCGACGAGTTGCGCCGCCTGGGTGGGGCTCCCGAGGAAGTGCTCATGGACCGCGAGCTGATGGAGCTCTTCTTGCCGATCCTGAGGGCCGATTTCGAGGCCGTGGACACGTATATGCACGCTTCGGCACCCCCCTTGTCGATCCCGATCACGGCCTTTCTCGGCGACTGCGACGAGGCGACGGTGGAGGAGGCGCAGGCCTGGGAGCGGGAGACGACCGCGCAATTCCGGCTCCATGTCCTCCCGGGCGATCACTTCTTCGTACATGATCACTGGCCGGCAATCTGTGATACCATGGCCGGAATTCTGGCCGGGGACCCTACCGGGCCGGGCGGCGACGCCCGGCGGGATGCGGGGATCCGCGGCACGGTCTGTGAGGGAGAACTTTCGTGAGGCGTTTGCCGGAGCCGTTGCATACGTGGGTGGTGCGTTTCCTGGCGCTCGCAAGGATCCTGGTGGGGGGCGTGGCGGAGCTCTTCCTCGAGATTTGGCGGGGCCTGAAGGATAACATCCTCACGCGGGCCATCCAGCGCCTCTATCGCCGCTCGCGCGTCTACTTCATCACGACCTGCCTCCTGGCCGCGCTCATCTTCCTCTTTTTCCTCCCTCACTTCGTCGTCACGGTTCGGCCCGGCGAGGCGGGCGTGGAGTGGAGCCGGTTCGCGGGCG